>NZ_BAAGVO010000005.1:0-711450 GCF_054780835.1 Chitinimonas naiadis | reverse complement strand
GCTCCGCGCTGACTACCTACAGCGGCGATTGAAATCAGCGCAGAAAACCCCAAAAAACCCAAAACCCCATGCAAAACGCCCCGCAAGCGGGGCGTTTCATTGGTGCTCTGCCTTGCCTGACACATATCTATATATGTCGACTGGCGGAGCAGGTGCTTATTCCGGTTTGCGGTTGCTGCCCGGAACCATGCGATATTCGAACAAGCGGCACTCCAGCGGGCCGTTGAACAGCACCGTCCGCTTGCTGGCGGAAAGGCGGATCAGCTTGGCCAGGCGCAGGTCGGCCGTGAAGTAATAGGCGCGCCAACCCGCAAAGCGCTGCTTGAGCGCATGGCCCAGCATCGGGTACAGCGCATCCAGCCAGGTTTGTTCTTCGAGACGGATGCCGTATGGGGGGTTGCAGATCAGTACACCGCTATCTGCCGGCGCGCTACGCTCAAGCGCGTCCGCTTCTTCCAGCACGATGCAGTCCTGCAAACCGGCTTCGGCGATATTCGCCCGGGCAGCGAGCAACACGTCCGGCGTATCGTCACTGCCATAGATGGCAAGCGCCGTTGCCGGCAGCTCCGCCGCAATCGCGGCTTGCTTGTGCCCTTCCCATTGCGGCGCATCAAATTGCTTGAAACGCTCGAAGGCAAAATGCCGCTTCAGGCCAGGTGCAATATTGCGCGCCATCATGGCGGCTTCGATCACGATCGTGCCGCTGCCACACATCGGGTCCAGCAATGCTTCGCCAGGCTGCCAGCCACTCAGGCGTACGATGCCTGCCGCCAGATTCTCCCGCAGCGGGGCATCACCGGTGGCGCGACGATAGCCACGCTTGAACAAGGCTTCACCGCTGGTGTCCAGATAGAGGGTCTGCTGACGCTCGGTCAGAAAGACATGAATGCGGATATCCGGATTGGCGGTATCGACACTGGGCCGGGCATCGCAATGGGCGCGGAAGCTGTCACAAACGGCGTCCTTCACCTTGAGGGCGATGAAGTCGAGACTGCGCAGCTTGCTGCCCACGCCGGTCACCGCCACCTTAATGGTGCGCTCGACATCGAACAGCGACGGCCATTCGATCGCGCGAGCCGCCTTATAGATATCGTCCTCGCTGCGATAGGGCTTCTCAACCAGGCGCCAGAGAATACGGCTGGCGATACGACTATATAGATTGGCGCGCAGCATCAGGTCCCAGTCACCGCTGAACGCCACGCCACCATCGGTCGGTGCCAGCTGTTGGGCGCCGAGGCTCTTCAGCTCGTCGGCCAGGACGGACTCCAGGCCGCGCGGGCAGGGAGCGAAATAGTGGAAAACTTGTTTCATGCGGTCGATCCTGGAAAAGGGTTCAGCGATGGCAAAGCATCGCGCTGCTTCTTGGGCAGCTTGGCGCGCACCAGTGAATAGGACTGGTGCAGGAGTTCGGTCAATCGTGCTTCGGGCAGGACGCCCGGGTGATCCAGCCGCACCCAATGGTGTCTTGCCAGATAAGGGGCTGGCGTAATACCGGGCTGATCGGTCAATTCAAGGAAACGTTCCGGATCCACCTTGAGCGACAAGCCGGTCGATTGGGCAAGGTTGCTGCACATGACGCAGAACATCTTGCCGCCTACCGAGTAAACCAGGTCGACCTGCCACTTCACGTCGACCGTTGCACCGGGCAAGCCGGCACAGAAGGCCTGTACTGCTTCATGATCCACGGCAGACACTCCCGGTTAAGGCGGCGCGACGCGGTTCGTCGTCCGCATGCAAGGATTCAACGGCTACGGTTCACGTCCAGGCGGCGACGAGTCTGGGTAATGACTGGCGCCCAGCGCTCGCTGGGGCGCTTCTTGTAAGTACACAGCGTCAGTTCGCTCGGCGCGAAGGCATTCAGGTTATGTGTCAGCGGCGTAGTGATCAGATACTGAGCCTGCGTCGCCTTCAGGAATGCCCCCACCTTGTCGATGTTCAGCACATCCAGGTGAGCGAACGGCTCATCGATAAAGACAAAGCCGGACGGGTTGGTCTCATCCATCATCAGGCCGATCAGCAGGATCAGCGACTTCATCACCTGCTGGCCACCCGACGCTTCACCATCGTTGAGCCCCATCAGACCCTTCTGGTCAAAGTCGAAACGAACGGTCAAGCCAGCCTGGCTCAAGGCGGCATCGTCGTTGTCCAGGTGCGGCTGATCCACCTCGACCGAGATGCCGGACAGCTCACCCAAACGCCGGATATTGACACTATAGGCACGGACCGTTGCGCGCAGCTTATTGATATAGGCGCCGCGTGCGTCGTCGGTCAGTTCGCGGGCGCGCTCCACTTCGCGGCCTCGGCTCAAGGTCTCGCCAGACAGCGCATCGAAGTCCTGCAGGATTTTCTCCCGCAGCTCCAGCACGCTGACGTCACGCTCCCAGTCGCCACTTTCGATGCGTTCACGTTGGCGATGGATCTCATGCCTGACCGCCTGCACCGAGCCCCATTCTTCCTTCAGCGACGGCAACGCCGACTTGCTGATGCCAGTCGCTTCCAGCTCTGCGCTCAGTTGACGAGCTTCCTCAATCTGGCGGGTCTGCTCGGCCTGGCGGATTTCCACCTGGCTCAAGAGATCGCGCACCTGCCGCGCCAGCTGGTCGCGGCTATCACGGACCCGTTGCTCACCCAGGCGCGCATCCATGGCGCGCTTGCGGGTGCTTTCCTGTTCGGCCTGCTTGCTGGCGAGTTCGCCGCCAAGGCGCTGCGCCTCGGCACGCAGTCCCGGCAGGGACTGCTCGGCGGCATCGAACTCTTCCTGTCGGGCAGCCAATTGCTGCACGGCATCCATGCCGGCCAGCTGCAACTGCAGGCTGGCTATCTGCCGACCCAGTTCGACCGCCTCGCCCTCCCAGTCCAGCACCTGCTGGTTGATATCGAACAGGCGGCGGCTGACTTCATCCAGCCGCGACTTGCGCGCAGCCTCACCAAAGGCATGATCGCGGACATCCACGCCGATAAAGCGCGCACCGCGTCGTTCCTTGTGAAAACCCTCCCGGGTGATCCAGTCACCCTGCACCTGGGCACCGGCTTCCACTGACTTGACCCGCTGTACATTGTTCAGCTGCCGCGTCAGCCAGGCAGGTGCGTCGGCCTTGAGCGAGAGGATTTCCAGTACCGATCCTGGCACCGCCTTGGGCACGGCCTCGCAATCGGGCACGATAAAGTGCCGATACTGCAGACGCTGGCCGATCTTGAACGCGGCCTGCTTGTCCGACTCGCGATTGAGCAGCACCAGGTGCCGGTACGGTGCCAGCAAGGCCTCGACGGCGGTCTGCCAACTGTTGTCGCTGACCTCTACGATATCGGTCAGCAACTGGTGGCTGATGCCCGCCTCGTCCAGCGCCGCACGCATCTCGCGAACAAAGCGCTCAGCCGGCTGACGGCCTTGCTGTAAGGCAAACTGCAGTTCGGATAGTTGCTGGCGCTCTTCCTTCGCTGCTTTGGCCTTGCCATCCAGCTCGCCCTTCCGGCCGCGCAGACGGCCAAGCTTGTCGGCGAGCTCCACCGAGTCCGCGCCGGATTCCGACTCGGCCAGGGCCTTGAGCTTATCGCGCTGGTTCAGCACTTTCTCGGCATCGCGGGCATCGGCGCCCACGCGCTGGAACGGGTCCCACAAAGCCTTGTAGTCCGCTTCCGCGCTCGCCTCTGCCGCCTGCGCGTCGGCCAGTTCGGCCTCCAGGCGACGTGCTTCGGCATCGCTGCTGGCCAGTTCGTCCTCACGTGCTTTCAGCGCACGACGCACACCCTTGTACTGGTGGATATAACCCCACATCGAATCCCAGGACTCCAGATAGCGCAGGCCCGGCAGCACCATCTTCTCAAGCTGCTCGACCTCCTGCTGCAAACCCTGCCATTCGAGGAAACGATTGGCCCGACCCTTCATCTGCTCGACCTTGGCACCAAGGCCATCGAGCTGCCGTGTCAATTCAGCCAGCTCATGCTCGGCCTCTTTCTGCTCGACCTTGGCTTCCTGATAGTTATCCAGCACCTGCTTGTCGCCAAAGACCTGGAACACCAGGTCCAGCAGCGCCTTCGGGCTGTATTCGCATAGCTTGTCGGTATCGCCCTGCTCCAGCGCCAGCACCTCGGCGATGGCGCGCGTCAGGCCGGCTTTTTCCAGATCCAGCTTGTATTCACGGACACCGCGCCAATCGAGATTGCCTTCGGTATCGGGGTCCAGTTCCACTTCGCCCGCCGCGATCGCATATTGCCGCAGCCAGTCACCGCCCTGCTTCTTGACCCGGCAGAACAGCGTCACCTTGTCGCTGGTGATGGGAAAGAAGGGATAGGGAAACAGGTCGCCATTCTCACGGCGCGGATTGTCCACCACGCCGCGCAACCAGGCGGTCGGCTCTGTGTTGTTACGCACATAGCGCTTGTAATCACGACGGCCGGAGCACGGCAGCGCCAGCAAGGTGCGCAGCGCATCCAGCAAGGTGGTCTTGCCCGAGCCATTGGGGCCGACGATGGTGACGATCTGGGCGTCCAGCGGGATTTCTATGCTCTGCCAGAAATCCCAGTGGCGCATTTCGAGTTTGCGGAATTGAAACATCGTGACTCGTTATCTTGTAAGCCCGCATCCAGAGGACGCGCAGCAGGGATTCAATCAAGCCGTGGCGGCATCGCTGGAACGTTGCTTCAGCACTTCACCCAGCGCACCTTCGATAATGCGTGGTGCGAGGCTGGCGTAGTCGAGCATCAGGTCCAGCAGCGGGCCTTCGGCAATCACCTTGTTGCGACGCTCGATAAACCCCAGCCGGGCCAGCTGGCCCAGGTTGGCGTTCATACGGGTCTTGCCGCCGAGCTTCTCGCGGAAGTCGGCATAGAGCGCGTCCTCCGGAATACCGACCGAGACTTCCTCCCCCTGCAGCAAGGGCTTCTCGGCGCCGAACATATCGGTCTGGCCTTCCAGGTCCTTTTCGGTCCGGGCAATCTGCCGCTCCCGCTTGGGCAGAATGATGCGCGCCCAGAGCACGACCAAGAGTGCGATCGCATCGCGCGGCAGGCCCATATTGTTGGACAGCCAGGTATCGCCGTCGCCGAATACGAAGGCGTTCATGTCCTCCGCCAGCGCGACCGCCAGGAATTCGGCGTAAGGATTCTCAAGCAATACCAGGCCAACCTCGGCCAGCCGGTGGTCAAGCGAGCGGCGGAAGTCTTCATCGATCAGCGCGCGACGCGCCAGCGGATCATTGCGCGGAATGAAGCGATGGGCGATCAAGCGGGCGCAGAGGATAGACAGGGCGTTATCCATGGTTTTTGTCCGGTTCAGGAAGGGCGCAGCTCGCCGCGCGAGATGCTGGCCACTTCAGGGTGGTCGACTTCTTCGACCTCGGCACTGGCCCTTAGGCGCAGCGGCAGTTTGACGATATCGCCGACGATGCTGGCATCAAGCTCGGCATCGGTATCCCCCACCAGGGACAGCAGCGACAGGCGGTAGGCGGTTTCGGTATAGGTATCGGCCAGGGCCACGGAACGGATATCGGTCGCATCGCCCAAACCGGCCAGCAAGGCGTGCAGTGCTTCGGCATGGAACAGGCGCTCCGCCTCGGGCGCGCCGACATTCGGTGCGGCCTGCTTGTCCGGCAAGCCGGAGTCGAGCACGGTCTGGCGCTCACGCTCCAGCAGTTCGAATTCGGTGATGTCGAGCAGCTCGGCACCAGTGACCAGCGAAGGCTGCGGCGGAAAACGCAACATGCCTGTCGCCAAGCCGGCCAGATGCGCCTGGCTGGCGGTACGCAGCCATTCGCCAATATCGCTGGAGGTCAGGCCGGACTGGCCCAGGTGGACGCGTTGTGCCTGCAGCTGGTTGAGGCGGCGCTGGAAGCTGCCGGTCAGCCGCAGCAGTCGCGACTGCGCCATGGCGATGGCCTGGGCCTGATCCAGCGTACGGCGCGACAGGGTCTCGTCGGACAGCAGGGTATGCATGACCTCGGTCCCCTTCTGTACCCAGCGGAACACCGCTTCGAGGCGGGTCTGGGCCTTGCGGATCTGGTACTCGGATTGCGACTCGAGCGCATCCTCGAAGGCACGATGCAGCTCGTTGAGCCGGGCCAGCAGATGCTGCAGGGTCTCGTTGGAGATGCGGCCCAGCTGCTGTTGGCCGGCGGCCTGTGCTGTCAGGTAGCCCAGTTCGGCGTCGTCATCGGCAAACGCCAGCAGGGTGGAGAGCGCTGCCAGCGCTACCCGGCCCGTCTCGGCAATCTGGTACAGGCCTTCATCGCCATCCCACAGCAAGAGGCCGTTCTGGCGCAAGCGCGTCAGCACCGTATCGAGCTTGACCGGGTTCACATAGGCAAAGTGCGCTTGCAACTGCTGCGGCGACCAGCGCGGCTCCTGGCCGCGACTGCCGATCTCGCGCAGCACCAGCAAACGCACCAGCACCTGCTCCTCGTTGCCATGGAACAAAGTAATGAAGGCGCCCAACAGGTCACGGGCACGCAGCAGTTCCGCCAGCGGCGGTAAATCAAGCGGGGCGATGCCCTCGGCGAAGAAATCGTTGAGCGAAGACTCGGAATGGATACTCAAGCCAGCATTCCCAAAATGAAGTCCCGGTATTGCTCACGCATCGGCAGCTCATGATCAACCGTAAGTTGTCGGCGCGATGTCACTGTGGGAATACCGTCCTTAAGGTTGAAACCTTGTTTCTCGACCTGCTTCCAATAGACACCAACGCCACGCTTTTGCCAGGACGGCAGATCATTGAAATTGACGCCGTGCTGAAATAGCAGTTCGTTCTTCTCAGCGACATTCAAACGTGCAAGGCGCTTTGCCGCAGCGTCCGGCGCCATATCCTGCTTACGCAGCGTCCAGTAACAGTGTGCGTTCAGCGCATTTCTGGCGGCATCCTCATTTCGCCAAGCGAAATAGTCTGCCACCAACGCAGCCGAAGGAAGCTGGCAAATACGGCTATCAAATGCCGCCATACCGCCAAGTTGCAAGCTGAAACAAGCGCTCGCCTCGCCCGACAGAATGGAATTCCACTTACGCTCTTTTCGATTGAACGCATTCTCGTCCAGCTGAAACAGCAAGGAAATCTCGTCGCTCTGCGTATATCCGTAAACGACACTGAAGCCACATTGCATCAGATGCTGGACGGTCCCCACCATCATGTCCCGGAAACGGACGTCATAGGGGGCATCAAAGCGATGAGTTTCCTTGGTCAGCTTGGTAAAGGAGCGGCCGTCGATACGGGCCACGATATACACGCCTGGCAGCACGCAGACGTCATGCGCCGTTTCGAACACCCGCATGCGCGCATCAAGATCATCAAAACGCATTACGCGAACTCCTCCACCAGGAAGCCACCGTCTTGGGACCTGACAAGAAACAATGCTTCAAAGCCTTCATCCAGTGAAGGCCGCTCCAATCGGGCAAAGAAGTGCTTCAGGCCGACTTCGGGCACGCATTCGCTCCCCACCCTGGCGGCATTACGTGCCTGGCATTGCTCATAGGGCAGATCGAAGAAATATCCGTGAACCACATAGCCGGCCGACTTAAGCGCGGCTATGTAACGCGCCCTGTCCGCCTTAGAGGGGTTGGTATTGTCGATAACGACAGGCTGCTTGGCTTCGATGCACGCCGAGAACAGCAGCCCCTCCCGGTGGCGGGTACGCAGCATGTCCAGATTCAATCGCATATGACTGTTAAACAGCCGCTCTCTGCAATAGCTGGATTTGCCACTGGCCTGCGGGCCGATCAACACGACGGCATGCATGAAGAAATCAGGACTTGGTCGGATCGTACGGCTCGTGCAGGGCCTCGGCCTCGGTCGGGGCTGCTTCGACCCGTTGCGGGCGGGTGGCTTCGAGGTAGTCCATCACCGCCCAGGTCAGCTGCTGGGTACCTTCGCCGGTCAGGCCGGAGATGGTGAACACCCGCTTGGCCTGTGGGTCCAGTGGCGCCAACGGGTCGTAATCCGCCTTCGGCCAGCCAAAGCCTTCCAGAAAAGCGTCGATGCGTGCCTGGCGCTCTTCTTCCGGCACCATGTCGAGCTTGTTCAGCACCAGCCAGCGCGGCTTGTTGTAGAGCTCTTCATCGTACTTGCGCAGTTCCTCGACGATGGCCTTCGCCTCGCGGACCGGGTCGGTCTCTTCGCTGAACGGTGCCAGATCGACGATATGCAGCAGGATGCCGGTACGGGACAGATGCTTGAGGAAGCGATGACCCAGGCCAGCCCCCTCGGCCGCGCCTTCGATCAGACCGGGAATATCGGCGATCACGAAGCTGCGGTTATGGTCGATACGCACGACACCGAGGTTCGGGGCCAGCGTGGTGAAGGGGTAGTCTGCCACCTTGGGACGCGCGGCCGACACCGAGCGGATGAAGGTCGACTTGCCCGCATTGGGCATGCCCAGGAGGCCGATATCGGCCAGTACCTTCAGCTCCAGCTTCAACTCGCGCTGCTCGCCTTCTTCACCATGGGTGAATTTGCGCGGCGCGCGGTTGGTCGACGTCTTGAAATGCAGGTTGCCGAGGCCGCCCTTGCCGCCCTTGGCGATCATAACCTGCTGGCCATCGTGCATCAGGTCGGCCACCAGTTCACCGGTGACATTGTCGACGATGACGGTACCGACCGGCATGCGCAGGAAAATGTCGTCCGCACCCTTGCCGTAGCAGTCGGCGCCACGGCCGTTCTCACCGTGCTGGGCACGGTACTGCTTCACGAAACGGTAGTCGACCAGGGTGTTGATATCCTTGTCGGCCACAGCCCAGATACAGCCCCCCTTACCACCGTCGCCACCGTCAGGGCCGCCGCGCGGTACGAATTTCTCCCGACGCATACTGGCCGAGCCGTTTCCACCTTTGCCGCCGATTACTTCAATGCGGGCTTCGTCGATGAATTTCATGGGCAGGCAATTCCTGAATGGATAAAGGGGGCTGCAATGGATCCGGCAGCGCAGTGCGGAAACGAAAAAGCCCTATCTGCGAGATAGGGCTTCAATTTTAAGCGAAACGCCCGATGAAAGGCGCTTCGCTTACCGGCAGGCTTAAGCCTCAGCGCCGGTGTAGGGCAGGACCACAACGGTCTTGCGCTTGAGCGCGCCCTTGACAACAAACTTCACGTAGCCGTCGACCTTGGCGAACAAGGTGTGATCCTTGCCCATGCCGACGTTGTCACCAGCGTGGAAGCGGGTGCCACGTTGACGGATGATGATCGAGCCCGCAGGGATCAATTCACCACCGTAAACCTTGGTGCCCAGTCGTTTCGATTCTGAGTCGCGGCCGTTGCGCGAACTACCGCCAGCTTTTTTATGTGCCATGTTTCAGACTCCTTGCTTACTTGACGATGGCGTCGATGCGAATTTCAGTGAAATTCTGACGATGACCTTGGCGCTTCTGGTAGTGCTTACGGCGACGCATCTTGAAGATACGGACCTTTTCGCCACGACCATGGGCAACAACCGTCGCCTTAACCGTTGCGCCGGCAACCAGAGGGGTGCCAACCGAAACCGCTTCACCGTCCACCACCATCAGCACTTCTTCAAGCACGATTTGGGCGTCGATGTCGGCGGTAATCTGTTCTACTTTAAGTTTTTCGCCGATGGCAACTTTATACTGCTTGCCACCAGTTTTTATGACCGCGTACATGACTGGGCTCCTAATAGATTACTCCCTCGCTACACGCAGGGAGCCGCGCAATATACGGAAGTCCATGAATTTGGTCAACATTTTCCACCGGCAGGGCGACGCGTGGCGTATCAGCAATCATGCATGTATCTTCGTTACAGTGCCTAGAAACCCCTCGCGCTCGGCTATAATTGCGCCGTTTTGAATCTGTCAGCCCATCGGCGCAAGGCCACAGTGTCTATCGAATTCGTCAAATCCGTCGTCGCCAGCGATATGCAGGCGGTGGATCAAATCATCCGCGAACGCCTGCACTCTGAGGTCGTACTGGTCCGCCAGGTAGCGGAGTACATCATTTCCTCCGGCGGCAAGCGCCTGCGTCCGGTCCTGACCCTGCTGTCGGCTGGTGCACTGGGCTACCAAGGCAAGCACCACCAGGAACTGGCCGCCGTGGTCGAGTTCATCCATACCGCCACCCTGCTGCACGACGACGTGGTCGACGAGTCCAGCCTGCGCCGCGGCCGTGATACGGCCAACGCGCTGTTCGGCAACGCCGCCAGCGTGCTGGTTGGCGACTTCCTGTACTCGCGCGCCTTCCAGATGATGGTCGGCGTGAACGATATGCGCATCATGCAGGTCCTGGCCGATGCAACCAATATCATCGCCGAAGGTGAAGTCCTGCAGTTGATGAACATCGGTGACGCCGAGCTCGACGAAGCCGCCTATCTCAAGGTGATCCGCTACAAGACAGCCAAGCTGTTCGAGGCGGCAGCCCGCCTGGGCGCCCTGCTCGCCAAATCCGACTCCGCCGTCGAATCGGCCATGGCCGACTATGGCATGCACCTGGGCACCGCCTTCCAGATCGTCGACGACGTACTCGACTACTCGGGGGATGCCGGCGAGATCGGCAAGAACCTGGGCGACGACCTGGCCGAGGGCAAATGCACGCTGCCGCTGATCCACACCATGCGGCTCGGCACGCCCGAGCAGGCCGATGTCGTGCGGCAAGCGATCATCCACGCCCAGCGCGACAGCTTCCCTGCCGTGCTCGCCGCCGTACAGGCCAGCGGCGCGCTGGATGCCGCGATGACCGCAGCCCGGGCCGAAGCAGCGCTCGCACTGCAAGCCGTGGCCCACCTGCCGGACAATGCCCACAGCCAGGCGCTGCGTGCCCTGGCCGAGTTTGCGGTGGAACGTAACAGTTGATCATGGCTCGCACGATTGGTGAGCGAGAGGGGCTTTACAGCCTTTCACGGACTCGCCATAATGCGCGACTCATTTCGGGGTGTAGCTTAGCCTGGTAGAGCGCTACGTTCGGGACGTAGAGGCCGGAGGTTCGAATCCTCTCACCCCGACCAGATAAGTAAAAAGCCGACGCTTGCGTCGGCTTTTTGCATTCCCTCCCTCCCATTTGCTCACCGCCTGGCTCGTCCCCCTTTTGTTCAGGGCTTCGATGGGCAAAAAAAATCCCGCCGGTCCATGACCAATAGCGGGAAGAGGAGGAGGAAATTGTTCGCACCCAACTTTAGTGCGATTGCTTTAATCGTAGCGTCAAATTCATATTCCTGCAAGACAAAGGTACTTGATTTCCAAGTAGTCTTCGATTCCGTGGCGTGAACCTTCGCGACCCAGACCAGACTGTTTTACGCCACCGAACGGGGCTACTTCGGTCGAAATCAGGCCGGCATTGACGCCCACCATGCCGTACTCCAGCCCTTCCGCCACACGCCAGACCCGGCCCAGGTCACGGGAGTAGAAGTAAGCCGCCAGGCCGAATTCGGTGTCATTGGCTCGTTCGATCACCTCTTGTTCAGTCTCGAACTTGAAGAGCGGCGCCAGTGGACCAAACGTCTCCTCGCGCGCCACCTTCATCTCCCGCGTGACCCCGCTGACGATGGTGGGCTCGAAGAAGCTCTGGCCCAGCGCGTGACGCTTACCGCCCGTCAGGACCTTGCCACCCTTGGCGACGGCGTCGGCGATATGCTCCTCGACCTTTTCCACCGCCTTCATGTCGATCAGCGGGCCCTGGGTCACGCCGGGCTCCATGCCGTTGCCGACCTTGAGCTTGCCCACGGCCACCGCCAGTTTCTCGGCAAAGGCCTCGTACACACCAGCCTGCACATAGAGCCGGTTGGCACAGACGCAGGTCTGGCCGGCATTGCGGTACTTGGAGGCGATCGCCCCTTCCACGGCGGCATCGAGATCGGCGTCATCGAATACGATGAACGGCGCATTGCCCCCCAATTCCAGCGACACTTTCTTGATCGTCGGCGCGCAGGCAGCCATCAGCTCGCGGCCGATCTCGGTCGAGCCGGTAAAGCTCAGCTTGCGTACGATGGGGTTGGCGGTCAGTTCGCCGCCGATGGCCTTGGCCGAGCCGGTGACCACGCTGAACACGCCAGCCGGAATGCCAGCGCGGTGCGCCAGTTCCGCCATGGCCAGGGCAGACAGCGGCGTCTGGCTGGCAGGCTTGATCACCATGGGGCAACCAGCCGCCAGCGCCGGCGCGGCCTTGCGGGTGATCATGGCGGAAGGGAAGTTCCACGGCGTCACCGCCGCTGTCACGCCGATGGGCTGCTTGATCGCCATCAGCCGTTTGTCTGACCAGGGCGAGGGGATGGTTTCGCCATAGACGCGCTTGGCTTCCTCGGCAAACCATTCGAAGAAGGCGGCCGAATAGGCGATCTCGCCCTTGGCCTCTGTCAGCGGCTTGCCTTGCTCGGCGGTGAGGATGGTCCCCAGGTCGTCCTGGTTGGCGATCATCAGATCGAACAATTTGCGCAGGATGGTCGAGCGCTCCTTGGCGGTCTTGGCACGCCAGGCCGGCCAGGCGCGTTCGGCCGCCTCGATGGCGCGGCGGGTCTCCGCCTCGCCCATCTTGGGTACATGGGCAATGATCTCGCCGGTAGCCGGGTTGTTGACGGCGATCTTCTCGCCACTATCGGCATCCAGCCACTGACCATCGATATAGCATTGCTGCCTGAGCAGGCTCGGGTCTTTCAGATTCAGCATCGTGTACTCCAACAGTAGAGACAAATGGCAGGAAGGCCCGCCGCCAACCTTGGTTTGCGCGCGGGCCCTCCCTGTCCGGCTTAGGGGCTATCAGGCCTTGATCGCGGCATCCAGGATGTCCAGCGCCTCGGCAAATACAGCGTCTTCGATCGTCAGCGGTGCGAGGAAACGGATCACGTTCGAATAGACGCCGCAGGTCAGGAGGATCAGGCCGCGCTTGAGCGCCTCCACCTGTACCTTCTTGGCGAAGTCGGCATCCGGCTCCTGCGTGCCGGCCTTGTTGAACTCGACCGCCACCATGAAGCCCAACCCACGCACATCGGCGATCTGCGGGACCGACGACTTCAGGCTATTGAGCTTCTCCTTGAGCGCGGCGCCCAGACGATCAGCCCGCTCGCTCAGCTTTTCTTCCTTGATCACGTCCAGCACAGCCAGCGCGGCGGCCACGGCCATGGGGCTGCCGGCGTAGGTACCGCCCAGGCCGCCGGGTGCTGCGGCATCCATCACCTCGGCACGGCCGGTCAGGGCCGATAGCGGGAAGCCGCCAGCCAGGCTCTTGGCCATGGTCATCAGGTCCGCCTTGACGCTGTGATGTTCCATCGCGAAGGTCTTGCCGGTACGGGCAAAGCCGGTCTGGATTTCATCGGCGATCAGGAGGATGCCGTGCTCGTCACAGATCTTGCGCAGCTCGACCATGAACTCGGCGGGTGCCACGTAGAAGCCACCTTCGCCTTGTACCGGTTCGAGAATGATGGCCGCGACCCGCTTGGGATCGACATCGGCCTTGAACAGCGTATGCAACGCCTTGATCGAATCGGCCACGCTCACCCCGTGCATGGGGATGGGGAACGGTGCGTGGAAGACATCGGCCGGCATGGGGCCAAAACCGATCTTGTAGGGGTTGACCTTGCCGGTCAGCGCCATACCCATCATGGTGCGGCCGTGGAAGGCGCCCGAGAAGGCGATCACGCCACTGCGGCCCGTCGCGGCACGGGCGACCTTCACCGCATTCTCGACGGCCTCGGCACCCGTGGTGAAGAACGCCGTCTTCTTCGGGCCGGCGATCGGCACGATTTCGTTCAGCGCCTCGGCCAGGCGGACATAGCCCTCGTAAGGCACGACCTGGTAGCAGGTGTGGCTGAAGGCATCGAGCTGCGACTTCACCGCAGCGGTAATCTTGGGATGACGATGCCCGGTGTTCAGGACGGCGATACCGGCAGCGAAATCGATAAAGCGGCGGCCTTCGATATCCCAGACCAGGCTGTTCTCGGCGCGCTCAACAAAAAAGTCTCCCAGCACACCGACGCCACGAGGCGTGGCAGCAAGACGGCGGGCATGGAGATCGGCATTCTTGGACATGATGGAATCCTTGGGAATCAAAGGTGGCTCAGCGCGAATTTAATCACAGGCGGTGAATAAATTCACCACTAACGATGAATTTATTCATCGCTGCAGCGCAGCATCAAATCGCTGATTCACAACAATAAGGGCAGCCGTGGCTGCCCTTGGTTCCCTGCCTTTCGGCGACTTACTGTGCCGGTTTGGCTGCCGCTTCGGCCGCTTTGGCCTCGGCCGCCTTCTGGATCTTGCAAGCTGCATCCGACGGTGCGACCTGCCTGGCGAAGTCGTCTGCGCTGTAGTTATCGTTCTGATACTTGATGCGCCCCTGCTTCACCCGGATCTTGGTATGACCCGTGAATGCAATCGCCTCACCACTCCCCTTGCAGGTCGCATCCATGATGTAAGGGCCGGTGGCATTGCCGCTGAATTTCCAGTCGTACTCGACCGTGTCACCCTTGATCTTGGCCGGGCCGGTCATCTCCCAGCGCGCATTGGGGAAGGATGCCAGGAAGGCCTTGACCACGTTGTCGCGCGCGACCATGGCGCCATACTGCGGCGTACCGACGGTGGAATCCAGGTACTCGACTTCATAGTCAAAATAGGACGCAGCCTGGTTGGCGGCGGCCACGACGTCGGCATCGGCCACATTGGCCTTGCCGGCGTTGCTGCTCCAGGCAGCCATATAGGCTTCGACCACCGCCAGTGGCTTGGCGGGCGGCTTGGCTGCGGCGCTGGACAGACTGCATGCGGCCAAGGCCGAGAGGACTGCAAGGGTACGCAACTGCATGGCTATCTCCCTGGGTTGTCGGGGTGGCATCCACCCCGGGGCAAACCCCCTGCCCGGCTCGCAGGCGTACAGCCACCCTGCACGCCAGGTCAGACCAGGCGCACCAGGGGAAGCCCTGCAGGGGAAAATGATGCTCAGTTCTTGATCATGACGTGCCGGACACAGCTGTAGTCCTCCAGCGCATACATCGACATATCCTTGCCGTAGCCGGACTTCTTCATGCCGCCATGCGGCATTTCACTGACCAGCATGAAGTGGGTGTTGATCCAGGTGCAGCCGTATTGCAACTGGGCCGCCGCCTGCATGGCCTTGGACACGTCGCGGGTCCAGACCGAACTGGCGAGACCATAGTCGGAATCATTGGCCCACTGCACGGCTTGTTCGACCTCGTCGAAGCGGGTGACCGAGACCACCGGGCCGAACACTTCCTTCCGGACGATCTCGTCGTCCTGGCGTGCGCCGGCAATGACGGTGGGCTCAAAGAAAAAGCCCCGCCCGGCAGCCGACTTGCCGCCTGCGGTCACCTCGATATGCGACTGGCCGGCCGCCCGTTCGACGAAGCTCGCCACCCGGTTGCGCTGCCGGTCGGAGATCAGCGGCCCCATTTCCACACCATCCATGTGCTGGTCGCCAAAGCGGATGGTCGACACGGCGCTCGACAGATCGGCCACCAGCTTCTCGTACACCTTGCTGCCGGCGTAGACCCGGCAGGCGGCAGTGCAGTCCTGACCCGCGTTGTAATAACCAAAGGTCCGGATCCCTGCCACCACCTCCTCGATATCGGCATCGTCGAACACGATCACCGGTGCCTTGCCACCCAGCTCGAGGTGGGTCCGCTTGAGCGACTTGGAGGCCGTCTCCAGGATCTTCTGCCCGGTCGAGACGTCGCCGGTGATCGAGATCATCCTGACCTGGGGCTGCGAGATCAGCGGGCTGCCGACTGACTCACCCCGGCCGGTCACGACGTTGACCACCCCGGCCGGCAGGATGTCCGCCATCAGCTCCGCCAGCTTCAGCGTCGTCAGCGGCGTCTGCTCGCTGGGCTTGATCACCACGGTATTGCCGGCTGCAATGGCCGGTGCAATCTTCCAGGCCGCCATCATCAGCGGGTAGTTCCACGGCGCGATGCTGGCGACGACGCCCAGTGGATCGCGCCGGATCATGCTGGTGTGACCTGCCAGGTATTCGCCGGCCAGTGCGCCCTGCTGGCTACGCACGGCGCCGGCAAAGAAACGGAAAACATCGGCCACGGCCGGGACTTCGTCATTGAGCGCAAACAGATAAGGCTTGCCGCAGTTGAGGGACTCGATGCGGGCAAACTCGGTCGCCCTCGCTTCGATCGCGTCGGCCAGCTTCAGCAGCAGGGTCGCCTTGTCCTTGGGCGTGGTCCGGGCCCAGCCGGCGAATGCCAGCTCGGCGCTGCGGACCGCCGCCTGTACCTGCTCCAGCGACGCTTCCGCCACCTCGGCGATCACTTCACCGGTCGCCGGATTGAGCACCGACTCGACCTCGCCCTCGCCGCGCTGGAACTGACCGTTGATAAGCAGATGGGTATTCATGCATTTCTCCTTGGTGGCCTGTGCTGCCACGATGCAGCTATCGTCTATTTACCGCTACCGGCTACGGTTTCCGTGCCTTGCGTCAATCGCCAGGCGAGCAGGATGGGCACCATCGTGACCAGCATCACCGTCATGGCGACCACATTGGTGATCGGCACATCGCGCGGCCGCCCGAGCTGGTTCAGCAGCCAGATTGGCAAGGTACGCTCCTGGCCGGCGGTGAAGGTCGTCACGATGATCTCGTCAAAACTCAGGGCAAACGCCAGCATGCCGCCGGCCAGCAAGGCCGTGGCAATCTGGGGCAGCACCACGTAGCGAAAGGTCTGCAGGCTGTCGGCGCCCAGATCCATGGACGCCTCGACCAGGCTATGCGAGGTCCGCCGGAAACGGGCGATCACATTGTTGAACACCACCACCATGCAGAAGGTGGCGTGGCCGATGACGATGGTCCAGAAGCTCGGGTCAACCTGCGCCAGCTTGAAGCTCGACAACAGGGCAATGCCGGTCACGATGCCCGGTAGCGCAATGGGCAGGCTCAATAGCAAGGTGATGCTGTTCTTGCCCAGGAAATCCCGCCGGTACAGTGCTGCCGCCGCCAGCGTGCCGAGCACCAAGGCGACCAGGGTGGCCGCCGTCGCTACCTTGACCGACAGCCAGATCGCCGCCAGTACGTCATCCCGCCCGAAAGCCACGCTGAACCAGTGCAGCGTGAAGCCCTGCAGCGGAAAGCTGAACGCCGATACCTCGGTATTGAAGGCGTACATGCAGACCACCAGCAGCGGGAAGTGCAGGAAGGCCAGCCCGGCCCAGGCCATGCCCCTGAGCCACCACGATGCCGACGCTTCTGTCTTGGGGGCAGGTTTAAAGCGCATCGAAAGCTCCCAGCCGCCGTGCGATGCCCAGGTAGACACCGATGATCAGGATAGGGACGACGGTAAAGGCCGCCGCCATGGGGATATTGCCGATCGCGCCCTGCATGGTGTAGACCATGTTGCCGATGAAGTAGCCACTGGGGCCCACCAGCTGCGGGATGATGAAGTCGCCGAGGGTCAGGCTGAAGGTGAAGATGGAACCCGCCACCACGCCAGGGAAGGCCAGCGGCAGCAACACCGTGCGGAACGTCTGGGCCGGCGTCGCGCCAAGATCGGCCGAGGCCTGCAGCAGGGAGGCCGGCACCCGCTCCAGCGCCGCCTGTATCGGCAGGATCATGAAGGGCAGCCAGATATAGGTGAATACCAGGAAGCGACCCAGGGTACTCGTCGACAGCGAGGTACCACCAATCACCGGCAGTGCCAGCACCGCCTCCAGCACGCCGAGCAGGCCGAGTTGCGCCACGCACCAGTAGACGATGCCGCCCTTGGCCAGGATTACCGTCCAGGCGTAGGCCTTGACGATGTAGCTGGCCCACATGGGCAGCATCACCGCGATATAGAACGCGCCCTTCCAGGCACCTCTGGCATAACGGGCCATATAGTAGGCCAGCGGAAAGGCGATGATCGCGGAGGCCAGGCTCACGGCGGTGGCCATGCCCAGCGTACGCAGCACGATGTCGATATTGGTATCGAACAGCGGGTTGCGCGGGTCGCCGATGGCGCGGAAATTATCGAGCGTCAGCGTCGGGCTGACCGCCATGGTGAAGTCGTCAAAGGTGTAGAAGCTCTGCACCAGCAGCGCAAACAGCGAGCCCAGGTAGACGGTGCCGTACCAGAGCAAGGGCGGCACCAGCAGCAGAAGCAGCGCCAGGGTACGGCGCCGGTACAGCAGCGTCGCCAGGCGACGGCGCAAGCCACCGGACTGCCCGCTCGCGGCGCCATGCTCATGCAAGGTGGAGACGGCACTCACCATCATGCCTCCAGCCAGACCATGGCCTGCTCCTGCCAGCCCAGGGTGACGGCCTGCCCGGGCGTCGGCCGTGCTTCATGGCCGTCGAGCTGGTTAGGCAACGAAACCGCCAACCTCACCCCATCCTCCAGCTGGACCTCATACCGGCTGGCCGCACCATGGTATTGCACGTCGATCAGCGTCGCAGCCAGGCGGATGCCGTCGAAATCCGCCTCCACGAAAGTGATCTGTTCCGGACGGATGGAGAACGGCTGGGCCTCGCCGAGCAGGGTTTGCGCCAGGCTTGCACCAATCACGTTGGAGCCACCGACAAAGTCAGCCACGAACGCCGTCTTGGGCTGGGTGTACAGCAGCCGGGGCGAGGACAGCTGTTCGATGCGGCCCTTGTTGAACACGGCCACCCGGTCAGACATCGACAAAGCCTCACCCTGGTCGTGGGTGACATAGATAAAGGTAATGCCAAGCTTGCGCTGCAGGGCCTTGAGTTCGACCTGCATCGCCTCGCGCAGCTTGAGGTCCAGCGCACCCAGCGGTTCATCCAGCAGTAGCACGCGCGGCTGGTTGATCAGTGCGCGGGCCAGTGCAACGCGTTGCCGCTGGCCACCGGACAGCATGGCCGGCTTGCGGCTGCCGTAGTCGGCCAGCTTAACCAGCGCCAGCATGTCCTCGGCGCGACGACGGCGTTCGGCCTTGGCGACGCCTTTCACCATCAGGCCGTAGGCGACGTTGTCTGCCACGCTCATGTGCGGGAACAGCGCGTAATCCTGGAACACCGTGTTCACGTCGCGCAGATAAGGCGGCACGCCTGCAGCCTCGACGCCGTGGATACGAATGGAGCCGGCACCGGGCTGCTCGAAGCCGGCAATCAGCCGCAAGCAGGTGGTCTTGCCGGAGCCGGACGGACCGAGCATGGAAAAGAACTCGCCGTCGGCGATGCTGAAACTCACATCGTCGACCGCTTTGACATTATCGAAGTGACGGCTTACGCCCAGGAACTCTACCGCTGAAGTCATGTTTGCTGCTCTGCTACCGGCAGCGCGTCCGCGCCGCACAAATGATCCGAATGACCGCCGGGAAGGCGCAGGTCAAAAAAGAACGCCCGACCGGTCCGACACCTTGGACAGGGCCGGTCGGGACCAAAGGCGACCCGCGGAGCATGCACCGGATCGCCGAGCGCTATGGAGCAGGCTGCGCGGACCAGGCCGACAGGCTGCGCCGCGGCACCCTCCTGCAAGACGCGATGGAGATACTGCGTCTTGCAGCGGGATGCCTAGCGTCCCCCCATGATCGCGATGTAGTCCTGTGTCCAGCGGCTATACGGCACACAACTGCCCTGGCTGGCACACTTGGCCTGCGGCGTCTTCCAGAACTTGATCTGGCTGAAGCGCTCGAAACCATTGTCCTTGCAGAAATCACCACCGCCAGGCGCCTTGTCCTTGCAGGCTGCCGGCACCGCGGGCAGCGAACCGAACCATTCGGCCACGCCAGCCTGGGTCTTGCCGTTCAGCGAATGCTCTAGCCATTTGTAGGCACAGGTCAGGTTCTTGGCTTCGGCATGCAGCATGGTGCTATCCGCCCAGCCGGTCGCCCCTTCGATCGGGACGGTGGAGGCCACGGCCTGCGCCGGCTTCTCGGCCAACAAGGCATTCACCTGGTAAGGCCAGGCGCTGCTGGCAGCGACGCCTTCATTCTTGAAGTCGTTCATCTGCACGGTGACGTCGTGCCAGTAGCGATGCGTCAACGCTTTCTGGGCGCGCAAAACCTTCAGCACTTCGGCGTACTGCTTCTCGTTGAGTTCGTAGGGGTCCTTGATACCGAGCGCGGGATTCTTCTTCATCAGGTAGAGCGCGGCATCGGCGATATAGATGGCCCCATCGTAGGCTTGCACCCGGCCCTTGTTGCTCTTGCCGTCGGGCAGCTTCTGCTCTTCGAACACCACCGCCCAGCTCTTGGGGGCCTCCTTGAAGACCTTGGTGGAATACATCAGCACATTCGGCCCCCACTGGTAGGGGACGCCATAGTGCTTGCCGTCGACCGTATGCCAGGGTGCGTTCTGCAGCCGGGTATCGACGCTCTTCCAGGACGGCAGCAGGGCAACATTGATTTCCTGCACCTTCTTGCCATAGACCAGCCGCAGCGAAGCGTCCCCGGAGGCCGTGACCAGATCGTAGCCACCCTGGTTCATCAGGCTGACCATCTCGTCCGAGGTCGCGGCGGTCTTGACGCTGACCTTGCAACCGGTGTCTTTCTCGAAACCGCTGACCCAGTCGTAGTTCTTGTCGGTCTCGCCGCGTTCGATATAACCCGGCCAGGCGATGATGTTGAGCTTGCCTTCTGGCTTGCCGAGGCTTTGCAACGGGCTGGCCTGGCCCGCGCCACCGAGGGCGACTGCAAGGGCGAATGCCACAGCATGGGTAGTTCGCTTGTGCATCGTTATCTCCTTCTGGTTTGCGTGGGCAAGGTCCCACCGGGGATGTAGCTGGCAACGATTCTCTGCCTCGGCCTCTTTTCCCATCCAGCCATGTGAGGAGATAAAAACTATCGATAAAACCGAACGGCCTAGCGCCTCATCGGTGCATGCCTGGTAACCCGCCGCGCCAATTGGGTGCGGCAGTGCAACAGGCGATGTCACACCGGGATAGGCCGATGACAGTTTCATCCATACAAACAGGCACTTTGACCGAATGGCGCAATGCAAAAGGCCAGGTCGTGCCGTGTGCCAGCTGCCTATCGAGAAAAACGATTGAATTACCAGGTAGCCATCCTTAGGCCGCACTGAAATCGGTAATTCAGATTGCTACTGCAGGAAAATCTGAAAAACAGATGACGAAAAGGCGTGGCATACGTGGCCGAAAGGCCGCCGGCAAGCCTGCCACCGGTCAAGCCGTTGTTGTCGGCACGCTACGTTCGCCATTTGATGGAGCAGCCCATCGACGGCCACTGCTGTGGTGGGCCCTCACCGAGCATGGCGATCATCTTCATCGCCTCGAACAGCTCACGGGCGGCGCCCGGTACGACATGCCGACCAGACGCGTCGAAACGGCCGCGGTAGCGCAGCTTGAGCTCGCTGTCGTAGCCGAAGAAGTCCGGCGTGCAGACGGCGTCATAGGCACGCGCCACATCCTGGCTTTCGTCGAACAGGTAGGGGAAGCCAAAGCGATAGGCCTTCGCGTAGGCTTTCATGGTGTCGAAGCTGTCTTCGGGGAATGTCGTCGGGTCGTTGGAACTGATGGCAACGCAGTTGATGCCGTAGCTGCCAAGCTCGCGGCAAGTCTCGACCAGCGGCTCACGGATCGCCTTCACATAGGGGCAGTGGTTGCAGATGAACATCACCAGCAAGCCATTGACCCCGCGGCAAGCCGCCAGGTTGTAGCGCCGGCCATCAGTGGCCGGCAGGTCGAAGTCCGGCGCCGGCAGCCCAAGATGGACCTGGGGAGTGGTGGTGCTGGCCATACGAAGCATCCGGGAAGGGTGGGAGCGATTCGAGTATAGGGTAAGGCGGAATCCGCTGCCGGCTACCCAACTGGCAAGCTCGGCTCACTGGCATAATCGCGGCCATCAACCTACACGACACACCGCCATGCCCCGTTTCTTCATCGACCAGCCCCTGCAATCCGGACAGCAGTTCGACCTGCCTGAACAAGCGGTCCGCCATGTCCAGGTGCTGCGCCTGCAACCCGGCGAGGCCTTGACCCTGTTCAACGGCCAGGGCGGTGAGTACGCAGCGCAGGTGGTGGAGATGGGCAAGCGGCATGTGACCGTCAGTGTTGGCGAGTTCCAGCCCGAGGAGCGGGAGTCTCCCCTGCAACTGACGCTGGTGCAGGCCCTGTCTGCAGCGGACCGGATGGACTACACCGTACAAAAGGCGACCGAGCTGGGGGTGCAGACGATACAGATCGTGCAGTCGGCCTACTGCAGCTACAAGCTGGCATCGGACCGGGTCGAGAAGCGCAAGCAGCACTGGCAGGGGGTGGCGGAATCCGCTGCCGAGCAGTGTGGCCGGACCCGCGTGCCGCAGATTCTTGCACCGGTACGATTCGAGAACTGGCTGGTCAAGGCGCCTGCTACCGACCTCAAGCTACTGCTGTCGCCCAGCGGGGCGATCAAGCTGACCGACTTGCCGGCGACTGCCGGCAGCGCCCAGGTATTGATCGGCCCGGAAGGCGGATTCTCCGCAGACGAAGAAGCGATGGCACTGACGGCGGGCTTTACTCCGCTGATACTCGGCCCGCGCCTGTTCCGGACCGAAACGGTGGCACCGGTGATCGCCGCGCTGCTGCAGTCGCGTTACGGGGATTTTGGCGGCTGAGAAAGGCTGGGGACGTCAGACCAGAACGGGGTTCGCCAGGCTACCCGATACCACCAGTGACTTTTCCAGCAGGATGGTATCGGCCAGGAAGCTCAGGTCGCGCTTGCGCTCACCTGTCTCGACAAAGCCCAGCTTGCGCCAGAACGGGAAAGCCGGCTCATTGCTGGCAATGATACCGATCCGCACGGTGCGCATGCCTGGCCAGCCGCGTATCAGTTGCTCGATACGCTCATAAGCCTGCCGACCTAGCCCCTGCCCCTGCCACCGCTCCGACAGCAGCAGCAAGCCGATCATCGACTGGCCTGGATAGCGCCAGCCCTTGAGCAGCATGGTCACGCCGACCAGCTCCTCCCCATGGAAGACCCCATAGATCTGCTGGTCCGCGACATTACGGCCGGCCGGCAGCTCGCTGCCGGTAAACCAGGCCGCGATGGCATCACGCGACGGCAGGGATTTGCCCTCGGTCAGCCGCCAGTAGCCGGGGGCCTGACTGCATACCTGGTAGAGCTCGCTCAGCTGTGTTTGATTGGGGGCGACTATGCGCGTCAACCGGATGGTCACTACCGTTCCCTGCAATGGCAAACGGCCAGCTAGGCGCTGACCGTTCTGGATAAGAAGTGCGGGCACTTTACCTAGCCGCCCAGGCGCCGTCGAATATATCGCCGGGCCTGCCCGCCACTTCAGCTGACCGCTTACAAACCGCCGTAGGAATGCAGACCGGCCAGGAACATATTGACGCCCAGGAAGGCGAAGGTGGTGACCAAGAGGCCGATGACAGCCCACCAGGCCAGCACGTTGCCACGCCAGCCCTTGACCAGACGGACATGCAGCCAGGCGGCGTAGTTGAGCCAGACGATCAGCGCCCAGGTCTCCTTCGGGTCCCAGCTCCAGTAGCCACCCCAGGCATCAGCTGCCCACATCGCACCCAGGATGGTGGCGATGGTGAAGAACAGGAAGCCGACCGCGATCGCGCGGTACATGACCTCGCCGATCGTGTCGTAGGCCGGCAGGCGGCTGGCCAGCACACCCTTGGAGACCAGCAGCTGCGCGACGCCCAGCATGGCGGCAAGCGCAAAGCTGCCGTAGCCGACGAAGTTCGCTGGCACATGGATCTTCATCCACCACGATTGCAGCGCCGGGATCAGCGGCTGAATCTCATGCGCCTGCCGATCAAAGGTGTACCAGATGATGAAGCCCACTGCCGCCGTCACCACCAGCAGCACGAAGGCGCCCATCTTGCGGGTCGCGAAGCGTTCCTCGTAGTACAGGTACATCAGCGAGGTGATCAGGCAGAACAGGATAAAGACTTCATACAGGTTGGACACCGGCACGTGTCCGATATCCGGACCGATCAGGTAGCCCTCGTACCAGCGCACGAAGAACCACACCACGGCGGCACCGGAGGCCGCCCAGGTCAATCCAGACGCGATGGCTTCCAGCGTTGCGGAGCGACGCAGCAGGCCGCCCCAGTACAGCAGGGTGGCCAGGAAGAACAGCACGCACATCCACATGGCGGCCGATTGGCTGGCCAGTGCGTACTTGAGCCAGAAGGCCGTCTGCCCCCGGGCCAGCTCGCCACCGTAAAGGCTGACCCCGCCGAGCGCGATCATGCCGGCCACCGGGAAGAACACCCGGATGGCTTTCCAGAACCAGCCCAGTGCGATCAGTGCCAAGCTCATGCCCGCCAGAATCGCCTGCTCGTAGCCATCCATGGCCAGGTGGTAGCGATTGAACACCACGCCTGCGACCAGGAGGACGAAGGCGGTGAACAGATGGTCGCCCAGTCGCAGGTCGCGCCAGAATGGCCGGTTGGCATGCAGCGGCTGCTTGGCCGCCAGGGTGGAAGTACTCATGACTGTCTATCCTCTTGCTGGCCGGCGATCGCCGCCAGCGCCGCTTGATGCGTTTCGAACTCGCGCTCGGTCAGCGCGTCGCGACGGTTGCTGCTCAAGGCGAGCAACAGACTGTCCTGGCTGATCCAGATCCACAGACGATTCTCTCGTATATAGAACATGCAGAATATGCCGAGCACCAGCAGCAGGCTGCCAAGGTAGACCAGCGGCTGGCCCGGGCTGCGTGTCAGCTGGAAACCGCTGGACTTGACCTCGTCGAAGCCGACCGGCTGCAGCCAGAAGCCGCTACCGTAATCGAAACTGGCGGAGACGGCGACCAGACTGTCCATCAGGAAGCGGTAGTGCTTTTCATCGACCGCCTGCACCGCGAGCCCGGCTCGCTGCCGGCTCAGGTTGGCCGCATCGATCACCGCCCCCTGCAGCAGCTTGATATAGGTCTGTGCGACGGCCTGCCGTTTGTCCGCCGGTACCTTGTCGCTCAGGAAGCTCTCCAGCGCACTGAAGCCCCCCTCCGAGAAGCGCTGCAGTACCCAGGCGACGCTCTGCTCGAACTCCTTGCGGAACGGCGCAGTAATGGCCCCTTCGCGCTCGGCCTTGTCGGCAGTACGACGGGCAATCTCGGGCCAGGCAGCAGGATCCGCCAGCGTAGCGCGCAGCTGCATGAAACCATCCGGCTGGAAATTCTCGTCCAGCGGAATACGCACGAAGGCAAACGGTGCGGCAACTTCGCTGCGCACGCCGCTCATCATGTAATAGCGGCCCTCATCCTCGAACGGCGCCAGATAGTTAAGGTACTCGCGCGCCTGACCCTGGCCATCGCGTACCTTGAACTGGATGGTCGGCCCCATGTTCTTGACCTTCTTGTCCGCCTTCACCTGGCGGGCGTCCTGCAGCATCTTGCCAAGGCCCCCCTGCTGGCCGGCTTCGGCCAGGTTCTCGATATTGAAGGGGCGGAAATCGCCGAACTCCAGCGTCAACGGCGTGCCTTTCCAGTCAAAGCTCGAGTTGGACTGGGACACGGCGCTGAGCTTGCGTGGCTCGGCAGATTTACCCTGCCAGTCCCAGACCGCGAACTGCAGGTGGGAGCCGCCATCGCCGAAGCTCGACTGATAGATCGCAATGCCGTCGACGATCAAGGGATGGTTCACCTTGACCGTGCCGGTCGTCACCTTGCCGGTCGCATGGCTGGTGACCTCGACATCGCTGGCGAACAGCTTGGGCTGGCCGGTGCTGTAGTGCTCGATATGGAATTTCTTGAGCTTGAGCGAGAACGGCAACTCCTGCACGAAGTAGCCCCGGCCGGCATTGAGGAACACCACATCGCCAGCCGTATCCTCGGCCAGGTTGAGATTGCCGCGGAAGGATAGATTGCCGGGCCCCAGCCGGCTTTGCTCCGGGATCTGGCTTTGCGGCACGTTGCGCAGCTCAACCTGCTTGATGCCCAGCTCGGTCTGGATCTTGAGCGGCAGGTTGCCGTCGAGCAAGCCGCCCAGGCAGATCACCACGATGGCGGCATGGGCGAACAGATAACCCAGGCGCTGCAGGCTGCCCTTCTTGGCGGCCAGCAACAGGCCGCCGTCTCGTTCGAGCTGCTTGAAGCGGTAACCCTGGCTGCTCAGCCAGGCCTGCGCCTGCTCGATGGCGCTGGCGGACGGCTGGGAGAGCGGGAATTCCTGATGATGGCCGACGGCACGCAGGGACTTGAGTGCGGCGTGCTCTCGGTAGGAGCGCACGTCGCGCAGGATGCCGGGCAGGTGGCGATAGATGCAGACCGAGGTGGACAGGACCAGAAAGGCCAGCATCAGCAGGAACCAGCTGGCGTGGTAAACATCGAACAGACCCAGCCAGCGCAGTGGCTGGAACCAGAAATCGCCGAACTCGAACACATAGTCCGGATACGGTTGGTTCTGCTGCAGCACGGTGCCGATGATGGAAGCGATCGCCACCATGACGAACAGGCTGACCGCGAAACGCATGGAGCTCAGGAGCTCGTAGCAGGCTCGTGCAAAAGAGGAACGGCGCACTTGGATTTCCAACACATGGACCAAAGGGGTGGCTAGGCCACCCCTTTGTATCTGACGGCCGGTAGAAATTCCCGGCCTCTCGATTCTTTTTAGGCCCGCCTCAATCGAATGATCGATCCGGGCCGAAAGGTTTTAACGCAAACCTGCGATGTATTCGGCAACCGCCTTCATTTCAGCATCGGACAGCTTGGCAGCGATCGGTGTCATGATGACGTTCTTGCGATCGGTCGCAGCCTTGTAGTTGTTCAGCTGGGTCACCACGTAGGCAGCATGCTGGCTGCCCAGGCGCGGGAACTGCACCGGAATGCCGGCACCGTTCGGGCCGTGGCAGGCCATACAGGCCGGCACGCCCGTGGCGGAGATGCCGCCCTGATAGATCTTCTTGCCTGCAGCCATCAGTTCCTTGCTGGTACCGGCGCGCTCCTTGGGCTTCTGCTCACCGAAGTAGGCACCCAGGTTGTGCATGTCTTCGTCCGACAGTGCGGCGACCTGGCCCATCATGATCGGGTTCTTGCGCTCGCCCTTCTTGAAGGCGACAAGCTGGGAATAGATGTACTCGGGATGCTGACCGGCCAGGCTGGGGTTGGCACTGGCGGCACTATTGCCGTCCACACCATGGCAGGCTGCACAGACTTTTTCCACAATCGCCTTGCCCTTGGCCGGGTCGGCCTTGGCTGCGGTTGCGGGCGCTTCCGCCGCCATGACAAAGGGGGCGAAGAGGCCGAGGAAAACTGCCAGCGCGCTGCATTTCATAGCAACAACTCCTTGATGACGGGGGTGAGCGGCGAAGTCGCTCGTTTTACTTGTTTTAGCTGACCGCTGGCGCGCTGCATGCGGGGCGGGAAGCGTCCGCGCGCCAAGGCTTTGATTCAAACCTGATATTCTATCCGAACCTTTAGAGGCTGTTAATGAACTATTTCACCCACGCTCCAGGCCGGAAAGCGACGGCAGGCAAGGCGCGGGCCACTTGTACCGGTGCTGAAACCCTGTCTGGTGTAGGGTTAAAATAGTGCATTGATCCCCTCTGCGCGTCGCCCAAGTCGACGCCCACCACCTTTTTTAGAGCATTGCGCATGTCGCTGTTTCGCCAACTCCGTTTCCATACCACCGTCAACGACCTGCACATGCTGCCGGCCGGCGGCGTGGAAGTTGCCTTTGCCGGCCGCTCCAACGCCGGCAAGTCCAGTGCGATCAATACCCTGGCCGACCACAACCGGCTGGCCTTCGTCTCCAAGACGCCTGGCCGGACGCAGCATATCAACTACTTCGACTTTGGCGCCGGCCGCTTCCTGGTCGACTTGCCGGGTTACGGCTACGCCCAGGTGCCCGAGCCTATCCGCGCCCACTGGGAACACCTGCTGGGCCAATACCTGGCTACCCGCCCCAACCTGATCGGCCTGGTATTGCTGATGGATGCCCGCCATCCGCTCAAGCCGCTCGACGTCCGCATGCTCGACTGGTTCATCCCGACCGGCCGGCCGGTGCATGTGATGCTGACCAAGGCCGACAAGCTGACCCGCCAGGAGCAGGCCAAGACGCTGGCCGCCGTGCGCGACAAGGTCGGCGGTTGGCCGCAGTGCACGGTACAGCTCTTTTCCAGCCTGAAGAAAACCGGCATCGACGAGGCCGAAGGTGTCGTCGGCGGCTGGTTTGATGAGGCCCTGGCGGCCGAACAGGATGCCGCCCAGGACGAAGCAGGAACTTAAACGCTAGACCGGGCTCCTAGACGGTAGGTGTCATCACACCTCCCGCTTCTTCCTCCCTGAGCGGGTGCCCGGCCATCATGCGCCGGGCCTTTCGACCCCGGCCTTTTCCCCTTAGGCCGGGGTTTTTTATTACCGTTGGCCGTATTTTTGCCAAAAACGGGCACTAAACTTGCTGTCGTCATAGTGGTTTGATTGGCTGTATGCTATGTTAGCAATCGCCGTAAAAGGTGCATAAGCGCATCGTCGGTGGGCATAAGGAGACAAGCCGATGCAGAACCTCGCCGGCATCAAGGTTATGGTGATCGACGACAGCAATACCATTCGCCGCAGTGCCGAGATATTTCTTGGGCAAGCCGGCTGCGAAGTCATCCTTGCTGAGGATGGATTCGACGCACTGGCCAAGATCAGCGACCATCACCCCGACGTGATCTTCGTCGATGTGATGATGCCGCGGCTGGATGGTTACCAAACTTGCTCGCTGATCAAGAAGAACCCGAAGTTCAAGGCGACGCCCGTCATCATGCTGTCCTCGAAGGACGGCCTGTTTGATCGGGCACGTGGCCGGATGGTCGGTTCGGATGAATACCTGACCAAGCCATTTACGAAAGACAGCCTGCTGCAAGCAGTGGGCATACATGCCAACCACGCCTAAGTGGCGTCAAGGATTGAATTAAATGACCATCAAGAAAATTCTGATCGTCGACGACTCCCCGACCGAACGACACTTCCTCGGTGAACTGCTGACCAAGAACGGTTTCCAGGTCATGACCCTGGAAAGTGGCGAAGAGGCCGTGGCGCGCGTCAAGGACATCATGCCTGACCTGATCCTCATGGATGTGGTCATGCCTGGCCTGAACGGCTTCCAGGCGACCCGTACCATCACCAAGGATGATGCGACTGCGCACATCCCGGTGATCATGTGTACCTCCAAGGGTCAGGAAACCGACATCGTCTGGGGCAAGCGCCAGGGTGCCAAGGGCTACGTGGTCAAACCCGTCAACCCCGAAGAACTGCTCAAGCAGATCGCGGCGCTAGGGTAAAACCAGACCATCATGGCAAAGCGCGTCAGCCTTCGTGAATTCCAGGAAAGCGTGGTGGCAAGGCTCAAGTCCTTGCCTGCTACGCATGCGGCTACCACCAAGCTCGGCATCCAGGTCGGCGATACCTCCTGGCTGGTCGATCTGACCGACGTCAGCGAAGTGCTGCCGGTACCGAATATGGTGGACGTGCCCTTGACCCGTCGCTGGTTCAAGGGCGTCGCCAATATCCGCGGCAATCTGTTCAGCGTGGTGGATCTGCCAGGGTTTCTTGGCGATGAACCGGTGCATCTGGGTGTCAGCAGTCGCCTGCTGATCATCCATCCCCGGCATGTGGTCAACTCAGCGCTGCTGGTGAACCGCATGTTGGGGCTGCGCAACGTGCAGAACATGGAAGAAACCGCACCGGCCGATCCGGCCGTACCGTGGTGCGGACCGACCCGTCGCGATGTCGATGGCCGGGAATGGCGAGAGATGCGCATCAACGAACTGGTGCAACAAGCGCCGTTCCTGCAAGTTGGCACCATCTAGAAACAACTGGGCAAAGCACGAAAATTCATAGGCCGACGCGGCCCGCAAATAGGCAACAGGGAGAAATGCGAACATGGCGCTGCTGGATAAACTGAAATCGAACAGCAAGAGCAACACAGCCGATTCGGCGGCGCAGGCGCGTGGCGGCCTGAGCAATACATTGATGAATGTGCTGTCGGGCAAGAAGGGGAGCGCGGACAAGGCAGAAAAAGCCTATGACCCGCTGCGCACCGTTTCCATCCTGGACCGCATCCGTCCCCAGGCAGAAGGCGGGGTCGCCAAACCCTTGCCGCTGATCGGCCACCTGCCGATCCGCCGCCAGATCGAGATCTGCGTCTGGACCATGGGTATCTCCATCGTCGCTTTTGCGGTCACCGTGGTGCTGATGGTGCGGGCCTCCGGCCATGACGCCATCTACCGTGCGACCTCGACGGAAATGCAGATGCTCTCGCAACGGATCGCTCGTGCTTCTGCACAGGCCATCCAGGGTAATGCCGAGGCATTCCCGCTGTTGTCCGAAGCGTACGACAAGTTCAATACCGACCTTGACCGCCTGCTCAATGGTGGTGATGGCCTGCCCGCCTCCGGCGGCGCTGCTGCCGACATCCTGACCGGCATCAAGCAGAACTGGGACGCCAACTTCCGTCCCAACCCCAAGAAGCCGACCATCGAGATCATTCTGAAGCAGAAAGATACGCTGATCGCGCTGACCAAGAACGTGAGCTCGATTAACCGTAACGATGCCAAGCTGCTGGAACTGACCCAGCAGCTCGTGTCCTTGCTGGGCGAATCCAAGGCGACCGCGCATGAGATCGAACTCGCCAACCAGCAGGTGATGCTGTCGCAGCGTATGGCCAAGAACGCCAACGCCATGTTGGCCGGTGAAATCATCAACCCGGAAGTGGTGTTCCTGCTGGGTAAGGACACCAACACCTTCCGCGACACCCTGACCGGGATGATCGAAGGTAGCGAAGAACTGCGCCTGCCTGCCGCCAGCAACCCGGAAGTGAAACAGAAGCTCAGCGAAATCCGCGACATGTTCAAGGACTTCGAGACGGTCGTGGGCGCCTTCTCGCGCAACATGCAGAACCTGGTGTACACCCGCCTCGCCAACCAGACCACCTACAAGGAAAGCGAAAAGCTGCTGCAGGATGGCAAGAAGCTGACCGAAGCCTATGAGAGCCAGGCTGGCGGCATCCTGATGGTCGTGCTGGAAGTGGTGTTTGCCATCCTGGCCTTCGCCGGCCTGTTCGGTCTGATCCGCGTATACAACGCTGAATCGCAACGTCGTCGTTCCGAGATCGAATCGGAAAACAAACGTAACCAGGAAGCCATTCTGCGGCTGCTGAACGAAATGTCCGACCTCGCCGACGGTGACCTGACGGTCCGCGCATCGGTGACGGAAGACCTGACCGGCGCCATCGCAGACTCGATGAACTACACCATCGACGAGCTGCGCAGCCTGATTATCGGTATTAACCGCGCCACCGACCAGGTGACGGCCGCATCCCAGCAAGCCCAGGCCATTTCGGGTGAACTGCTGCAAGCTGCACAACGCCAGTCCGAAGAAATTATCGACACTAACGAAGTGGTGCAGAACATTGCCCGCTCGATCACGGACGTGTCCGGTACTACCGTCGAATCCGCCCGTGTGGCGCGCCAATCGCTGGACGCTGCCAACAAGGGCGCCGACGCCGTGCAGAACCAGATCAAGGGCATGAACGAAATTCGTGAACAGATCCAGGAAACTGCAAAACGGATTAAGCGTCTGGGTGAAAGCTCGCAGGAAATTGGTGAAATCGTGGAACTGATTTCCGACATTACCGAGCAGACCAACGTGCTGGCGCTGAACGCTGCCATTCAGGCCGCATCGGCCGGTGAAGCAGGTCGCGGCTTCACGGTGGTTGCGGAAGAAGTGCAGCGACTGGCTGAACGTTCCGGTGAAGCGACCAAGCAGATCGGTGCGATCGTGAAGACCATTCAGGCCGATACCCACGACGCCGTGGCCGCTATGGAACTGTCCACCCAGGGTGTGGTGGAAGGTGCCAAGCTGTCCGACGCCGCCGGTCAGGCGCTGACCGAAATCGGTCAGGTGTCGAGCGAACTGGCCGGGCTGATCGAGACCATTGCCAAAGCGACCCAATCGCAGCAGCAACTGGCCGACAAGGTGGCCGTGTCGATGCAGGACATTCTGCGCATCACCGAGCAGACCACCGCCGGTACCAAACAGACTGCCGTACAGATTGGTCAGCTGACCGGTCTGGCTGCCGAGCTGAAGGGCTCGGTTGCAGGCTTCAAGCTCTAATTCGGTCAAGGCCGCTGCCGGGGACTCCGCAGCGGCCGAGCTGCCATCCAGCCATAACGCGGAACCACAATACTGATGAGCGCGCACACCGAATTCGATCTGGGTTCGCTGATCTGGGTCAAAGGCGAAATCGACCAAGCCCTGGAGAAAGCCCGCCAGAGCCTGGCCAAGTACGCCAGCCAGGCCGATGCGGCCGAACTCAAGTTCGCCCAAACACATTTGCACCAGGTACGTGGTGCTGTCGAAATGGTCGGCCTCTCTGGTGCCGCCCGTTTCGCCGAAGAACTGGAAGTTGCTGCGGGCAGCATCGAACGTGCAGAAGCTGGGCTTCTGGACGCAATCGTCGATGCTTCGCAAGGCCTGACCCAATATCTGGAATCCCTGGTCAACGGGGCACCGGATCTGGCACTCAAGCTGTTGCCCAGCTACCGGCGTATCCGCCAGCTGCGCGGTGAGCCCAATAGCAGTGGCGCCGATCTGTTTTTCCCCTCCCTGTCTGCAGAGCTGCCAGCCACGCTGGCCGCCAGCAAGCTCGACGCCGGCGCCCTGCCCAATTATCTCAAGGGTGCGCGCAGCCGTTTCGAAGCCGGCCTGCTCAAGTGGATCAAGGGTGAGAAGCGCGAAGGCGCGCAATGGATGATGCAGGCCCTGTTCGGCGTGGCACGTAGCCAGTCGAGCAGCCTGCAACGCGGTTTCTGGTGGGCGGCTGCCGCCCTGGTGGAAGGCAGCGTGGACAACCGCGCCAAGCTCGATATCGACCAGAAGCAGCTGTTCTCCCGCCTTAACCAGCAGCTCCGGCGTTTGTCCGAAAGCGGCGGGAAGGTAGCGGAGCGTCTGTTCCGTGACGTCCTCTATGCCGTTGCCCATCTCGACACCCATAGCGTGCAGTGCGCTGCGGTACGCCAGGCCTTTGGCCTGATGGACCTGCTGCCCTCCGGCGCCCTGGAAGACGATGCCCAGAAGCTGGCATCGCTGCATACCGCCCGTGAGCTGCGCGACCTGGTCAACCAGGCCAAGGACAACTGGGCACGTATCGGTGGCGGCAGCCTCGATCGCCTGCCACAGGTGCGCCAACAGATCAGCGATCTGGCCAAGCGCGGTGCGAGCTTGTCGATCAAGGGCTTCGACGCCCTGGCCACGGCATTGGTACAACTGATCGGCACCATGAACGGCGCCCCGGCAGAAGGCCAGGCGCTGGAAGTGGCGACCGCCCTGCTGCTGCTTGAAAACGCCCTGATTGTCTTCCCGGAACGCTCGACCGATTTCCCGAGCCAGTCCGAAGCCATGCAGGCTCGACTGCGTGACGGCACGGCCAGCGCACCGGAAGTGACCTTGCTGGATGAAGTTTCCCGCAAGGCCCAGGAAAAGCTCCTGATGGCCCAGGTGGCGCAGGAGATCCAGGCCAATCTGGTACAGATCGAACAGACGCTGGACGATTTCTTCCGCGACAGCAGCACCCGCGCAGAACTGGCCGGTACGGCCGGTCCTATCCGCCAGATCCGTGGTGCCCTGTTGATGCTCGATGAGCATGACGCACAGCAACTGCTGGACGCCTGCTCGGAAATCATCAAGCACAACCAGGTCGAGGACTACGCGGCACCGGCCGATCAGCTGGAATTCCTGGCCGAAGCCTTGTCCAGCCTCGGGTTCTATATCGACGCCCTGCGTCGTGAGGAAGCCGACCGTGCGCAGATCATCGCGCCCTGGCTGCAGAAAATTCGCGGCGAAGAAGCACCAGCAGCGGTAGAGCCAACCGAAGCAGAACAGATCGCCGCCGAGTTTGCCGTCGGTCCCGAAGCCGAAACCGAACATCACGCGGCGGCTGCCGACCCTGCGCCGGAGCCTCAGGCGCCCGCGGTCAGCAACGCTGTCAGCGAAGCGGCAGTCGACGCAGAGTTGCTCGAGGTCTACCTCGAGGAAGCCGTCGAAGTCCTGGAAAACGTCAACAGCCATATCGACGTCATCCGCGACCAGCCAACCAACAAGGATGCCCTGACCGTCATCCGCCGTGGCTTCCACACCCTCAAGGGTAGTGGTCGCATGGTGGGCCTGAACCAGTTGGGCGAAGTCGCCTGGTCGGTCGAGCAGGTCATGAACAAGTGGCTGCAGGACGACAAGCGCGCGACCCCTGTCCTGCTGCAGTTGCTCGACAACACCGCGCAGCAGTTCTCGCAGTGGGTTGAGGAACTCAAGGCAACCGGTACCGCCCAGGTCGATGCCCATGCCATCCTGACGTTGGCAGAGCAACTGCGTAGCGGCGTTGAACCGGAAGCCGTCAGCAGCGTCGAAGTCGCCGCACCGCTGAGCGCACCGGTTGTCGAAGCCGCGCCGGTCGAAGCCGTGGCCGAGCCGGTCCTGGAGATCGCCGAGCCGGAAGTCCAGCTCAGTGAACTGAGCCTGGATATCGAACCGGTTATCGAGGCACCATCGCTCGATACGCCACTCGATCTGAGCCTGGAAGTACCGGTGCTCGATATCGAACCGCTGGCCAACCTGCCCGAGCCGGAAGCCGAAGCAGCCACCATCGAAGCACCGGTGGAACTGGCACCGCTCGAAGCGGACAGTGATTTCAGCCTGGATTTCGATCTGGACGTACTGGATGCGCCTGCCGCTGCGCCGGAAGCCGGGCTGACGCTCGATATCGCACCGACAGAGTCCGAGTCCGAAGAGCAGCCGGAGCTGGTGATCGGCCCGGTCACCATCTCCAAGGCACTGTTTGGCATCTTCCTAGACGAAGCCTATCGCCACTTCGCCACACTGAATGAAGCCTATGGCGACTTCAGTACGCGGGGCGAAGTACGGCCGGAATTCGTGCACGCCGCCCACACCTTGTGCGGCATTGCCAACACCACCGGCTTTACCGCCCTGGGTGAGCTCGGCTATGCGATCGAGCAGGCCCTGCTGGCCTATCAGCGTGCCGCTGTCACGCCCGAACTCGGCGACTACGATACGGTAGCCCTGGGGATCGACAAGGTCGGCGTCATGCTGGGTCGAATCAGCCTGTACGAAGTACCGCAGGAAGAACCACAGACCGTGGCCCTGCTGGTGGCACTGGCCAATCAGTTGAAGGACAGCGTTGCCCAGGCCCTGCCGGCCGAGACCGAACTGTTGAGCATCGACCTCGACGCACTCCCGCAGGAAGCCCCTGCCGAAGGTGCGGAAGAGGCCATGGTCATCGAGCTCGATGGTCTGGACCTGGATTTGGGCGAGCCCGAGGCATCGACATCGGCCGACGACGCCGTCATCGACCTCAGCGCGCCCATGCTGGCCGAGCCTGCCATTGCGCAGGACAGCGGCCTGCCCGAGATTACGCCGGAAGAACTGCCGGACCTGCAGGCACTGGATCTCGATATCGGTGAACTGCCGGACCTGGCCTTGCATGCCGGCGACGATGAAGTGCTCGAACTCGGCCTGCCTGCCGAAACGGCTGCCGAGGCTGTAACGGCCGAAGCCGCAACGCCGCTTGCCGACATCGAGCCCGCGATCGAACTGGATGCGCTGGACCTGGACCTCGACGCCCTGTCGGCCAGCCCGGTCGAGTTGATCGAAGATGTCGCACCGGTCGCAGCAGAAGCACCGCTGGAAATTATCACCGAAGCGGCATTGCCGCACGACGCGGATGGCGAGCACGACGGTCTGGTGGATCTGGATCTGTCGGAAGAATTGGTCGCCATCAGTGTCGAGGAAGCCCCGGCTGCAGACACGACGGACGTCGTGGCCGAGCCGGTGGTCGAACTCGAACCACTCGCAGCCGATACCGACATCGCTTCGCTGGAGCCCTTGCTGCTCGACGAGTCTGCCGATATCGAACTGCCGGTGCCGCAAGACGAAGCGTTGCTGGATGCCATTCCGCTGGCCGAAGTCGACGAAGCCATCGTGCTGGACACCAGCGAGGCGGAAGCCCTGCCGGTCGAAGCCGAGCCGTTGCCTGAACCGGAACAAGTGGAAGCCGTCGCCACGCCGAGCCCGGCCGAGCAGGATGGTGTAGGCAGCGTGCTGCACCTGGCCAGCCCGGATCGTCTGGGTGACATCCATGTCCAGGATGAACTGGACGAGCAGTTGCTGCCTATCTTCCTCGAAGAAATGCAGGAACTGTTGCCGCAACTGTCGGCAGACCTGCGCGCACTGCGCAGTGATGCCAATAATGGCGACACCCATGACTCGCTCAAGCGGGTATTGCATACCCTCAAGGGTAGCGCGCGAATGGCCGGTGCCATGCGCATGGGTGAAGCGACGCACAATATGGAAACCCGTCTGCTGAACGCAGGCGAGCATGTATCGGCAGCGCTGATCGACGAGCTCGATCTCGACCTCGACGCCATCACCGAACTGCAGGATCGCCTGATCAACGGCGAACCGGTCAGCGAGGATGATGCCGCAGATGCAGCCCAGGCTGCAGCCGATGCCGGTGTCGCCGCGGCAGCCGCTGCCGTGGGCCGCGCCGCACCGGCTCAACAACTGGGCCTGTCCGACCCCGATGCCGGCAAGTCCAGCATCCGGGTTCGCTCCGACCTTGTCGACCGTCTGGTCAACCAGGCGGGTGAGGTGTCGATTTCGCGTACGCGGATCGAGTCGGAAATGCTGGCGCTCAAGCGCTCGCTGCTGGACCTGACCGATAACGTCGGTCGTCTGCGCGGTCAGCTGCGTGAGATCGAAATCCAGGCGGAATCGCAGATGCAGTCGCGGATGGCACACGCCAGCGACATGCCTGACTTCGACCCGCTGGAGTTCGACCGTTTCAGCCGTCTGCAGGAACTGACCCGCTTCATGGCCGAGAGCGTCAACGACGTGGCGACCGTGCAGCACAACTTGCTGAAGAACCTCGATGAATCCAGTGCTGCGCTGACCCAGCAGGCACGGATGACGCGTGACCTGCAGCAGGAACTGATGCGGGTTCGCATGGTGCCGTTCTCGTCGGTGTCGGAACGACTTTATCGCCTGGTACGCCAGACCGGTAAGGAGACATCGAAGAAGGTCAACCTGGAAATCCGTGGCGGCCGCGCCGAGATTGACCGGGGCGTGCTGGAAAAGATGGTGTCGCCGTTCGAGCACATGCTGCGTAACGCCATCGACCATGGTCTGGAAAAACCGGAACAGCGTCTTGCCACCGGCAAGAACGAGTTCGGTGAAATCGTCGTGGAAGCCCGCCAGGAAGGTAACGAACTGGTACTGGTGCTGCGCGACGACGGTGCCGGTCTCGATATCGAACGCATTCGCCAGAAGGGCCTGGAAAAGGGTCTGATCGAGGCAGGTGTCGAGTACACCGACCTCCACATCATGGGCCTGATCTTCGAAGCCGGCTTCTCCACCGCCAGTGCCGTGACCCAGCTGTCCGGTCGCGGTATCGGCATGGACGTGGTCAAGAGTGAGATCGAGGATCTGGGCGGTCGCGTCGAGGTCAATTCGGAAGCCGGCAAGGGCACGATCTTCACGATCCACCTGCCGCTGACGCTGGCCGTGACCCAGGCCGTGCTGGTCAAGGTCGCCGGCAAGCTGTTCGCCATCCCTTCGGTGATGGTCGAGCAGGTGCAGGAACTGAAGATCGATCCGCTGAACCAGTTGTACCAACGGCACCAGGCCGAGTGGCAGGGCAATACCTATCCCTTCCACTACCTGCCACGCCTGTTGGGTGACTACGACAGCCAGCCCGAGCAAAAGCGCTACAACACCATCATGTTGCTGCGTTCCGGTATCAGCCGTATTGCGATCCACGTCGACGAACTGGTGAAGAACCAGGAAGTCGTGGTGAAGAACATCGGCCCGCAGCTGGTGCGTGTGGCCGGTATCGCCGGTGCCACCGTGCTGGGTAACGGTGAGATCGTGCTGATCCTGAACCCGCTGGCCCTGCTGCAGCGTCGTGCCGATGCACCGGTTGCCGACTTCGATGCCGCGATGGCAGCCAGCGCGCCGGCGCCGGAAGAACTGCTGCAGATCACGCCGCTGGTGATGGTGGTCGACGATTCGCTGACCGTGCGCAAGATCACCGGTCGTCTGCTGGCCCGCGAAGGCTATCAGGTCGAAACCGCCAAGGATGGTGTGGATGCCCTGCAGAAGCTGCAGGATGTCCGCCCGGCGGTGATGCTGCTGGACGTGGAAATGCCGCGTATGGACGGCTTCGAATTGACGCGGAATATGCGCGCCAACGCCGATCTGCGTGACATCCCCATCATCATGATCACGTCGCGTACGGCCGACAAACACAAGAACTTCGCGTTCGAACTGGGCGTCAATGCCTTCCTGGGCAAGCCTTACCAGGAAGACGAGCTGCTGGAACATATCCGGCGTCTCACCGGCGAAGAGAGCCCGTCCCTCTAAGCCACGACTGGCCCTTCAAATACCCCGCTCCGGCGGGGTATTTTCATTTCTGTTGCCGCTACGTCACGGATTACGCGTGAGCCAGTCCTGCAGGCTCTTCCGTTCCTGCAGTGTCATGTGCAAACCGAGCTTGGTACGCCGCCACAGGATGTCTTCGGCCGTCCTCGCCCACTCTTCGCGCATCAGGTAGCGCACCTCACGCTCGTAGAGTCCGGCACCGAAGTGCGCGCCAAGATCTGCTTCGCTGGTCACACCCGTCAGCAGGCGCCCCAGGCGATCCCCGTACAGGCGGGCCAGGCGATGCAGCAGAGTGGGCGACAGGCCGGCATAGTGCTGGCAACTCTGCCGGTAGTAGGCGTCGAAGTCGGCGTCGGGAATCACGCCGCCAGGCAAGGGGGGCGGTGTTGCAGGCACCTGCATGCGCTCAAAATAGGGCTGCAATTGCTGCAAGGCATGACGCGCCAGCTGCCGGTAGGTCGTGAGCTTGCCACCGAACACCGACAGGACCGGCGCCCCCTCCCGATCAAGCCGCAGCGTGTAATCACGGGTGATCGTCGAAGGGTTGCTGCGCTGGTCGTTGTAGAGCGGGCGCACCCCGGCATAACGCCAGACCACATCACCCGGCCGCGGCGGCTGCTGGAAGTATTCGCCGACCAGATCGCACAGGTAGGCGACCTCCTCATCGGAGCAATGGACTTCGCCGGGGTCGCCCTCGTGCACGATATCGGTGGTGCCGATCAGGCTGAAACGCCCTTCGTACGGCAGGACAAAGGCAATCCGGCCATCGCGGTGCTGCAGGAGATAGGCCTGCGCGCCGTCATGCAGCGCCGGCACCACGATATGACTCCCCTTGACCAGCTTGACCGAATCCCGGGCACCAAGCGCCAGGCCATCCTTCAATACCCGTTCCACCCAGGGCCCCGCCGCATTGACCAGGGCACGCGCCCGTACGGTCTCGAGCTTGCCGCTGTCTGCCTGCAGTTCGGCCCGCCACTGCCGCCCTTCACGCTGTGCCTTGAGCAGGCGGGTGCGGGTGCGTACCACGCCACCCAGCTCACGGCACTGCATGGCATTGGCGACCACCAGCCGTGCGTCGTCCGCCCAGCAGTCGGAATAGACAAAACCTCGCCGGAACTCGGGCTTGAGCGCTTCGCCCCAGGCATGGCGTCGCAGATTGATCCCCTTGGACCCCGCCAGCTTCTGGCGACCACCCAGATGGTCATACAGGAACAGGCCCAGCCTGATCATCCAGCCCGGCCGCAAACCGGCATGGTGCGGCAATACGAAGGCCAAAGGCCAGACCAGGTGGGGCGCCATGTGCAGCAAGACTTCACGCTCGCTCAGGGCCTCCCGTACCAACCGGAACTCACGGTGCTCCAGGTAGCGCAGGCCGCCATGGATCAATTTGCTGGAGGCGGACGAGGTCGCACCGGCCAGGTCACCCTGCTCGACCAGCAATACCTTCAGCCCGCCCTGGGCAGCATGGTTGGCGATACCGGCACCGTTGATGCCGCCACCCACCACCAGCAGATCATAGTTGTTCTCTTCCATCGCCTACCCAAGATAGTCGTCGTTTGGTCCGGGGGCCAGCCCGACAGCCCATCCAGCCCCCATACCGGCCGCTATGCCCAAAACCGCGCCGGCAAATTCCTACAAGTCATACCGGCGTGGACGCCGCTGCCGTAAGCTCTGCCCTGTCTGGATGGATAGATGCAGGATGCAGTGGTATGCAAAGGCTCGCGCACGCCGGTCTGTTGTTGGGACAGATCTTTTTCTTTGTCGTGGTCTGGCTGGCGTCGGATGCGCTGGCCCGTTACGCCGGCTGGCCGATACCCGGCAGCGTGATCGGCCTGGCGCTGGTCGCGGCGCTGCTGTTCAGCCGGCTGCTGCCCAGCCGCTATGTACAGCGCGGCGCCGACTGGCTGCTGGCCGAAATGCTGCTGTTCTTCATACCGCCCGTCGTGGCCGTGGTGAACTTCGGACCCCTGATCGCCAGCCAGGGTTGGCGTTTGCTGGCAGTCCTGCTGCTAGGCATGCTGGTCGTCATGATAGGCACCGGCCTGGTGGTGGACTGGGTATTCCATTACGAACGGCGCCGGCATGCCCAGGCAGCGGGCCGGGGGGATGGATCATGAGCCCTACCGTGCTCGCCGCCCTCTGCTTTGCCGTGACCGTCGCCTGCTACTATCTCGGCAAATACGCCTACGCCCGCTGGCAAAAGCCCTGGCTGCTGCCGTTAGTGACCGTGCCGGCGCTACTGATCCTGCTGGTGGTATTGAGCGGCATCCCCTACTCGATCTATTTCGCCGATACCCGCTGGCTGGTCTGGTTGCTGGGGCCTGCGACCGTCGCCTTTGCCCTGCCCATCTATCATCAGCGTGAACTATTGCGCCGCTACCCGCTGTCGCTCGCCGCCGGCGTGCTGGTCGGCGTCCTGCTGGGCCTGGCCTCGTCCTGGCTGCTGGCCCGCCTGTTCCACCTGCCCGATGAAGTCGCCCGCAGCCTGCTGCCACGCTCGGTCTCCACCCCCTTCGCCCTGCTCGCGACCGATGCCTTTGGTGGCTCACGGCAACTGACCGGCCTGTTCGTCATCATCACCGGCGTGTTCGGCATGGTGCTGGGCGAGGGCATGCTGGTCCTGCTGGGACTGCGCTCCAAACTGGCCCGGGGTGCCCTGTTCGGCGCCGCCGCGCATGCCGCGGGGACGGTCAAGGCGCGCGAGATCGGTTCGGAAGAAGGGGCTGTCGCCAGCCTGGTGATGATGTTCGCCGGCATCCTGATGGTGCTGCTGGCACCCTGGTTTGCACACTGGGTTACCTGAAACGCCACACTCTGGTGACGTCGGTCAGATTACCCATCGTTTTAGTTGCAGTGCGGCATGACTTTGCGAGTCCAAGCAGGCAGCATGCGTTATCTATCGCTTGCTTGAAGAATCATGGAACTTGGTTTCGATCCCGGACTAGTGCTACTGGCACTGGCACCTGTTTTTCTGATCTGCATAGCCTGGGAAGCCTGGTACTGGCACAAGCGTGGCGTGGCCAAGTATTCGCTGACCGACTCGCTATCCAACGCCGGCCTGGCCCTGATGCATCAGGGCGCCGACCTGGTAGCCACCCTGCTGTTCATCAAGACCGCCTATACCTGGGCCTGGCAACACGGCCTGCACGCCTTTCCCAACACGGTCTGGAGCGTGCTGGGCGCTTTCCTGATCCAGGACTTTCTCTACTATTTCTTCCACCGTGCCAGCCACCGGGTACGCTGGCTGTGGGCTAGTCATGTCACCCATCATTCGAGTGAGCGGCTGAACCTCTCTACCGCCTTCCGGCAAAGCCTGACCTATCCGATCTCCGGCATGTGGCTGTTCTGGCTGCCCATGGCCTGGCTGGGCTTTGCCCCCGATCTGGTCATCCTGGTCGTCGGCCTCAACCTCGCCTTCCAGTTCTTTGTGCATACCGAGGCCATCGGCAAGCTCGGCTGGATCGAACATATCTTCAATACACCGTCCCACCATCGCGTCCATCACGCCAAGAACCCGCAATACATTGATCGCAACTACGCCGGCGTACTGATCATCTGGGACAAGCTGTTCGGCAGCTACGTGGAGGAAGAAGAAACCCCACGCTACGGTATCGTCGTGCAGGTCAAGGGCCACAACCCGATCAAGCTGACCTTCCACGAATGGATCGCCATGTTCCGCGCCGTCTGGCGCGACAAGGACCCACGCCATCTGTGGAAACCACCCGAGTGGGCCGAGAAGGCCACGGAGCACACCGATCAGGCCACCAGCGTCAGTTAAGACACGACCGAGCATGGCAGGTGGAAAACAAAAGGGCGCCTTTGGCGCCCTTTGCTTATTGCTGACAAGCCGGATCAGCTAATCATAGGGCTCTTCATCATTGGCATCGGCGGCCTGGGCGCGCTCGCTCGGCACGCCAAAGGCGGTCAGGATGAAGTCGTAGCGGCTAGCATCGAGCTGCTCGGCCACGTAGGGCTGTAGCGCGGCAAGCTTGTCCTCAGTCAGGAAGTAGGAAAGCAGCATGTCCGGGTCGGGGCGCTGCTGTTCGGCTGCGAACAACTGCAACAGCCGGATCGGCGAGACGGTATCCGCCACCGGCCAATGACCGATCAAGGCGCCATCCATGCCCTTGTCCCACACCTCTATGGCTCGTTTGATCTGCATGGCTATCCCCGTTTCGGTTTCATCGGCCAGCTTACGTGGCGCATCCATTTTGCTCAAGCACCGTCCAGCCACCCAGGCTCTATAAGGATATTCCACAATGAGTGCGCCGACGCTGGCAGACACAGGGTAAAATCCAGCCTCTCCAAGGTGCTGGCTCATTGAGCCGGTTAAACGGGAAACAGGTGCGATTCCTGTGCTGTCCCTGCAACGGTAAGCAAGTGTGGGTCGGTCATGAAAGCCACTGCGAGCACGCTCGTGGGAAGGCGGCCGATCAAGTCTTGCAAGCCCGGATACCGGCCTTAGGGTTCTGTCATGCCGCGCACACGCCGGCTACCGCCGCCCAGGCAGGCAGAAAACATAGACGCGCGGCAGGGTGCACGCAGCGGGTGTGAGCCACGCTGCAACCGCAGCCCGCGTTTATTCCTGCCTGGGTCTTCCTGCCGCCATTCCCTCGTCAGCCGACGAGACTGGTTTCAGGAGAACCGCATGTCCAGCCGTAAACAACGCCTCATTCCCTTCGCCTTGACGGCCCTCGCCGCCAGCCTGCACGGCTTCGCCGCAGAAGCACCGCAAAACACCGACGCCGTGGTGGTCACCGCCGCCCGGCTGCCGCAGCTGCAGCGCGAAGTGATCGGCGATGTCACGGTCCTGACCCGCGAGGACCTGGATCGTTATCGAGGCGAGACCCTGGCCGACGTACTGCCCAGCCAGCCTGGCGTCCAGATCATCAGCAACGGTGGCCCCGGCAAATCGACCAGCGTGTTCCTGCGCGGCACCAACGCCCAGCACACCCTCGTCCTGATCGACGGCGTCCGCTACGGTTCGGCCACCCTGGGCAGCGCCGCGATCCAGCATCTGCCGCTGAACCAGATCGAGCGCATCGAAATCCTGCGCGGCCCGGCCGCCAGCCTCTACGGTGCCGATGCCATCGGTGGCGTCATCCAGGTATTTACCCGCAAGGGCGGCAAGGCAGGGCAGGCCTCGGTCGAGATCGGTGCCGGCAACCAGGGTACCTATGACCTGAGCGCCAACCTCAGCGGCGGCACCGATGCCACCCGCTACGCCATCGGCGTGGCCCACAGCAAGACCGATGGCGTCAGCGCCATCGCCAACCCCAAGAACGCCAGCTACAACCCGGACCGCGACGGCTACCGCAACACCAGCCTGAGCGCCTCCCTGAGCCACAAGCTCGACAGCCGCAACGAACTGGGCGGCAGCATCCTGCTGGCTGATGAACACAACCAGTACGACAGCAGCTACCCCAGCAAGAACTACGACTATCGCGACCAGGGCGTGCAGGCCAGCGCCACCGTGTGGAGCCGCCATCAGTTGAGCGATGCCTGGACCGCCCGCCTGCAGCTTGGTGTGAGTGAGGACAACAGCGCCAACTTCGGCCCGGTATCGACCACCGACCTGAGCGACCTCAAGAGCGAGATCAACACCCGCCAGACCCAGTTCAGCTGGCAAAACGATGTGAAGCTGGGTCTGGGCACCGCAACCCTGGGCCTGGAAACGCTGCAGCAGAAGGTCAGCGGCGATACCGTCTACGACGTCAGCCAACGCCGCGTCAACAGCCTGTTCGGCGGCTACCTGGCCCGCGTCGGCAGCGCCACCGTGCAGACCAACCTGCGCTGGGATGACAACTCGCAGTTTGGCGACCACACCAGTGGCACCGTGGGCCTGAGCTGGCAGTTGGCACCAAGCTGGCAGGTAGGCGGCAGTGTCGGCACCGGTTTCCGCGCACCGACCTTCAACGAGCTCTACTACCCGGGCTTCGGCAACCCTACCCTCAAACCCGAGGAATCCACCAGTGCCGAAGCCTTTGCCCGCTTCAAGGATGGCGCGCTGAGCAGCAGCCTGACGCTGTACCGCAACGAAGTGCGTGACCTGCTGCAGTACGACGCCGCCACTTTCAGTACCGGCAACATCGGTCGTGCCACGCTGGAAGGCGCCACCTGGCAAGCTGAATGGCAGCAGGATGCGTGGCTCGTCGGCGGCCATATCGACTGGCTGAACGCGCGCGATACTTCCGGCGGCAGCACCGACGGCAAACAGCTGGCACGTCGTGCCCGCCAATCCGCCACGGTCTACACCGGCGTGCAGTGGGGCGACGTAGAGTCGCGTATCGAAGTGCAGACCCAGGGCAAGCGCTACAACAATGCCGCCAACACCCAGCGTCTGGGTGGCTACGCGCTGACCAACCTGTCCGCGACCTGGCAGGTCGCCCCGGAATGGCAGCTCAATGCCCGCATCAACAACCTGTTTGACCGCGACTACACCCTGGTGACCGACTACGGCACCGTGGGCCGTACCGCACTGCTGAGCGTGCGCTGGCAGCCCAAGTGACCACCGAGCTGATACTCGGTGGGGCGCGCAGCGGCAAGAGCCGCTACGCGCTGAACCAGGCACTGGCCCATCAAGGGCCAGTGTGCTGGCTCGCCACGGCCGAGGCCCACGACGCCGAGATGCTGACGCGCATTACCCGGCATCGCGCCGAGCGGCCTGCTCACTGGCACAGCGTCGAGGCGCCGCTGCACTTGGCGGCGGCGCTCAAGGCCCGGCAGGGCCAATACGTGGTGGTCGATTGCCTGACACTGTGGCTCTCGAACTGGCTATGCCGCGATACACCCGCTGAATGGGCCGTGGAGCGCGAGGCCTTGCTGCGGGCGGTCGCCGCCCATGGCGCCCCGCTGCTGCTGGTCAGCAATGAAGTTGGTTACGGCATCGTGCCGGACAATGCCCTGGCGCGCCTGTTTCGCGACGAGGCCGGTCGGTTGCATCAGGATCTCGCAGCCGAGGTTCCCCTGGTCACCCTGGTCGTGGCCGGCCTGCCCATGCCGGTCAAGCGACCCGCACCCTTCAAGGATTCGCCATGACGACACTCTGGTGGCAGGCCGCCACCCGCCCACTCGATCACGCCGCTGCGACAGCCGCCACCAGCCACCAGGCCACCCTGACCAAGCCGGCCGGCGCGCTGGGCGAGCTGGAACAGCTGGCCATCCGGCTGGCCGCCATGCAGGGCCAGACTTGCCCAAGCCTGCTGCGCCCCTGGATCACCGTCTTCGCCGCCGACCACGGCGTAGCGCAGGCCGGCGTCTCGGCCTACCCCAGTGAAGTCACCGCCCAGATGGTGGCCAATTTCAGCCACGGTGGCGCCGCGATCTGCGTGCTGGCCCGGCAGATCGATGCCCGCTTCGAGGTGGTAGATGTGGGGGTCGCCAGCGATACCAGCCATCTTGCCAGCGTGGTTCAGGCCAAGACCGTGTCCGGAACCGATAATTTCCTGCATGGCCCAGCCATGCAGCCTGTCACGCTGGCCGCCGCACTGCTGGCAGGCCAGGCGGCAGCGCAGCGCGCATTGGCCGCAGGCAGCGATTGCTTTATCGGCGGCGAGATGGGCATAGGCAATACCAGCAGCGCCAGCGCACTCGCCGCTGCGTGGCTGGGCGTGGATGTCGGTGAACTGGTCGGCCCTGGCACCGGGCTCGATCCAGCTGCCGTATTGCGCAAGGCTGCGCTGCTACAGGGCGCACTGACGCTACATGCTGGCCAGCTCGATACCCCGCTGGAGGTGCTCGCCACGCTGGGCGGTTGCGAAATCGCCGCCCTGGCCGGTGCCTACATCGCCTGCGCCCAGGCAGGTCTACCGGTGCTGGTCGACGGCCTGATCAGCAGTGTCGCCGCCATGGCGGCCTGCCGGCTCAATCCCGGCACGCTGAACTGGCTGCTGTTCGCACATCAGTCCGCCGAGCCAGCCCATGCACGAGTATTGCAGGCGCTTGGCGGCAAACCCCTACTGCAACTGGGCATGCGCCTGGGCGAAGGCAGCGGTGCGGCGACGGCCTTCCCCCTGCTGCAGCTGGCCTGTGCGCTACATGGCCAGATGGCAACCTTCGAACAGGCCGGTGTCAGCGACCGCGATGCTTGAACTGGCACCCGCCCACTGGCTTGCGGCCCTACTGACCGGCCTGTTGCTGGAAGCACTGCTGGGTGAACCACGCCGCTGGCATCCGCTGGTCGGCTTCGGTCGCCTGGCCAACCACCTTGAGCAGCGCCTGAACCGGGGCGGTTCACGGCTGGTGGCCGGTGCCGTCGCGTGGGTCTTGCTGCTGGGCGCCAGCCTGGCCGGCTTTGCCCTGCTGCATAGCGCACTGCCCGCAGCCTGGGCCTGGCTGGCCGATGGACTGGCACTCTGGTTCGCGCTCGGTGCCCGCAGCCTGCAAGAACATGTGGTCGCCATCCTGCGTCCGCTACGCGCCGGCGACCTGCCCCTGGCCCGTAGCCAGTTGTCGCGCATCGTCAGCCGCGACTGCGGCACGCTCGATCGTGAAGGCATCAGCAAGGCCGCGCTGGAATCCACGCTGGAAAATGGCGCCGACGCCATCTTCGCCAGCCTGTTCTGGTTCGCCCTGCTCGGCGGCTATGGCGTGCTGTTGCACCGCCTGGCCAATACGCTGGATGCGATGTGGGGCTATCGGACCCCACAGTTTCTCTACTTCGGCCGCTGTGCCGCCCGCGCCGACGATGTAATCAACTGGCTGCCCGCCCGCCTGACCGCCCTGAGCTACGCCCTCCTGGGCCGGACCCGGCTGGCGTGGCAGTGCTGGCAGCGCCAGGCACCACAGTGGGACAGCCCCAATGCCGGCCCGGTGATGGCCGCCGGGGCGGGTGCCCTGTCGGTACAGCTCGGTGGCGGCGCCTGCTATCACGGTGCCTGGGAGGAGCGGCCCAGCCTGGGTCAGGGCCCGGCGCCGAGAGCCACCGACCTGCAGCGGGGCCTGCAGTTGGTGCAGCGCACGGTACTGTTGTGGGTCACCATCTTGATTGTCCTGGGGCTCTGTCGATGGCTGGCCTGAGCCCACAGCACGGCGGCGACCTGCAGCGTGCCATTGCAGCATACGGCGGCACGGCCGAAGACTGGCTGGACTGCTCGAGCGGCATCGCGCCCTATGCCTACCCGCTACCGGCCGTGCCAACCGCCATCTGGCAGCGCCTGCCGGAGCAGGACGCCACCCTGCTGAGCGCCGCTGCCGGCTACTACGGCACCGACCAGCTGCTGGCGCTGCCCGGCAGCCAGGCTGCCATCTCGCTGCTGCCCCAGTTGCGCCGCCCTGGCGGCCGGGTTGCGGTGATCGCGCCGGCCTATGCCGAACATGCCTGGCAGTGGCAGCAGCATGGTCACGCCGTATTGCAGCTGGCGCCTGAGGCCGTCGATGCGCAACTGCCCATGCTCGACGTGCTGGTAGTGGTCAACCCCAACAATCCGTCGGCCCGCCAGTTGCCAGCGCAACAACTGCTCGCCTGGCGCGAACAACTGGCAACCCGCGGCGGCTGGCTGATCGTGGACGAGGCCTTTGCCGATATCGCGCCGGCGCAGAGCCTGCTGCCCCACATCGGCCTGCCCGGCCTGATCATCTTGCGCTCGGTCGGCAAATTCTTTGGCCTGGCCGGCATACGGCTGGGCTTTGCCGCTGCCGAGACCGCCGTGCTGCGGGCCTTGCAACTGCGGCTCGGTCCCTGGGCCGTGAGCGCACCCGCTCAATGGGCTGGCGCGCTGGCACTGGCCGACTCGGCCTGGCAGCAACAACAGCAAGCGCGTCTGCAAGCCGACAGCCACTGGCTGCTCCAGATCCTGGCCGAAGCCGGCCTGCCCAGCGACGCGCATATCCCGCTGCTGCACTGGTGCCCGACCGGACTCGCGAGCGAATGGCAGGCGGCGCTGGCACGGCAGCGTATCTGGAGCCGCCGCTTCGACGGACTGGCCGGGCTGCGCCTCGGCCTGCCGGACCGGCAACGGCACCCGCTATTCAAACAACGCCTGCTGGCCGCCAGTGCGGCCATGCGCAAGGCTCACCCCACCCTGATGGAGTCCTTATGAGTGCAGACCTCGAACGCAATGCCCGCCACGCCGCCCGTATGGCGCGCAAAAAAGCCCTGATCGACGCCAAGATCGCCGAAGCCAACCTCGATACCGGCGTGCTGCTGGTGCTGACCGGCAATGGCAAGGGCAAATCCTCATCGGCCTTCGGCATGGTGGCGCGCGCCATCGGTCATGGCATGAAGGTCGGCGTGGTGCAGTTCATCAAGAACCGGACCGACACGGGCGAGGAGGCCTTCCTCGGCCAGCATTGTGAATGGCATGTCATGGGCGACGGCTTTACCTGGGATACCCAGAACCGCGAGGCCGATACCGCACGCTCCGAGACCGCCTGGGCCATGGCTGCCCGCATGCTTGCCGACCCGAGCTACGACCTGGTGGTACTCGACGAGCTGACCTATTGCCTGAGCTACGGCTACCTGGACAAAGCACGCGTGATCGCCGATCTCGACTCGCGCCCCGAGATGCAGCACGTGGTCGTGACCGGCCGGGCGGCGGTGGATGAGCTGCGCGAGATCGCCGATACCGTGTCGGTCATCGATAACGAAAAGCACGCCTTCAAGGCCGGCATCAAGGCGCAGCGAGGTCTGGAATGGTAAGCACCCAGCACCGCCGCCGCTGGGGTCTGCTATTGCTGGCCGGCCTGCTGTGCAGCGCCAAAGCCGCGGTGACAGTCCAGGACGACCAGGGCAGGACCGTCACCCTGGCCCAGCCGGCCCAGCGCATCATCAGCCTGGCACCGCACCTGACCGAGCACCTGTATGCGATCGGCGCCGGCAAGCAGATCGTCGGCGCGACCAATTTCAGCGACTACCCGGCCGCGGCGAAGGCGCTGCCGCGGGTGGGGGGCTACAACAGCTTCGACCTGGAAAAGATCCGTGCGCTCAAGCCCGACCTGATCATCGCCTGGCCCAGCGGCAACCCCGCCCGACAGCTGGAGCAGATCGAGACCCTGGGTATACCAGTGTTCTACGACAAGGCACAGAAGCTGCCCCAGGTGCCGACCGTGATGGAGCGGCTTGGCGTGTTGACCGGCCAGGATGCCGGCGCCAAGGCAGCCGCTACGGCATTCCGCAGCCACCTCGCCAACCTGGAGGCACGCTACGCCGGCAGGAAGACGGTGCGCGTGTTCTACCAGGTATGGGACCGGCCACTGATGACCATCAACCGCGACCAGATCATCTCCGACGTCATGCGTGTCTGCGGCGCCGAGAACGTGTTTGCCGACCTGCCCAGCGTGGCACCGACGGTGGACGAGGAGGCCGTGCTGGTCGCCAATCCGTCGTTGATCGCCACCAGCGGCGAAGCGACCAACAAGGTCAGCTGGCTGGACCGCTGGCGGCGCTTTCCCAGGCTGGCGGCCAACGCCAGGCAGCAGCTCTACATCCTGCCGCCCGACCTGCTGAGCCGCATGGGGCCACGCCTGGTGGACGGTGCCGAGGCGCTGTGCCAGGTGGTTGAGAAGGCCCGCCAGTGAGCCTGCGAACGCCACTGAGCTATCGACGGCTGCTATTGACGCTGCTGGCCTTGCTGCTGCTGACCGGCCTGCTGCTGACCGCCAGCCTGTGCCTGGGCAGCACCGCCTATCGCCCTTGGCAGCTCTGGGACGACAGTGCCGACAACCTGCTGGTCAGGGACGTGGTGCTGTCACTGCGATTGCCGCGCAGCCTGGCGGCCCTGGGGGTCGGTGGCCTGCTTGCCATGGCCGGCCTGCTGCAACAGATCCTGCTGCGCAATCCGCTGGCCGAGCCCTATGTGCTGGGCACCTCCGGCGGGGCCAGTGTCGGCGCGCTGACAGCCCTGCTGCTCGGGGCTGGTACTTTCAGCATCGCGGTCTCCGCCGGTGGCGGCGCCCTGGCCACCACCCTGCTGGTGTTCATCCTGGCTCGCCAGGACCATTCCAGCCAGCAGGCGCGGCTGCTGCTGACCGGCATCGCACTGGCGTCCTTTGCCTCGGCACTCAGCTCGCTGTTGCTAAGCCTGGCACCGGAGGGCCTGCTGCGCGGCATGGTCTTCTGGATGCTCGGCGACCTGGCCGGCGCCTACTGGCCCACCGCGATGATCACGCTGGCCGCCCTGCTGCTCCTGCTGTGGCCTTGGGCGCGGGAGCTGAACGTCATGAGCCACGGCCGCGAAGCCGCGCATGCCCTGGGTGCGCATACTCAGCGCCTGCAGTGGCTGCTGTATTTCTGCTCGGCGGCGGCCACCGCCGTCGCCGTCACGACCGCGGGGATGATCGGCTTTATCGGCCTGATCGTGCCGCATGCCCTGCGCTTGCTGCTGGGCCAGGATATTCGCCTGCTGCTGCCGGCCAGCGCGCTGGGCGGGGGCTGCGTACTGCTGGCAGCGGACATCGCCTCGCGTATCGCGCTGGCGCCGCAGCAGTTGCCCGTCGGCGTGGTCACGTCCATCGCGGGCGTGCCGGTGTTCCTGTGGCTGCTGCAGCAGCGCGGAGGCCGCCGATGAGCTTGCTGAAGGTCACCGGACTGACCCTGCAACAGGGCGAACGCATCTTGTGCGAGTCGCTCACGCTCGATATCCAGCCTGGCGAGCGCTGGCTGGTCCTGGGTGAGAACGGTTGCGGCAAGAGCAGCCTGCTCGCGGCCCTGACCGGCTGGCAGCCCGTCGTCAGCGGCGAGATCGCGCTCGCCGGCCGGCCGCTATCCGCTTGGTCACGCCGACAGCGGGCACAGCAGATGGCCTGGCTGATGCAGCAGGACGACATCGCCTTCCCGCTGACGGTGCTGGAAAAAGCGCTGACGGGGCGCCACCCCCATCTCGGCCGCTGGGACTGGGAAAGCGCCGAAGACCAGCAACTGGCCCAGGCCCAGTTGGCAAGGCTGGATCTCGCCACCTTGGCCCACCGCGATCTCGCCACGCTGTCAGGCGGCGAGCGACGCCGCGCCGGACTCGCGGCTACCTTGGCCCAGCAAGCGCCGTTGCTGCTGCTCGACGAACCACTGTCGCAGCTGGACCTGCGCCACCAGCAACAGGCACTGGCCGTACTGGCGGAAGAAACCACCCAGGGTCGCAGCCTGCTGCTGGTCAGCCACGACCCCAACCATGCGCACGATTTCGCCAGCCATGTCCTGCTGCTGTTCGGCGATGGCCGCTGGCTGGCCGGCCCGGTGGCCGATACCCTGAACAGCGACAACCTGAGCGCCCTCTACCGCCATCCGGTCCGCAGCATGGCGGTGGATGGTCATCCCTGGTTCCTGCCGGGCACCAGCACATGACGCCCTTGATCCTGCTTCGCCATACCCCCTGTCATGCCAGCGCCGGGCGCTGCTATGGCCGGCTGGATCTGGCCGCAGAGCGGGCGCCGCTGCGCCAGGCTGCCCGCATGCTGCGCGGCGAGCTACCCAATTGGCCGCTCTACTGCAGCCCGGCCCGTCGCTGCTTGGCGTTGGCCCGGCAACTCGCCCCGCGGGCACGCGTGCTGGCGGAGTTGCAGGAACTGGATTTTGGCCGCTGGGAGGGATTGCCCTGGGCGGATATTCCCAGGACCGAGCTGGATGCCTGGGCTGCCGATCTTTGGCACTATCGGGCGGGCGGCGGGGAGTCGGCCTCCGATCTGCTGGCCCGCTGGCAATCGGCTTGCCGGCACCTACGGCAGGAAGCCGCCGAGGGTGCCATCCTGGTGACTCACGCCGGCCTGATACGGCTGGCCCTGGCCGAGTCCGGCCAGTTGCCGGAAGCCGAACGCTGGTCCGCCCCCATCGCACATGCCCAGCCCTATCGCATAACGATTTGATGCAAGGAAGTACGCCATGCCCACCCTGATGATACAGGGCTGTACCTCGGACGCCGGCAAGAGCACCCTGGTGGCGGCACTCGGTCGCCTGCTGTACCGGCGAGGCCTGCGGGCCGCCCCGTTCAAACCACAGAACATGGCACTCAATAGCGCGGTGACCGAAGACGGCGGCGAGATCGGCCGGGCGCAGGCCGTCCAGGCCGTCGCCTGCGGTATCGCCGCCCATACCGATCACAATCCGGTCCTGCTCAAGCCCAGCAGTGATTGCCGGGCACAGGTGATCATCCATGGCCACGCCATCGGCAATCTGGATGCGGTCGACTACCACGCCTACAAACAGACGGCCCGTACCGCCGTGTTCGCCTCCTGGCAACGGCTGGCGGCCAAACACGAGTGGGTGGTGGTGGAAGGTGCCGGCAGCCCGGCCGAAGTGAACCTGCGCGCCAACGACATTGCCAATATGGGCTTTGCCGAGGAGGCCGACTGCCCGGTCTGGCTGATCGCCGATATCGACCGGGGTGGCGTGTTCGCCCATATCGTCGGCACGCTGGCCTGCCTGTCGGCGAGCGAGCAGGCGCGCATCCGTGGCTTTATCATCAACCGCTTCCGTGGCGACCTCGCCTTGCTGCAGCCGGGACTGGACTGGCTGGAGGCGCAGACCGGCAAGCCGGTGCTGGCCGTGGTCCCCTATCTGCACGGCCTAGATATCGCGGCCGAAGACGCCGTGCCGCGCGAACCCGGCCATGGCGGCGGCTTCCGCATCGTCATCCTGACCCTGCCGCATATCGCCAACCATACGGATTTCGACCCCCTGCGGCGCCTGCCGGAGGTGGATTGCCGCTATGCCACCCCCAACCAGCCTTTGCCGGCGGCCGATCTCTATATCCTGCCCGGCAGCAAGAACACCCGTGGTGACCTGGCCTGGCTGCGCGCCCAGGGCTGGGACCATGCCATCGCCCGCCACCTGCGCTATGGCGGCAAGCTGATCGGCATCTGCGGCGGCTACCAGATGCTGGGCCAGACCGTGGCCGACCCATTGGGGCTCGAAGGTACGCCAGGCAGCAGCGACGGCCTGGGCTATCTGCCGCTGCATACCGAGCTGGCGGCCGAGAAGCAGCTGCGTAATGTCGTTGGCGAGCTGCGGCTAGGGGAGACGATCAGCCCGGTACAGGGCTACGAGATCCATCACGGCAGCAGCCAGATCCTCAGCGACGACACACCGCTGGTGCGTTTCAGCGATGGGCGCAGCGACGGTCTCTGCACAGCCGACCAACAGGTGCTGGGCAGCTATCTGCATGGCCTGTTCGACAGTCCGGCCGCCTTGCAGTCCCTGCTGGCCTGGGCTGGCCATCACGGCGAAACCGGCAAGGATGCTGGCGATCACCTCGAGCGGGAGCTTGATCGACTGGCCGATGCACTGGAACTTGCGCTGGACTGGGACAAGGCGGCCGAGGCGGGGCTGAGGCTGGCATGATCCGCTTCTGGCTCGCCATCCAGTTTCTGACCCGTCTGCCGACGCCGGCCACGCCCGGCTTCCAGCCCCGACTGTTGGTCGAATCCGCACGCTGGTTCCCGCTGGTCGGCCTGCTGCTCGGCGCCCTGCTCCTGCTCATGGCCTGGCCGGCGGCGTGGCTCGACCCCTGGCTGTCGGCCTGGCTGGTCTTGCTGCTGTGGGTGCTACTGACGGGTGGCCTGCATCTGGACGGGCTGGCCGACCTGGCTGACGGCCTGGGCGCTGCCCACCGTGACCGGGAACGCCTGCTGGCCGTGATGCGCGACCCGCATCTCGGCAGTTTCGGTGTACTGACGCTGATCCTGCAGGCTGCCGGCAAGCTGGTGTTGCTGATGCTGCTGGTCCGCCAGCAACAATGGTGGGCGCTGGTGCTGCTGCCGGCCTGGGCGCGGCTGGGCGTGCTGTACTGGCAAAGCCTGCCCTCCCTGAGCCCTGGCGTTGCCGAAGCCTTCACCTGGCGCATTCCACGCTGGGCACGTCTGCTCTGGCTGCTTGCCCTGCTGGGACTGTCTGCCTGGCTGGCACCCTCGCTATTGCTCGCGCCACTCTGCATCTGGCTGTACCGGCGCTGGCTGCAACAGACACTGGGGGGTGTCAGCGGCGATTGCCTGGGGGCGGGCGTGGAGCTGGTCGAACTGGCCTTGCTGCTGGCCAGTGCCTGCGGAACCGGTCTCTACTGGCTGCTGGCCTGATTGATGAACATATAGTCGGACCGGGAAATAGAGCGGGGCGCCTTATGGACGCCCCACCCTGTTAGCCCGGCACGCGGTGGATCACCCCGGCCAGGCCTATCTCAACAAACGGTCCCGCTCTCGCGGCGGCAAGGCTGCCAGCGTTCCTGGTGAGCTTGCGAACCCGGAACCTGTGCGTGCAGCGTCAGATGAGCATCCGGCTTTGCCGGGTGAGCAGGCGCACTACACCTTTCCCGATCTGCTTACTCATTGTTCATACGCCGACAGGCGCAAGCGCTCGCTGGCGTCGAACTGCGTCTGCCGCAAGGTATCGATCGCAGCCTGGCGCTGCAGCTCGCTCAGGTTGCTGTTGCCACGGATCTCTGCCAACGCCGCCAGGTAGCGGCTGATCCGCTGCTGCCATTCGGTTTCTTCCTTGTCCACGGCGGCCAGTCGCGTCGCTGCCGCCGCGCCGACATTCGCCTCGCGCAAGCGGAAGATGGCCGCATCGTCCGCGCCCTTGGCGCGGGCTGCCGTGACACTGTCGGCCAGGGCCAGGTGCTGTACCGGCGCCTGCCGCAAGGTCAGGATTTCCGGTGGCAGCTGCCGGTCAAGCGCGGCCAGACGCTGCGCCTTGTCACTGGCACTGAGGGCGCCATCGCGACTGATGGCCTGCCGGGCCAGCGCATCGTCGTCATAGCGGTCCTGCCAGCCGAATAGCGCCGCCGTCTCGGCCGTGTTGAAATACTGGCTGCGCAGCTTGCGCACCATCGCCAACCTGGCCTGCAAGGCAGACAAGCCGTCGCCCGCCAGTTTCGGGTCCTGTTCCAGTTGCTGCAGCGCGGTCTTGAATGCCAAATAGCGCTTCAGCAATTGCTTGGCCGCTGCGGCCGCCTTGGCCGGCAAACGCTGGTCCAGGTCAGCTTCGAGACCAGCCACGATCTGCGCCAGTGGTAGCTCACCGACGGCAGCCAGGTGGTAGTCGAACAGGCGTCTGACTTCCTCATCCAGTACCAGCTCACCCCCTACACTACGCCCGCCACCATCGCTGACCGTACCGCCGAACGAGGCCGCCGGCGAGGTCACGGTAGTGTGCGTCATAGGGGACGTCGCGCTACGCGACGCCTGCCACAGTAACAGTAGCGCCGTGACACCGACCAGCATGGCAGTTGCCAGATAACGTTTCGTGTTTCCCGAGTCCATCCTCGTCTCCCGGCAGTGCGCACGCCCACCCCGTTGCCGGGGTGGGCGATCCGCTTACAGTCCAGCGTTCTTCAGCCGGTTGGCTTGTTGTCGGTACAAGGTGACCGGATCAGTCTCGAACAGATGGACCAGACCGAAGAAATGGTTCATTTCGTCGATGTGGTTCATGCGGTAGTTGTCGCGTATCACCTGGCCCAGGTGGCTGGAACAGGTACCGACCAGACCGTCACTGGGGCCGCCGTAGGCCAGCCCGGTCAATGCCATGGCGGCATCGGACGGGTCGAGGATGTTGGTCACGGTACTGCTGCCGCTCCAGGAGTAGTAGCGCACGCCGTTGGCCACGTAGGCGCCTTCGCCGCAGTCGCTGCTCGGCACGCCGCCGGGGAAGCGAACATTGAACTTGGCCATATTGGCCGTTGTCAGCGCACCCAGTGCGGCGACCGGGTCCTGCGGCAGCTGGCTGCCCCCCGAGGCGAGCGAAATCAGCGTCCCCAGCCCCTTGGCGACCGAAGCGGCCAGGCTTTCCGAGATTGAACCCGGCGGCAGGGTGCCACGGGTAATATCGGCAATACGCGAGCCCTTGTTCACCCCGCCCACGCTGGTCACCGAGGCGACCAGCTGCGGTGCGACACCCGCCACATAGCGGATAGTAGGCCCGCCGTGGCTGTGGCCGATCAGGTTGACCTTGCTTGCACCGGTGATGGCCAGCACGTTCTTGACCTGGGCCAGCAGTTGCTCGCCGCGTGCCTCGGTACTGTTGACGGCCGAAACCTGGGCGACATAGACCTTGGCGCCATCCTTCTGCAGTTCGGCGGGGATGCGGTAGAAGTAGTCCACCCCCAGCGCCTGATCAAAGCCGAACAGGCCGTGGACCAGGATGATGGGGTAGCGGGTCTGGGTATAGCCGCTGGAAGCGGCCATTGCCGGTGCCACCGGGGCAAGCAATAGCCCCAGCGCTGCCAGCCATGCAGCGTAACGTTTCATCGATGTTGTCTCCGTTGTGTCGTGCTTGATCCGCCTCATGGGTGGGCGGTAACAACAACGTAGACAAGCATCCGGCAAAAATCTAGAGCAATCGCTCGATAGGTTAAAAAGCCACAGTCAGGGTCGATAGCCCCTGTGATCAGCGCGGTAGGGTGAAGGAGAAGGGGTACAGACGCCGCCCTGCGGACAAGTGGCAGCCCGCGTTCCTGACGCTTGGCGCCTGGAACCCGTGCGTATAAAGCCAAGGGAGAAGTAGGAACGCGGTCGGGGGAAAGCTACTGTGCCAGGCTCCGCAGTCGACCAGCCTCCGGGTGAGCGAGGACCCTGCCGGCTTATGCTGGCTCGCTCCATCGGCCATCTCCGTTGCAGAGATGACCGGATACCTGCACTGGCCAGATCAGGCTGGTTCTCAAAGGTTACATTTAACCCACTTCTGCCACTGCGCGAACAGACCGGGATTGAGCGCGGCCACGACCGAGCGCTGCCAGACGTCATCGTCCCAATAGTCTTCGTGATAGAGGCTGGTCATGCTGCCACCGGCTTCGATCAGCATCAGGCAACCGGCGGCGTAATCCCACAGGCGTTGTCCGCCGTGGACATACAGATCGAAGCGGCCAGCCGCCAGATAGCACCAGTCGAGGGTCGAGGCGCCAAAATTGCGCTGGCTGCCGAATGGCGGCAGGGCCGCCAGCCGCTGTGGCAACTTGCCGCTGAGCCACTTTACCTCCACCCCGGCGATCGCTTCCGGCATCAGCGGCACATGCTGCTTCAGCGGCAGTCGCTGGCCATTCAGGTAGGCGCCCTGCCCCAGCACCGCCGTGAACATCTCGTCGGTCACCGGATTGAAAATGACACCCAGTACCGGCCGGCCGCGTTCCATCAGGGCGATGGAGATGGCGAAGTAAGGCAGGCCATGGAAGAAATTGGTCGTCCCGTCGATGGGATCGATCACCCACAGCTGCTCATGCCCCTCCCAGAGCGCTTCCTGTTCAGCGGCCGTCATCTCCTCACCCAGCACCGGGCAGGGCACGATGGACGGCAGTGCCGCCACCAACGCGTGCTGGGTTTCCACATCCGCCTCGGTGAACAGGGTGCCGTCTTCCTTGCGACTCCCTTTGCCCAGACGCAGGAAACGCGGCATCACCTCCGTTGCCGCCACATGGCGTACGGTCGCGATAAGCTGGTCGAGAAGGGCGGATTCCGGCATGGCGTCAGGCTGCTACGGTGGCACAAGCGGACTATTCTAGCGGACGTGGCGTCGAATACGGCAGCAGCGTCATCCCTAATGCCTGCCTTGTCGTAAGCAAGCCCTAGTCGCGCTCGGGCGGGCTGGGGCTGGGCCGCTTGCCGAGTTTGCGCTGCAAGGTGCGCCGATGCATGTTCAGCGCCCGCGCCGTGGCGCTGATATTGCCCTGGTGCTCGGCCAGCACCTTCTGGATATGCTCCCATTCGAGCCGGTCCATGCTCAGCGGCCTGGATTCCAGCGGCAGAGCGACATCACCTTCCAGCCGGCCGAAGGCCGCGATGATCTCGTCCATGCCGGCCGGCTTGGCGAGGTAGTGCACCGCCCCCAGCTTGATCGCCTCGATGGCGGTGGCAATGCTGGCGTAGCCGGTCAGCATCACGATGCGGCACTGCGGTGCCACGTGCAGCAGCTCGGCAATCAGGCGTAAGCCCGATTCGTCGCCCAGCTTGAGGTCCAGCAGGGCATGCGCAGGTGGCATCAGTGCCGCCTGCTGCAAGGCCTCGGCCACCGAGCCGGCTACCGTCGCCTGCCAGCCCTGGCGCTTGAAGGCCCGCGCCAGCACCATGCCCAGCGCCGCGTCGTCGTCGACGATCAGGATCGTGTTCATGACACCCTCAACAGGATATGCGCACAGGTCCCACCTTGCGGCCGCGGCAACCAGTGCAGCTCACCACCGGCGCGTTCCAGCGCGGAGATCGCCAGCGTGACGCCCATGCCCAGGCCCTGCGTCTGCTGTACCTTGCCGTCAAAGCCCGCGCCGGCATCCTCCAGCCGCAGATGAACCAGGCCGTTCGACCAGTCCAGCGTCAGACGCTGCCAATCCGGGCTGGCATCGGCCGCATTGTCCAGCAAGTTCAACAGCGCCTGCCGCAGCGCAAAGGGCAGGCTCAGCATCGGTGGCACCCCTGCACCCTGCACCACGTATTCGGCCCGTGCCTGCGGCCGGACCAGCCGCCAATCGTCCAGTACCGCCTGCATGGCCACGTCCGCCGCCTGTGGCGCCGGGACGGCCGGATTGGCGCGCAGTCGGCCCAGCTCTGCCCGGCAGGCGCCAAGCTGCTGCTGCATCAGGCGAAGATCGGTCACCAGGGCTTCATCGCTGCTGCGCTCGGCGATCAACTCGTCGACCAGCAAGGTCAGGGTGGCCAGGGGTGTGCCCAAGCGATGGGCAGCGCCGGCTGCCTGGATGGCCAGGCCCATGACCTGCTGCTGACGCAGGCCCGCCTCGCGGGCATCGGCCAGCGCGCGCTCATTGGCACGCAGGTGTCGGCCGATATGGGCCACCAGGCCTGCCACGATCAAGGCCGCGGCCACGAAGGCGAGCCACATGCCCAGGGTATGCAGGAAGAACGCCTGCGTCAGGCCACGCTCGGAGATCGGCAAGGGCTGGTACCAGACCAGCAGCAGGCTGTAGCAGGCCAGCGTCAGCGCCGTCAGCGGCCAGACAAAACGCCCCGGCAGGGTCGCCGCCGCGATGGTGAGCGGTAGCAGGAACAGCGCCGTGAACGGGTTGGTAGCACCACCCAGAAAGAACAGCCACAGCGCGTGGCCGATGATATCCACCGCCAGTTGCCGGGCAATCTCGGCCGCGGGAAGGACGACCCCGTCCCGCGCCAGCCGCAGGCGCCACAGCGACAGGCCGTTGTAGGCCATCAGCAGGAGGCAGAGGAAACCGAGCGTGAACCACGGCACCGGCCAGTCAAAGACAAACAGGGCGCACAGCGTGGCCAGCACATAGGCCGCCACCGTCAGGGCGCGCAGCTGGATCAGGCGGTGCAAAGTCAGGAGCAAGGCAGAGGGCGGCATGGCCGGATTGTATGCGTTCGGCACCCTCGGAGGCTGCGACAGCATGTCGCAGCGGACAGGCTACCAGGCGAAGTAGCGTCCACCTTCGCGCTTGAGCCAGTCGCGTTTCTGCTTCCAGTCCGGGCAGACCGAAGCCACCAGGGCCCAGAAGCGCGGCGAATGGTTGAGTTCCACCAGATGGCACAACTCGTGGATCACCACATAGTCGAGCACCGGCAGCGGTGCCTGCATCAAGCGCCAGTTGAGACGTATCGCACCTTGCGAGGTACAGCTGCCCCAACGCGTGCCGGCGCTGGAGAGCTTGAACTCCGAATAGCGCAGGCCCAGCCTTTCGGCCCATAGGGCCAGCCGCTCGCCCAGGAACTGCCGTGCTTCGCGCCGCATGAGCTTTTCCAGCGCCAGCGGCAGCAGGGCCGGGTCGGCAGTGGCCAGCCGCAGCTCATCGGCCGTCACGCTGCCGCGGCTGTGCCCCAGGCTGACGGTATGCGGTTCGCCCAGCCAGTCCACCGTGCCGCCGGCACCCAGCGGTTCGGCCATGGGGCGACTGGCGACTTCATCGAGCTTGGCGATGATCCAGCCGGCCTTCTGGCGCAGGATGCCATCGAGCTCGGAAAGCGGGAAACGGTTCGGTACGACGACGGTCAGGCCATCACTGCTGATACGCAGCCCCACGCTGGCGCGGGCGGAGCGCTTGAGGGCGACGGCGACCTCGCGGCCAGCCACCGTATAGGTACGTCGGGATTCAGGCAGTGAGCGGGCCATGTACCTGTTCGGGTTGGGTGTTATTCGGCCAGCAAGGGCCAACCCCGCTGATCCTGACCATTTCGGTCTCTATCCAGTTCTCGACTTCGCGCCGGACCTGGTCGGCAGTCTTGCCTTCGGTGGGAATGGCAGGCCCGATGGAGATGGTGCTGACACCGGGATGCTTCAGAAAGCCGTTACGGGGCCAGAACTCACCGGAATTGACGGCCACCGGTACTACCGGCGTTCCCAGGGCAGTGGCCAGCCGTGCGCCACCCTGCTTGTACTTGCCACGCTTGCCGGCGGCGATACGGCTGCCTTCCGGGAAGATCATGATCCAGGCACCGGCCTTGATGCGGGCACTGCCCTGCTCGATCAACTGCCGGCCTGCTTCCGTGCCATTGCCACGATTGATCGCAATCGGCCGGACGCTCCACAAGCCCCAGCCGAAGAACGGTATCCACAACAATTCGCGCTTCACCACCCAGGCGGTAAAGGGCAGCAGGCGCTGCAGGGCCATGGTCTCGAGGGCCGACTGGTGCTTGCTCATCACCACCGCCGCATCCTTGGGCAGATTCTCCACGCCGATCACGTTGGCCTTGAGGCCACAGCTGATTTCCAGCCAACGCAGGGAGAAATGGCTCCAGTAGGTCACCAGCTTGTAGCGTATCCGGTACGGCAGGGGCAGCGCCACCATGCAGGCGACGGCGCAAAGAATGGTATTGAAGGCCCAACCCAGCATGTACAGCATCGAACGTAACCACAACATCGGTATCTATCTCGCTTTTACAAGTCTTGCGCCATCAGGCACGGGTGCATTCGGCAACGACCATGCCTATCGGTCCGTCCCGCCAATGCGCCCGTGAGACTACTCCCAAATGGCAAGCTTCGCGATGGTGGCTGACAGCCGTGCCGACATGAACGCAGCAGGATGATGCGGTACACGCCGACCCGGCAAAGCCATGGGCAGGACCTAGTCTTCGTCCTTGCCGATCAGGTAGAGCGCAGCGTCCATCAGGTCGTAGCAGACCCGGGTGTGCTCCGGCAGTCCGCCGGCCGCCAGCGTCTTCTCACCCTTGCCGGTCCGCACCAGGATGGGCTCGGCGCCCACCGCCTCGGCGGCTTCCAGATCGCGCAGGCTGTCGCCGATGACCGGCGTGTTCTCGAGGCGGATATCGAAACGCTGCGCAATATCGAGATACATGCCGGGCTTGGGCTTGCGGCAGTCGCACTTCATATCGGCAGTATGCGGACAGAAGAAGATGGCATCCAGCCGTCCACCCACACCGGCCAGCAGGCGGTGCAGCTTGTCATGCATGGCATTGAGTTCGGCCATGCCAAAAAAGCCGCGACCGATGCCGGACTGGTTGGAGGCAATCACCACCCGCCAACCGGCGTGATTGAGCAGGGCAATCGCCTCCAGGCTGCCTTCGATCGGCACCCATTCGGCCTCCGACTTCACGAAGTCGTCCCTGTCCTGGTTGATCACGCCGTCGCGGTCGAGGATGACGAGTTTCATAAGCCTGTCTTATTCTGCCAACAACGAGATATCCGCAACGCGGTTCATCAGGTCGCTCAAGGCGGCCAGCAGGGCAAGCCGGTTGTTGCGTACGGCCGCATCTTCCGCCATCACCATCACGCTGTCGAAGAAGGCATCGACCGGTGCTCGCAGGCCCGCCAGTTTTTTCAGCGCTGCCGTGTAGTCGCGGGCTGCCAGGGCAGCTTCGACCGGGCCTTGCACCGCACCCAGCGCACCGTGCAGGTCGCGCTCGGCCGCCTCGACCAGCAGGGCCGGTGCAATGGCCGGCAGGCTGGCCCCTTCGGCGACGTTCTTCTTCAGGATATTGCGGATACGCTTGTTGGCGGCCGCCAGCGCAGCCGCTTCCGGCAGCGCCTTGAACTCGGCCACGGCGGCAAGACGCAAGCTCAGCTCGTCGAAGCGGCTTGGCGCGTCGGCCAGCACCGCTTCGATATCGGCAGCGGGGAAATCAGCCGCCAGCAGGTTCTTGAGCCGTTCCAGCATGAAGCCGAATACGCCATCCACCGTTCCCTCGGCCACCACACCGGCCGGGAAGGCCGCCGCGGTCTGCTGCAGCAGCGCCTTGAGGTCCAGCGGCAGTTTGTCTTCCACCAGCATGCGCAACACGCCGAGCGCCGCACGGCGCAAGGCGTACGGGTCCTTGTCGCCGGTCGGGATCAGGCCGATGCCCCAGATACCGACCAGGGTTTCCAGCTTGTCGGCCAGCGAGACGGCCTTGGCAATCGGGCTCGCCGGCAAGGTGTCGCCGGAGAAGCGCGGATGGTAGTGGCCCTCGATGGCGTCGGCGACTTCGGCCGGCTCGCCATCCAGGTGGGCGTAGTAGGTGCCCATGATGCCTTGCAGTTCGGGGAACTCGCCGACCATGTCGCTCAAAAGGTCGGCCTTGGCAAGGTAGGCGGCGCGCTTGGCGAGCTGGCCATCGGCACCCAGCAGGGTGGCAATGGCGGCAGCGACGCTTTCCAGCCGCGCAACGCGGGCCAGCTGGCTGCCGATCTTGTTGTGGTAGACCACGCTCTCGAGCCGGCCGACACGGCTGTCCAGCCGTTGCTTCTGGTCCTGCTCATAGAAGAACTTGGCGTCCGACAGGCGGGCGCGCAGCACGCGGGCGTTGCCGTTGACGATGAAGCTCGGGTCCGCCGTCTCGAGGTTGGAGACGATCAGATAGTGATGGGTCAGCTTACCCGCCGCATCCAGCAGCGGGAAATACTTCTGGTTCTGCTGCATGGTCAGGATCAGGCACTCTTGCGGCACCTTCAGGAACTCGGCCTCGAAGCTCCCCTCCAGCACCACCGGCCATTCGACCAGTGCCGTGACCTCATCGATCAGCGCATCACCACCGGCGATGGTCGCCTGGCGAGCATTGGCCTTGGCGGTCAGGCCGGCGACGATGGCGGCGCGGCGCGCCTCGAAGCCGGCGATGACCTTGCCCTGCTCGCGCAAGGTGGCGGCATAGCTGTCGGCATCGGCAATCTCGACCGGGCCTTGCGACAGGAAGCGGTGGCCCCCGGTGGTACGGCCGGCGGTCAGGCCCAGTACCTGGGCAGGAATGATCGTGCTGCCATGCAGGGCGACCAGACCGTGCGCCGGGCGGACGAACTGCACGTCGCGGCTGCCCCAGCGCATTAGCTTGGGGGCAGGAAGCTTACGTAACGCCTCAGTCAGAATCGTATCCATCGCTGTTGCGAGGCGATCACCCTGAACCCGCTGGGTCAGGAACAGCGCCTCGGCCTTGCCATCGGGCTTGCGCACGAGGCTAGGGATGGCCGACTCGCCAACACCCAGGCTTTCCAGCTTCTTCTTCAACGGGATGGTCGGCTGGCCCTCGGCGTCGAAGGCGACCGCCACCGACATGACCTTGGTTTCGACATCCCGCTCGGCGGCCTGGCCCAGCACCTGCTTGATCGCCACGCCCAGGCGGCGCGGCGAGGCGAAAACCTCGAATTCCGGCTCGCCCACCAGCAAGTGGCGCTGCCGCAGTTCGGTCACGAGGGTGTTGGCGAAGGAGGCGGCCAGCTTGGGCAGGGCCTTGGGGGGCAGTTCTTCGGTAAACAGTTCGATCAGCAGGGTTGGGCTCATGGCACTTCTTTGTTCATGTGTACAACGCAAAGGGCGCGATACGCGGGCCGGCTTTGCGTAGGGGATGGTAGAAACTTATTCCTTCTTGCCCGCCGCCTTGTCGCGGGCAATCTGGCAGACCTGGTTGAAGAAATCCTGCATATAGGCCTGCTTGGTGACCGGGTCGAACTCCCACTGGAAGCCGGCCATGTCGCGACGGGTTACTTCGTCGCCGTCCTTGTCGCGGAACTCGGCGGCAATACCGGCCATCTCGCTCTTGGCGCAGTCGAGCGCAAAGCGGGTGTACTCGGTACGGAAGGTTTCACCTTCCTTGTTTTCCTGGTCTTTCTTGAAGCTGCGGCGCACCCAGACATAGACATAGTCGCTCTGCCCGGACGGATCATCGTGACCGATGGATGCCCAGGAAACATGGACATCCACATCCGGCTGCTGGCCATACAGACGCCAGTCAGCCTCCTTGTCCGCCGGCACCGGTTCCGGTGGCTCGGCGTTCTTGGTGTCCATGTAACTGCCGCCGAACTTTCCACAGGCAGCCAGGGCAAGGGCCAGCAGCAGGATGGCAGCACGCTTCATGTCTAACCTTTAGTCCTTCTTGAGCATGGGGAATCCCAATGCTTCACGGGCATCGTAGTAGGCCTGCGCCACACCGCGCGACAGGTTGCGGATACGACCAATATAGGCGGCCCGCTCGGTCACCGAGATGGCACCGCGTGCATCCAGCAGGTTGAAGCTGTGACCGGCCTTCAGGATCATCTCGTAGGCAGGCAGTGGCAGGCTGGCTTCCAGCAGGCGCTTGGCCTCGCCCTCGTAGTCGTTGAACTGCTTGAACAGCAGTTCGACGTTGGAGTGCTCGAAGGCATAACGCGACTGCTCGACTTCGTTCTGGAAGAACACATTGCCGTAGGTGACGGGCGTGCCGTCCGGCAGGTAGCTCCACACCAGTTCGTAGACGTTCTCGATGTCCTGCAGGTACATCGCCAGCCGTTCCAGACCGTAGGTGATCTCGCCCAGTACCGGCTTGCAATCGAGGCCACCCACCTGCTGGAAGTAGGTGAACTGGGTGACTTCCATGCCGTTCAGCCAGACTTCCCAGCCCAGGCCCCAGGCACCCAGCGTCGGGTTTTCCCAGTCGTCCTCGACAAAGCGGATGTCGTGCACGGTCGGGTCCAGGCCCAGTTCCTTCAAGGAACCGAGGTAAAGCTCCTGGATATTGTCCGGACTGGGCTTGAGCACCACCTGGAACTGGTGATGCTGGAACAGGCGGTTGGGGTTCTCGCCGTAGCGGCCATCCTTGGGGCGGCGGCTGGGCTGCACATAGGCGGCATTCCAGGGCTCGGGCCCGAGGGCGCGCAGGAAGGTGGCGGTATGGCTGGTGCCGGCACCGACTTCGGTGTCATAGGGCTGCAACAGGGTGCAACCCTGGCGGTTCCAGTAGTGCTGGAGCGTAAGAATGATTTGCTGGAAGGTCAGCATCGTGACGGCAACTCGGTAAGGACAACGATATAAAGCGGAGATTCTACTTGAAGTTAGCGAATCCTCTAGGGAGCTGCTGCAACAAGTGTTTTTTTGTACCACTTGCTGCGTTCCAGAGAAGGATCGCTCGGGGAATCAGCTGCTTAGCGGCTTACGCCGCATATCCGCGCTTCGCACGGTTTGGTGCGGGAGTCCGTCCCGCAGCCGGGTGGCTTTCTTTTGCTTCGCCAAAAGAAAGTCACCAAAGAAAAGGCGACCCCGACAGCACCGCCCGCTACGCGGGTCCCTTGCGCTTCTCACCCGTCTCGGCCGGAGAGCGAAACTCGCCGGCAAGCCGGCTCAGACAACGCTCCCCGGACAGCCCCGAGACGGGCTGCGATGCTCAGCGGCGCTCACGGGGACCCGGGCACTCCGTAGCAGTTAGTGCGCTCCGCAACCAAGTGACCGCACAAACCGCCCCTAAGCCGATGCATGCCCCGGTATCATCGCGACCAGACCAAGGATCGCCCGCCCGTGCTGCATCTCTACCAATCCAATCGCCTCGATACCCTGGCCACCCTGCTGCACGGCGTACTGTCGGTGCCGCCGGCACAGCCGTATGCGCGCGAGACCATCATCGTGCAGGCGCGCGGCATGGGGCGCTGGCTGAGCCTGCAGATCGCCGACCGCTTCGGCGTCTGCGCCAATGTCGACTTTCCCTTGCCCGCCACCTTCCTGTGGCAACTGATCGAAACCGTACTCGGCCCGCAGCCGCGCAGCGGGCCGTTTGGCAGCGACGCCCTGTCCTGGCGGTTGCACGCGATGCTGCAATCGCCACCGACGGCGCTGGCGAGCTACCTGGCCGACGGCAGCGAGCGCAAGCGCTGGCGGCTGGCCTGCCGGATCGCCGATGTATTTGACCAGTACCTGGTCTACCGGCCGGACTGGCTGGAAAAATGGGAAGCCGGCCAGACCCTGGGCCTGGGCGGCGACGAGGCTTGGCAGGCCGAGCTCTGGCGCAAACTGGCCGAGGACCGTAGCCACGCCCACCGGGCCGACCTGATGAAGGCGCTGATCCTGCGGCTGCAGGACCCACGACCGTTACCGCTGCCGGAACGCATCGTGCTGTTCGGCAGCAGCAGCCTGCCCCCCTTGCTGCTGCAGATCCTGCAGGCCCTGGGCCGGCGCATCGACGTCGCGCTGTTTGCACTCAACCCCTGCGCCGCCGCCTGGGGCGACATCAGCCAGCGCAGCGAAGCGCAAGGACCGGGTGAGCGCCTACTGGCGGCCTGGGGTGCGCAAGGCCGGGTGTTCTTCGACGAATTGGCGGCGGCAGACGAGCTGACCGACCTGTTTGACGACAGCCCGCCACCAGACCGGCTGCTGGCGCAGCTGCAGTACGACGTACTGACGCTGGCACCGCGCCCCCTCCTGCCCTGGCAAGCGGACGACGCCAGCCTCGCCATTCACGCCTGCCACAGCCCGCTGCGCCAGGTCGAGACGCTGAAGGACGCACTGCTTGCGCGCTTTGCCGCCGATCCCAGCCTGGAGCCGGCCGAGGTGGTGGTGCTGTGCCCCGATATCGACGGCTACGCGCCCTATATCGACGCCGTCTTCGGCCAGGGAGAGCCGCATGTGCCCTACGCCGTCGCCGACAAGGGCGGCCTGGCCGCGTCGCCACTGCTGGCCGGCTGGATAGAATTGCTGCGGGTACCGGACGGCGACTGGGAGGCCGACCGGCTGGCCGCCCTGCTGGACATCCCGGCGCTGGCCCAGACCCTGGGGCTGGAAGCAGCCGACCTGCCCATGCTGCGCGACTGGATCGCCGAAGCCGGCATCCGCCGCAGCCGTGAGGGCGACGCCTTCAGCTGGCATGCCGGCATCGGCCGCCTGCTGCTGGGTATCGCCATGCCGACCGACCAGCCGCCAGAGCATGGCCTGAGCGTCTTCGGCGGATTGGTGCCGAGCCGCGACCTCGACATGCGCTTCGCCACCCGCGTCGCCGGCCTCAGTCGCTTCGCCCGCCTGCTGGGCCGCTGGCAGGACGCGCTGGCGCAGCCTCGCCCCCTCGTCGAGTGGGCCAGTACCCTCGCCAGCTGGCTGCCACGCTGGTATGCCGAGACCGAAGCCGAGCTGCCGGCCTTCGCCAGCCTGCTGCAAGCGTTCACCGAACTGGCCGGCCTGGCCGAGCGCAGCGGCGTCGACCAACCGGTAGGCCGTGTCGCGGTGCTGGAATGGTTGTCGGCGCAACTGGAGGAAGGCTCAGGCGCCGGTGGCTTCCTGACCGGCGGCGTCACCTTTGCCCAGCTCATGCCCATGCGTAACCTGCCATTCCGGCTGGTCGCGGTGCTGGGCCTCGACGACGGCGCCTTCCCGCGCGACAGCCAGCCGGACGGCTTCGACCTGATCGCACGCCATCCGCGCCGTGGCGACCGTGCCCGTGCACTGGACGAGCGCTGGTTGTTCCTGGAAACCCTGCTCGCGGCACGGGACTGCCTGCTGCTGTTCCACACCGGCCGCGACAGCCGCAGCGACGCCGAACTGCCACCGTCCACCGTGATCGCCGACCTGCTCGATGCCATCGACAGCGGCTGGCAGGATCAGGACGGCGAGCCGCCCAGCCAGCATCTGGTACAGCACCATCCGCTGCAACCTTTCTCGGCCCGGCGCTTTGACAGCCAGGCCATGCCCGCCTTCGACGCCCGCTGGGCCGGCGTTGCCCGACTGGCCGGCCGCGGCCAGGCCCAGCCACCGCACCTGGCCGGCCAGCAACTGGCGGATGAACGCCTCGAAGAAGTCGCACTGGCGGACCTGCTGGCCTTTGCCCGCGACCCAAGCGCCTGGTTCCTGCAGCGGCTGGGCGTGCGCTTCGAGCGCGGCGAGGCCGCCCTGCCCCGCCGCGAACCCTTCGGCATCGAACGCGGCGCCGAGCGCAATCTGCTCCTCTTGGCCGACAGCCAGGCCGCCGAAGTCGACGCCCTGACCCTGCTGGGCAAGGGTGCGGCGCTGCTGCCCGAAGGCCTGACCGGCGACATCTGGGCGGAACGCGCCGCACAGCGCTTTGCACCGGCGGTGCGGGAATGGAACGCGATGGGACGGGCCGAAGCCAGTATCGACCTGCAGCTCGATGGCCTGCGTCTGCACGGCCTGCTGCGCGGCCTGGGGGAAGGCGGCCTTGGCCTGCGCCAGACCGGCAAGCTGCGCGAAGGCGATCGCCTCGCCGCCTGGTTGCAGCACCTGGTGCTGTGCGCCTGCCGGCCAGGCAGCTATCCGTCGCTGACCCGTCTGATCGGCCTTGAACAGATCGCCAGCTACGCGACACCGCTCGACAGCCAAGGTCTGCTGGCCGACTGGCTGGCCGCCTACCGCAGCGCTCGCCGCCGCCCCCTGCCGCTGTTGCCACGCAGCAGCCTCGCCTACGCCGAAGGGCTGTGCGCCCGCAAGGACCCCGGACCGGAACGCGCGCTGGCAGCGGCGATCAAGGCCTGGGAAGGCAGCGACCAGTTTGCGGGTGAGGCGGTATTCGACAGCGTGCGCGCCCTCTGGCGCGGCCAGGCCCCGTTCGGCAACGAGTTTTACGACGATTTCACCGCCCTTGCCGAACAGTTGCTGCTGCCGATGCTGGCGCACGAGACCCTGGAGAAACTGACGTGAGCGCCGAGACACCGCACGTGTTCGACGCCCTGGATGCGCCGCTGGACGATCTGAACCTGATCGAGGCCAGCGCCGGCACCGGCAAGACCTGGACCATCGCCGCCCTATACGCGCGGCTGGTGCTGGAGCGACGGCTCAAGCCCGAGGACATCCTGGTGGTGACCTATACCAAGGCCGCCACCGCCGAGCTGCGCGGCCGGATACGCGGTCGCCTGGCCCAGTTGGCCGATACCTTCGAAACCGGCCGCGAGATCGACGAGTTCAATGCGGCCCTGCTGGCGGCCACGCCAACCGAGCAGCGGCAGGACGCCGCGAAGCATCTGCGGGCAGCCGTGTCCGGCTTCGACGCGGCCGCCGTCTACACCATCCACGGCTTCTGCCAGCGCGCCCTCGGCGAGCACGCCCTGATGGCCGGGCTGGAACTGGAGCGCGAATTCCTGGCGGACGAGGGCGAACTGCTGCAAAGCGTGGCCGATGCCGCCTGGAAAGCCGAAGTCGCCACGGCCAGCCCAGCCTGGCTCAACTGGCTGCTCGCCAACCGGCAGTCACCGGATGGCTGGCTGCAAGCGCTGCAAAGCTATCTGAGCCAGCCCGGCCTGCAGGTTGAGGGCCCCGCGCGACCCGACACCGATGCCCTGGAACAGGCTTTCCGGGAACGATACGCCACCCTGCGCGAGCACTGGAGCCGCGAGGGCGAGGCCGCACTGGCCTGGCTGTGGTCGCATTCGGACGCCGGCAACTTCAAGGGTTCGCACCGCAAGGACTGGCTGGCCGGCTCCGTGGCGCTCTGGCAGTCCTGGCTGAGCGGCCCCGGCCTGCCGGAGATCCAGGAGGATGAGAAAGCGCCGGGCCAGGCCGAGAGCAAGGTGCGTCGCCTGTACTACCGGGAACTCGAAGCCGCGCTCAAGACCCCGCAGGCGGTACCCGCCGTATTCGACCTGTTCGAGCCCATGGTGGCAGCCGCCCTGCCGCTGAAACAGGCCTATGCCGCCCGGCTGGCGTTGACGCTGGGCCGCCTGATCGGCGAGCTGGCGACACGGCTGGCCGAACGCAAGCACACCCTGGGGGTCATGAGCTTTCACGACTTGCTGGTCGAGCTCGAACAGGCGCTGGCTGGCGAGCATGGCGACGCCCTCGCCGGCGCGCTGCGGACTCGCTACCAAGCGGCGCTGATCGACGAGTTCCAGGATACCGACCCCCTGCAGTTCCGTATCTTCAGCCGCCTGTTTGCCGAAGGCAGCCAGCCCGCCTTCCTGGTTGGCGACCCCAAGCAGGCGATCTATGCCTTCCGCGGCGCCGAGCTGCACGCCTACCTGGCGGCGCGCGAGCAGGTGGCGCAGGACCGTCGCTACAGCCTGGGGACCAACCGGCGCAGCACACCGTCCCTGGTGACTGCGGTAGGTCAGCTGTTCAACCAGGCCCCGCGGCCCTTCCTGCTGGATGGGCTGCACTATCCCCCGGTCGATGCGCTCGACGACAAGCCACGGCTCTACCTGGACGAGCGGGCCCAGGCGGCGCTGGGCTGGCAGTGGCTGGGCGCCGAGGGTCTGGGCAAGACCGAAGCCCGTCGCCAGGCCGTCGAGCTGACCGTCCGGCAGATCGCCATGCTGCTGCAGCCTGGCCGGGCCAGCTTGCGTAGCGACAAGGATCACCGCCCGGTCAGGGCCGGCGATATCGCCGTGCTCGCAAGTTCGCACGCTGAACTGCAGGCCATGCAGCAGGCACTCGCCAGCTACGGCATCGCCAGCGTGCGCATCAGCCGCGAGAGCGTCTTCCAGACGGAGGAGGCGCACGACCTGCTGCAGGTACTGACCGCCCTGATCGAACCATCCGAGCGGGCCGTGCGCGCCGCGATGGTGACAACCAGCATGGGTCTGGATGCCGCCGAGCTCTATGCACGGCTGGGCAGTGAAAATGCCTGGGAACAGACACTGGCCGAGTTCCGCCGCTGGCAGGCATTGCTGCTCAACCGCGGCGCCATGGCGGCGCTGGAGGCCTGGTTGATCGAGAGCGGCGCGGCCGAGCGCATCGCCGCCTGGCAGGATGGCGAGCGACGCCTGACCAACCTGCTGCACCTGTTCGAGCTGGTGGAACTGGCCCGACGCGAGCGGGCCGGCCTCGCACCCTTGCTGAGCTGGTACCGCCAGGCGCTGAGCGAGGCCGCCAGCGAGGACGAGGAACGGCTGATGCGACTGGAGAGCGACGCCAGCCGGGTACGCCTTGTCACCATCCATGCCGCGAAGGGCCTGGAATACCCCATCGTCTTCTGCCCCTTCCTGTGGGATGGCCAACTGTTCCGGCAGAGCGAGCGCTGGGCGCTGTGCCATGAGGGCGACGGCAATGTGCTCGACCTCGGTTCGCCGCTGTTCGAGCGCCGACGCGCACAGGCCAGGGAGGAGAAGCTGGCGGAGAAACTGCGGCTGCTGTACGTGGCGCTGACCCGACCGCGCAGTGCCTGCTATCTGTGCTGGGGCGAGGTCAAGGACATGGGCAGTTCCGCGCTGGCCTGGCTGCTGGCCGGCGGCACCGAGCGGGAACGGGGCGCCAGCGCCTTGCAAGCCGAGCTCGACGAACTGATCGCACAAGCCGGCCCCGCCGTCATGGCCTGGACCGGCACGCCAGGCGACACCCAGTCCGCCGCAGTGACCATGCTCCCCGCGACCGAACCGGTCCTGGCCAAACTGGGCCGTCGCCTGAGTTGGCAGTGGCGCATGAGCAGCTTCTCGGCACTGGTCGCCGGCGTCCATGCCGAAGCGCCAGACCATGACGCCGCCGCCGGAGCCAGCCTCGCGTTCGAAGCCGAAGAGCCCGGTCCTTTCGACAGCTTCCCGGCCGGTGCCCGGGCCGGTGTCTGCCTGCATGCCCTGTTCGAGAACTGGGAATTCACCCGCCAGGACCGGGTTGCACTGGAAGCCCTGGCCCTGCGCCAGTTGCAGGCCCATGGCTTCGACCCTGCCTGGGCCGGCCTCGCCGCCGACATGGTCGAGCAGACCCTGCAAGCCCCGATCACCGAATCCGGCGCCAGCCTGGTGCAGGTGCCGGCCCAGCAGCGGCTGGTGGAACTGGAGTTCACCTATCGGCTGCAACCCTTTGCCTGGCGGGCACTGGCCGCCATCCTTGGTGAGCCGGCCCACGGCCTGCCAGCCGCCTTCGCCCGCGCCGCAGCCGGCTTGCATGCCGAGGTGGCGGCGGGTTTCCTCAAGGGTTTCATCGACCTCAGTTGCGAGATCGACGGTCGTCATTACGTGATCGACTGGAAGTCCAACCGGCTCGGCAGCTATGGGCCGGCCAGCATCGAAAACACGATAGCGGACGCCCACTACTACCTGCAGGCGCTGATCTACTGCGTCGCACTGCATCGCTATCTGGCCTGGCGCAAGCCCGACTACCAGTACGAGCGCGACTTCGGTGGCGCCATCTACCTGTTCCTGCGCGGCATGCCCTCCGCCGGGGTATGGCGCTATCGCCCTCCCCTGGCGTTGCTGCAGTCGCTGGAAATCCTGCTGTGTGGCAAACCATGAATACGGCCCTGCTCCCCCTCTACGCCGCCGAGCTGGTCGACTGGCTCTCGGAGCGCTTTCCCGCCGCTTCGGACGCCGCCTTGCAAGCGGCCGGACTGGTCGCCAGCCGGCTCGACGAAGGCCATGTCTGCATCCATCTGCCCTCCGAAGCCGGCCGCCCCTGGCAGGGCGGCCAACTCCCGTCCCTGGCCAGTTGGCGGCAGGCGCTGCTGAGCAGCGGCTTCGTCTGCGAACCCGACGGCTACGCCCCACTGGTTCTCGATGGCGACCGTCTCTACCTCGCCCGGCTCTGGTCGGACGAATGCCGCCTGGCCCACGAACTACACCAACGCGCTGCCGCGACCGAGCTGGAGCCGGCCCTGGTTCGCAAGGTGCTGGCACCGCTGTTTGCCGGCCAAGCAGCCGAGGACGGCCAGCGACTGGCCGCGGCGACCGCCCTGCTGAACCGCCTGGCCGTGATCTCCGGCGGCCCTGGCACCGGCAAGACCACCACGGTCGCCAAGATACTGGCGGCCCTGCTGATGCTGGAGCCCGGCTGTCGCATCCGCCTGGCAGCACCAACCGGCAAGGCCGCGGCGCGGATGGTGGAGGCGCTGGGGCAGGCCCGCGGGCGGCTCGATATCGACCTGGTCACGCTGGCCGGCCTGCCGGATGAGGCCACCACGCTGCACCGTCTGCTGGGCTACCGGCCCGACAGCGCCACACCCCGCTACGGCCCGGCACAACCGCTGGCACTGGACGTGCTGGTGGTCGACGAGGCCTCGATGATCGACCTGGCCCTGTTCAGCCGCCTGCTGCAGGCCCTGCCGGCACACGCCCGGCTGATCCTGCTCGGCGACCGGGACCAGTTGGCCTCGGTCGAGGCTGGCAGTGCCTTTGCCGAGCTGGTGCGGCTGGCGGGACATAGCCGCAATGGTGCCAGCCGCCTGAGCGGCGCCAGTGGCGCCAAGGTGGCGGCGACCGATGGCGCAGGTGTGCTCAGTGACGGCATCGCGATGCTGACGGTCAGCCATCGCTTCCAGGGCGATAGCGGTATTGGCGAGCTGGCTCGACGCAGCAATGCCGGTGACGCCGAGGGCTGCCTCGCGTTGCTGCGGGAAACGCGGGGCGATCTGAACTGGCAACCTGGCCGCGCCCGTGACTGGCTACCCACGCTGCTGGCCCAGTTGCAGACCGCCCTCGCCGACTACCGCCTGGCGGTGGCCGCCGCCGATGTCACGGCCGCCCATGCCTGCTTTGATCGCTTGCGGCTACTGTGCGCGCTGCGCGATGGCCCAGTCGGGGTCGACAATATCAACCTGCTGATCGAGACCCGCCTGTTTCGGCAGGACCCGCGCCGACAACCCTGGTACGCCGGTCGACCGGTCATCATCCGCAGCAATGACGCCGCGCTGGGGCTTGCCAATGGCGACGTCGGCCTGACACTCGCCAGTGCCGATGGCCTGCGGGTTTACTTCCCTGCCCCCGGCGGCTGGCGAGCGCTGGCACCGGCCCGGCTGCCAGCGCACGACACGGCCTTCGCACTGACGGTGCATCAGTCGCAGGGTTCGGAGTTCGACACTGTCTGGCTGCTGCTGCCGGATGAGGACGCCGCCGTATTGAGCCGCAGCCTGGTCTATACCGCGGTAACGCGGGCTCGTCGTAACGTCGCGCTGTGGGGATCGGCAACGACCCTGCTCCCGGCCATCAGCCGCGAGACCCGACGTGAAAGTGGCCTGGTGGAACGCCTGCAGCGAGGCTGACCGTTGCAGGAAGGAGACGCCGTCGCGCGCATCCAACATCCGGCAGCCTGATGTCACAATGTTTTACAAGTTGCCGGTCGAATATCTGCGGTGTTGCGGTTCCCGATTGGTCGGCATTTCCCCTAGACTGCAAGGATCAACCCGTACCCAACAAGGTCGCCACCGAATGTCCGGTTCAGGTCTTTTGTCTCGTACGACGGCCATCCTGTGCGGATGCAGCCTGTTGTTCTGCCTGCTGGGTTTGTCTGCCCATGCGGCGGGGAAGGAGAGTTGCCCACAACTGGTCGCGTCCGGCAATCCGGAGTACCCACCGTTCCTGTGGCGCGATCCGGTCGATGAGAAGCGGCTGATCGGTGCCAATGCCGAATTGATGCAGCGCCTGTCGGAGGAAATCGGCGTCCCCATCACGGTCAGCTACGTCGGCCCCTGGGGACGCGTGCAGGAAGAGACCCGCCAGGGCAAGGTCGACCTGATCGCCGGTGCCTTCTTCACCTTGCCGCGGCTCGAGTACATGGACTATTTCCAGCCACCCATCCGTACCACCCGTACGGTGATCTGGACTCAGGACAAACAGGGCATCCAGTACCGTAAATGGTCTGACCTGAAGGACCTCAGGGGGCTGACGGTCATCAACAACAGTTTCGGCGAGGCGTTCGATCGCTACGCGCAGAAGAATCTCAAGATCGACAAGGTCGCGAGCGTGGAGAGCGCACTCAAGATGCTGGGGCTCGCCCGGGCGGACTATGTAATCTACGAGGAAGCGCCGGGGCTCGCCTATGCCGCCAAGCTCAACGTCAAAGGCCTCAAGGCCGCCTCCACGCCGATCAGCAACGAAGACCTGTTCCTGACCCTGTCCCACCGCTCGGCCTGCAATACCGGTGCGCTGCGCGGCAAGATCGCCCAGGCCATGCACAAACTGACCCAGGAGAAGGTCATGGACAAGCTGATCGAGAAGTACATCCAGATCTGGCGTACCCCCACGCGCTAGCCCGTCTTGCGCTGAAAGACGTAGACCGCAGCGGCCAGCTCCGGCGGTAGCACCAGGCGACTCAGCTCGGGTCGTTCCGCCCAGTCAAAGCCATTCTGCGCCCTATAGTCCGCCCAGTTGCCTGTGATGAACTGCGACCGGCTGCCAATCACGATATAGGTCTGCACCGACTGGCTGCGAAACACCTGCCGTTCGAACGGATTGTTGGAGGGTGGCCAGCTGCACAGCACGACCTCCGGCGCCTGGCTTCGCAGCGCATCGCGCGCATCCATCTTCAGCACCGATTCCGGATAGGCGATCGCCCCAAGCCAGCTGGCGTCATCGCTGGCCTGTATCGCCACTCCGGTTGCTCCCAGCAGGCGGCTCAGGGTGCCATCGCCGGCGGCAATCTCGATGCAGCGCCGCTTGCCGATCAACCCGGCCAGCGCCTCGATCAGCTCGCGACTGTAGAAGCAGTAGATACCCCGCTTTTCCACCAGCGGCATCAGGTAGCGCCGTTGCCACAGCAAGGGCCAGACCAGGCGGAAACAGAACATTGACACCGGCTTGCGGACCAGATCGCGCTCGAACAGGAGCTTTTGCGCCAGCAAACCATTGAACAGGTTGAAGCGCACCTTGCCGGCGGTCACGCCGGTCGCCGCCGAGAACGCATACTGGCGGATGGCCAGTTCGGTCATACGGGCCCGCACCTGTTGGCTCAGCCACTGCTCGAATGCCCGGCCGTCACGCTCCCCGCTCAGGAAGTTGTCCGCCACGCGCGTGCGGGCACTGCTCTTTTGTACCAGGGCCTTGAGTTCACCGGGCTGGCGTCGCTCGAACACCGCCGCCAGCTCGGCCTGCACAGTGCCCCACTCGGACGGATAGGCGCCGCACAGGGCAGTGAGCTTGGGATTGCTCTGCAACCAGGCCCAGGCCTGTTCCGGTGTCTGAGGTTTCATGCGACCCAGCGTAACGAAGCCCGGACTCGCGGGGCAAGTCCGGGCTTCGAATCAGTCAGGGACTGTCGCGTGGCGATTACTTGCCGGCGGCCAATCGCAATGCCAGGGCGATACCGCGTGCCGCCTGGGTGATCTCCTCCAGTGAGGGGAAGCTCGGGGCGATACGGATATGGCGATCCTGCGGATCCTTGCCATAGGGGAAGGACGCGCCAGCGGGCGTCAGCGTGATGCCGGCATCGCGCGCCAGCTCCACCGTACGCTTGGCGGCACCGGGCGGGGTCAGCAGATCGATGAAGTAGCCGCCCTCGGGATGCGTCCAGCTGACCCCCTCGACGTCGCCGAGGATGTCCTTGAACTGGGCATGGACGGCGTCGAACTTGGGCTTCAGCAACTGGCGGTGCTGCTCCATGATGGCCTCGACCCCGGCCGCGTCCTTGAGGAAACGCACATGGCGCAGCTGGTTGATCTTGTCCGGACCGATGCTGCGGACCGAGGCGTGCTTCTGCCACCAGGCGATATTGGCCGGCGAAGATGCCAGCGCAGCCATGCCGGCACCGGCCAGCGTGATCTTGGAGGTAGAGGCAAACACGATGGCTCGATCCGCGTGACCGGCCGCCTCGCAGGCGGTGACGATGTTGGCCACGGCCAGCTTGCGCTCGCCCAGGTGGTGGAAACGGTAGGCATCGTCCCAGAACAGGCGGAAGTCCGGTGCGGCGGTCTTCATGGCAGCCAGGCGGGCGACGACGGTATCGCTGAACACCACGCCACCCGGGTTGCTGTACTTCGGCACGCACCACATGCCCTTGATGCTGGCGTCCGCCGCGACCAGCTTCTCCACCAGGTCCATGTCCGGACCGGTCTCGGTCATCGGGATATTGACCATCTTGATGCCCAGCGCTTCGCAGATGGCGAAGTGACGGTCATAACCGGGTACCGGGCACAGGAAGGTGATCGGCTGGCCGGCCCAGGGGCTGCCGCCGGGTGTACCGTACAGTAGGTTGAACACAATGCTGTCGTGCATCAGCGCCAGGCTGGCACTGCCATCCACCACCACCTGTGCGGCGGGCAGGTCGAGCAGCTCGGCAAAAAGCTTGCGTGCTTCGGGCAGGCCCACGGCACCGCCGTAGTTGCGGGTATCGGTACCGTCAGCGGCCTTGTAGCCATCCAGCCGTTCCAGCAGCGCATTGGCCAGGTCCAGCTGAGCTGGCGACGGCTTGCCGCGCGACATATCGAGCTTGAGGCCAAGTTGCTTGAAAGCCTCGTACTGGGCGGCGATATCAGATTGGGTCATGGTGGCTACTCTCTAGCATGGTGAAAACGGAATGGCTCAGGCGCTGCAGTTGGCAGCGTAGAGCGATTTGACCAGGAAGAAATGGCTCAGCTTGCCATCCTTCTCTTCCAGGCTGAAAGACTCGGCTTTGGGATCACGTATCGGGTTGATATCCGGCGGCCACATCACGCCGCGATGGCTGCGCGGCAGCCAGATCATCTTGCCCTCGTGCACCCCCCAGACACCGCTGTAGCGTTCCTGCTGGATGCTCTCCGCCAGCGGCTCCGCCGTGAACTCCCCATCACCCTTCAAGGTAATGCTATACGCCGACCGGCCGCGTAACGACACCCATACGCCCAGATAGCGGCAGGGCGCATTCGGCAGAGCAGCCAGCGCCTCGCGGGTATCGCGCAGACGCCAGCGCCCCAGCCAGCTGTTGCTGCTCTCCAGGCACTGCGACACCTGCTGGGCTTGCGTCAGCGGCGAGGCGCCTTCACCGCTGTCGCTCAGCACCTGCAACTGGCAGCTCGCGGCGCTGCCTTCCAGCCGGCTGCCGGTCAGTCCTTGCAGCAAGACGAGACCCACCAGCAGGCTCAGGGCGTAGGCAAGCAGGTGGACGGCTTTCCTGGGTAGGGGGGGCATGCAGCGCTTTCCGGATATTCACAAACGCACGGATCGTTCCGCCCAAGGTGGTCCGATCCGTGCTGACCTAGGTCAAACGCCCCAGCGGCGCAGGCGTTTACAGGCGGGCAAAGGCACGGGCTGCGGCGGCGATGGTGGCCTCGATATCGGCATCGGTATGGGCCGCCGAGACAAAACCGGCCTCGTACAGCGCGGGCGCGATATAGACCCCCTCTTCCAGCAAGCCATGGAAGAAGGCATTGAAGCGTGGCTTGTCGGTGCTCATGACCTCGCCGTAACTGCGCGGCGGGGCCGGGGTGAAGTAGACCCCGAACATACCGCCGACCGCATCGGCCGAGAAGGTCTGGCCGGCAGCACGGCCTGCCGCCTGCAGGCCATCGGCCAGGGTGCGGGTCTTGACGCCCAGCGCCTCGAAGAAACCAGGCTGGCGGATCAGCTCCAGCGTCGCCATACCGGCGGCGACGGCGACCGGATTACCCGATAGCGTACCGGCTTGGTAGACGGGGCCCAGTGGCGCGATCTTGGCCATCACATCGGCCCGGCCGCCAAAGGCGGCCAGCGGCATGCCGCCACCGACCACCTTGCCAAGCGTTGTGAGGTCCGGCGTCACGCCATGCAGGCCTTGCGCGCAGCCAAGGCCGACCCGGAAGCCGGTCATCACTTCGTCGTAGATCAGCAGTGCGCCGTGCTTCTCGGTCAGGCTACGCATGGCAGCGACAAACTCGATCGAAGGGCGTACCAGGTTCATATTGCCGCAGAAGGGCTCGACGATGATCGCTGCGATCTGGTCGCCCTGGGCGGCGAACACTTCTTCGAGCTGCGCCACGTCGTTGTAGGTCAGGACGATGGTGTGCTCGGCCACCGAGGCCGGTACGCCAGCGCTCGACGGGTTGCCGAAAGTCAACAGCCCGGAACCGGCCTTGACCAGCAGGCTGTCGGAATGGCCGTGGTAGCAACCCTCGAACTTGATCAGCTTGTCGCGACCGGTGAAGCCACGTGCCAGCCGGATCGCGCTCATGGTCGCTTCGGTCCCGCTGGACACCAGCCTGACCTGCTGCATCGACGGCAAAAGTTCGCACAAGAGGTCGGCAAGGTCGATCTCGCGTTCGGTCGGTGCGCCAAAGCTCAGGCCGTTGACCGCAGCCTTCTGGACCGCCTCGATCACGCTGGGATGGGCATGGCCCAGTATCAGCGGACCCCAGGAACCCACATAGTCGATATAGCGCTTGTCGTCGGCATCCCAGACATAGGCACCGGCACCACGGGCAAAAAAGCGCGGGGTGCCGCCCACCGCACCGAAGGCACGGACGGGCGAATTGACGCCACCGGGAATATGGCGCTGGGCGCGCTGGAACAACTCTTCATTCTTGCTCATGGTATTTCCTGCTTGCGGTTTGCTGGCGCGGCCGGGACGCCCACGATGGGTGCCTGCCGCCGTACGTTCATGGGCGGGGACGCGGGCGATCAGCCGCGTCGTGTCGTCCGCCATCTCAGACCTGCCCCCAGCTTGGCCAGGGATGCTCGCTCAGATAGGAGTTGGTATAGCGCGGGTCCTCGGTGACTTCCTCACCAAGCCAGTCCGGCCGCTCATAGGCCTCGGCCTCGTCGCCAAGCTCGATCTCCGCCAGCACGAGGCCGGCGTTCTGGCCGAAGAACTCATCCACCTCCCAGACATGAGGGCCGCGAACGATGCGATAGCGCTTCTTCTCGACCAGCATGGGGCACATGGCCGCCATGATGGTCTCGGCATCGGCCAGCGGGATCGGGTACTCGAACTCATGCCGCGAGACATTGCTGATATTGGACTTCAGCGTCAACCAGGCCTGCTCACCCTTGATGCGGACACGCACTGTCCGTTCGCGCTCCACCGACAGATAGCCCTGCTTCAGCCATTCGCCTTCCACCAGGCCACGCCAGGCATCGCTGCTGAGGTGGAACCGGCGTTCAATTTCCTTGGCCACTCGGGGCTCCCATCAAAAAGGTTTTACCACCACCAGGATCACGATGGCGAACATCAGCAAGGTGGGTATTTCATTGAACAGGCGGAACCAGACATGGTTGCGCCGATTGCGACCTGCAGCAAAGTCACGGACCAGCTTGCCGCAATAGACGTGATAGCCGATCAGGCCCAGCACCAGGGAGAGCTTGGCATGCAGCCAACCGCCGCCAAATCCCCAGCCTAGCCACAGCCAGACGCCAAAGATCACCGCCAGGTGCGCAAGCCCCGTGGTGAAGCGGAACAGCTTGCGCTCCATCAGGGCCAGCCGCGCCATGGTGGCGGCGTCGCTGACCGTGGCGTGATTCACAAACAGGCGCGGCAGATAGAACAGACCCGCCATCCAGCTGATGACGAAAATAATGTGTAAGGCTTTAACCCAAAGCATATGGCAACTATCCAGTCACTGGCCCGCCAAACTGGCGGCCCAGTCGTTCAACCCTTCTTGCGGGCGGCGTCGTACAGCGGCAGTACCCGTGGCATCAGCGCCTGCATCTCGCTGATGCGGGTCTGGTTGGACGGGTGGGTCGACAGGAACTGCGGCGGCTGGCCCTGGCTGGCTTCGCTCATCTTCTTCCACAGATTGATGGCGGCCCGCGGGTCGTAGCCTGCACGTGCCGACAGCTCCAGACCCATGGCATCGGCTTCCGACTCATGAGTACGGCTATGCGGCAGGCTGATCGCAATCGCGCTGACCTGGTCGGCGACGCCCATGTACTGGTCGTACTTGCCCTTGGTAAAGGCCGAAACCAGCTGCAAGCCCATCTGCTTGGCGTAGGCCTCGCTCATGCGCTCACGGCCATGCTCGCGCAGCGCATGGGCCATCTCATGACCCATGATCGCGGCGATTTCGTCATCGGTCAGCTTGAGCTTGTCGATGATGCCGGTGAAAAACATGATCTTGCCGCCCGGTGCGCAATAGGCATTGAGTTCCGGGCTGGATTCGACGTTCACCTCCCAGGGCCAGCCCAGCGCATCCTTGCGGAACACCACGACCTGCGGGATCAGCTTGTCGGCGATCGCCCGCACGCGCCGTGTCGCCTTGGCGTCGTTGTTGAGCCGGCCATCCTTGCCGGCTTGCGACAGCGTATCGGCGTAACTCTGGGCTGCCATCTGGTTGACCTGCTCGTTCGAGAGCAGCGAGAACATGGTCTGCTTGCGATCCACGCCGATCGCACCACCATCCGTGGTATGGACCTGCTGACAGGCAGCGAGACCCGCCAGCAACAATAGCGATGCGATTATCTTGTTCAGTTTCATGACATCCTTCTCCGTAAAGCCCGGACACCGCTGGAAGGCTCCGTGCCGGGCATGCGAACGGCGGCTTGCTAGCGGCTGTACTTTTCCAGCGAAGCGATACGATCCATTTCATAGCTGGTCTTGGCGATACCGCGGGCTTCGCCATAGCGTTTCTCGTTCAGCAGCTTGCTCATCAGGACCTGGCGCTCACGCTCCATGCGCTGCGCATAGGCCTGCTGGTCGCGCTCCTTCTGGTTGTTGAGCTGCTGAGCCTCGCGTTCTCGCTCATATTGCTGCTGCCGGTCACGGCGCTCATCTTCGTAGCGCTGCTGCCGCTGCTCGGACGCAACCTTGCGATCCCAGTCCTGGTATTCACGGTCGCGCTTTTCCCGTTCGCGCTGGGCCTCACGCTCGGCAGCGGACTGTTCACTGCTCTGGTAGCTCGTCGTCTGCTGGCCGTTGCCATTGGCCGCTTCCTGCGCCAGCACTTCCATCTTCAGCGCCATGGCACGTGCCTGTGCCGCACGGAAATCAGCCTGATAGGCCTTTTCGGCTACCTGCTGGCGCCAGATCAGGACGCCGATCAGTACCGCCACGACCCCGAGGACGATCAAGATATTGTGCTTGATCCAGTCGAGCACCGAGGGATGGTCGATGCCGGCATGCTGGGTGGCCTGCCTTGCCTGCTGCTGGGTCTGGGTCGGCGTGCCGACCTCCACCAGCTGGGCCTGACCCGCACTCAGGCTGGCGTCGTAAACCGAACGGCGTACCGGATTGGACAGCAACTCATAGGCCTTGTTGATCTGCTCCAGCCGCTGCTCATTGCCCCCATGTGCTTTCTGCAGCGCGCGATGGGCAGCCTCGATCTGGGTCTGGGTCGCATCTGGTGCGAGACCGAACAGGGCATACAGCGTTTTTCCTTGCGGGCGGACGGGCGTAACCATGGGCTAGCTAACCTCTGAAAAGTCCCCTTGCTCGCACCGGCGAGGGAGGGGAATGTGATCAATCAGCAATCATTCATCGAATTCTATGTTGCAGACCCACATCCGGCGACCCGACCGGGGCACCATCACGCAGGTCCGCCAGCGATACCGGCCTGCGCTCAGATTTCGACCATCTCGAAGTCTTCCTTGCGGGCACCACAGTCCGGGCAGGTCCAGTTCATCGGGATATCGTCCCAACGCGTACCCGGCGCCAGACCGTCCTCAGGACGCCCCTCGGCCTCGTCATAGATAAAGCCGCAGATCAGACACATGTATTTTTTCATGACAGCACAATCGGGTTAGTGAGGTTGATAGGCTAAAATTCTATCGTATCCGCCCACTCTATATTCAGCCCAAGATAAACCATGACCGAAGCCCCCCCGATTATCCTGGTATTTGCCGGCAACGACCCCTCCGCTGGCACCGGGCTCGCGGCAGATATCCTGACCCTTTCCTCGCTGGGCTGCCACCCCTTGCCGGTCGTCACCGCGCTGACGGTGCAGGACACTGCCGGCACCGAGGATTCCCTGGTCATGGAGGCCGACTGGGTATCCGACCAGGCACGCTTCCTCCTTGAAGACATGCAGATCACCGCCATCAAGGCCGGCATGCTCGGCAGCATGGAGAATCTCACGGTGCTGGCCGAGATCGCGGCCGACTATCCCGATATCCCGCTGATCCTTGACCCGATATTCGCCATCGGCAGCAGCGACGACTATGCCGACGAGGAGATGATCGGTGCCATGCGCGAGCTGTTGCTGCCGCATACCACGGTCCTGACCCTCAACAGCCTGGAAGCCCGCCGTCTGGCCAGCGATGATCCGGACGAACAGGACGGCATGACGGTCGACGAAGCCGCGCTGCGCATCCGCCAGTTCGGCCCCGAGTATGTGCTGGTCAGCGGTACTCATGAGCACACGCCGAACGTCACCAATGCGCTATTCGGTCGCTCCGGGCGGCTTCGGGTAGATAGCTGGGAGCGCCTGCCCGGTAGCTACCACGGCGCCGGCAGCACGCTGGCCTCGGCGCTGGCGGCCTTTATCGCCAATGGCATGGAGATTCCACAGGCCGCGCGCGAGGCTCAGGAGTACACCTGGCATGCACTCAAGAACGCCTATCGCCCCGGCATGGGCCAGCTGGTGCCCGACCGCCTGTTCTGGGCGCGTGGAAAGGCGGACCAGGAGCCGGACCAGGAAAAAACAGAGCCATGACCGTGCGTACGCTGCCACGAGGCCTGTACGCCATCACGCCCGACTGGCCCGATACCGACCGGCTGCTGGCAGGCGTGACTGCCGTCCTGCAAGGCGGTGCACAGGTATTGCAGTACCGCAACAAACTGGCCGACGCCGAGCTGCGACAGGAACAGGCTGCAGCCCTGCTGGCGCTTTGCCGGCCACGTGGCGTACCGCTGATCATCAATGACCACCTGTCATTGGCCGTCGCCATCGACGCCGATGGCCTGCATCTGGGCCACGAGGATGGCGAGCTGCGTGCAGCGCGCCAGCTATTGGGGCAGGACAAGCTGCTGGGTGCGTCGTGCTACAACCGCCTGCTTCTGGCAGAGGCGGCGATACGGTCCGGTGCCAGCTATGTGGCATTCGGTGCTGCCTATGTGTCGGGCACCAAGCCTGCTGCGGTGCAAGCACCCCTGGCCGTGTACCAGTCGGCCGCCCATCTTGGTGTACCCGTGGTGGCCATCGGCGGAATCACGCCGGCCAACGGCGGTGTGCTGGTCCAGGCCGGCGTGCATAACCTGGCAGTGATCGGTGCACTGTTCGATAGCGCCGAGCCCTCCAGCACCGCGGGTCAGTTCAGCGACCTGTTCCTACGCGCCTAGTCCCCTCCGCCGCCACAACCGCCACCGCTGCAGCCACTGTCGCCGCCGCTGTCGCTGCTAACGCCACCACCGTCAGCACTGGCGTTGCTGCTGTCTGAACTGCAACCGCCGCTTCCGCCATCACTGCTGCAACCGACATCGCTACCGCAATAGGGTGCTGCCGCGCTGCCGTCCTGCTGTTGTGGCTGGCATTGCGCCACATAGTGAAATCCGCCGGCGATGCCAAGCGCCGCATCAAGACCAAACAACAGGGGTAGGCGCTTGGGGGAAGCCGGATTGAGCCCCTCGAGCTGACAGCACAGCTGCCAGCTACGGCGTATGGCTCGCCGCTGCTCGGCGGGCGCCGCCATGCCCGACGCCGGCGTATGGTGCAGGAAGCGGCCAAAAGCCGCCTGGCAGAACGTTTGATAGTGGCGGGTATGCAGGATGAATTCGTGCCACAGCTCATCCACCGCCTGCGAGGGCATGCCCAGCCGGCGGCCGCGAGCCAGTTGGGAAATCTGGAAGAATTGCCGCAGGCCGGCTTCCACCTGCCCAAGCTGGCTGGCGCTCAACGCCGGATAGCGCAGGGCCAGCTTGGCGGACAATCCCGGCGGGAACGCATAGCGCGCGATATGGCGGCGACCAGCCTGCCATTGCCGCATTCGCCAGTACCGATAGCCGAGATAGATCGTCAGGCAGACGACCAGCACCATCATCCAGCTGCGCACGCGCGCCCTCCCATCGTGACAATGACCGCGCCCTCACGGGTGGCGGTCATCGCGATCCAGCCCTGCCTGCGAACTCAGAGCTTCTTCAGTTGCTTGGTAGCTTCCTTGGCCGCGTCGGTCCCCGGGTAGCTGGCAGTCAGCTCCTTCAGGGTCTTGGTCGCGCCCTTCTTGTCGCCCTTTTCCAGTTGCACGCTGGCGATGGCGCGCAAGGCATCCGGCGATTTCGGATCTTCCGGGTAGCCATCCACCAGCTTGCGCCAGCTTTGCTGGGCCGCCGCGCCGTTGCCCGACTGGGCCTGCGCCATGCCGAGCCAGAACAGCGCCCCTGGTGCGGCCTGGGTAGCCGCGTACTTGGTGCTGACATTGCCCAGCGCATCGATGGCAGGCTTGAGCTTGCCATCACGGTACAGATTGTAGGCCGCCTCGTAGGCGCCGGCGGCTTCCGCCTCCTGCTGCGCCCGCTGGGCTTCGGCCCCCGCGCTGGCAGGCTTGGTCTTGCCTTCCTCGATATTGCGCAGGCGGTTATCCAGGTCGACATACAGGTCCTGCTGGCGCTTCTGCAGGCTCTGCAGATTGAAGGTGATGACCTCCAGTTGGCCGCGCAGCTGGGCAATGTCCTGGCTTAGCGAACTCAGTTGGCCGGTCAGGTTCAGCAATTGCTGGCTGGTACGGCTGTCGAGCTGCTCGACACGCTCGTTGGCCGCAGTGACCTTGGCATCAAGCTGGGCACGGACCTCGCCAATCTGCTTGCGGGCCTCATCGTCATCGAACAGGCCTGCATGGGCCGGAAAAGCCAGGGCGGCCAACAGGGCCAGGGGAAGGAGCCGGTTCTGCATAGTCTGAATCCTGTTATGAAAAGCCCCGTGACCAGCACGGGGCATCGAGCTTGTCGTCAACAGGCTCTAGGGTACAACAGTCAGCCGCGAAACGCGGCCACCTGCTTACTCGCCGTTGTAAACCACGTCGGCGCGACGGTTCTCAGCATAGCTGGCTTCGTCGTGACCGGTAGCGCGCGGCTTCTCTTCACCGTTGCTGGTCGCTTCGATCTGCTTCTCTTGCGCGCCGACCACGGTCAGGGCCTTGCGAACGGCTTCAGCACGCTTCTGACCCAGGGCCAGGTTGTACTCACGGCTGCCACGCTCGTCGGCGTTGCCTTCGAGGCGAACCGAACGGCTCGGGTTGGCGGCCAGGTAGCGGCCATGGGCTTCCACCAGGGCTTGCTGGTCGGCACGGATATCGTACTTGTCGTAGTCGAAGTACACGCCACGCTTGGACAGGATGTTGGACGGATCCTTCAGCGGATCGACCTTGACCTGCTCAACCGGCTTGACCGGCTGGGTGTTGGCACCGGTATCAACCGGCTTGTCAACCGGCTTGGCTTCCACCGGTGCGGGAGTGGGGGTGCTGGCGCAAGCGGCAAGCAGGCCGACGAGGGTAAGGCTGGCAAGGGTCTTCTTCATTTACGTGCTCCTGAGCAGATACAGTTGTTGGTTTATGGATTGGAGGATAGCCGAGTTACGGCAATTTGCCCCGCGTAAGGCCCCCAGGCCGGTTCACGGGCATCGCCACTGGCTGACAGACGCTGCTTGAATTGTCCATCGCTGGACACGGTAGCCAGTACACCTCGGCCACCTGCTTCACTGGCAAACAGGATCAGCTTGCCATTTGGGGCAAAGCTGGGCGATTCGTCGGTTCCACCGCTGGTGAGGGTCTGGCTCTGCCGGGTGGCCAGATCCATGCTGGCGACCACGAAGCGACCATTGTCACGGCGGATGAAGGTAAGCGATTTGCCATCGGGAGAGAACGACGGCGATACGTTGTAAGGACCATCGAAGGTCAGCCGCTGCGGCTCACCGCCGCCAGCCGGCATCACGTAGATCTGCGGGCTGCCGCCGCGGTCAGAGGTAAACGCAATGGTGCGGCCATCCGGCGAGAAGGCCGGCTCGGTATCGATCGAGGCGCTGCGGGTCAGGCGCCGCGGCGCGCCACCGGCCACGTCGACCATGTACAGCTGGGAGATACCGTCGATGGTCAGTGTCACGGCCAGGCTACGGCCATCCGGCGTGAAGGCCGGGGCGCTGTTGCTGCCCTTGAAGGCGGCAACGGCCTTGCGGCTGCCGCTGTAGACATCCTGCACGAAGACGACGGCTTTCTTGCGCTCGAAACTCACGTAGGCCAGCTGGCTACCGTCCTGAGACCAGGTCGGCGACAGGATGGGCTCGTTGGAACCGATCACCGTCTGGGCATTGTGACCATCGGCATCGGCAACTTGCAGCTCATAGCGCTTGCCCTGCTTGAGCACATAGGCGATGCGGGTCGAGAACACGCCCTTCTCGCCGGTCAGCGCTTCATAGATCTGGTCTGCCAGTTGGTGGGCCGCCCGACGACCTTCACCCGCCTTGGCCCGCAGCTCGAAACCGGCCAGCGGCTTCTGGGTCAGGGTGTCGAACAGGCGCAACCTGACCTGGGCCGAGCCATCGGCCTCTACCTTGACCGTACCGGTCGTCAGCGCATCCGCACCACGTCCTTTCCAACCATTGAGTTCGCCGGCGGCAGGTACCTCGACCAACGGTGTATTGCCGGTATCGACCAGGCGGAAGCGGCCGCTGCTGGCAAGGTCGGCACGGATCACCGAGGTCAGCGATTCCTTCAGGCCGGCTTCACCGGCCATGCTGGCGATTGCGACCGGGAACTGACGGGCGCCGGTGCCGGTCACTTCGATCGTCACGTCGGCCTGGGCGGCCAGCGTCAGACCCAGCAGACCGGCGTAGGCGACGTGCAATAGGGAGCGTCTAGAGTAAGTCATGGAGTCGGTATTTGATCTTGTGCGTCTTGAATATCGAAAAATCCAGCCCGTCCGGCAAGGCTGGATAGCTACCGGCCTTTTCGATCGCCCGCTTCACGGCCAGATCGAAAGTCCGGTTCCCACTCGTTTTCACCACCCGTACGGATTTCACGCGCATATCCGGCTGCAGGCTGACTTCCAGCAAGGCCTCGGGATTACCCTGCTTGGTCTGGTAGACCATTCTGGCCCGGATCAGGCGGCGTACCTTGTCGACGTACTGCGCCAGCAGCTCATCACGCGACAACACCGGTTGCACCGGCGCTGGCGGCGCGGTCTCCACCACGGCGGGCGGTGCCACCGGCTCGGCCGGCATCGCGACCGCGGTCGGAGCTACCGGCTTGGCGCAGCCGGTCAGCAAACCAAGCAAGGTAGCAAGCGCCAGACCCGCTTTAAGATATGACTGTCTAACCATCTCGCAACCGATATTTCAGATTGTGTTTGCGCAAGCTGCCGAACTCCACGCCTGCCGGCAGCGCCGGATACTGACCGGTGCGCAGGATTGCCCGCTTGACCGCCTCATCGAAGCTGCCGTTACCGCTCGATTTCTTCAATTCCGCACTCAATACCGACATATCCGGTAACAACGTGACACTGAATTCGGCTTCCGGGTTCCCGGCACCGTCCTCCGGATAGCTCATATTGCGCCGGATCATGCTGCGTACCTTGGCGTAGTAGGCTTCCATCACGCTGGCCTTGCCCGCAGCTTCCGCCGCCTGCTGGCGCGTCGCCAGCGCCGCCAATGAGACGCTCGCATCGAGCGGTGGCTTTTCCAGCTTGCCGGCCAGCTCGCTCAATACCTTGTTCTTGCCGGGCTCCACCTTGGTCTGCTTGGCCGTCGTCGGCTCCGGCTTCTTGGGCTCGACTTTCTTCGGCGGCTCAGGCTTCTTGGGTTCCGGTTTAGGCTCGGGCTTGGGCTCCGGCTTCTTCGGTTCCACCTTCTTGACCGGCTTGCTCTTCTCCACCTGGATATCCGGCTTCACCACCGGCTCAGGCTCGGGAGCGGGTTCCGGTTCCGGCGCCACCGGCTTGGGCGGCAAGGGCTTGACCACCGGCTCCGGTGCGGGCGACGCTTCCATAGCGCCCGCCCACAGCTCAACCTGCATGGGCGCGGCCGGCTGAGTTTGCCACTGCACGCCAAAGTACAGCAGGCCGGCGATCAGGCCATGCATGGCGACAGCCAGGCCAAAGGAGAGGGCGCGATGTTCCTCGCGCGGCGCAGTCCGGTTCATCGTTCAGGCATGACTTCCAGGCCGACGCGCTCGACACCGCTCTTCTTGAGCGCGTTCATGACCTTGATGATCGCGTCGTAACGCACTTCCTTGTCGCCGCTGATCAGCACCGGCCGCGTCTGGCTCAGGGTCTTGGCCCGGATGCTGGCGATCAGTTCATCGGTAGTGCCCAGATCGGTCTTGCTGCCGCTGTCGTCCAGCTTCATGCCCTCATCTTTGTTGATCAGCACCCTGAGCGGCTTCACATCCAGCGCCCGGTCGGCCTTGGCCACCGTGGGCAGATTCACTACCCCGGGCTGCAGCATGGGCGCGGCGACCATGAAGATTACCAGCAGTACCAGCATCACATCGATATAGGGCACGACATTGATATCGGCCTTGGCGCGGCGTTGCCTGCGTGCCATTGCACTCTCCTCAATACTGGCGAACGCGGAAACCCCGCGCCCGCAGCAATTCGACCACGCTGTCCTGACCCGCCAGGTGGCCGGCACCGATCACGACCAGCGGCGCGGGCGAACCGGCCAGACTGACGATGCGCTCCGCCATGACGCGGTTACGCTGCGCCAGCAGCTTGTCGTTGAGCCGCTTGCTGACTGGGTCATCCGGCGTGTACTCATCGATGATGCGGCGCATGCTGCTTGCACTACCGATCTGCCAGGCATTGATCATCGCATCGAACATGGGCTTGAACTGCTGCTTGCTGATCGGCTCCAGCGTACCCAGCAGCACCCCCAGGCTTTCGTCCTGGGGCAGGCTGTCGAACAGTTCGAACTGGCTCTTCAGCGACTCAAGCTCGATCACCTTCTTGCGATCGGCCCGGGCCCGCTGCAGGAAATGCATGTCAATGCCGTTCTGCGGCTGGTAACCCAGGCGCTGCATCTCCAGCACCGACAGCGTCAGGCCCAGCAGCCAGGGTTTCATGCGGTCCGCCGCGACCCGCGGCAGGTTGACGCGCGCCAGGGCATTGTTGAGCTGCCGGTTCTGGATAGCGGTCAGCATGCCGCTCAGGCTCTGATCCGGCGGCAGCATGGCCATCGCCATCAAGGGGGCAATCGCCGCAGGGTCGCTGACATCAGCCTCGACCGCCAGCGTATCGGCTTCCTTGTAGGCCGCCTCGATCGGCGCGGCCATGGGGTAGAAGTCCGCCTTGCCGACATGGATGGAGCCCAGCAACCAGACCCGCTGGCCATCACGCTCCGCTTCCCACAGGAACAACTTGGCCTGGGCTGCCAGGGCACTGCAGGCCAGCGCGAGCAGCAACAGCGCCCGCAAGCTGGCCCAGCGTTTATAAGGCTTCATTTACCGACCTGTCGCTGCAGAATGTTGCTGAATTCCTCGATGAAGCTGTCGAAGCGGTTGGCCAGACGGTCCACATCGTGCGAGAAGCGGTTGTAGGCCACCACGGCCGGAATGGCGGCGAACAGGCCGATGGCGGTCGCTACCAGCGCCTCGGCAATGCCGGGCGCCACGTGCGAGAGCGTGGCCTGACCGACATTGGCCAGACCACGGAAGGCGTTCATGATCCCCCAGACAGTACCGAGCAGGCCGATATAGGGCGAGATCGAACCGACGGTGGCAAGGAAATTCGTATGGGCGTCGAGCCGGTCCACTTCACGCTGGCAGGCGGCCTTCATGGCACGGCGCGTGCCTTCCATCAGTACCGAGATATCCTGCCCGGCCTGGCGGCGCAGCTTGAGGAATTCGGCGAAGCCAGCTTCGAAGATCTTTTCCATGCCGACGCCGCTGCCATCGCGGCTGACCTGCTGGTACAGGCTGTTGAGATCGGAACCGCCCCAGAAGGCCGATTCGAAGCTGTCAGTCTTGTTGCGTGCGTTCCGTAGACCGAACAGCTTCACGAAGATATGCCACCAGGACATCAAGGACATCAGCAACAGGATGCCCATGACGATCTGCACCACCATGCTGGCGCCGCCGATCAGGCTGAATATGGACAAGTTGTCAGTGGTCAGGGAAGCTTCCAAGAGCAGATTTCCTTCTCGATTTCTCAGTGCGTGACCGCAACGCCAGCTGGCGAGCGCCGCATTATGCGTAAAGAAAGCTGATCAGCGGCTGAACGAGCCATTGCCGGAATCAGCCGGTTGTATGCCGAAATGCTGGTAGGCGAGCAAGGTCGCCATGCGACCACGCGGCGTGCGCTGCAGCAGCCCCTGCTGGATAAGGTACGGCTCCAGCACGTCCTCGATCGTATCGGCGGACTCACCGATCGCAGCGGCCACGTTGTCCAGGCCGACCGGGCCACCGGCGAACTTCTCGATCACCGCCGACAGCAGCTTGCGGTCCATGACATCGAGGCCAGCATGGTCCACGTCCAGCATGGACAAGGCCGCATCGGCCACCGTCCGGCTGACGCGACCGTCGTGCTTGACCTCGGCAAAGTCACGGACCCGCCGCAACAGCCGGTTGGCGATCCGCGGCGTACCGCGCGAGCGGCGCGCCACTTCGAACGCTCCCTCGGAGTCGATCTCGACGTTGAGCAAGGCGGCCGAACGCGTGACGATACGGGTCAGCTCCTCCGCGCTATAGAACTCCAGCCGCGCGACAATGCCGAACCGGTCCCGCAGCGGGTTGGTCAGCATACCGGCGCGCGTGGTCGCACCGACCAGCGTGAACGGCGGCAGGTCCAGCTTGACCGAACGGGCAGCAGGACCTTCACCGATCATGATGTCGAGCTGGAAGTCTTCCAGCGCCGGATAGAGGATTTCCTCGACCACGGGCGAAAGGCGATGGATCTCGTCGATGAACAGCACGTCGTGCGGTTCAAGATTGGTCAGCATCGCCGCCAGGTCGCCCGCGCGCTCCAGCACCGGACCGGAAGTCTGCCGCAGGTTGACGCCCAGTTCCCGGGCAATGATGTTGGCCAGCGTGGTCTTGCCCAGCCCAGGCGGACCGAACAGCAGCACATGGTCGAGCGCCTCGCCGCGCTTCTTGGCCGCCTCGATGAAGATCTCCAGCTGACCGCGCGCCTTCTCCTGACCGACGTATTCGTCGAGCTGCTTGGGACGCAGGGCGCGCTCCAGCGCCTCCTCCTGGCTGGATTGACGGCTGGGCGCAACGATGCGTTCGGGGGCGCTGCTGAGGTTGTCGGACTGGATCATGGCCTGCGCTGCAGTGGCGTAAGGCCCACATTATAAGGACAAAGTTGCGTTCCAATGCGGCAACGCATCAATCGGCCAGCTCCTGCTGCAGATAGCCCGACCAGTCGTAGCGCTTGCCGGGAAAGGACAGGCCATAGCGCTGGCTGAGCTGCTGTACCCGACCGCTGCGGACCGACTCCTGCAGCACCATGTCGATGCGCTCCGCCAGGGCCTTGTCGATACGGGACGGTGCCACGGCGATGTAACCGCCGGTTTGCTGGATCGCCGGCTGCAAGGGCGCAAGGCTCGCCCCGACGCCCAGTTGTTCGATCACCACTCGGGCATTGCGCTCATTACTGACAACCACCTGGATGCGACCCGCCAGCAGCTTGCGAAAGGATTGCTCCAGCGTATCGGCCTCATCCAGCGTCAGCACCCGCTTGCTCTGCTCATAGCGCTGGCCCAGGGTCCAACCTCGGACCACCCCGACCGTCAAACCTTGCAAGGCGCGCAGATCGCCCTGCCAGCCAGCCGGCAACTCCTCGCGCCGGGCGTAGGCCAGCATGGCGTCCATATAGAAGGGCAAGCCGACAAAACGCATCTGCGCCATGCGCTCGCGCGTGCGGTAAGGGCCGATCAGTATGTCGGCCTTGCCCTGCACCACCAGGGTTTGCGCCCGCTTCCAGGGGTAGATCTCGAAGCGACAGCGGAAACCGAGCTGCGGTTCGAGTTCGGTCAGCAGATCCACCGCCAGGCCGTGTGGCCCCACCCTGCCTTGCTCAAGGATGTAGGGAAATTCGGCTCCCACGCAGAGCAACTCATTGCTCGCCCACCCGGGCAGGCAGGCGAGCAGCAGGCAGAGAAGCAGGTAGAAGCGCGGCATACCTCTTTATAGGGTAAGTCTGCCTGCTCAGCCGCGAGCCAGCGACTTGAGCGCAAGACGAATGCCGTCGTTGACGCTGACGTCGTCCGGCAGGGGCTTGATCGCCGCAGCGGCTTCCTTCTCGTTGTAACCGAGGGCCAGCAGGGCGTTGACCACATCGTCCCGGGCGCTGGCGGGTGCCGCGAACAGGCCGGCATGGGCCTGCAGCTTGGTCGTGCCGGCCAGTTTGCCGCGCAGTTCCAGCACCAGCCGTTCTGCCGTCTTCTTGCCGATGCCCGGCACCTTGGCCAACCGGGGCGCATCCTCACGCTCCACCGTCGCCGCCAGCTCGTCGGCATCCATGCCCGACAACACGGCCAGCGCGATCTTGGGGCCGATGCCCGTCACCTTGATCAACTGACGGAAGGTCTCCCGCTCGGCACGGCTGGCAAAGCCGAACAGCAGTTGCGCATCCTCGCGCACGACGAAGTGCGTATAGAGCGACACCGCCTCTCCCGCGTGGGGCAGCACGAAGAAGGTAGACATCGGCACATCGATCTCGTAACCCACGCCAGCCACGTCCAGCAGCACTTGAGGCGGGTATTTTTCCAGCAACTTGCCGGTCAGCTTGCCTATCATTCGGGCGATCTCATTGAAAAGAAGTAGATAAACGGAAGCGGCAGTCTGGTATCTACAGGCTGACCCAGCGGCCGCGGCGTGATTTCATGCCGGCGTTGGCGAGGCCGCCGGTGGCGTGGTTGGCATGCGCCAGCGCACAGGCTAGCGCATCGGCGGCATCGGACTGCGGCTCGCCGTTGAGCTGCAACAGGCGCTGCACCATGTGGCTGACCTGTTCCTTGGCCGCATGGCCATTGCCCACCACCGCTTGCTTGACCTGCAGCGCGGTGTATTCCGCCACCTGCAGATTGGCCAGCACCAGTGCCGAGATGGCCGCACCGCGTGCCTGTCCCAACAGCAAGGTGGACTGCGGATTGACGTTGACGAAGACCTGCTCCACCGCCGCCTGCTCGGGCTGGTAGCGCTGGCAGACTTCGGCGATGCCGAGCAGCAACACCTTGAGCCGCTCGGGCAGGCTGCCCTCGCCGCTCCGGATGCAGCCGCTCGCCACGTAGACGCGGTTTTGCCCGACCGCGTCGATCACGCCGAAGCCGGTCGTACGCAGGCCGGGATCTATGCCAAGAATGCGAATGGGAATTTCCTCGGTGTTGCAGTGGTATGCTGCGGATTATATCGTCCGCCCCAATTTTTAAGACGCTCCCGCCACGATGGTCAGGAAATACTTTCCCAGCAACCCCAGCCTGAGCGCCGACGCCATGATAGAGGGCTTCAGGCAGGGCAGCGCCATACTGGCCAATCTGCGCACGGTTGCCTTCGCCCTGCCGCTCAGCCGGGATCGTCTGCTCTATCTGTCCCATTCCGCGGCGGATCTTTATGGCGAGCCGGTCCATGTGCTCGCGCTGCACCCCAATTTCTGGCTCGAAGCCATCCACGCCGAGGACAAGCCTGCGGTCTGGCTCGGCATGGACAAGTTGCGCGCGTCCGAGCATGGCGAGGCCGAATTCGTCTACCGCCTGATCGCGAGCGACGGCGAAGTCGTCTGGGTGCTGCACCACTGCCGGCTGGCCATCAGCGAATCCGGCGTGCCCTTGCGCATCGACAACCTGATTACACCCTGCCAGGCGCCCGCACCGCCGGTGAAACGGCAGGAGATCGGCAACTCGGTGTTTGTCGCCGCGGGCGACGCGCTGATCGTCCGCGATGCGCAGACTCTGGACATACTCGACGCCAACTCCGCCACGCTGGCCATCCTGGCCTGTAGCCGGGCCGAATTGCTGCGGCAGCGGCTGACCGATTTCTCAGTGGCGACCGAGGGCTTCGATGCCCGCGCCGAATCGGCCTACCTCGATGCGGCCCGTAACGGCCGCCCCCAGCGCTACGAGTGGTTGCTCAGCCCGCGAGAGGGTGAGCCACGCTGGGTCGAGGCCATGACCACGCCCCTCAAGCATGCCGACCGGGATTGCCTGCTGACGGTTTTCCGCGACATCGACAGCCGTCATCGTGAGCAGGAGCGCCAGACTCTGGCGGCCGAGCTGGTTGAGCGAGGCCGCGATCCGATTGCCTGGGCCAATCCGGCCGGGCAGCTGCAAAGCCTCAATGCGGCGGCACGCAGTTGGCTCGCCATGGGTAACGAGGTGGTGCAGGACATGTTCATCACCGACCTCCTGCCATCCTGGGCACAGCCGCATTTCCTGCAGACCTGTTTACCCATGGCCACCAAGGACGGCAGCTGGCGTGGCGAGATGGCACTATTGAGCCGCGACGGACGGAACCTGCCGGTGTTGCTGACGCTGATCGCCCACAAGCGCGGCGGTGCGCTGAAGGGCTACAGCCTGGTCGCCCAGGACATCTCGGTCTGGAAGCACAAGGAACAGCGCTACAAGAAGGACAAGGAAGCGTTGGAAAGCGATCAGTTGTTCAAAGACAAGCTGCTCGAGAATGTCAGCGCCAACCTGGTCGCCCCCCTGGACCAGTTGCGCCAGATCGCCCAGATCATTGAGCGCAATCCGGCCGACGCCGAACGGGCCCTGCCCCACCTCAAGCGTGCCATCGAGCAGGCCCATCGCCTTGTCGGCGCCACGCACGAGTACCTGAAGTCCGGCGCCCAGCGCGATCTGCCCGACCATAACAAGCCCAAGCCATGAAAAAAGCCGGCCGCAGTTAGGGTCCGGCTTTTCAGCGCAGCATCGTCGACGCCTGGTACTGCTGAACACCTGGCCTGGCCAGGCGACACACCAGCGCGAGCGAGACAGGTGCCGCCCTGCGCTTAGCGCATCTCGTTATCGCCACGGGCAAAAGTCCAGGCCCGGGTGATGGAGAGTATGTCGGCCGGTTTGCCGGTATCGTCCAGAATGCCGCGCGGCAGGACCGGGAACGGGGCCGCCATGCGCAGGATCCGCTTGGCGGCTTCATCCAGCTCATGATTACCTGACGAACGGTCTATCGTCACGGCGCCCAGCGAGCCATCCGCCTTGATCTCCACCGTGATCAGCAGCTTGCCGGACAAACGCTTGCCCCTGCCATCGGTCGGGTAGTTCAGCGTACCGATACGCTCTACCTTGATCCGCCAGTCGTCCACATAGCGCGCTTCCACCACCCCCTTGGCACGCGCACCGACAAAGGCCTTGCGCGGCCGCGTCTGGTAGGCCGCCAGTTCCCGGGCGATCTCACCCTCCTTGCGGTCGATCTCGGTGGCCTGTTGCCGCAAGGCATTCAGGTCCAGCTGGGTATCTGCCGGCGTGGGATTGGACTTGGCGGAGTCGGCCGACAGTTTGGGGCTGTTCTGCACCTGGTCCAGCAGCTTGCGCAAGCGCGCCTCCTGCTCCACCTGCCGCTTGGCGGCCTGTTGCAGCTCGGGGGTGGGGTTCTCCACCTGCTGGGGTGGCAGCGGCGTCTTGATGCGGCGATTCAATTCATCGGTATTGCCACCGCCGTCGAGATTGGCCTGCGCCAGCACGTCAGCCTTGGTCGGTGCTGTCTTGGAGCGGGCATTGACGAGTACGATCTCGAGCGGCGCGCGGTTGAACAGCGTGCGCGGATCGGGCGGCGAGAAGTGGACCAGGGTAATGACGACGATATGGACGAGCAGCGACAGGCCCACGGTGGCCGTGAACAACTTATTCGGGGGCTGGGGAGTTTCGAGCGTATCGACGGACATCTTGTGATTGAACAAGGCATGGATAAGCGGAATTGAACCGCGCGGCAGTGTAGCACAGCACCCGGACGGCATAATCCGGTCAATTGCATCGTCATGCCGGCGGGGCTAAGATCAACGGTCAATTGCCCGCGATGTCGACGCAGCAACAATATACAAATAGCGTTCGACCATCTCGGCATGCCGCGCTTCCCCGTCCCCTTGACCGGGCGACCATCGCCAGGAGACCTAGAATATGAAATTGCTGTTCGCTGCCCTGCTTGCAGGCCTCGCTTTCACCGCCCATGCAGCCCCGGATGGCCAGGCACTGGCTGCCAAGTACAACTGCATGGCCTGCCATCAGGTGGCAGTCAAGGTCGTAGGCCCGGCCTATAAAGACGTGGCCGCCAAGTACAAGGGCGACAAGACGGCAGAAGCCCGGTTGATGGAGAAGGTTAAAAAAGGTGGTGGTGGCGTATGGGGCGACCCGAAGAGTGGCATCCCCATGCCGCCGCAACAGGTCAACGACGCCGACCTGAAAGTGATTGTGCAGTGGGTGCTTAGCCTGAAGTGACCCGATCGGCGGCACGGCGTCGTAGGGTCCATCACGTTGAAACCAGGCCGCCAATGTAAGAATTTGGAGCAACAGTACAATAATCACGGTTGCAAGGCGCGGGACGGCCCGTTAAGCTCGCGCCCCGCAACTTAAAGGAACAAGCCGACCAACCCGGCAGGTTTGTCCGTCAACCAGCGTGGAGAAGCCCACCATGGCCAAGAAACTCACCGAGGAAGATATCCTCAAGTGGCACGGCGACGATTACATGAACGAGGATCACCTCGCGTTCTTCCGTCAGCGGCTGCTCGATATGAAGGCCGAGTTGCTCGCCAACGCCACCGCCACCAGCCAGCATCTGCAGGAACAGGAAGCCACGCCTGATCCAGCTGACCGCGCAACGCTCGAAGAAGAGTACGCGCTGGAATTGCGTACCCGCGACCGCGAACGCAAGCTGCTGCTGAAGATCGACTCCACCATCAAGAAGATTGATGATGGCGAATACGGTTACTGCGACGACACCGGCGAACCGATCGGACTGGCCCGCCTGCTGGCCCGGCCGACCGCCTCGCTCACGGTAGAAGCCCAGGAACGTCGCGAACGGCTCAAAAAGCAATACGCGGATTGATCCGGCAAGGCCCCAAATGCAAAAACCGCCAGTTCACGCTGGCGGTTTTGCTTTATGCGCGGCCCATCCTGCCACCAGCATCCCCAGTAACAACAGAACGGCCTGCAGCGCGATCCGGTGCCACGCAGCACCATAAGCATCGCCGCCGTAAGCCCATTGCCGCCACAAGGTCGTGACCAGGCTGTACGCCGCCAACATCGCCAGCACAGCACCCGTCAACAGCAGCAATCGCCACAGACCCGCCTTCAAACGATTCATACCGCCTCCCCGGGCATTGCCCATAGCGGCACGCCCTCCTTGATCGGCGTATATACACCGCACCTATCGTCGGCATCAAACAAAGTTATTTGCGTGGTCTCTAGCCTAAAGCTAACCTAGGCAGTTCCCGCCATCCGACCGCAAGTTGCCCGCCATGCTGTTCCAGACCGACGACGTCCGCATCAAGGAAATCAAGGAATTACTGCCTCCCATCGCCGCGCTGGAGAAATATCCGGCCACCGAGGTAGCGACAACCACGACTTTCAATACCCGCCAGGCCATCCATCGCATCCTGGCCGGTGAAGACGACCGCCTGCTGGTCATCGTTGGCCCCTGCTCGATCCATGATCCCGCCGCCGCACTCGACTACGGTCGCCGTCTGCTGGCCCTGCACCAGGAGCTAGCGCACGATCTGGTGATCGTGATGCGGGTCTACTTCGAGAAGCCACGGACCACTGTGGGCTGGAAGGGCCTGATCAACGACCCGCACCTCGATGGCAGCTTCGATATCAACAACGGCCTGCGCCTGGCGCGCAAGCTGCTGCTGGATCTGAACGACATGGGCGTGCCGGCCTCAACCGAATTCCTCGACATGATCACGCCGCAATACTTTGCCGACCTGATCAGTTGGGGCGCCATCGGCGCCCGTACCACCGAGTCGCAGGTCCACCGCGAACTGGCCTCCGGCCTGAGCTGCCCGGTCGGCTTCAAGAACGGCACCGACGGTAACCTCAAGATCGCCATCGACGCGATCCGCTCGGCCAGCGTGCCGCACCACTTCCTGTCCGTCACCAAGTTCGGTCATTCCGCAATCGTCGCCACCGGCGGCAACCCGGATTGCCACGTGATCCTGCGCGGTGGCAAGACCCCGAACTACGACACCGAGCATGTCGCCGCCGCCATCAAGGATGTGGCCGCCGCCGGCCTGCCTGAGAAGATCATGGTCGACTTCAGCCATGCCAACAGCAGCAAGGACTATCGCCGCCAGATGGTCGTTGGCGAGGATGTGGCCAACCAGATCGCAGCCGGCAACCAGGGCATCTTCGGGGTAATGATCGAAAGCCATATCAATGAAGGCCGCCAGGACCTGGTGGAAGGCCAGCCGCTGAAGTACGCCTGCAGCATCACCGACGCCTGCCTGGGTTGGGACGACAGCGTCACGCTCCTGCGCAAGCTCGCAGGCGCAGTTGCCGCCCGCCGTAAGCAGCGCTGAGCGTAGCCGTCGACGCACCAGAAAAAAACGCCGTGAACAGCGGCGTTTTTTTATTTCCTGCCCAATACGCAGGCGATCAATGCGGCAGTGACAACTTCCGCTCCAGCCGCTTCTGCCCGGCTTCCAGCAAGACGCTCAGCAGCCAGTAGATGGCGGCGGCCGCCAGATACAAGGGCAACGGCCGGAAACTGGTGGAGATCAGCTCCTTGGTTGCAAGCATCAGCTCGGTCACCGCGATCACCGATACCAGCGAGGTGTCCTTGATCAGGCTGATCAGTGTATTGGAGAGACTGGGCACCGCCAGGCGCAGGGCCTGTGGCGCCACAATATGGCGCAGCGTCTGCACGCGCGTCATGCCCAGACTGGACGCCGCCAGCCATTGCCCCGGCGGCACGCCGGCAACGGCACCGCGCAGGCTCTCCGCGAGGAAAGCCCCGGCATTGAGGCTGAGCGCCAGCGCCCCGGCCGTGAGTGGCTCGAACTGTATGCCCACGCTGGGCAGGCCGTAGTAGACGACGAAGACCTGCACCAGCAAGGGTGTACCGCGGAAAGCGCTGACATACAGCCCCAGCAGCCACCCCAGCCAGCGCGGCCCCAGCAGGCGCAGGAAGGCCACGATCGCGGCAATCAGCAAACCACCGAGCATGGCCATCACGGCGAACAGCAGCGTCATGCCGGTCGCACGCAGCATCACCGGCAAGGCCTCGGCAAACAGGGAGAGCAAGTCACTCATGGAAGGGGCTCATAGGAATGAGAACCGCCACCGACAACCCGGGGTTGCAGGCCCGGGCCATGCGGCAGCGGCAGGTTCGCTACAGCAGAGGTTAGCTTACTTGGCAGCCAGAGGCTTGCTCACATCACGCTCGAAGTACTTGATCGACACCTTGCGGAAGGAGCCGTCGGCCTTGATGTCGGCCAGGGCCTTGTCCAGCGCCGCGCCAAACTGCGGGTTGCCCTTGGGATAGGGAATCGCATTGCTCTCTTCCTTGCCCACCGGCGCACCACCCTTCAGCGGCAGCTTGGTCTGCTTGACCAGGTAGGGGATCAGCAGGCTGTCGTTCAACGCAGCGTCGACGCGGCTCAATGCCAAGTCCTGCAGGTATTCGGGCGCCCCTGGGTAGGTCTTCACTTCCACGCCTTCGACCGACTTGGCCAGTTCGGCAAAGTTGCTGCCCTGCCCCACGCCCAGCTTCTTGCCCTTGAGATCTTCCAGGCCCTTGAAACTACGCTTGTCGTCCTTGCGGACGATCAGCTGCGCGCCGGAGAACACATAGGGCTGGGTGAAATCGAACACCTCGCGCCGCTTGTCGGTGGCTGCGACCTGGTTGACGATCACATCGTACTTGCCCGCCTGCAGGCCCGCGAGGATACCGCTCCACTCGACGGTGACGAACTCGGCCTTGACCCCCAGCTTCTTGGCCAGTAGCTCGGCGATCTCGACGTCAAAACCGGTCAGCTTGCCATCCTGCTTGTAGTTGAACGGCGGATAGGTGCCTTCGACCGCGATCTTCAGCGCGCCGCGCTGCTTGACCGTATCGAGCAGGTCAGCCGCCTGGCTGGTACCCAGCAGGGCCAGCGCCAGCAAGGACATCAGGAAAGTACGTTTCTGCATGGAGTGCTCTCTTCCTCGGTTTGCGGTTACGGGGAGTTCAAATGGCAGCCAGGCCAGCCTGCAGATCAGCGATCAGGTCATCGAGATGCTCGACACCGACCGACAGGCGCAGCAAGTTCGGGGTAATGCCACGGCGCAGACGGTTGTCTTCCGGAATGGAGCCATGGGTCATAGCCCAGGGCAGGTTCACCAGGCTCTCGACCCCGCCGAGACTTTCGGCGAGGGTAAAGACTTTGAGTGCCGCCAGGAAGCGACGCACACCGGCGTCGTCCGCCTTCAGCCGCAAGGTCACCACGCCGCCAAAACCACGTGGATACTGCCTTGTTGCCAGCGCATGCTGCGGATGGCTTTCCAGGCCGGGATAGATCACGTCCTCCACGCCAGCGCGGCCTTCCAGCCATTGCGCGACCGACAGGGCATTGCTGCTGTGCCGTTGCATGCGCAAGGGCAGCGTGCGCAGGCCCCGCAGCGCAAGGAAGCTGGAGAAAGGATCAAGCACGCCGCCGACCGCGTTCTGCAGATAGCCCAGCCGCTCGGCCAGTTCCGGCGTACGGACGATGGCGGCACCGCCGATCACGTCCGAGTGGCCATTGAGGTACTTGGTCACCGAGTGCAGCACGATATCCACGCCGTATTCGAGCGGGCGCAGCAGGTAGGGCGTGGAGAAGGTCGCGTCGGCCACCACCAGCGCACCGACCTTGTGGGCGGCTTCGACCACCGCGGCCAGATCGGCGACCTTGAGCAGCGGGTTCGTCGGCAGCTCCAGCCAGACCAGCTTGGTGGTCGGCGTGATGGCCGCCCGCAAGGCCTCGATATCATCAGGCGCCACGTAGTGGGTCTTCAGGCCGGCGGTACGATTGCGCACCTTCTCGAACAGGCGCCAAGCGCCGCCATACAGGTCGTCCAGCGCCACGATCTCGCTATTGGCGTCGAGCAGTTCCAGCACGGTCGACATGGCGGCGAGGCCCGAAGCAAAGGCAAAGCCGGCCGCGCCGCCCTCCAGCTCCGCCAGCGCCTTCTCGAATGCGCCACGGGTGGGGTTGCCGCTACGGGCATATTCGTAGCCGCTATGTTCGCCCGGCGCACGCTGGGCGTAGGTGGAGCTGGTGTAGATCGGTGGCATCACCGCACCGGTCGGATCCGGGCTGTAGCCAGCGTGTACACTCAGGGTATCGATATGCTTGGTCATCGTCATTTACTCTCTTAGGACGCCTCTGCAACAGCGCACATTCTCGTGTCAGCGAGGCCCCCTTGCGGCGGCGAGCGCGAGGGGTGTGGGATAGAACAGACCTTCAGGTGGCTGACTACTTCGGCCTCCTCCTAGCGGGAATGGCCGGGCGGAGCGTGATGGTTTCCGGCCTATCCCTTGTATAGCGCGGCCTCAACGCCAGCGTTGGCGCCAGTGATTAATCAGGTCCGCCTGGGTGATCAGCCCCAGGAAACGGCCGCGCTCGACCACGATGGCCACATGGCCGTCGTTGAATACGCGCAACAGCTTTTCAGTGCTATCAGTCGGGGCCAGTGTCTCCAGCTCGGTGCTCATTGCCTGCTTCACGCTCAGACGGAAATTCTCCGGCTCGTCATGCACTGCCAGCAGCAGGTCCCACTCGTCGATGATACCGACCACCTCCGCGTCGCCCTCCACCACCGGCAGTTGCGAGACATCGTGCCGGCGCATACGCGCATAGGCATCGGCCAGCGATTCATCCGGTCGACAGGTCACGGTCGCACCCAAATCATGGCGACGGGTGATCAGGTCGGTCAGGTTGCCCTGTCGCGGCAGGCTCACCAGCCCTTGATCGATCAGCCAGCCCTCATTGAACTGCTTGGACAAGTACTTGTTGCCGCTGTCGCAAATAAAGGTCACGACCCGCTTGGGTTCCGTCTGTGCACGACAATAGCGCAGGGCTGCCGCCACCAGCGTACCGCTGGAGGAACCGGCGAGGATGCCTTCAACCTCCAGCAGTTGCCGGGCGGTATCAATGCTCTCTTCGTCCGAAATGCGCAGTGCGCGGCGCACGGCGCTGAAATCGGCCATCGGCGGGACGAAGTCCTCGCCAATCCCCTCCACCCGCCAGCTACCGGCCTCGCCAAAGCTGCCGGTCTCGACATAGTCGGCAAGGATGGAGCCGACCGGATCGGCCAGCACGAACTCGACATCCGGGGAAGCGCGCTTGAAGAAACGGCTCAGCCCGGTCAGCGTACCGCTCGAGCCCACGCCAACCACCACCGCATCCACAGCGTGCCCCAGCTGCTGCCACAACTCCGGGCCGGTACCGTGCTCATGCGCGGCCGGGTTGGCGGCATTGTTGAACTGGTCGATGTAGTAGGCGCCTGGCGTTTCCAGCGCCACACGACGGGCGTAGTCCTGATAGTACAAGGGATGGCCCTTGATCACGTCGGAGCGCGTGATAATGACCTCGGCCCCCAGGGCCTTGAGGTGGAAGATCTTTTCCAGGCTCATCTTGTCCGGCACGACCAGCTTGAGCTTGTAGCCTTTGCGTGCCGCAACCAGCGCAAGGCCCAGACCGGTATTGCCAGCGGTCGCCTCCACGATGGTGCCGCCAGGCTGCAGCTTGCCTTCGCGCTCGGCCGCTTCGATCATGGTCAGCGCAATGCGATCCTTGATTGAGCCGCCAGGGTTGTGGCTCTCCAGCTTGACGAACAATTCACAGGGGCCGGTATCAAGCCGCGTGAGCTTGACCAGCGGGGTTTGGCCTATCAGGCCCAGCAAAGGATCGAACGACATGGGTACCTCGTCGGAGAAGTGAAGCGCGGGCCGATTGTGTCGGCCCGCGCTATTACAAAGACGATGGTAAGACCAGTTCTAAATTCTGAAAAGTTATTTTGAGTTATCTAGTCAGGCCGGGAAGGCATTACTTCTGCAGCAAGTTGCGCAATGCCGCCAAAGTACGCAGCTCCTGCCGCACAAAACGCTCAATCTCCGACCGCCCCAACTGACCCGTACCATGAACCGGAATCTCATCCGGCGACAACCCCAGGGCGGCGCATAGCGCCAGCGCCTCGGCATTGAACTGCGGCGTACCTGCCAGAGGACGGCCGCGCTCCCCATGGGACAGGCGACAAGCCGGCACCGCCAGGTTGTCGGCCACATCCTCGGCCACGATCAGCATGCCAAAGTCGGGTTCTTCCGCCTCGATCATGGCCAGCAGGTCACAGGCAGCCAGGGGTTCGCCAACCGCCACGCAGTGCTCGCTGAGCACGCCATCCATCGGCGTCAGCACCAGCTTGCTTGCGCCGGCAACCGCCAGCCGCAGCAGCGGCATGTCAGCCAGCACCTCGCTGCCGGGCGCGATCAGCCATTCGCTGACGACGGCCGGATAGTCCAGGTCATCGGGGGCGCATACGAGGTGGGTAGTGGTGGTCATAAGCTTGGCTTGCGGGGATTATCGCCATTGTTGAGCAAGCGGGCGAAATAGGGAAGCAACGTCATGCCCACGCGGCAGGATTACCCGAGTCCCGAAGATGACAGGCCGGTCCCTTCAGGTACCCTCCGGTAGCGATGACGGTGCTTGTTGCAAATCGATCGCCGACATCAGTGCCATCGCAACAGCATCCCAATTTCGGCGAAATCCTGCAGTCATAGCTGATATATTGGTTCAGTAGGTACTCAAGAATAATGAAGCGGTAGCAGCAAGCTTGGCCTTTTGGAGAGGAAAGTCTGTGTATACCCGTCATCCCCCCTCGTGCGCGCTCGCGCTGGCTTTCTTGATCACGTTGTCCGTCGCTTGTCTGGCGCTCGACAAGCCGATGGGCAAAGCCGTGTTGACCTTGAGCGGCCAGATCAGCCAGGTCAACGACAGGCAGCAGGCCGTCTTCGACATGAAGATGCTGGAAACCCTGCCGCAGCACAGCTTCACCACCCAGACCCCCTGGTACCCCCAACCGGTCAAGTTCACCGGCCCCTTGCTACGTGACGTACTGCAGGCCGCCGGCGCCAAGGGCAGTACCATCGTCGCCGTGGCGCTGAACGACTACAAGACCGAAATCCCTTTCCAGGATGCCGGCAAGTACGATGTAGTCGTCGCCCGGCTGATGAATGACAAGCCCATGCCGGTACGGGAAAAAGGCCCGCTGTTCATCATTTACCCCTTCGATAGCAAATCCGAGCTACGGGCCGAGGTCTATTACAACCGCGCGGTCTGGCAGCTGCGCAGCCTGCAGATCAGGTAGCGAGTCAGACCCGCCATGCGTAGCCAGCGACCACTGTTCCTGCTGTTGATCGCCAGCCTGGCCCTGCTCTATATCGCTATCGGGGCCATCCTCGCCCACCAGTACAACAATCTGAACCAGGTCATGCGGCGCGGCGAAGACAACGCGCTGTGGGCGTTCGTGCAGCTCAATGTCGAGTTCCAGCGCTTTGACCATGCGCTGCACGCCCATATGCTGGACCCGGCAGAAACTCGCGACAGCATCCATTCCGAGGGCAAGGCGGGCAGCATCACCTTCGAAGAACTGCAACTGCGCTATGACATCTTCGTCAGCCGTATCAGTGCGATCCAGACCGGCACTGCCGGCGTACTGATGGGCGACGAGCCCATCTACCAGAAGACCCAGCAGGCATTGGGCGAATTCATCAAGGAAGCCGACAACTACCTGGGTGAGAACGGCCAGCGCAGCATCGATCTTTACGCGCCCATGCTGCGGGAGCGCCTGCTGAGCTTGCAGGACGACATCCAGGACCTGGCCTATACCGCGGCTCAGGTCGCAGCACGCACAGTCGACGCGCGTAACCAGGAACTGCGGCGACAGGTGATCATCACCACCGCGCTAACCGCTTTCCAGGGCTTGCTAACACTGCTGTTCGGGCTTGCCATGCTGCGTCAGTTCCGGCAGCGGCAGAAGGCCCAGATCGAAGTGTTCACGGCCCAGGCCAAGCTGGTGGACATGCTTCAGCAGAACGAGGAAGTGCTGGAGGAACGGGTGCAGACCCGTACCCACGAGCTGGCCGAAGCAAACCAGACGCTACGCGAGCAGGAAGTCGAACTTCAGGCCGCCCGCGCCAAGGCCGAGGATGCCTCCAAGCTCAAATCAGACTTCCTGGCCAATATGAGCCACGAAATCCGCACCCCAATGAACGCCGTCATCGGCATGAGCCATCTGGTCCTCGGCTCCGAACTGACCAGCAAGCAACGTGACTATGTCGAGAAGATCCAGCGCTCCGGCCAGCATTTGCTCGGCCTGATCAACGACATACTGGACTTCAGCAAGATCGAGGCCGGTAAGCTCGACGTCGAGCACATCCCTTTCGAGCTGCCGGCGGTGCTCGACAATGTTGCCAACCTGATCAGCGAGAAATGCAGCAACAAGGGTCTGGAATTGATCTTCGATATCGACCCTGCCCTGCCTGAATGCCTGCTGGGCGACCCGCTGCGGTTGGGCCAGGTACTGATCAACTATGCGAACAACGCTGTGAAGTTCACCGAACAGGGAGAAATCCTGGTTCGCGCCCAGTTGATCGAACGCAGCGATGACGCGGTGCTGGCCCGTTTCGAGGTCCAGGATACCGGCATCGGCCTGAGTCCCGAGCAGCAGGCGCGACTGTTCCAGTCCTTCCAGCAGGCGGACAGCTCGACCACCCGCAAGTACGGCGGCACCGGCCTCGGGCTGGCTATCTCGCGCGAGCTGGCAGAGCTCATGGGTGGTCAGGTCGGGGTAGAGAGTACCCAGGGCATCGGCAGCACCTTCTGGTTCACGGCCCGACTCGGGATCGGCGAGGCGGTGCCCAGCAAGGCCTTGCTACCCGATCCGGATCTGCGTGGTCGACGTGTGCTAGTGGTCGACGACAACCCGCACGCCCTGCACATCCACAGCACCATGCTCAGCAGCATGAGTTTCGACGTGACGGAAGCAGAGTCGGGCGAACGGGCTGTGATGTTGGCGAACGAAGCCTGCCGGGCCGGCCGGCCGTTCGATGCCGCCTTCGTGGATTGGAAGATGCCGGGTATCAACGGCCTCGAGACCTGCCGGCAACTGGCCCAGCTCACGCCGCCGCCACAGCCGGTCATCGTTACCGCCTATGGTCGTGAAGAGGTGTTCCGCGAGGCTGAGCAGGCTGGGATCAAGCTGCTGCTGGTCAAGCCGGTCAGCCCGTCGCTGCTGTTCGATGCCGCCATTCGGGCACTGGGCGGCAACGTGCTCGAAGACCTGGCACCACGCCGGGCCGGCAACATCACGCTACAGGACCTCAGCGGCCTGCATGGTGCCCGGGTGCTGCTGGTGGACGACAACGACCTGAACCAACAGGTTGGGCGCGACCTGCTGGTCGGGGCAGGCCTGCTGGTCGACGTTGCCGAGAATGGGCAGATCGCGCTCGACCTGCTGGCGCAGCAGGATTACGACCTGGTGCTCATGGACATGCAGATGCCGGTCATGGACGGTCTGACCGCCTGTCGCCATATCCGTGCCCGGCCGCAATGGCACGACCTGCCGGTACTGGCCATGACCGCCAACGCCATGAGCAGCGACCGCGACCGCTGCCTCGAAGCCGGCATGAACGCCCACCTCGCCAAACCGATCGATCCGGACGAACTGTTCCGGTTGCTGCTGCAATGGATACCCGCCAGGCAACAGCGCGTGCCGGACAGACCGGGCATCGCGACCGCGAACGTGAACCCGCCCCCCTCCTTCCCCGAGATCGCCGGTATCGATACCGCTGCCGGCCTCAAGCGGGTATTGAACAAGCGCACGGCGTACGAAGCCATGCTGCAGAAATTCATCAACGGCCAGCGCGACGTCGTGGCGCAAACCCAGGCCCTGCTGACGGCCGGTCAACGCGACGACGCCACCCGGCTGCTGCACACGCTGAAAGGCACGGCCGGCACCATCGGCGCCGATGCACTCGCGCAGCAGGCTGGCAAGCTCGAGGCCGCGTTGAAAGAAGGAGCGGACAGCTGGGAGGTCATCGCCCAACTCGGACCGCTGGCACAGGCTTGCGAGGCATTGATCGCCGATCTGCAGTCCGTACTGCCGGCCCAGACCCAGGTCGAAGCGACGACCGGTGATATCGACTGGCCTCACGCCCGACGGCTCATAGTCCGTCTGGAAGCCCTGTTGGCCGACGATGATTCCGACGCAATCGAACTGTTCTCGACCGAGGCATCCCACCTCAAGGCGGTGCTCGGCCCCGGTTTCGGGCCGCTGGAGCGTGCCATCAACAGCTATATCCTGGTCGATGCACTGGCCGCGCTACACACAGCAAAACAAGCCATACCGGCACTGAGTGAGGAAACCGCACCATGAGTAATCCACTGGATTTCACCGAGAAGCCCACCATCCTGGTGGTGGACGACACCCCGGACAATCTCTCCTTGATGAGCGGCCTCCTGCGCGGAGAGTACAAGGTCAAGCTCGCCCACAGCGGCGAACGCGCCCTGCAGATCGCGGCAGGCGACGGCAAGCCCGACCTGATCCTGCTCGACATCATGATGCCGGAAATGGACGGCTACGAAGTACTGCGACGCCTGCAGCAGGACCAGGCAACCCGCGCCATCCCGGTGATCTTCCTCACCGCCATGAGCGCCGCAGAGGATGAAAAGATCGGCCTCGATCTCGGCGCGGTCGACTACATCAGCAAGCCGATCAATCCGGCCATCGTGCTGTCGCGGGTCCACAACCACCTGCAACTGAAATTGGCGCGGGATTTCCTGCAGAACCAGAACGAATTCCTCGAGCACGAGGTGAAGAAACGTACGCGCGAGGTCGTCGCCATTCAGGACGTCACCATCCGGGCCATGGCCTCGCTGGCCGAGACCCGCGACAACGAGACCGGCAACCATATCCGCCGAACCCAGCACTATGTGCGGGCACTGGCCGAACAGTTGCAGTTCCATCCCCGCTTTTCCGCTGAACTCACCCCCGCCAATATCGAGTCATTGTTCAAATCGGCACCTTTGCACGATATCGGCAAGGTCGGCATCCCCGATCGCATCCTGCTCAAGCCCGGGAAGCTAGAAGCAGACGAATTCGAGATCATGAAGACCCATACCACCTTGGGCCGTGACGCGATCATCCATGCCGAGCTGGATCTCGGACAATCGATCCCCTTCCTGCGCTACGCCAAGGAGATCGCCTACTCCCACCAGGAAAAATGGAACGGCAGCGGCTACCCGGAAGGCCTGGCGGGCGACGATATCCCGCTGTCGGCCAGGCTGATGGCGGTCGCCGATGTCTACGATGCGCTGATTTCGCGCCGGGTCTACAAGCCCGCCTTCCCGCATGAGAGAGCCGTCGGGATCATCGTGGAAGGCCGGGGCAGCCATTTCGACCCCGATATCGTCGACGGCTTTCTCGATATTGCCGAACGCTTTCGCGAGATCGCCAGGCAGTACGCCGATGGCGATCACGCGGTGGAAGCCGAAGCCGCACGGCTGGCTCGGGACTTCGCCACCGAACCAGTGGAAATCAAGGGAATCCCCTGAGCCATGATCCAAGCCATCAGTACCCTGTTGGTTGTCGACAGTGACCCGGTGCTCGCCGCGGCCCTGGCCGAAGAGCTGCAACGCAACGGATTTACGCAGGTACTGCTCGCCCAGGACAAGGACAGTGCCTTGCAGCTATTGCATCAGCAGCCGGTGCAACTGGTACTCAGCGAGTTGCGGCTGCCCGGCACGAGCGGACTCTCGCTACTTGAAACCATGCGGACCGAGGAAGCGCTCGCCGAAATTCCTTTCGTCCTGATGTCGGGCGGCCTCGACCGGCAATCCGCCGAGCAGGCGATCCGGCTCGGTATTGGCGACCTGCTGGTCAAGCCCTTCACCACCCAGCGCTTACTGGAACGCGTGCAGCGAGTGCTGCACCGCGACGGCCCTCCCACCCAGGGAGGCAAGGAGGATAAGGAAGAACGAGCCAGCATCCTGGTCGTGGACGATACCCCCGACAACCTGCAGCTGCTGGCCGGCCTGTTCCGCGACCAGTTCAAGGTCAAGCTGGCCCACAACGGCGAGAAGGCGATCGCCATCTGCCACTCCAATGCCCCGCCGGACCTGATCCTGCTCGACGTGATGATGCCCGGCATGGATGGCTTCGAAGTCGCCCGCCGCCTGCGTCAGCACCATGCCTCGGAACATATTCCCATCATCTTCGTCACCGCCCTGAGTGACGAGCGCTCGCGCGAGCAGGGCCTCGCACTCGGCGCCGTGGACTATGTATTCAAGCCCATCGACCCGAGCCTCCTGCGTATACGGGTCCGCAACCTGATGCGCTATGTGGAGCACCGCCGGCAACTGCAGACAGACCTGGACCAGATGCTGGAGCTGGCAGCACTGCGGACCGATATGCAGCGCCTGATCGGCCACGACCTGCTGCGCCCGCTGAACCAGAGCTGGCCGGCCCTGCAGAGCCTGGCCAGTGATCCGGGCCTCAGTCCGGCACAAAGACAGCAGGCAGAATTGGCCGCCGCCGGTGCCAAGCAGATGCTGGAAATCATCGAACTGGCCAGCAGCCAGCTGGAACTGGAAGCAGGCCAGCGCAAACTGAAACTGGAGGCCGTACCCTTGGTGCCGCTGCTACAGGACCTGATCACGCTGTTTACGACTCGCTACGCCGACAAGGCACTACGGCTGGAACTCGACGCCAGCTCGACCTCCCTGCTCGCAGCCAAAGCCGACCCCGGCCTCTGCCACGCCCTGTTCTACCGCTTGCTGAATCACGCGTGCGATATCAGCCCGGCCGGTAGCCAGCTGCAGCTCACGTTAGGCGACAGCCACCCGCTGGCCGTTCAGCTTGAGTTGCCTGCCCTACCCGGCAGCAGCAAATCCTTCGCCGCCGTCCAGGCCCTGGCACGTGCACAGGGCGGCAGCCTGCTGCAGGACGATGCGGACGTAGACCAGAGACACCGTATCCAGATCAGCTTACCAAGGGCCTGATCCCTCTTTCGTCCCCGACCAGTCATCCCCCCCCGCTGGCATCCCCGCCAGATAGACCTACCCTGATAAGGGGCGCGAGGAGCTATCACGCGCGGGCCTGACCTCACCAGGGAAGGCGGCGGCCCACCCACCGGCATACCCACGCCGGCGCGGACGCGAACCTGTGCCCACCTTCCGGCGCTGCCAAGACATAAACCAGAACAAAGCCTGACGGCGCTCCCAAGCAGCATTACTGCGGACCATCCGCACTGTTGAGGAGGCACGTTCATGAAGCACCATCTCACCCTGCTGTTTGCCCTTGTTGCCGGCAGCCAGGTCGCCAGCGCCGCCGACAACCTGCTCTTGCGCATCAAGCAAAGCAATACGCGTGGCAGCAGCGACTACGAGCTGATCCACGCCCAGGCTGGCCAGTTCGCCAGCAAACCCAACCTCACCGCCACCACCAGTTCCGACATCTACCTGATAGGGCGTGATCGCAATGGCCACGAGCTGTTCCGCAACCGCGTACGCAACCCCGGCGTACTGCACGCCGAGTCCTTCAATCCCGGCACCGGCCAGATCGAGCAGGCGCAGGACATACAACTGCCGCAGGCCTACTTCGAGGTCAGCGTGCCCAGCCTGAAGGCCCTGGACCATATCGAGCTGATAGCCGGCCAGCCTGTCGGCAACCGCATGAGCGCGATGACGATCGGCAAGCGTTTTGACCGGCAGGCACTGGATACCGCTTTAAGCCGCAGCCGGATGCAGATGCTTGCCACCCAGGCCACCGGCAGTACCCTGCTATATGAGAGCGGCCCCGCGGCGAACCGGATGGACATCGTGCTGATCGGCGATGGCTATACCAGTGCCGAGATGGCGAAATGGGCGACCGATGCGCAGAAGGTTGCCAACGGCCTGCTCGCGGACCCGCTGTTCAATGCCAACCGGACCGGCATCAATATCCGGCGGGTCGATGTGGCCAGCAGTCAATCCGGGGTCGATGAACCGCTCAAGGGACAGACACGCAATACGGCACTGGGCATGGTGGTCGGTTGCTACAACGTCGACCGGCTGGTATGCGCCGACGAGAACCTGGTCTATAGCGCCGTGGGCTCGGTCACGTCGGCCGACGCCCGGGACGTCATCGTCGCCATTGCCAACACCACGACCTATGGCGGCGCCGGCGGTGAGATTGCCACCATGACCATGCACGCCTCGGCGATCGAACTGGCGCTGCATGAGATCGGCCATACCGCCTTCGCCCTGGCCGATGAGTACGACTACGGTACCTGCAACAGCAGCTATGAACCGAGCGAAGCCAACGCCACGCGCCAGACCAGTCGTGCAGCCGTCAAATGGAGCAGCCTGATTGCCAGCACCACCAACGTACCCACGCCCAAGAACTACTATCCGGCCGGTACCGTAGGCCTGTTTGCCGGTGCCAAGTATTGTCCAAGCGGCCTGTACCGCCCGACCGAAAACTCCCGCATGCGCACGCTGGGCAGGCCCTGGTACGCGGTGAACGAGAAACGGGCCAATGCCGTGTTCACCAGCTATTACAGCCCCGGCGGCGATCAACCCACGCCCACCACGGTAACCGGCACACTGGCGGCAGGTCAGTTCGTCAATTTACCCTCCGTGGGTTACTACTACAGCGGGCAGGGCGGCAACTTCCAGATCCAGCTCAGCGGACCAGGCAATGCCGACTTCGACCTGACCCTGTACCGCTGGAGCGGTTCAGCCTGGGTCGCCATGGCCAGCGCCAAGGGCCCGACCTCAACCGAGACCATCAACTATGCGGGCGTCCCGGCGTATTACTATTTCGAGGTGAAGTCGCACACCGGCGCCGGCAGCTACACGGTGAACTACCTGTTCCCCAAGTAGCGTCCAGCACTTGCGCCAGGCAGGCCGTATCTTGTGCCTGATCGCCACAGCCCGCTACCGCGGGCTGTGGCGTATCGGAAGCCTGCTCAGGCTGTTGCGGACAGCAGCATCGCGATGTCCGCGTCAGACAAACCCGCCGCCCGCAGGATGGCGACACCATCTGCACCGCGCCGTGGCACCGGCCCCGGCTCAACACCGGGTGCCGCCGAAAAGCGAGGAGCCGGCATGGCCTGCAGGACACCATCGCGCTCCGCATAGACCCCGCGTGCCGCCATGTGCGGATGCGTGCTCGCCTCAAGCGGGCTCAACACCGGCGCAAAGCAGGCCTCGCTGCCTTCAAGCAAGGCCACCCAATGAGCACGGGATTGTCCGGCGAACAGCACGGTCAGCCGTTCCCGTAAGCGGGGCCAGCGGCCGGGGTCGTACGGTTGCTGGAAGTCAGCGTCGTCGCGCAGCCCCAGCTTGTCCAGCAACAGCGCATAGAACTGCGGCTCCAGCGCACCGATGCTGACATGACCACCGCAGGCGCAGCGGTAGCTACCGTACCAGTGCGGGCCATCCAGCAAACCCTGGCCTCGCGCCGTCGGTTGCCGGCCCGCCGACTGCAGCGATAGCAGCAAGTTCATCAGGTTGGCACTGCCATCGACCACGGCGGCATCCACCACCTGCCCCTGTCCGCTGCTGCGGGCATGCAGCAGGGCCGCCAGCACACCCATGGCCAGATAGAGTGCCCCGCCGCCGAGGTCACCCACCAGCGTAGGCGGTGCCAGCGGAGGGGCATCCGCCTGGCCGGCATACCAGAGCGCACCGGAGAGCGCGATGTAGTTGAGATCATGGCCGGCCGTCTGTGCCAGCGGCCCCGCCTGGCCCCAGCCGGTCATGCGACCGTAGACCAGACCAGGTCGACGGGCGAGGCAGACATCCGGCCCCAGGCCCAGCCGCTCCATCACACCGGGTCGCATGCCTTCGATGAGTACATCGGCACTGTCGACCAGGGTCAGCAACGCCGCCACCGCCGCCGGTTGCTTCAGGTCCAGCGCCAGCGAACGCTTGCCACGATTGAAGATGGCGTGGCGCCCCAGCTCGAGCGGGTCACCGGACTTCGCGCCCGCCCGCTCGATCAGGATCACCTCGGCACCCATGTCCGCCAGCAACATGCCGCAAAACGGTGCCGGACCAAGGCCGGCGATTTCGATGACGCGTACGCCGTGGAGTGGGCCCATGACGGTCTCAGCGCGCGTAGAACGCGTCGTCCCTGGCCGCCATCTGCCGCAACAGCCCGGGCACCTGGAAGCGTGGTCCATACTGTGCAGCCAAGCCTTCGCACTGCGCGACGAAGGCCGCCACACCGAGCTGCTGGATATACGACAACGGCCCGCCGCGGAACGCCGGGAAGCCCCAGCCGAGGATGGCGCCGACATCGGCATCCCGCGGCGTGGTCAGTACGCCCTCATCCAGACAGCGGGCGGTCTCCACCGCCTGCACGCTGATCAAACGCTGGATCAGCGTCTGTACGTCCGGCTGGCTGGCGGCGGTTGGAAACTCCTTCGCCAGGCCCGGCCACAACTGCTTTTTGCCCCCCTCGGGATAGTCGTAGTAACCCTGGCCCACCTTCCTGCCTAGGCGTCCCAGCACCACCATGCGTTCGGCCACCTGCTCGCCGGGCCGGCCCTCATAGACCTCGCCGAGGTCCAGCCGTGCCTGCCTGCTGATCTTGTGGATCAGCTCGCTCGATACTTCGTCGGTTAGCGCCAGCGGCCCGACTGGCATGCCCGCCTGCAGGCCGGCATTCTCAATCAAGGCCGGCGCCACCCCTTCGGCCAGCATGGCGAGCCCTTCCAGCACATAGGTGGAGAACACCCGGCTGGTATAGAAACCGCGACTGTCGTTGACCACGATGGGCGTCATGCCCACCGCTTTGACATAGTCGAGCGCCCGGGCCAGGGTCGCATCGCTGGTCTGCTTGCCGACAATCACTTCGACCAGCGGCATCTTGTCGACCGGCGAGAAGAAGTGCAGGCCGATGAAATTCGCCGGCCGGCTACTGGCCTCAGCGAGGCCTGTGATCGGCAGCGTCGAGGTATTGGAGGCAAACAGGGCATCAGGTGCCAGCATTGCCTCGGCCTTGCGGGTGACTTCGGCCTTGATGGCGCGGTCTTCGAATACCGCCTCGATCACCAGTTCGGCCGCGTCGAGCCGGCCATAGTCGGTCGTCGGCTCGATCCGCGCGAGCAGCGCCTCCGCCTGTTCCGTCGTGACCTGGCCGCGCTGCACCTGCTTGTCCAGCAACTTGCGAGCGTAGTCCTTGCCGCGTTCGGCAGCATCCTGGCTGGTGTCGAGCAGCACCGTCGTGATGCCGGCCTTGGCGGTGACGTAGGCGATACCCGCACCCATCATGCCGGCACCGAGGATGCCGACTTTGCCATAGCGCTGCGTCGGTACATCGTCTGGCCGGGACGCCAACTTGTTGGCTTCACCCATGCTGAAGAACAGCGTGCGTATCATCGCCTTCGCCTCGGGCGACAGTACCGCCTGTACGAAATAGCGGGCCTCGGTGGTCAGGGCCGTATCGAAGTCGGTGATCAGGCCTTCATAGACGCAGGACAGGATGCTGGTCGCAGCCGGGTAGTTGCCATGGGTCTTTTGTCGCAGCATCGCGTTTGCCGCGGTCAACAGCTGCTGCACCGCCGGGCTGGCGACGCCACCGCCCGGTATCTTGTAGCCCTTGCTGTCCCAGGCTTGCTGCGCCTTGGTCTGGCCTTCACCCAGCAGCCAGCTGCGCGCAGCCTCGATCTCCTCACCGGCCGGTACCACCGCCTGCAGGATGCCGGCCTTGAATGCATCGGCCACCTTCAGGCGCTTGCCCTCCAGCAGCAGTGGCAGGGCGGCCTGGATGCCGATCATGCGCGGCAAGCGCTGGGTGCCGCCGGCACCCGGCAGCAGGCCCAGCGTGACCTCCGGCAGACCGAAGCGGGCCTTGGAATTGTCCGCCGCCACCCGGTAGTGCGCAGCCAGGGCAATCTCCAACCCACCGCCGAGCGCCGAACCAGGCAAAGCCACCGCGACCGGCTTGCCGCAGGTCTCGAGCTTGCGCAGCGAGCGGTGCAGCGCGCGGGTCTGCTCGAACAGCACCGCCGCATCACCGCTGGCCTGCAGCCACCCCAGGTCTCCGCCGCCGATAAAGTCAGGCTTGGCCGATGTCAGCAGGATACCCTTCACCGCGGCATCACCCACCGCGCGGTCGACCACGGCAAAAAAGGCGGCGCAGCTCTCGCCATTGATCACATTCTGGCGACGTCCCGGCAGGTTCCAGCTCAGGGTGGCAATGCCGTCCTGGTCGAGGGTGTAATCGATCATGGTATCGGCCTCCTACAGGCGTTCGATGATGGTGGCAGTGCCCATGCCGGCACCCACGCACAGGGTCGCGAGGCCCGTGCTGGCGCCGCGCCGCTCCAGCTCGTCCAAGAGGGTGCCAAGTATCATGGCCCCGGTCGCACCGAGCGGATGCCCCATGGCGATCGCGCCGCCGTTGACATTGATCTTCTGGTGCGGGATGGACAGCACCTGCATGAAACGCAGCACGACCGAGGCAAACGCTTCGTTCAGTTCATACAGATCGATGTCGGCCGCCGTCATGCCGGCACGCTTGAGTGCCTTCTCGGCGGCATAGCTCGGGCCGGTCAACATGATGGAAGGCTCGGAACCGATGCTGGCAAAAGAGCGGATGCGTGCCCGCGGCTTGAGGCCCGCTCGCTGGCCAGCCTCGCGGCTGCCGATCAGCACGGCGGCGGCACCATCGACGATGCCGGAGCTGTTGCCGGCGTGGTGCACATGCTGGATACGCTCCAGCTCGGGGTAGCGCTGGCGGATGACGGCATCGAAGCCGTAGTTCTCGCCCAACTCGGCAAAGGCCGGCTTGAGCTGGGCCAGGGATTCGAGCGAGGTCTGCGGACGGATCAGCTCATCGCGATCCAGTATCGTCAGGCCATTGGGGTCACGCACCGGCACGATGCTGCGCTTGAACCAGCCGGCCTCGGTCGCCGCCTGGGCGCGGCGGTGGCTTTCCACCGCATAGGCATCGACATCGGCGCGGCTGTAGCCCCATTTGGTGGCAATGGTATCGGCCGAGATGCCCTGCGGTACAAAGTAGTGGCGGATGGCGATCTGCGGATCGACCGGCCAGGCGCCGCCGCTGGAACCCATCGGCACCCGCGACATACTCTCCACCCCGCCGCCGATGGCAAAGTCGGCTTGCCCCGCCATCACCTGGGCCGCCGCCATATTGCAGGCCTCAAGGCCGGATGCGCAGAAGCGGTTGATCTGCACACCGGCCGTCGTTTCCGCGTAGTCCGCCGCCAGCACCGCGATCCGGCCTATGCAGGCCCCCTGCTCGCCGACCGGCTCCACGCAGCCCAGCACCACGTCGTCCACCAGTGCCGTATCAAGCTGGTTGCGCACCTGCAAGGCGCGCAGCGCAGTCTCCGCCAGCCGAACCGGCGTTACACCATGCAGGCCGCCATCCTTCTTGCCCTTGCCCCGCGGTGTGCGAACGGCATCGTAGATATACGCTTCCATCGAGCCTTCTCCTGATTCTAAGTACTTATCTTTGCTAAGTTCAGCGCAGGCGCCCAAGAAACCCGGACGCTAACCATCTGTGAAATCTGAAACAGCGGCTCTCATCTGATTGAGCCCCTGCCCAGCGCCATCTTTGTGGCTACAAGGTACGGGCGATCAGTTCCTTCATGATCTCGTTAGTGCCGCCATAGATCTGTTGCACGCGTGAATCCGCCCAGGCCCGGGCGATCGGGTATTCCCACATGTAGCCATAGCCGCCATGCAGTTGGACGCAGCGGTCCATGACCTTGAATTGCAGGTCGGTCGTCCAGTACTTGGCCATCGACGCCGTGGCCGCATCGAGCTGGCCGGCGAGCTTCAGTTCGATGCACTTGTCGACGAACACCTGCGCGATCTGAATCTCTGTCTTCATCTCCGCCAGCGCATGGCTGTTGACCTGGAAATCGCTGACCGACTTGCCAAAGGCCTTGCGCTCGCGGGTGTAGGCCAAGGTCCATTCCAGGGCCGCCTCGCTCGCCGCCACCGCACCGATGGCAATCTGCAACCGCTCCCAGGGCAGTTCCTGCATCAGGTAGGCAAAGCCACGGTTCTCCTCGCCCAGCAGGTTGCCCACCGGCACCCGCACGTTGTCGAAGAACAATTCGGCCGTGTCCTGCGCCTTCATGCCCACCTTTTTAAGCCGCTTGCCCTTGCTGAACCCCGCCATGCCAGTGTCGACCACGAACAGGCTGGTGCCTTTGCTGCCGCCCTCGGGGGTAGTACGTGCCACTACGATCACCAGATCGGCATGCCAGCCGTTGGTAATGAAGGTCTTGGAACCGTTCAGCACATAGTGCTCGCCATCGCGTACCGCCGAAGTCCGCAACCCTTGCAGATCGGACCCGGCGCCCGGCTCGGTCATGGCAATGGCGGCGATCATCTCGCTAGTCGCCATCTTGGGCAGGTAGTGCTGCTTGAGTGCCTCGCTGCCGTAGTGCAGCAGATAGGGCGCGACGATCTCGGAATGCAGGCCGAAGCCAAGCCCTGTCGCCCCGGCACGGTAGATCTCCTCGATCAGCACCACGCTGTAGCGGATGTCGGCGCCGGCCCCACCGTAAGCATCCGGCATACTGGCGCAGTGATAGCCGGCCTCGGCCGCCTTGTGCCAGATGTCGCGATCCACATAACCCTGCTCCTCCCAACGCTCATGCTGCGGCATGACCTCGGCCTGGATGAAACGGCGGACTGAATCGCGGAAGGTGGCGTGTTCTTCGTCGAACAGGCTGCGGGCAATCATGGGCTGGCTCCGGTTGTCTCGGTATCTTGGTATCGGCGGATTGCGCTATTTCAGCAAGTACCGAACAATCCGTGTTGATTTGAACCGCCAGATTCATGACATGAACCGCAATCACCTCGACCGGCGAATCCGCGTTGCCATCCTGCTGCCGCAGCGTGTGCTGGCCGGTTACGTCTTCATCACCCAGGAGCTCTTGCTGCTCGCCGGCACCATGCAGGCGCGCAGCCGCGACGTATTGGGGAGCCGTTTGTTCGAGATTGACCTGCTGTCGCACGACGGCGGACCGGTCGCCAATGTCGGCGGTGTCGCCATTCCGGCCTCGACCGCCATATCCTCTACCGATACGCACGAGATCGTCATCGTCCCGGGCCAGTTCATGCCGGATGCCGAGCCGAATGCGGAAGACGCCGCCTTCGTCAGTTGGCTACAGCATCGCTATGCCGCCGGCGCGGTGCTGGTCGCCCTGAATGCCGCGGTTCTGCTTGCCAAGGCTGGATTGCTCGACGGTCGCCATGCCACCGGCCTGCCCAGCGAGCGCGCCATGTTTGCCCGCCACTTCCCACAGGTCCGTTACGACCCGGCCAAGCCGCTGGTGGTGGATGAAAGACTGATCACGGTCAGTGGCATCAATCCGGCGGTTGATGCCTGCGCCTACGTCATCGACCGCTGCCTGGGTGCCGGTGCCTCGCGCCGTCTGCTGCGGCTGGCTCTGACCCAGTCCTTGCCGTCCTACGAGCACATGGCGGTCTGGACCGCACAGTTCAAGCAACATGGAGACAATCCGGTACTGGCTGTGCAGGAGACGATCGAACGGGACTTGGCCCAACTCCCGACGCTGGCGGAGCTAGCCGCACAAGTCGCGATGAGCGAACGCAGCCTGTCGCGGCGCTTTGCCGCGGCGACAGGCTGCAACCTTCGGCAATACGTAGCGGCACTGCGGCTCGAGTTGGCGGCCTTTCTATTACGGACAAGCCGGCTGGGTCTGGTGCAGATTGCCGACGAGTGTGGTTTCAGCAGCGCCAGCGCGTTGAGCCGGGCATTTCAGGCAGGGTTTGGGCACAGCGCGATGGGGTACCGCCAGCACCAGCAGACACGGGCGGCCCCCTGAACGGCGAGCGGGGGCGTATATGGACCCGCCAGCATGCATCCGGCATGACAATCTACCCCAGGAGTCTGCTTCGCGTGCCTATGTCGCCACCAACGTGGCCTCGATCCGGTTCCGGCCGTTCTGCTTGGCCGCATACAGCAGCCTATCCACGGCATGGATGAAATCTGTGGGGCTCTCGTCATCATTTGGGATGATCGTACCGACCCCCATGCTGACGGTGACAAACTGGCCGACAGATGATCGTTCATGCGCAATGGCCTGTTTTTCGATCAACCGCTGGCAGCGTTCGGCCACTTTCAGGGCCGCCTCGGCATCGGTCTCCGGCAGCATCAGAATAAACTCCTCACCGCCATAGCGCGCAGCCAGGTCGCGTGGACCGGCGAGTGCCAGGTTCAGCGTCTGGGCAATCTTGGTCAGACAGCTATCGCCCTGGATATGGCCGTAGAGATCGTTGAACTGCTTGAAGAAGTCGACATCCAGCAGAATCAGCGACAAGGGCTGCTGGCTGCTGCGCGCACTTTCCCATTCCATTTCCAGGCTGGCATCGAACCGGCGCCGGTTGGCGATGCCCGTCAGCCCATCCTTGAAGGACAAAGCTTCCAGCTCCCGCTGCAAGCTCAGGAGCTTTTCCTCGGTCTTCTTGCGCTCGCTGATGTCGAACATGAAACCGACCAGGGCGTCGACGTCACCGTCGTCCTTGCGTACCACGTGAACGACATCCCGTATCCATACGTAGCCGTTGTCCTTGGTCAGCGCGCGGTAATCCGCTTCATGATCGACACCGGCCTTGGATTGGGCAATGCAGAAGTTCACCACATGGTCACGGTCATCCGGGTGGATGCGCATGGCCCAGTCCTCGGCACTGACCCAGCTCTCCTGGCTCCAACCCAACAGGGGTTCGATCTGTGGGCCGATATAGGCAAAACGCATGCTGGCCCAGTCGATCTTCCAGGGTATGGCCTGGGTGGATTCCAGCAGTGTCTTGTACACCGCGCTGTCGATGTCGAGGTCGCTCATGATGGATGTGTCGCTCGCCTTCCTGTTGGTCGTTCCGGTGACTCAAGCGATGGTAACGGGCCTGCCGTGTGCTGTCGGGACGGCATTCCAGTACCAATAGAAATAGCCATGGTCTTTTTGCAACAAGGTATGGGTGGTCACGCTGCTCTGTGTGATATCGCCCCAGCAGGCGCGCGCGGAGTTGCGGTTGTTATGCAGATCAATACATGCCTGCCCGAGCAACGCTGGCTTGGGTGGGATATACAAGGCGCTACCACGCGGCACCCACAGATCAGCCAGCCGTATCTTGCCGAGCTTTGGCCAATAGCGCCCAACTGAAATGACTAGGGGTTGTGTCGGGTCGGTAGAGGCAAACACATGCGGGAAGTCGTGATGCTCAAGATCGGTGCACACCACGCTGAGCAGTTGGTTGCCGGTTTTCTGGTAAGGAGACCAGTGCCCGGCAAACACACCGTATTCGTATTCGATCTGTTGCAGTTCAACCACCGGACTGCTCAGCACCACAGCCTGGCCCGGCTCGACCAAGGTAATACCGAAGGCTGCCGCAATGTCGCGCGTCGCCCACAGTGGCGCATACACCACTTCCGTCGCGGCGAATCCTAACTGCGTTTCCACACCATAAGGTGGTGAGGGTTTCACCCCAAGCAGCTCCGCCACCAGGTATTCGTTACCAACCGCCAATGCCGGATCTGTCACCGCAGGACTGAGCGGGTCGAGCCCGACCGGCAGTTCCTGGACAAACTGAGGCTGACCATCAACGTTGTAGAAAAACGGTGTCTTGACGGTATCGACCTTCGTCTCGTGCAGCGCCTTGATAAACACAGGCGTGTCGAAAATCGGCTCTGACATGGGCTGACGCATCCTTGAATCTGCAGGCAGGAAGCACCCATTTGACCATAAGTACATGCAGAGATGATGAAGGTCGATCATCCAACGCAAAGTAGCCCCTCCACCCGGCATTAGGCAGATACCGTACCGCGGCGACTCAGGCTAGACCGCCCAGACCTTTAAGTGGGACACCGCCATTACCGCGCCCCACGAACCCGGTTCGAGCACGGCTAAAGACCAAACAGCGTCTTGATCCCAGCAATGTTGTACAAAAGTTCCGGTCCGGAATACAATTGATAGTAATTCTTATTCAATATTCATTTCATTGGCTGCCGCAGGGTATCGCCCTGCGGCGCACACGCTGCACCCGGACATCATGGCCTTATCCCCTGCCGCTTCGGCGGCCACACGCAGCGGCCACCAGAGCGGTTGCAGCGTTGGCGATTTCGCTGCCCGGGCAATGATCCAGACCGTCCGTTAATCCCCTGGCAGCAAGACCCCTTGTGCGGCGGCAGCCAGACCGCTTTTTGACCTTTCGAGGAGTACCGTCCATGTCCCGCCGTCACAGCGCCAACCCGCCTGCTGAGCGCTTTCCGAACGCCGCCCAACGCCCTGCCATGCAGCTGGCAGCACTGCTCGCCGCCGCCCTGTGGGCACCGAGCGTGCATGCCGAGACCGAGCCTGCTAGCACGCCGACAGCGCAGGACAGCGACAAGGTCGTGATCGCCGGCAAGCGCAAGCATCGCGTTTCCAAGGGGGCGACCAACCTGAAGCTGGAGATCAAGGACACGCCGCAGACCATCAGCACGATCGACAAGGAGACCCTGCGGGACTTTGGTGCCTCGGGCAGCAACGACGCACTGCGTTTCGGCACGGGCATCGTGGTCGACGAGTGGGAAACCAACCGCACCAGCTTCCAGGCTCGCGGCTTCGATGTGATGCTCACCCAGGTCGATGGCCTGGGCATGACCAACGACTGGGGCCTGGTCGAGAGCCAGAAGGACACCTACCTGTTCGAGCGCATCGAGCTGATCCGCGGCGCCAACGGCTTGTTGACCGGTGTCGGTAACGCCTCGGGCACGATCAACTACGTACGTAAGCGCCCAACCAACACCGATGGCGGCGAAGTTATCGCCAGTGCAGGCTCCTATGGTCTCAAGCGCCTCGCGCTCGACTACAACAAGGTGCTCACCCCCGATGGTGAATGGGCGGCGCGTCTCGTTGTGGCCCATGAGGACAAGGACTCCTACATCCGCGCCTTGCACAACAAACGCGACACGGTCTACGGCGTCATTGACGGCCAGATCGGCAATGATGGTGTGCTGACCCTCGGCTTCACCTATCAGGATGCCAAGCAACGCTCGCCAATGTGGGGTTCGCTGACCCTGCCTCGCGCCAATGGCACGCTGGCCGACTTTGATGTATCGGCCTCCACCTCGCAAGACTGGGCACGCTGGAACAACCGTTCGCTCGACGCCTTCGTCGAATACACCCACACCCTGTCGACCGACTGGGAAGCCAAGCTGACCTACAACCATAACAAGGGCGAAAACAGTAGCAAGCTGTTCTACGCCTACTCCCCTACGGGCACCCTGAACAACGACAACACCGGGCTCGTGGGTTGGCCGTATCGCAGCGAAGGCGATACCAGCGCCGACGTGTTCGATGCCAACCTCAACGGCCGCTTCAGCGCCTTTGGCCGCAAGCATGAAGCCGTGATCGGTGTGAGCCACTCCAAGCAGAAGAACAACGCCATCTCCTACGATGCCACGGGCTACGTCGGGCTGCCGCTGCCGGCCTTCCCGTACGGCGGCAATGTCTATCCGGAACCCATCTGGGGCAAGACCTCCATCGCGGCGGACGGCAACCAGCAGATCACGCGTCTGTACGCCGCTACCCGTCTGGCGCTGACCGATGAGTTGAAGGGTATCGTCGGTGTGAACTCGATCAACCTGAAGCGTGATGGCACCTCGATCTACGGTGGTGGCGTCGCCCTCACCAACGAGAAGACCAACAAGGTCAGCCCCTATGTTGGCACGACCTACGACATCACCAAGGATGTACTGGGCTACGCCTCGTATTCCGATATCTTCCAGGCGCAGGACCAGCGCGACATCAACGGTGCCTTCCTCAAGCCCATGAAGGGCGTCAACACCGAAGTCGGGGTGAAGGCCGAGTGGCTGAACCGCCAGCTGCTGACCACCTTCGCGGTATTCAGCGCCAAGCAGGAGGGCTTGGCGACCGAGGCAGGCTTTGACCCGGTAGCGCAGCAATCCTACTACGCACCCAAGGATGTGAAGTCGCGCGGCTTCGAGATCGAGGCCACCGGCCGTCTTGATAAAGACACCAAGCTCACCGTTGGCTACACCCAGCTCAAGCTGACCGGCCCGGATGGCAACAGCATCTACGAATGGGTACCGCGTCGCACGCTGAAGCTGCTGGTCGACACCCGCTCGTCTGCCCTGCCGCAACTGCGCTATGGCGCCGCGACCCGTTGGCAGTCCGATATCAACAAGATTGGCGGCGCACGTCAGGATTCCTACCTGCTCGCCAACGTCTTCGGTGCCTACGAGCTGACCAAGGACGCCACGGTGCGGCTGAACATCGACAACCTGTTCGACAAGAAGTACCTCCGCACGGTGCAGTTCGGCGCGATCTACGGTGCACCGCGCACCACGTCGGTCTCGCTCGAATACAAGCTCTGAGCGGAGAGCAGAAGCAAACGCTGGCAAGCCGGGCAGGCCAGAGCCTGCCCACACCAGCCCGGCTCTGGCAATGTGCCAGGGCGGGTGGTATCAGGAAAAGTGGCCCCGCTCATGGGTGCCGCTTTTTCGCATTTTTACCGGTCGGCACCGAAAGACAGCGACGACCCCGGAGTAGCCTCCTTGTCTGAAAGCATGAAGAACCGTTTACTCGTGCTGGCGCGCATCGCCGCCGCACTGCTGGGTGGCTATGTGTTCACCTGGGGCCTGGCCGCGTTGGCGATTGTTGCCCTGGTTGCCGCCGGCACCGATTTTGAAGAAGCCGAGCACGGCGTGATGCTGCTGGCCTTTATCGTTTTCCTGCTTGCCTTCCTGTGGTCCTTTGCCGGCCGCAGCCTGGTGCGCATCTGGGCCGTGCTGGCCGGCGGCGGCGCGACGATGACGCTGGCCGCCTGGCTCTTGCAGCGCAGCCTGCTGAACTGAAATCGCAACAGGAATCACCACGATGTTCCAAAGCTTCCGCCACTCGATGACCTGGTTGCACACCTGGTTCGGCCTGACACTGGGCTATGTACTGATGGTGTGCTTCTTTTTTGGCTCACTCTCGGTGTTCGACCGCGAAATTGATCGCTGGGCACTGCCCGATACGCGCTTCCCTGCGCAGCCGGCGCCCTCGTTCGACACGGTACTCAAGCCGATCTACGCAAAGCTCAAGCCGCACCCCGTGGACTTGGCCGTCACGCAGGAGCGGGTAGTTGGGACCATACCCGACCCCAACACCCTGCCGATGTCCTCGCTGTACTACTACACCACCCACCGCGACCCGGTGCTGGCCATCGGTGCGGAGTTCGACATCCCCAACAAGCCCAAGGATGCCTCCGACGAGCACCAGCATGTGCATGGCTGGGCAACCCTGGACCCGCGCACCGGCGCCTTCCTGACCGAGGGGCAGCTCAAGCTGGGCAGCGAGTTCTTTTACCCGATGCACTACAGCCTGCACCTGAGCTGGCAAAACCTGGGCTACTGGGTGGTGGGCCTCGCGGCCCTCGTCATGCTGGCCGCGCTGGTCAGTGGCGTCGTGATGCACAAGAAGATCTTCCGTGAGTTCTTTACCTTCCGCCCCTGGAAGCGCACCCAGCGCAGCAGCCTGGATCTGCATAACCTGACGGGCATCGCCGGTCTGCCCTTCCATTTCTTTTTTGCCTTAACCGGCCTCGTGATCTTTGCCGGCATCTACCTGCCCCTGGCCGAGACCATGCTCCAACCGCTGCACAAGCAGCACGAGGTGATGGAAGCCACACGCACCGGCCTCGCCCATGAGGAAGCTGGCGTGCCGGCACCGCTCTCATCGGTGGATGCGATGGTGGTGGAAGCCAAACGGCGCTGGGCAGCACGCAACATGCCCGGCGAGGTGGGCTACCTCTATATCAACCACCTGGGCGACAAGAACGGCTATGTGAGCATCTATCGCGCAGGGAATGACCAAGTGGCCCTCGTGGGCCAGGGCGTGCACTTCGAAGCCAGCAGCGGCCGTGTCATTCGCGAAGACCCCTCCCCCTCGGCCGTGATGAGCGTGAACGAATTCCTGACCGGCTTGCACCTGCAGCACTTCCGTCACTGGTTGCTGCGCTGGCTCTATGTGGTGGGCGGCATGCTGGGTTGCGTCTGCATTGCCACCGGCTTCATCTTCTTTGTCGAGAAGCGCAAGGCGCAGCACGCCAAGCGCGGCAACATGGGCAGCCGCACGGTCGATGCCCTGGCGGTCTGCTCGGTCATCGGCATGGTGATCGCCGCGGCAAGCATGCTGCTCGCCAACCGCGCGCTACCGGCCGACATGGCGGATAAAGGGGGCTGGGAGACCAATGTGTTCTGGAGCGCCTGGGCGCTCAGCTTCATCCATGCCGCCATCCGCAGTGGTCCGGTGGCGCAGGGCCGCATCAACCCGGCCTGGCGCGAGCAGTGCTGGGCGCTGGCGGCCATAGCCGTCGCAGCCGTGGCCATAAATTGGGTCAGCACGGGTGACCACCTGATCAAGACCCTGTTCACCAGCACCTATTGGCCAGTGGCCGGCCTGGACCTGAGCCTGCTGGCCGCCGCCAGCATCGCCCTCTTCGCCAGCCGCAAGCTGGCTCGGCAGGAGCAGCAGACCGCGCAAGCCCCTGGCCCAGCACGCGCCAAAACCCTGCCGGCCGCGAGCGAGGTGACACCATGAAGGAAGCACTCTGGATCTGCCAACTGGGTGCTGCCGTGGCAACCATCATCGGCTTTGCCTGGCTGTCGCTGGCCATGGACGGCCACTGGCAGCAGGTGCACGGCGGCACGACGCCCGCGCGCAAGGTGCGGACCACACTGCGGGCGCTAGGTGCAGCCAGCCTGATCACCTCAGCCGCGCTGTGCTTTATCGTTGACCGGCCAACCATGGCAATGCTGGTCTGGCTGATGCTGCTGGCCGGCTCCGCCCCCTTGATCGCCGTGACCCTGGCCTTCCGGCCGCGGCTCTTGCGCCTGGTCTGGCCCTGGGGCGACCGCATAGCCCGAGCCCGCTAAAGGACGGGGGATTTTGTTGGGGGGAATGCCTTGTGCGAGACTGGATGCCCCCCCCCTAGCAAAGGACCCGCGGTGACTGCTGACCTGAGCCGCGGCAAGTGATGAGCCAGAGCCCCGAGCTATTGCGACGCTTGCTGCGCGCAAAAGACAAGATGGACGCTGCCTCCCATGAGGAGTGGCCCATTGAGCGATTGGCAGCGGTGAGCGCCGTCTCGGCTGCGCACTTTGCGCGCTCGTTCAAGGCGGCATTTGGCCTGCCTCCGCACCGCTACTTGCTGACCCGCCGCATAGAGCGTGCCGTTGCGCTGCTGCGCGACACCGATCTGGCCATTACCGATATCGCCTTCCAGACCGGCTGGAAGAGCCTGGGTACCTTTGGGCGTATCTTCCGCGACATCACGGGCGAGAACCCCGGCAATCTGCGAACACGCGATCAGGCAGCACCGCACGAGCGGGAGCAGGTGCCCGAATGCCTGGTGCGCGCCGCCCACCGACCCGACCTGCAAATAGCAGTTTCGGAGAAGCGACGGGAGCAGGCCGTTGAGACAATGGACGCTCAATCAAGGGAGGTCCCATGAATCAAGGCATAGAAGTAGTAGGCGTGTACGTGCGCGATCAGGACGAGGCACTGGTGTTCTACGTCGAACGACTGGGCTTTCGCATCCATACGGATGTTCGTAACGGCGATTACCGTTGGCTGACGGTACAACACCCGGAGCAGCCTTCGTTTCAACTCGGCCTCTTCAAACCCGGCCCACCACTGCATGACCCGGCCACCGCCAAGACCCTGAACGAAGTTGTCGCCAAGGGCGCCATGCCGCCGCTGGTGCTGGTGGTGGATGACTGTCGCGCGGCCTATGAGCGGTTGAACAAGCGGGGCGTGGAGTTCACGCAGGAGCCGGTTGAGCGCTACGGCACCGTGGATGCGGGGTTTCGTGATCCGTCCGGCAATGGCTGGAAGATGATACAAGCCCGGGGCGCCAAATGAGCTGGGCCCGAGGTATGCAGCAAAGCCACCGCTGGCTGTCCATCGTCTTCACGGTCACAGTCGTCGCCAACTTTGCCTACCGGGCCGCGGCATCGGGCGAGCCACCGATGTGGCTGACCTACGCACCGCTGCCACCGCTCTTTCTGCAGCTGATTTCCGGCCTGTACCTTTTTGCGCTGCCCTATGTGGCCAAGGGGCGCAGCAAACAGCACGCCTGAAAGGCTGTCCAGCGGGCGCCGTAGCGACGCCCGCTGGCAGTGGCTTACTCCACCGTCACCGACTTCGCGAGGTTCCGTGGCTTGTCCACGTCCGTGCCGCGGGCCAGGGCGGTGTGATAGGCCAGCAACTGCACCGGGATCGCATGGACCACCGGTGACAGTACGCCCACATGGCGCGGGGTGCGGATCACGTGCACGCCGTCCGACTCGCCAAAATGGCTGTCGAGGTCGGCAAACACGAACAGTTCGCCGCCGCGGGCGCGGACTTCCTGCATATTGGACTTCACCTTCTCCAGCAGCGTGTCGTTGGGGGCGATCACCACCACCGGCATGGCTTCGTCCACCAGGGCGAGCGGGCCATGCTTGAGTTCACCGGCGGCGTAGGCCTCGGCGTGGATGTAGGTGATCTCCTTGAGCTTGAGCGCGCCTTCCATGGCAATCGGATAGTGCACGCCACGGCCCAGGTAGAGCGCGTGCTGCTTGGGCGAGAAACGGTCGGCCCAGGGCTTGATCTGCGGCTCCAGGTTCAGCGCATGCTGCACGCTGCCCGGTAGCTGACGCAGCGCGTCCAGATAGCCTTGTTCGGCTTCGTCATCGAGCTTGCCACCGAGCTTGGCCAGGGTGGCGGCCAGCGTGAACAGCGCCACCAGCTGGGTCGTGAAGGCCTTGGTCGAGGCGACACCGATCTCGGCGCCAGCGCGGGTGTAGAACACCAGCTTGCTGGCGCGCGGAATGGCCGATTCCTGCACATTGCAGATCGACAGGCTCAGCTTGTGACCCTTGGACTGGGCGTACTTGAGCGCTTCCATCGTATCCAGCGTTTCGCCGGATTGGGAGATGGTGACGATCAGGTGCTTGGGATTGGCCACCGCATCGCGGTAACGGTATTCGCTGGCAATCTCGACCGAGCACGGCAGCTTGGCGATGCTCTCTATCCAGTACTTGGCAACGGAACCGGCGTAGAAGCTGGTGCCGCAGGCGAGGATCTGCACGCCTTCCACCTGGCTCAGGTGCTGGCCTTCCACATCGCCAAACAAGCTGGGCGCAAAACCCTGCTCCATGACCTGCTCGATGGTATCGGCCAGAGCCTTGGGCTGCTCGTGGATTTCCTTCTGCATGAAGTGGTTGTAAGGGCCCAGCTCCAGCGAGGCGAGCGAGACGTCGGACAAGCGCACCGGGCGCTCGACCGGGCGATCCTGGCGGTCGTAGACCTTCACACCATCGACCGTCAGGGCCGCAACATCGCCCTCTTCCAGGAACATCACCTTGCGCGTGGCGGCCAGCACGGCCGAAACATCCGACGCGAGGAAATTCTCACCCTCGCCCAGGCCCACCAGCAGCGGGCAACCCATGCGGGCGCCCACCAGCAGGTCCGGCTGGGCGATGGAAATCACGCCGATGGCATAGGCACCATGCAGGTCACGCACGGCGCGCTGTACCGCCTGCAGCAGGTCATCGGTCTGCTTCAGGTAGTGCTGCACCAGGTGGGCGATGACCTCGGTATCGGTCTGCGATTCGAACACATAGCCCAGCGACTTCAGGTGGGCACGTTGCTGGTCGTGGTTTTCGATGATGCCGTTGTGCACGACCACCACGCTGCCGGACATGTGCGGGTGGGCATTCGGCTCGGTCACTCCACCGTGGGTCGCCCAACGGGTATGGCCAATGCCGAGCTGGCCATGCGTACGCTCGATACGCGCCGCCTGCTCCATCTCCGCCACGCGACCCACCCGGCGCACCCGCTGGATGCCGCCGTTGAGCACGGCGATGCCGGAGGAGTCGTAACCCCGATATTCAAGGCGCTTCAGCCCATCGATCAGGTGGGCAACTACATCACGTTGCGCAATTGCGCCGACGATCCCGCACATGGCACTACTCCGTTAAATTCACGATGACCCAAGTCTAAGCAAGCTTTTACATGATGGGTGTATGTTTTCGTCATTGTGAATTTTAACGAATTAATGTCATTGGCATTTTTTGTTTTGCTTGGTTGTGAAATCCCGATCTATTTGCTTTTGGTCGGCCGTTTCCAGCCGGCGATCGATTTCTGCCCACGAGCCCGGCAGATGGTCAATGCATCAGCCGGCGCATCGGTGGTGATCGTGGAGCCCGCCGCGATATAGGCGCGATCGCCAATCGTCACTGGCGCCACCAATTGGCTGTCGGTACCAATGAAGGCGTCATCGCCGATCCTGGTGACAAACTTGTTGGCGCCGTCGTAGTTGCAGGTGATCACCCCGGCCGAGACGTTCACCCGTTCACCGATTACCGCATCTCCCAAATAAGCCAGGTGGCCGGCCTTGCTGCCGTTGCCAAGCCGCGCCTTCTTCAGTTCCACGAAGTTACCAACATGGACCTTCTCGCCGAGCACCGAATCCGGTCGCACGCGGGCAAAGGGGCCCAGGTCGGAACCCGCCCCGACCACGCTGTCCTCGATCACGGTGTTGGCCTTGATGATGACACCGTCACCGAGCGTGACGTTCTTCAGGTAGACGTTCGGCCCGAGCTTCACACCATGGCCGAGCTTGATCGTCCCCTCCAGGATCACGTTGACGTCGATCTCCACGTCCTGGCCATGCTGAACCGTGCCGCGCAGGTCGAAGCGACTCGGGTCAAGCAGGGTCACGCCTGCCGCCAGCAGCCGGTCGGCCTGCTGACGCTGGTAGACACGTTCCAGCTCGGCCAATTGGCGCTTGTCGTTCACGCCGGCCGGCTCGTAGGGGTCGGACGCAATCACGGTATCGACCACCACGCCGTCCGCCACCGCCATGGCGATCACGTCGGTCAGGTAATACTCGCCCTGGGCATTGGCGTTCTTGAGCCGTGGCAGCCAGTCGCGCAGCTTAGCCATCGGTGCGGCGATAAAACCGGTGTTGATCTCGCGAATGGCCTTCTGGGCCTCGTCGGCATCCTTCTGCTCGACAATGCTCTGCACCTTGCCTTCGGCATTGCGGACGATACGGCCGTAGCCCGTCGGGTTGTCCATGATGGCTGTCAGTACGGCCAACCGGCCCTCGCCCGCCTTGTCGAGCAAGGCACGCAGCGTGGCAGGCGTGATCAACGGGCAGTCGCCGTACAGGATCAGCCCGACACCCTCCCCACACTCCGGCAGCGCCTGCGCCACCGCATGGCCGGTACCCAGCTGCTCGGCCTGCAACGCCCAGCGGATGTCCGCCTGCCCCTGAAAGGCAGAGAGCACCTGCTCGCCACCATGGCCATAGACCACGACCAGCCGCTCGGCGGCCAGCGCACGGCCGGCATCGAGCACATGGCCCAGCATGGGTTTGCCGGCGATGGGCTGCAGTACCTTGGGCAGGCGGGAGTTCATGCGCTTGCCCTGGCCGGCGGCGAGAATGATGACGTTCAAAGACATGGCGGGACTCGACAAGTAAAAGGGTCAGCCCCGATTATCGCGGCCGACCCTGGAAAAAATAAAGGGCAAGCTGACGCTTGCCCTTTATTCTTGTTACTGCGAAGCCCGATCAGGCGCGGTTGCGCAACTTCTTGATCGCAGCCAGCTGGGCGACAGCCTGCGCCAGTTCGGCCTGAGCCGAGGCGTAGTCGATCGAACCCGAGCGGTTGGCCAGCGCTTCTTCCGCCAATTTCTTGGCTTCCAGCGCCTTTGCTTCATCGAGATCGCCGCCGCGGATCGCGGTGTCGGCAAGTACCGTCACAACGTGCGGTTGCACTTCGAGGATGCCACCGGACACGTAGACCAGGACTTCCTCTTGGTTGCTGTTGGCGACCTTGATGCGCAGCACACCCGGCTTGATGCGGGTGAGCAGCGGAGCGTGGCGAGGCAGCACGCCGATTTCGCCCATCTCGCCCGGAACCGCCAGGAATTCAGCGGTACCCGAGTAGATTTGCTCTTCAGCGCTTACTACGTCCACATGCATGGTCATGGCCATATCTCGCTACCTTATGCCAGGGTCTTGGCTTTTTCGACAGCTTCGTCGATACCGCCGACCATGTAGAAGGCCTGTTCCGGCAGATGATCGTACTCGCCAGCCAGAATACCCTTGAAGCCGCGCAGGGTTTCCTTCAGCGAAACATACTTGCCAGGTGCGCCGGTAAACACTTCGGCGACATGGAAAGGCTGCGACAGGAAACGCTGGATCTTACGGGCGCGAGCCACGACCAGCTTGTCTTCCGGCGACAGTTCGTCCATACCCAGAATCGCGATGATGTCGCGCAGTTCCTTGTAGCGCTGCAGCGTCGACTGAACGCCACGGGCCACCGAGTAGTGCTCTTCGCCCACGACTTGCGGGTCCAGCTGACGCGAGGTCGAGTCGAGCGGGTCCACGGCAGGGTAGATACCCAGCGAGGCGATATCACGCGACAGCACGACGGTTGCGTCCAAGTGGGCGAAGGTCGTAGCAGGCGACGGGTCGGTCAAGTCATCGGCAGGGACGTAAACGGCCTGGATGGAGGTGATCGAACCGGTCTTGGTCGAGGTGATACGCTCTTGCAGACGGCCCATTTCGTCAGCCAGCGTAGGCTGATAGCCCACGGCGGACGGCATACGGCCCAGCAGAGCGGATACTTCGGTACCAGCCAGGGTGTAACGGTAGATGTTGTCCACGAAGAACAGCACGTCACGGCCCTTGCCGTTTTCGTCCTTCTCGTCGCGGAAGTACTCGGCCATGGTCAGACCGGTCAGCGCAGCGCGCAGACGGTTGCCGGGAGGCTCGTTCATCTGGCCGTAAACCATGGCCACTTTCGATTCGGCCAGGTTGTCCAGCTTGATAACGCCAGAGTCAGCCATCTCGTGATAGAAGTCGTTACCTTCACGAGTACGCTCACCCACACCAGCGAACACCGACAGACCCGAGTGAGCCTTGGCGATGTTGTTGATGAGTTCCAGCATGTTCACGGTCTTGCCCACACCGGCGCCACCGAACAGACCCACCTTGCCGCCCTTGGCGAACGGGCAGATCAGGTCGATCACCTTGATACCGGTTTCCAGCAGGTCCACCGAGCTCGACAGTTCGTCAAACTTCGGGGCCTTGCGGTGGATGGACCAACGCTCTTCGGACACCACGGGACCGACTTCGTCCACCGGGTTGCCCAGCACGTCCATGATACGGCCCAGCGTAGCCTTGCCGACCGGCACCGAAATCGGGTTGCCGGTGTTCAGCACAGCCTGGCCGCGCTTCACGCCATCGGTCGTACCCATGGCGATTGCACGGACCACACCATCACCCAGCTGCTGCTGAACTTCCAGCGTCAGTTCCGGGCTGGCCAGCGTCAGCGCGTCAAATACCTTTGGCATGGCGTCGCGTGGGAATTCCACGTCAACCACCGGGCCAATGATTTGCACGATTTTACCTTGGCTCATCGTTGCATTCCTTAATGTTAAATACTGTTCCGCGCTGCGATCAAACCGCTGCTGCACCGGCGACGATTTCCGACAGTTCCTTGGTGATGGCTGCCTGGCGGGTCTTGTTGTAGACCAGCTTGAGCTCATCAATCACCGTTCCGGCGTTGTCGGAAGCGGCCTTCATGGCCACCATCCGCGCGCTTTGTTCGGAAGCGATGTTTTCGGACACTGCCTGGTACACCAGCGCCTCGATATAACGAATCAGCAGATCGTCGATCACCACTTCGGGCGCCGGTTCGTAGATGTACTCGAACGGGTGCTCGCTGACCGGCTTCATGCGGTCTGCCGGCACCGGCAGGAGTTGTTCCATCACCGGTTCCTGCCTCATCGTGTTGATGAAGCGGGTGTAAACGATATGCAGTTCGTCGATCTCGCCAGCCAGGTAAGCATCAAGCATTACCTTGACCGGTCCGATCAGTCTGTCGAGGTGCGGCGTATCACCGAGCTGCGTGACGTGCGAGGTCACTCGCGCGCCAGCGCGCTGCATGAAGCCAAAGCCCTTATTACCGATGGCGGTGACATCGACTTCGATGCCGGCCTGTTGCCAGGCCTTCATCTGGTTCAGCGAGGTGCGCAACACGTTGGTGTTGAGGCCACCACACAGACCCTTGTCGGTCGTTACCACGATAATGCCGGCGCGCTTCGTTTGCGCACGCTTGGTCAGGAACGGGTGAGCGTAGTCCTGCAGGGCTTGGGCCAGGTGGGCGGTCACATTACGGATTTTTTCACCGTAAGGACGAGCCGCCTTCATCCGGGCTTGGGCCTTGCGCATCTTGGACGCGGCTACCATTTCCATGGCGCGGGTGATCTTGCGCGTGTTTTGCACGCTCTTGATCTTGTTGCGAATTTCTTTGCCGCCTGCCATGACTTGACCTTTCTCTCGTTAGATCAAATCAGAAAGCGCCGTTGGCCTTGAACGACTTGATGGCTTCCGCCAGCTTCTTGTCGTTGTCGCCAGACAGCTCACCCTTACCGTCCATCTCAGCGATGATTTCGGCATGGTTGGCCTTCACATAGGCATACAGCGCGGATTCGAAGGCCAGGGCCTTCTCGACCGGCACATCATCAGCCAGACCCTTTTCCACCGCGTACAGGGTCACGGACAGCTGCGATACCTTGAACGGGGCGTATTGGTTCTGCTTCAGCAGTTCGGTCACCAGACGGCCGCGGTCCAGCTGCTTGCGGGTTGCTTCGTCGAGGTCGGAAGCAAACTGGGCAAAGGCAGCGAGTTCACGGTACTGGGCCAAAGCGGTACGGATACCACCGGCGAGCTTCTTGACGACCTTGGTCTGGGCTGCACCACCGACGCGCGACACCGAGATACCGGCGTTGATGGCGGGGCGGATACCAGCGTTGAACAGGTCCGATTCCAGGAAGATCTGGCCGTCGGTAATCGAGATCACGTTGGTCGGCACGAAGGCGGACACGTCACCGGCTTGCGTTTCGATGATAGGCAGGGCGGTCAAAGAACCGGTCTTGCCCTTCACGGCGCCGTTGGTGATCTTCTCGATGTAGTCTTCGTTGACGCGCGATGCACGTTCCAGCAGACGCGAGTGGATGTAGAACACATCACCCGGGTAAGCTTCACGGCCCGGCGGACGACGCAGCAGCAGCGAGATCTGACGGTAGGCAACGGCTTGCTTGGACAAGTCGTCGTACACGATCAGTGCATCTTCACCGATGTCGCGGAAGTACTCACCCATGGCGCAACCGGCGTAAGGCGACAGGTACTGCATCGCGGCCGATTCGGAAGCCGAGGCGGCAACCACGATGGTGTGGTCCAGCGCGCCGTGCTCTTCCAGCTTGCGCACCACGTTGGCGATCGACGAAGCCTTCTGGCCGATAGCAACGTAGATACAGGTAACGCCGTTACCCTTCTGGTTGATGATCGCGTCCAGCGCAACGGCAGTCTTGCCGGTCTGACGGTCACCAATGATCAGTTCACGCTGACCACGACCAACTGGCACCATGGCGTCGATCGCCTTGATACCGGTTTGCAGCGGCTGCGACACCGATTGACGGGCGATAACGCCAGGGGCGATCTTTTCGATCGGGCTGGTGCCCGAAGCATTGATCGGGCCCTTGCCGTCGATAGGCTGACCCAGGGCGTTCACGACGCGACCCTTCAGTTCCGGACCAACCGGTACTTCCAGGATGCGGCCGGTGCACTTGACTTCCGAACCTTCGGAAATGTGCTCGTAGTCACCCAGGATAACGGCGCCAACGGAGTCACGCTCCAAGTTCAGTGCCAGGCCAAAGGTGTTGCCCACGAATTCGAGCATTTCGCCCTGCATGACTTCAGACAGGCCGTGCACGCGGACGATACCGTCGGTCACCGAGACCACGGTACCGGTCGTGCGGCTTTCTGCGCCAGCGGACAGGTTCTGAATCTTGCTCTTGATCAGGTCGCTGATCTCGGACGGATTCAATTGCATAATTTGCACTCCTAACTGGTGAGGCGGGCCGCGAGGGCCGCCAGCTTGCCACGCACCGAGGCGTCGATGACGTCATCACCAACGGTCATGCGCACGCCACCGATCAGATCGGTGTTCACGCTGACAGTGGTCTCGATCTTCTTGCCGACGCGCGCCGTCAGGATGGACTTGATTTCGTCCAGCTGGGCAGCGGTCAACTCGAAGGCCGACTCGATGTGCGCCGTAACCGAACCCTCTTCTGCCGCCTTCAGTTGCTCGAACAGTTCGGCAACGTGGGGCAGCAGGGCAAAGCGGCGGCTTTCCAGCACGGTGGCAACAAAGTTGCTCACCTGCTGGGTGGCGCGCGCGCCGAGCAGTTCGGTCAGGAGCGCTTGTACCTGGCTCGCGGAGAACTTCGGATTGGCGGCGAACTCGACTGCCAGCGGGTCTTGCGCGGCGGCGGCCAGTACAGCCAGCGCCTCCGACCAGGCCGGCAGGCTGTTCGCTTCCTTCGCCAGCCGGAATACGGCTTCGGCGTAGGGTCTTGCGACGGTAATGAGTTCAGCCATGAGCGTTTACAGCTCCGCTTTAAGGGAAGACAGCAGGTCGGCGTGACGAGCGGCGTCCACTTCCTTACGCAGGATCTTCTCTGCGCCGGCAACGGCCAGGGCGGAAACCTGCTGACGCAGTTCTTCCTTGGCTTGATGGACTTGCTGGTCAACTTCGGCCTTGGCACCAGCGATCAGGCGGTCGCCTTCGACGCGAGCTGCGTCCTTGGCTTCTTCCACGATGCTGCTGGCACGCTTCTCAGCTTGGGCGATGATCTCGGACGCTTGCGACTTGGCCTTGCGCAGTTCCTCGGCAGCACGCTTTTCAGCGAGCTCGAGGTCATGCTTGGCGCGGTCAGCAGCGGACAAGCCGTCTGCGATGCGCTTGGCACGCTCTTCCAGTGCGGCGATCAGTGGAGGCCAGATGAACTTCCACGTAAACAGCACCAGAATCGCAAAGACCAACGCCTGCAGAAACAGGGTTGCATTTGGATTCATGGATTAACCCTTTCGATTAAACGGGGTTAATTACTTGATCAGAGCAACCAGCGGGTTACCGAAGGCGAACATCAGGGCCACAGCAACGGCGATAATGAAGATGGCGTCAACCAGACCGGCGATAACGAACAGCTTAGGTTGCAGGGCAGCGGCGGATTCCGGCTGGCGAGCAGCGCCTTCCAGGAACTTGGCACCAACCAGAGCCACGCCGATAGCGGCGCCAACGCCTGCCAGACCAATCATCAGGCCGATGGCGATAGCGGTGAATTGCTGAACGTTAGCGATCAGGACTGCGTGTTCCATTTGTTACTCCTAGTTGAGGATGGTGATTTAAAGAAAAAAGTGAAACGAAATATGTCTTAGTGTTCTTCGACAGCCAGACCACAGTACACAATGGTCAGCATCATGAAGATGTATGCCTGCAGGATCACGATCAGCACGTGGAAGATCGCCCAGGCAGAGCCGGCAACAACCTGGCCCAACGCACCCAGCAGCGAACCTGCATCGAAACCGGTCCAACCCATGCCCAAGAGGGCGATCAGCATGAACACCAGTTCGCCGGCGAACATGTTGCCGACCAACCGCAGGGCTAGCGACAGGATGCGCGAACCGTATTCGATACACTGCATGGCGGCGTTGACCGGCAGCAGGATGATCTTCATGCCGATGCTTTCGGCATGGAACGGGGCGGTGAAGAATTCAACGAAGAAGCCGACAAAGCCCTTGGCCTGGATGCCAAGGCCGATGGACAGCAGCACCACGGACAGCGACATGGCCAGACCCTGGTTGATGTCAGCGGTCGGCACGACCTTCAGGTGTTGCAGGCCCAGCTCGCCAGCGATACGCGGCAGCAGGTCGACCGGCAGGAAGTCCATGGCGTTCATCAGGACCACCCAGACGAATACGGTCAGGCCCAGCGGGGCGACCAAAGTGCTCTTGCCGTGGAAGATTTCCTTGACGTTCGATTGCACCAGCTCGACCACCAGCTCGATGAAGAGCTGGAACTTGGACGGCTTGTCGACCGAGGCGCGACGTGCGACCAGGCCAAATACGGCCACGAACACGAAGCCCAGGAACAAGGCGATCCAGAACGTGTCCAGATGGAGGTTGCCAGGATCATTGGCGGCGAGATCATAGTTGGCGCGCAGATTCAGCAGGTGATGCTGGATGTATTCTGTCGCGTTGGCAGGTGCGTGGTGTTCAGCCGACATAGTGTTTGAGCAGTGATTTATTTGGAAATAAGTACCAGCAAATAAGCCGCCAGGGCGACTACGAATGCACCGGCGAACCACAGTGCATTCGCCCCGAAAAACATGAAGCCGGCGAGCAAGAGCATCAGCGCGACGACAAGCTTGACGATTTCCGCCAGTAAGAACTGGGCGAGCATCGCTTTCGGGGCCGGAATTCCTCGGAATCGGCTGATACGGCCATAGGCAAACACCGCTGCGATCTGGCTCAAACCACCGGCTAGGGCAGCGAGCATCGCTTTGGCATCGGCGATAAAAAATGCTGTCGCGGCAACGATCCCGGTCAGGATCGACATCACGAGCAGCACGGCGCGTATCTGTTTCCTCAGTTTTTCGGCCGGATCAAGCGGCCGAGAAAACTCGCGGATATTAGCGTTTTGTTGGTGCATAGGTCAAGCCGAGCGCCCGATAACGGGGCGTAATCGCCTGTTTTTTCGGATGAATTCCGTATTGTAGGGGGCAGCAGGCGACTACGCGCGGCCGAGTAACTTACTTGCCCAGCAGTTCCAGCAGGGTATCGAGCTGGTCCAGCGAGCCATATTCGATGGTGACCTTGCCCCGGCCTTTGCGGCCCGCGGCAATCTGCACCTTGGCGCCCAGCTTGTCGGAAAGGTCGGTCTGCAGCCGTGCGAGATCAGGATCGACCTTCTTCTGCATCACGGCCGCCGGTGCCGGTTGGCCCGCCAGCAGCACCTGCACCAGCTTCTCGGTCTCGCGGACCGACAGGCCTTTCTCGGCCACCAGCTTGGCGGTCTCGATCTGCTTGAGTACCGGCAAGCTCAACAGGGCGCGGGCGTGGCCCATGTCCAGCGCGCCCTGCATTAACTGGTCACGTACTGGCTCGGCCAGGTTCAAGAGACGCAGCAGGTTGGTTACTGCCGAGCGCGACTTGCCCACCGCGTGTGCACAGGCCTCATGGGTCATGCCGAACTCGTCGATCAGGCGCTGCAGGCCGATCGCTTCTTCCAGCGGGTTCAGGTTCTCGCGCTGGATGTTCTCGATCAGGGCCATCACCAGCACGACTTCGTCCGAGACCTTGCGCACCACCACAGGCACTTCGCTCAGGCCGGCCTTTTGCGAGGCGCGCCAACGGCGCTCACCGGCGATGATCTCGTAGCGATCAACACCAATCTCACGCACGAGGATAGGCTGGATCACACCCTGGGTGCGGATACTCTCGGCCAGATCCGCTAGCGCATGCTCGTCCATATGGCTGCGCGGCTGGTATTTACCCGGTTGCAGATGGTGGACAGGCAGGGTCTGCAACTTGTCCTCGGCCGGTGCCGAGCTGCCCAGCAGCGCATCCAGACCACGTCCAAGACCTTTGAGTTTGGCCATCTTCTTACTTTCCAAAGCGTGCGATCAGCTCGTCGGCCAGCTCGCGATATGCCTGCGCACCGCGCGAGGACTTGTCATAGGAGAAAATTGGCTTGCCGAAGCTCGGGGCTTCCGCCAAGCGGATATTGCGGGGGATCACCGTCTTGAACACCTTGTCGCCAAAGTGCTGGGCCAACTGGGCCACCACCTGTTGTGCCAGGGTCGAGCGCGGGTCATAGAGCGTACGCAGCAGGCCGTCGATCTCGATCCGCGGATTAATCGCCAGCCGCACCTTGCGCAAGGTATTGACCAGATCGGTCAGGCCTTCCAGTGCGTAGTACTCGCACTGCATGGGGATGATCACGCCATCGGCCGCGGCCAGCCCGTTCAGAGTCAGCATGTTCAGGGCCGGCGGGCAGTCGATCAGAATGAAGTCGTACTGCTGGCGTACGCTGTCTAGCGCGATGCGCAGCCGCACCTCACGGTGCTCAACCTCGATCAGCTCGACCTCGGCTCCGCCCAGTTCGCGGTTGGCCGGCAGAATATCGAACTCATGTTCGGTGGTGACGCGCACATCCTCCAGCTCGGCATGGCCCAGCAACAGGTGGTAGACACTGCGGCCCAGGCCCTGCTTGTCCACGCCGCAACCCATGGTGGCATTGCCCTGCGGGTCCAGGTCGATCAGCAGTACCCGCTTGCCGGCCTGGGCCAGCCCAGCGGCCAGGTTCACGGCACTGGTGGTCTTGCCGACGCCACCTTTCTGGTTGGTGATGGCAAGGACGCGGCTCATGCTTTCAACCCCATCCAGACAATGCAGCGCTCGGCGCCCAGGCCAGGCACGGCCAACGGCTGGATGTCGGACGCGATATCGGCTGGCAGGGCGGCGATTTCCTCGAACGGCTGCACGCCCTTCAGTGCGGCCCAATGGCCGCCCGTGGCCAACAACTGGCGGGTCAGGCGGACAAAATCGGCCAGGTCGGCAAAGGCGCGCGAGGTGATCAGGTCGTAACCGCCCTCGACCGCCACGTTCTCGACCCGGTCGCACACCACGGTCACGTTCTTCAAGCCCAGCTCGATGACGGCCTGCTGCAGAAAGGCGGTCTTCTTGTGGTTGCTATCGAGCAGGGTGATCTGCCAATCCGGCTGCAGAATGGCGAAGGGAATACCCGGCTGTCCGCCACCACTGCCAACATCCAGCACGCGTTGCGGGCTGCGAGCGGCAACCGGCGCAAGGGCCGCCAGGCTGTCCAGCAAATGGTGGGAGACCATGCGTTCCGGCTCGGTAATGGCCGTCAGGCTATAGGTCTTGTTCCACTTCAGGAGGAGGCCAAGATAAGCCAGCAGGCGGCCCACCGTCGCGTCATCGAGCGACAGGCCCAGCGCCTGCAATCCATCCCTCAGCTGCAATTCTTGTTGTTGGCCGATCATGCGGTCTTGGTCGTTATATCGTCTTGGGCGGCCTTGAAGCCACGTTTTAGATGTACCAGCAGCAAACCAATCGCGGCTGGCGTCATGCCCTGCAGTCTCGATGCCTGCCCCAGCGTCTCCGGCCGCGCCTGGTTCAGGCGTTGCTGGACTTCCTTGGACAGCCCCGGCACCTTGCCGTAGTCCAAGTCCGAGGGCAAGCGTACCTCTTCAATCTCGCTACGGCGCGCCACTTCATCCTTCTGGCGCTCCACATAGCCGGCGTACTTGACCTGGATCTCGACCTGCTCGGCCACCAGGGGGTCGGTCACCGGCTCGCCGGCGACCGGCAAGGTCAGGAGCTTGCCATAGTCCACGTTCGGACGACGCAAGAGTTGTTCCAGGGTGTACTCGCGCTCGATCTGCTGGCCGAACACCCGCTCGGCATCCTCCGGCGTCACCAAGCGCGGGTTGACCCAGGTCGACTTCAGTCTTTCCAGCTCGGCCGCCACGGCATCACGCTTGCGGCAGAACAGGTCCCACTGCGCGTCCCCCACCACACCCAGGCGACGACCATCCTCGGTCAGGCGCAGGTCGGCGTTGTCTTCACGCAACTGCAGGCGGAATTCGGCGCGGCTGGTGAACATGCGGTAGGGCTCGGACACGCCACGGGTGATCAGGTCGTCGACCAGCACGCCGAGGTAGGCCTGGTCGCGACCTGGCGTCCAGCCATCCTTGCCCTGCACCTGCAGCGCAGCGTTGAGGCCGGCGAACAGACCCTGGGCGGCTGCTTCCTCGTAGCCGGTGGTGCCATTGATCTGGCCGGCAAAGAACAGGCCGTTGATGGCCTTGCTCTCGAACGTGGCCTTGAGCGCACGCGGATCAAAGTAGTCGTACTCGATCGCATAACCTGGCCGCAGGATATGGGCGTTCTCCATGCCGCGGATGGAGCGCACCGCCGCCAGTTGGATATCGAAGGGCAGCGAGGTACTGATCCCGTTGGGATAGAACTCGTGCGTATCGAGGCCCTCCGGCTCCAGGAATATCTGGTGCGAATCCTTGTCGGCAAAGCGATTGATCTTGTCCTCGATGGACGGGCAGTAGCGCGGACCGACGCCTTCGATCACCCCGGTGAACATCGGCGAACGGTCAAAGCCGCTGCGGATGATCTCGTGGGTACGCTCATTCGTGTGCGTAATCCAGCACGGCAGCTGGCGCGGGTGCATGGCGCGATTGCCACGGACAGAGAACACCGGCGTCGGGTCATCGCCGGGCTGGGCTTCCAGCAGGCTGAAGTCGATGCTGCGGCCGTCGATGCGCGGTGGCGTTCCGGTCTTGAGCCGACCGACCGGCAGGCTCAGTTCACGCAGGCGCGACGACAGCGTGACCGAGGCCGGGTCGCCGGCACGGCCGCCAGTATGGTTTTCCAGGCCGACATGGATCTTGCCGGCCAGGAAGGTACCGGCCGTCAGGACCACCGTCGGCGCCTCGAAGCGGATGCCGATCTGGGTGATGACCCCCACGACCTTCTCACCTTCGACCACGATGTCGTCCACGGCCTGCTGGAACAAGGTCAGATTGGGCTGGTTCTCCAGCATGCTGCGGATCGCGGCCTTGTACAGCACCCGATCGGCCTGCGCGCGGGTCGCCCGTACGGCGGGTCCCTTGCTGGAATTGAGGGTGCGGAACTGGATGCCGCCCATGTCGGTAGCAAGCGCCATGGCACCGCCCAGCGCATCGACCTCCTTCACCAGGTGGCCCTTGCCGATGCCGCCGATCGAGGGGTTGCAGCTCATCTGCCCCAGCGTCTCGATATTGTGGCTCAACAGCAGGGTGCGCACGCCCATGCGGGCAGCAGCCAGCGCGGCCTCGGTGCCGGCATGGCCGCCACCGATTACGATCACATCGAAACGTTCTGGGTAAAGCATGGTGTTAAGTGCCTGAATATGAACGGCAAAGGGGCCGTATTGTACGACAGAAAGGTACTTGCCCGCCAACAGCGCCTCGCTGCTTGTCTGATAAGCCCCGCACAGCTTGCCCCAGCCGGACCGGGCGCGATGCAACAGAACCATGAATAGTTGGTGACAGGCCCTAGTCGCCGACCTGCCGCCGCGTTATAAAAGCGGTAACGAGGTTTCTTCCACCACGCAAAGCGAGCAATGCAAAACTATATCGTCTGGTTGGTCCTGGGTCTGGCGCTGGCAGGAGCAGAAATGCTCACCGGCACATTCTATCTGCTGGTCTACGGTATTGCCGCCGGTATCGGTGGCCTGGTGGCCTGGCTGGGCTTCGGCCTGCCGGCGGAACTGATCGCCGCAGCGCTCTGCGCCATCGGCGGAACCCTTTGGCTGCGCCGACATCCTATTGTCAAACCTGCGGCCGACAATCACGCCTATGACCTGGGCCAGCAGGTCGAAGTATCGGCCTGGAAAACCGATACCGTCGCCCGTGTGCGTTATCGCGGTACCGATTGGGATGCCGAACTGGCCAGCCCGGCTGCCGACAAGTCCGCGCCACTCTATATCGTGGGCCAGCGCGGCAACACGTTGATCGTAGCGCCGCACCCAGGTGCGGCTCACGCGGCCTGAACATCCACGCCTATATAGACAAAACCATACAAAACCAAAAAATCCGGGAGCTTAGATGGAAATCGCCGTCGTACTGTTCGTTGTTGCCCTGATCTTCGCCGTCAAGTCACTCAAGGTAGTGCCGCAGCAGCACGCCATGATCGTCGAGCGGCTCGGTCGCTTCCACAGCCTGCTCACGCCGGGCCTCAACATCGTGGTGCCCTTTGTCGATCGCATCGCCTACCGCCATGACCTGCGCGAGATCCCGCTCGATGTACCGAGCCAGATCTGTATCACCAAGGACAATACCCAGCTGCAGGTCGACGGCATCCTGTACTTCCAGGTGACCGATCCGCAGCTCGCCTCCTACGGCTCCAGCAACTACGTGGTGGCCATCACCCAGTTGGCCCAGACCACGCTGCGCTCCATCATCGGCCGCATGGAACTGGACAAGACCTTCGAGGAACGCGACCACATCAATGGCGGCGTCGTTGCTGCGCTCGATGAAGCCGCCACCAGCTGGGGCGTGAAGGTCCTGCGCTACGAGATCAAGGACCTGACCCCGCCGAAGGAAATCCTGCACTCCATGCAGGCGCAGATCACCGCCGAACGGGAGAAACGCGCGCTGATCGCCGCCTCCGAGGGCCGCAAGCAGGAACAGATCAATATCGCCACCGGCCAGCGTGAATCCTCGATCCAGCGCTCCGAAGGCGAGAAGCAGGCCCAGATCAACGCCTCCGAAGGTGACAAGCAGGCCGCCATCAACCGGGCCGAGGGCGAGGCGGAATCGATCCGCCTGGTCGCCCGCGCCACCGCCGAAGCGATCCACATGGTGGCGCAGACCATACGCCAGCCCGGCGGCATGGAAGCGGTCAACCTCAAGGTGGCCGAGCAGTACATCGGCGCCTTTGGCAATATCGCCAAGGAAGGCACCACCATGCTGCTGCCTAGCAACGCGGCCGACGTGGCCAGCATCGTGGCCACCGCCATGAATGTCGTAAAGCAGCAGCCTAGCGCCTGATCCAGCATGCGCTACTGGGCCTGGCTGTTGTTGTTGTCTCTCAGCCAGGTCTGGGCCAAGGACCCGCCATTGCGGGTCGGCGTGGGCAACTCCCCGCCTTATACCTACCTGATCGACGGCAAGCCCGGCGGGATCGAGATCGACCTCCTGCGCGAGCTGGAAGCCATCGATCCCAGCCTGCATTTCACCGGCCTGGACCAGTTCATGCCGGTCAAGCGCGTGGTGGCAGAGGTAGATGCCGGCCGGCTGGACCTGGCACTCAGCGCCAAGACGCCAGAGCGTATGGCCCGCTACCGCGTGCTCGAACCCGCCATCCACACCGTGCGCCTGCGCTTGCTGGGCCGCCATGACGAGGCCCTGCGCATCGATCACTTCGGCCAACTGGCCGCCCTGGGCCCGGACGCCACCATCTTGGTCAGCCCCGGCTCGTCGCCGCATGCCTTCCTGCTCAAGCAGACGAATCTGGTACTGGACGCCGCCCCGATCGACAGCCAGCAAATGCTGCAAAAGCTGCTGCTGGGCCGTGGCCGTTTCGTGTTTGGTATCGATAGCTCGCTGCAGGCGGCAGCCGGCCGCCTGGGCGTAAGCCCTCAGCTGCGCTGGCAACCGCTGGAGAGCCTGCAGCTCGACATGCACCTGTTGGCGTCACGCCAACTCCCTGCAGCACGCTGGGAGAAATTGAATGTCGCCTGGAAAAAACTCGCGGCGAGTCCCAAACTGAAGTTGATACTGAACCGCTACAGCAGCCCCGCCATCGCCGAGACCCCCTAGGAGCAGTCCCCATGTCCAAGAAATACCGTCTGATTACCCGCAGCGACTTCGACGGCCTGGTTTGCGCCGTCCTGCTCAAGGAGCTGGATATGATCGACGATATCCTATTCGTGCATCCCAAGGACATGCAGGACGGCAAGGTCGAGGTCAGCGATCGCGACATCAGTACCAACCTGCCCTACGTACCCGGCATTCATCTCGCCTTCGACCACCATCTGTCCGAAACCATCCGTAACGAAAAACGCGACAACCACGTCATCACCCCCAGCGCGCCATCGGCAGCGCGGGTGGTCTATGACTACTACGGCGGCAAGAAGGCCTTCCCACGCGTGCGCGAGGACATGATGGAGGCGGTGGACAAGGGCGATTCGGCCGACTTCACCGCCGACGAGATCCTCAGTCCGGAGGGCTGGGTACTGCTGAACTACCTGATGGACGCCCGTACCGGCCTCGGCCGTTTCCGTGACTTCCGGGTCAGCAACTACCAGCTGATGATGGATCTGATCGAATACTGCCGCACCCACGGCATCGAAGACATCCTGACCCTGCCGGACGTACGCGAACGGGTCGAGCTCTATTTCGAGCACGAACCCAAGGCCAAGGACCAGTTGCAGCGCTGCACCACGGTGCACAAGAACCTGGCGGTGCTGGACCTGCGCGATGAGGAAACCATCTACGCCACCAACCGCTTCGTGATCTATGCGCTCTACCCGGAGACCAATATCTCCATCCACATCCTCTGGGGCCGCGACAAACAGAACACCGTATTCGCCGTCGGCAAATCCATCCTCGACCGCGGTTCCAAGACCAATGTCGGCGAGCTGTGCCTGAAATACGGCGGCGGCGGGCATCAGGCCGCCGGCACCTGCCAGGTAGGTAACGACGACGCCGCCAGGGTACTGGCCGAGCTGACCGCCCAGATCAACGCGGACGGCTGATACTGCCGACCGGCCCCCTCACCAGCCGGCGAGATCGCCGGCTTTTTTCTACCCGATCGCCTTGAAATATCGCCATGAAACACAATGAATTCGTCAGCTGGCTATGCGAGCAGCTTGCCCCCATGGGCCTGGTCAGCGGTCGCGCCATGTTCGGCGGCTGGGGTATCTACTGCGACGGGCTGATCTTCGGCATCGTGGTGGACGAGGTGCTCTATCTCAAGGCCGATGCCGAAACACGGCCTCGCCACCAGGCGGCGGGTTGCGGACCCTTCGAGTACCAGTACAAGGATGGCCGGCTCATGCAGATGAGCTACTACCGCATAGCGGACGAAGCGCTGGAAGAACGGCTGGACCTGCTGGACTGGTGTCGTGGCGCACTGGGCGTCAGCCTGCGTGCCCAGGCCGCCAAGCCGGTGCGAAAACCCAGGACCACCCAGCGCTGAACCGCTCAGTGCTTGTGGCCATGTCCACCATGGGCATGATCATGGCTGCCATGATCGTGGTCACGCTGGCCATGCGCATGCGGGTCGGTCGCGCCGGTGCTCGCTACCGACGTCAGCGGAATCACCTTGCCCTGCGGAATCTGCCCCAGCCAGGACGGCTGCAACGTGACGTGGTCGATCTGGTACTCCTTGGCCAGCAGGGTCTGGGTGGCCGCCAGCAACCTCGGCCACAGCTCGGGGTTGTCGATCACCACATGGGCCGACATCGCCACCCGGTCCGGCCCCAGATGCCAGACATGCAGGTCATGCACCGACTGCACGCCAGGTTGTGCGGCCAGGGTCGCCCCCACGGTATTGAGGTCCAAATGAGCTGGCACACCTTCCATCAGCACATGGCTGGACTGCAGCACCAACGCCCAGGTGGAGCGCAGGATCAACACCACGACCAGCAGCGACAGGATGGGATCGATGGGCTTCCAGCCAGTCGCCCAGATGATGGCACCGGCCGCGATGGCCGCCACCGAACCCAGCAGGTCGCCCAGCACATGCATCAGTGCCGCGCGTGAGTTCATGTTGTGGCTGTCGCCCGATAGCAGCCAGGCCGCCAGCAGGTTGACGACCAGGCCGATCACCGCAATCACCATGACCCCGCCGCCGTCGACCTCCTTGGGGCTGATCAGCCGGCCTATGGCCTCGAAGGCGATCCAGCCGACCATGGCCAGCATCAGGAGGCTGTTGATCAGCGCGCCCAGCACCTCGGCCCGGGCATAGCCGTAGGAATTACGCACCGAGGCCGGTCGCCGCGCCACCATCTGCGCAAACAGCGCCAGGCCCAGCGCTGCGGCGTCGGTCAGCATATGGCCGGCATCGGACAGCAGCGCCAGCGAGCCGGTCCACAGCCCGCCACCCGCCTCCACCACGGCGTAGCCGGCGGTCAGTAGCAGCGCCAGCAACAAGCGTCGGCGGCTGGCATGGTGGGCGTGATTGTGATGAGGATGGTGGTGATCGTGGCTCATGGACATTCAGGATAGTGCAAATTCGAAGCGGCTTTCGCCGGCTGGCTCACCGCCGGTGAACCGGCGCTCGGTGAATGCAACCCGCCCTCCGCCCAGGCGGACCAGGCTGGACGCCCGGGTACCGTAGTCCGGCGTACGGATAAAGGCGGCCGATAGCGCCCGTTCCCATTCCAGCGGGACGCCGGTCTGCGGCAGGCGGCTGTCTTCCGCCCGCCGGGGGTCCGCCAGCAAGGCCAGCAGGGCGTCGTCATCTGCGGCATCGCGGGCCAGGCCGGCCTTCAGGATCTCCACCTTGGGCCAGGGCGTGTCGAAGCCGGCGTTGGAGACGGCATGGATACCACGGCCAAAGCGTAGCGTCCGATCCTGCCGGCTCTCATAGCCCAGCAGGCGCTGGCCATCGTAGAGCAGCAGGTTGAAGTCGTTGTATCGCGGTGCGTCGAGACGTAGCACGCCGATAAAGTCGGCGCTGCTGGCCTGGCCTTGCAGAAAGGCCGCCACCAGCGCACCGCGCGACGGCGCATCCGCCTTTACCCGGCTGGGATCGCGGTAATTGGTGAGGGCGGCGAAACGCCCCTGCCGGGTGACACCCATCCAGGTACCGCCCGCTTTCAGGTCGCGACCGGCCAGGGTCATGCCATCGTCCCACCAGTCTGCTGCCGCCGCCGGACGGGCATAGAACTCATCCCGGTTGGCCACGACCAGCAAAGGGCTGGCACTATCCGGGTTCCATTGAAATGCGATCAGACACATGCCGGCATTGTCGGCCAGCATGTGCCTCGCGCCAAGCCGCCAGCGGCAATATATGAGTACCCCGGCATGACCTGCACCCTGCTCGGCCCCGACGACTACCGCGCCATGCCGTGGAAGAACGGCGGCGGCACCACCTGCGAGCTGTATCGCCTGGCCCATCCCGAGCGACCGGACGACTTCGCCCTGCGCCTGTCCATCGCCCAGGTTGCGCAAGGCGGGCCGTTTTCCAGCTTCCCTGGCGTAGACCGGCAACTGATGCTGCTGGCCGGTGCCGGCATGCGGCTGCAATTCGACGACGGCCGTACCGCGTTGCTGGATACGCCGCTCGCGCCCATCGCCTTTCAGGGTGAGCAGGCGGTGGCATGCACGCTGCTGGACGGTGCCCTGCAGGACTTCAACCTGATGGTCGCCCGGGATTGGGGCCGGGCGAAACTGACGATCGAACACCTGCAGGCAGGCCAGTCCGTGCGCCTCGACCACCCGGACCTGCAACTTTGCCATCTGCGACAGGGTGAGCTGCAAGGCGACGACCTCCTCATGCGCGCCGGTCAGACGTTGGTCCTGCGCGCATCAGAACAAACGTTAAGCGCACGCCAGCCATCGGTATTGATCCGTATCGAAGCCAGCCCGGCGACGGCGCTATAATTTGCGCTTCACCCCTTACCTGGTCCAGCCATGTCTGCACCCGAAGCGAATCTCAGCGTCGACCTCTCCGGCCTGAACTGCCCCCTGCCCATCCTGCGCGCCAAGAAAGCGCTGGCCGACCTGCCCAGCGGCACCGTGCTGCACCTGGTCTGTACCGACCCCGGCACCCCGGCCGACTTCGAAGCCTTCTGCCGCCAGACCGGACATGAGCTGGCGCATCACGAGCAGGCGGATGGGAAGTTCCTGTTCTGGTTGCGGCGCCGGTAACCATTCGAACTGCAGGGTATTCTGGTAGTTCAGTGCCTCGCCCGGCACAGCCGGGCGTTATAAAGCGGTGGGTGCTCACAGAGCGGCTCCTGGGCTTCATAGAGCCCATCCCCCCCGCCCCTGCCGCCGCAGGGGTGCCTCGCTGACGCTCGTTCGTGGCTTCGATCATCAGTCAATGTCATGGCGGCATCTCGCCATTCCAGCGCGCTCTTTCGTAGGGTGGAAAAGCCGAAGGCGCCTTCCACCAATACTCACTTGGCTACACGGCACCAAGCCAATGTGCATATCGCTTGCAGCCTGATAGCCACCGGAAAAATCTGCGGTGCTAGCGGATCTACACCACGTCACCCATCGGCAAACCCTGCCACTTGCCGGATAATGTCGGTATTCCCATTCGCTTCCCGCTGCCGCCATGACACAACTTACCCTGATCCGCCCCGATGACTGGCATCTGCACCTGCGTGATGGCGATGCCTTGAAGGCCGTGTTGCCGGATACCGCGCGCCGCTTTGGCCGCGCCATCGTCATGCCCAACCTCAAGCCGCCGGTGCGTACCGTGGCGGAGGCGGCGGCCTACCGTGAACGCATTCTGGCCGCCCTGCCCGCCGGCATGCGCTTCGAGCCGCTGATGACGCTGTACCTGACCGACGTCACCCCGCCCGAGGAAGTCGCCAAGCTGGCGGAGAGCAGTTTCGTGAAGGCCATCAAGCTCTACCCGGCCGGCGCCACCACCAATTCCGATGCCGGCTTGACCGACATCAACAAGGCCATGCCGACGCTGAAGGCCATGGCCGAACTCGGTGTGCCGCTGCTGGTACACGGCGAGGTGACCGACCCGAGCGTGGACGTGTTCGACCGCGAGGCAGTGTTCATCGAGCGAGTCATGAAGCCGCTGCTGGAAAAGCTCCCCAACCTCAAGGTGGTGTTCGAACACATCACCACCAAGCAGGCCGCCCACTTTGTCTGGAGTGCACCGGCCAATGTGGCGGCAACCATCACCGCCCACCACCTGCTGATGAACCGTAACGCCCTGTTCCAGGGCGGCATCCGGCCGCACCACTACTGCCTGCCGGTGCTCAAGCGCGAGATCCATCGCGAAGCGCTGGTTGAAGTCGCGACCAGTGGCAGTCCCAAGTTCTTCCTGGGTACGGACAGTGCGCCACACGGCAAGACCACCAAGGAAGCTGCCTGCGGCTGCGCCGGCATGTATACGGCCAACAACGGTATCGAGCTGTATGCCGAGGCCTTCGAAGCCGTCGGCGCCCTCGACAAGCTGGAGGGCTTCGCCAGCCGGTTTGGCCCGGTGTTCTATGGCCTGCCGGCCAATCCGGACACCATTACCCTGGTCAAGGAAGCGCTCGCCGTACCGGCCGAACTGCCCTATGTCGGCGGTGACACCCTGGTACCACTGCGGGCCGGCGAGACGGTGGCCTGGCGGCTGGCCGATTGATCGCATAATCTGGGGGAGTGCGCTCCCCCTTCCTACTCCGCCTGTTGTTCGCGCTGCTACTAGGCACCAGCGGCTTGGCGGCCGACTGGTTTCCAGTCGCCACCGTTGCCGATGGCAAGCCCCAGAGCTACCAGCCGCTGCGTAAGGCCAGCAAACCCTGGCGCATCTGCGCCCTCCTGCCGCACGGCAAGGACAAGTACTGGTGGGGCGTCTCCTGGGGCCTGGCGGAAGAAGCCCGCCGGCAAGGCATCAAACTTGGCATCTACCAGGCGGGGGGTTACGAGAATCTGGCGCAGCAGCAGCGCCAGTTCGCCGACTGCCTGGCCCTGAAGGCCGACGCCATCATCCTGGCGGCCATCTCGGCCAAGGGCCTGGACACTGATATCGCCCGGGCCGCATTCAGCAAGGTGCCGGTCATCGATCTCATCAATGGCATAGACAACCCTGCCGTTGCCAGCCATTCCCGCGTCAGCTTTGCCGACATGGCAGCGACCGCCATCCGTTACCTGCTCAAGCTGCACGGCGACAGACCGGCCCGACTGGCCTGGCTGCCCGGCCCCGAAGGGGCAGGCTGGGTGGTCAATGCCGACTATGGTGCACGTCAGGCCTTGCGGGGCAGCCCGCTGCAGTTGATCCCCGCGGGTTACGCCCCGACCGACTCAAGCAGCCAGATGCGGCTGGTCCGCAATTTCTTCGGCCGCCAGCCGGCCGACTATGTACTGGCCAATGCCGTCGGCGCGGAATCCGCCGCCAACTACCTGCAGGCCAGCAGCATGGGCAATGTCCGGGTGCTCGCCTACTACGCGACCGAACCGGTCATCGAGCTGATCCGCAATGGCCGCCTGCTGGCCGCCCCGAGCGACGCACCGGTCATCCAGGCCCGTATCGCCATCGATCAGGCCGTGCGCATACTGGAACAGCAGCCCTACTACCGCCAGGTCAGCCCGGTGATCGAGATGCTCGATGCCAAAACCCTGCCCGGCTACGACCTGACCCGCCTGCTGCCCCCCAAGGACCAGTGGCTGATCCAGCAGCCCCTACCCAACTGAAACGCCCGCCGAAAGGCGGCCCGGACCGGGGGGCTTGACCAGGGTGTTACACTAGCTGCGCGAAGTCGGCCGGACAGTCGCCGCGTGGCTTGCCACGGGGAGGAAAGTCCGGGCTTCATAGGGCAGGATGCTGGCTAACGGCCAGGCGTCGTGAGGCGACGGAAAGTGGAACAGAGAGCTGAACCGCCGATGGCCGGCGCAGAAACCCGCAAGGGTGGAGGCGTTACTCTCTCCGGAGAGCGGCACAGGCAAGGGTGAAAAGGTGGCCGCGAAAGCGGTGGCCGGTCGCAAGACCGGTCCGGTAAGAGCGCACCGCTCGGCTGGCGACAGACCGAGGCAGGCTAAACCCCATCCGAAGCAAGACCAAATAGGCAAGCGTTGACGGGGCCCCCTGAGCTTGCGGGTAGGTTGCTTGAGGCGTGCAGTAATGTACGTCCTAGAGGAATGACTGTCGGCGGCGGGTAACCGCCGCGTCACAGGACCCGGCTTACAGGCCGACTTTGCACTGAATACCCAGACAAACGGCCACCTTCGGGTGGCCGTTTTGCGTGGGAATACTCCACCTGGGCAGCATAGACATGTTCAGTTTACCGCCTGGCACTGCTACCAAAGCATCCGCCCGATCAGTGCGCCATCCTTAATCAATAATTGCGGCGCAGATCCATACCCTTGTACAGCGCCGCCACCTCATCGCCATAACCATTGAACATCAGCGTCTTGCGCTTGGAAAATTCGCCAATGCGCCGCTCGGTCGCCTGGCTCCAGCGCGGATGATCGACTTCCGGATTCACATTGGAATAGAAGCCGTACTCGCCGGGAATGGACTTGGTCCAGCTGCTGACAGGCTGCTGTTCGACCAGGCGGATCTTGACGATGGACTTGATGCTCTTGAAGCCGTACTTCCACGGCACGACCAGCCGGATCGGCGCGCCGTTCTGCTTGGGCAACGGCCGGCCATACAGGCCCACCGCCAGGATGGCCAGCGGATGCATGGCTTCATCGATCCGCAGCCCCTCGATATAGGGCCATTCCAGCACCCGGGTACGCTGGCCCGGCATCTGGTCCGGCGCCAGCAAGGTGGTGAACTCCACATACTTGGCGCGGGAATTGGGCTCCACCTGCTTCAGCAGGGCCGATAGCGGCAAGCCCACCCAGGGGATCACCATCGACCAACCCTCCACGCAACGCAGCCGGTAGATGCGCTCCTCCAGCGGTGCCAGCTTCAATAGGCTGTCGAGGTCAAAGCGCTTGGCCTTGCCGACCTCACCACTCACTTCCACGCTCCAGGGCGTGGGCTTGAGGCTATGGGCGTTCTCGGCCGGATCGCCCTTGTCGGTCCCGAACTCATAGAAATTGTTGTAGCTCGTGATCTGTTCGAGGCTGTTCTTGTCCTCGGTCGTGCTGTAGCGGCTCTTGTAGAAGGTTGGCAGCGCGATGGCGGGCGCCGGCGCTGCCGCCGGTGCGGCGGCTTCAGCCGGCAGCAGGCTCGCCAGCGCCAGGCCCGCCGCCCCCTGCATCCAGTCACGACGACTCAGGTAGACTTTCTCTGGCGTGATCTCACTCGGATCGATATGGGGAGGGCGATAGACGGACATGGTGGCTCCAGGACAATGTGGGCTTTCGACACTGCTTGGTCGGACAGGTTCTGCGCTTCTGACATCCGAGAGACGACGATTCAGCCCAGACCGTAACGCCACCAGTGCCAGCCCGCCATCAACAGCGACGAGACCAGCAGCGCGTAGGCCAGCACTTCCACATAGCCGCGCAGGCGCAGCCGGGTCGCAGGCTTCAGGAAAGCGTTCCAGATCAACATCACAACCGCAGCCAGCAGAGCCAGGCGGGCAAGGCGGGACCACATCAGACCGGGCTCACAGACACTCGATCACGCCCTCGGCATACTGCCGCGCACCCAGCAGGGTGTTCTCCGTGCCGGATTTGTACTCCAGCATACGCCAGCTCTTGCAGCCCATCTTCTGGCTCAGCCCATCCGCCCGCCGGCGAAAGAACTGCTCGGCCTGGCCATCGAACAACAGCGTCGATCCCGTCACCCGCACCTGGTACTTGCGCTGCCCCAGCGAGCGAACCTCGCCATCCTGGAGCGCGCCGTTATTGTCTGCCATCGCGCGGCCCGACTGTTGCAGCTGCGAGCAGCCGCCGAGCAGCACAAGCAGCATCAGCAAAAAAGAAAGAAGACGAGTGGGCATGAAGCGTTCCGCAGCGGAGTTAAAGCACTGCTTTCATATTTTCACATAAACCCTTATTTGCAAAGGGATATCGGCTTGACATCCCACTTTGCAAATTAGCCGTAAGTGATTGTAGCAAAAACAAAAATTCCCACTACGCCCGCTTGACCCGTGTTCATCCATTGCCCTATAGTGGGGCGTAGTGGGTAAAAGTGGTGAAAAGTGTTTCACCCGCCCAAAAAACTCCTGAAAGTTTAAGTCCGACTTTCACCCCCACAGCGGGAACTTTGGCGGTAATCATGTTTGGCGGCGTAGCACTTCTCAACCTCGACAGCAAAGGGCGACTGGCCATCCCGGCCAAGCATCGTGACGCCCTGCTCGAGGGTTGTGGCGGCCGCCTGACCGTGACCGTCGATCCTAGCCAGTGCCTGCTGGTCTACCCCCAGCCCGCCTGGGAACCCGTTCGCGATAAGCTCAATAATCTGCCTGCCTTCAATCCCCAAGCCCGCGCCCTGCAGCGCCTGATCCTCGGCCACGCCGAGGAGCTGGACATCGACTCCGCCGGTCGAATCCTGCTGTCCCCCACCCTGCGCAGCTTTGCGCAACTGGACAAGGCCGTGGCCCTGGTGGGCCTGGGCAGCAAGTTCGAGCTGTGGGACGAGTCCCGCTGGAACGCCCAAACCGCCGCTGCGCTGGCCATGTCGCCAGCCGATATCGCGGCCCAACTCGATGGTTTCGTGCTGTGAGCGCGGCAGAGTTCATCCACCGCACGGTGCTGCTGACCGAAGCGGTGGACGGGTTGGCCATCCAGCCAGACGGCATCTACGTCGACTGTACCTATGGTCGCGGTGGGCATAGCCGCCTGATTCTCAGCCAGCTCGGCCCGCAAGGCCGGCTGATCGCGTTCGACAAAGATCCGCAGGCGGTTGCCAACGCCCGCACCATCGACGACCCCCGTTTTTCCATCGTCCATGAGCCCTATGCCGCCTTCGATGCTGGCCTGGACGCGCTTGGCATAGCCCAGGTCAACGGCGTGCTGATGGACCTTGGTGTTTCCTCCCCCCAGATAGACGACGGCGCACGCGGCTTCAGTTTCCGCTTCGATGCGCCGCTCGACATGCGCATGGATACGACCCGCGGGCAAACTGCCGCGGAATGGCTGGCCTCGGCCGATCAGGCCGAGATTACAGAGGTGATCAGAGATTATGGCGAAGAGCGGTTTGCTAAACAGATTGCAGGCGCGATTGTTGCGGCTCGGCTCGAAAACCCTGTTGTCACAACAGGACAACTTACCCAGATCGTGGCAAAGAGCGTCCGCACCCGGGAGCCGGGCCAGGACCCGGCGACGCGCACCTTCCAGGCTATACGGATTTACATCAATCGTGAGCTTGAGGAACTGTCGCTAACCCTGCCGCAGGCCTTCAAGCGCCTGCAGCCCGGTGGCCGGTTGTCCGTCATCGCCTTCCACTCACTGGAAGACCGTATCGTCAAGCGCTTCATGGTGGATGCCGCCAAGGCCGACAAGCTGCCCTCGCGCTTGCCGATCCGCGCGGCCGATATCGGCGAAGCCCCCTTGAAGCTGATCGGCAAGCCGATCCGCGCATCGCAAACCGAAGTTGACGCAAACCCGCGCGCCCGTAGTGCCATCCTCCGCGTCGCCGAAAGGACCGGGGCGGCGCTGTGACGCGGTTGAACTTGTTGTTGCTCTTTGTCCTGATCGCCTGTGCGCTGGGGGTCGTTACCTCGCAGCATAAAGCGCGGCGAGCCTATATCGAGTTGCAGAAGGCGCAAACCGAAGCCCGTCGGCTGGATGTCGAATGGGGTCAGTTGCAGCTGGAGCAGAGCACCTGGGCCATGCACTCGCGCATCGAGAAGGAAGCCATCAACCGGCTGAACATGCGCGTGGCGGATGCGGCTCATACCCAGGTGGCGCCCGTCACCGTGGCAAAGCCCTGAGCGCGCCATGGCCTACCGGACGAACAAGAACCTGACGCTCAAGCTGCAAATGTGGCGAACCTGGCTGGTGCTGGGCGCGCTGGTCGGGCTGTTCCTGTTGCTGATCGGCCGGGCCGGCTACCTGATGGGCTACAAGGAAGAGTTCCTGCGCGAGCAGGGCGAAGCCCGCTACAGCCGCCGCCTGACGCTGGAAGCCAACCGCGGCATGATCACCGATCGTAACGGTGAACCACTCGCCATCTCTACGCCGGTGCAGTCCATCTGGGCCAGCCCGCAGGATATTCCCGACCTGACCGCGACTCAGCTTGCCAATCTGAGCCGCGCGCTCGGCCTGGATGTCGCCGAGGTCAAGCGCAAGCTGGCCGACAAGAAGCGCGACTTTGTCTACCTGCGCCGGCAAATGAGCCCCGATGCTGCGGAGCGGGTGCTGGGCGTCGGCATACCGGGCATTTCCAAGCAGACCGAGTATCGTCGCTATTACCCGGCCGGCGAAGTACTGGCTCACGTGATCGGCTTCACCGGCATCGACAACAAGGGCCAGGAAGGCTTCGAGCTGACCCGCGAGTCCATGCTGGCCGGCAAGCCGGGCAGCCGTCAGGTGATCAAGGACCGCCGCGGCTACATCGTCGAGGACGTGACCAGTATCGAAAAGCCGCGTGACGGCCAGACGCTGACGCTGAGCATCGACAGCAAGATCCAGTACCTGGCCTTCCGGGAGCTGAAGAAGGCGGTCGACGACAACAAGGCCAAGGGCGGCGGCATCGTGGTGCTCGACGCCCGTACCGGTGAAGTACTGGCCCTGGCCAATATGCCGAGCTTCAACCCCAACAACCGGGAAAAGCTCGACCCCAGCGCCCGTCGCAACCGGGCGCTGACCGATGCCTACGAGCCAGGCTCGACCATGAAGCCGATGACCGCGGCAGCCGCATTGGAGACCGGGGAAGTGACCCCGCAGTCCATCATCCAGACCGGCGGCGGTACGTTCAACATTGGTCCTGCCACCATTCACGATACCAAGCCGCACGGTGCGATCTCCATCGAACAGATGATCCAGGTGTCGAGCAATATCGGCGCCGCCAAGCTGCAACTGGGTATGGGACGAGAGTACCTGTGGAATTTCTATGACAGCCTGGGATTTGGCCAGCCACCGCACAGCGGCTTCCCGGGTGAGTCAGGCGGCAGGTTGCGGGCCTGGAAGAACTGGGTCCCCATCGACCAGGCGACGATGTCGTACGGTCATGGTATTTCGGTAAGCCTGCTGCAGATCGCGCGGGCTTATCAGATTTTTGCTACGGACGGCGAGATCCGTCCCATCAGTTTTCAGAAGCTGGTCGCCCCCTTGCCGGGGCGTTCGATATTGAAGCCGGAAACGGCACAGGCGGTGCGCAAGATGCTCGAAATGGTCACGCTCCCAGGTGGTACTGCCCGTAAAGCACAGGTGCTTGGCTACCGCGTGGGCGGCAAGACCGGCACCGCCCACAAGCTTGAAGGCGGCAGCTACGACGGCAATCGCTACGTCGGCTCCTTCGTCGGCATCGCGCCGATCTCGGACCCGCGCCTGATCGTGGCGGTGATGATCGACGAGCCGAGCAACGGCAAGTACTACGGCGGCGATGTCGCCGCGCCGGTGTTCAGCGCCGTGGTCGCCGGTGGCCTGCGGGTCATGGGTGTACCGCCAGATGCGCCGCAGAACGTGCTGCAACTCGAGACCAATGACAGCAACGTGAAGGAGGAAATGTGAAGCCTGCCAGCTGGAAATTGCCTCCTCTCGATTGGGCCGCGATCGACGCGCTGGCCCAGGGTCGCCGCTTGGTGGCCGACAGCCGAAAGCTGCAAGCCGGTGATGTATTCCTGGCCAGCCGCGGCGTGAACTCGGACGGCCGCGATCACATCGCGGCCGCGATTGCGGCTGGCGCCGCCGCCGTGCTGTGGGACACCAGCGACACGACCGCCGGCGCCTTCAAGTGGAGCGCCGCCTGGACCGTACCGAACCTCGGCATCCCTGAACTCGGCGCCCAGGCCGGCCTGATCGCCGCCCACCTTGGCGGCAAGCCCAGCCACGACATGCTTTGCGTTGGCGTCACCGGCACCAATGGCAAGACCAGCTGCACGCACTGGCTGGCACAGGCCTTCGCCCTGCTGGGCGGTAAGCCTGCCTTGATCGGCACGCTGGGCTACGGCTTTCTCGACGCCCTGACGGAAGCCAGCCACACCACGCCGGACACCCTGCAACTGCACGGCCTGATCGCCGGCTATCGGCAAGCCGGTGCCAGCCACCTGGCCATGGAAGTTTCCTCGCACGCGCTGGAGCAGGCCCGTGCGCACGGCGTCGAATTCGACATCGCGGTCTTCACCAACCTGACCCGCGACCACCTCGACTACCACGGCACCATGGCCGCCTACGGCGCCGCCAAGCAAAAGCTGCTGGAGTGGGACGGACTCAAGGCCGCTGTCATCAATGCCGACGATCCCTTCGGCGCCGAGCTGCTTGCCAAGCTGCCCAAGGCACTGACGCTGGGCTACGGCCTCGACGCTGGCGAACTGCGTGCGGTGCATGTCGAGACCAGCCTCGCCGGCCTGAAGCTGCAGATCGAATCCCCCTGGGGCAAGGCGGAACTCAACAGCACCCTGCTGGGCCGTTTCAACGCCTACAACCTGCTGGCCTGCCTGGGCGTGCTGCTCAAGGCAGGCGTGGCGCTGGACCAGGCCGTGGCCGTGCTCGGCCAGATCGAATCGGCCAAGGGTCGCATGCAGCGGCTCGGCGGCGGCGAACAGCCGCTGGTGGTGATCGACTACGCCCATACCCCCGATGCCCTCGAAAAGGCGCTCACGACCTTGCGTGACGTGATGCCCAAGCGGCGCCGGCTGTATTGCATCTTCGGCTGCGGTGGTGATCGTGATCGCGGCAAGCGGCCGGAGATGGGTCGGATAGCCTGCACGCTCTCCAACACCATCATCATCACCAACGACAACCCGCGTACCGAGGACCCGAAGCGGATCATCCGCGACATCCTCGAAGGCGTGGACGGTGCCGATGCCGAGCACCAGCAGCATGGCGACTACAGCGTGCAGAGCGACCGGGCCGAAGCCATCCGCTCCGCTATTGAGCTGGCCGAACCAGGCGACGTGATCCTGATCGCCGGCAAGGGCCATGAGGAATACCAGGACATGAATGGCGTGAAGACGCCGTTCAGCGATGAACAACATGCAAAGGCCGCCCTCGCGGCCTGGAAGCCGTTGAAGTGACAGAAACAATGCTGAACCTCGCCGCCACCGCAACCGCACTGCAAGCTACCCTGCGTGGCCAGGGTGCGTCTGCGTACACGCGCGTGAGTACCGACAGTCGCGACATCCAGCCGGGCGACCTGTTCGTCGCCCTGGTCGGCGAGCGTTTCGACGGTCATGACTTCCTGGCCGCCGTGCTGGCCCAGGGTGCCGTCGGCGCACTCGTGCAAGCCGGCCATCCCGCTCTGGCACAACTGCCGGCCGATGCACCGCTGGTCGAGGTGGACGATACCCTGGCCGCACTGGGCAAGCTGGCCGCCTTCTGGCGCAGCCGCTTCACCCTGCCGCTGGTCGCCCTCACCGGCTCCAGCGGCAAGACCACGGTCAAGGAGATGATCGCCGCCGTGTTGCGCCACAAGGCCGGCAACGACGCCGTCCTCGCCACCAGTGGCAATCTCAACAACCACATCGGCGTGCCACTGATGCTGCTGCGCCTGCGCGCCCAGCACCAGTACGCCGTGATCGAGATGGGTATGAACCATTTCGGTGAGATCGCCTACCTGTCCAATCTGGCGGCGCCAACCGTGGCCCTGGTCAACAACGCCGGGACGGCCCACATTGAATACCTCGGCTCGCGGGCCGGCATCGCCCAGGCCAAGGGCGAGATCTTCGAGCGCATGGCCGACCAGGCCTGTGCCGTGATCAACCTCGACGACGAGTTCGCCGAGTACTGGTCCAGCCTCAACAAGACCCGTCAGCAGATCGGCTTCGGCCTTAAGCAAGGCCAGGTCAAGGCCGCCAACCTGCAGAGCGAGGCACTGCAGAGCCGCTTCACGCTGCAGACCCCGGCTGGCGAAGCCCCTGTCGAACTGAAGGCCCCTGGCCTGCACAACGTGCGCAACGCGCTGGCCGCCGCCGCGGCCTGCCATGCGCTGGGCCTGTCGGCCGGCGAGATCGCCGCCGGTCTGGCCGAATACGCCGGCACCAAAGGTCGGCTGCAGCAGAAGCAAGCTGCCAGTGGCGCCCTGCTGATCGACGACACCTACAACGCCAACCCGGATTCCATGCATGCCGCGATGGATGTGCTGGCTGCCCTCCCGGCGCCGCGCTACCTGGTCCTGGGCGATATCGGCGAGATCGACGACGTCGCCACACGCCATGCCGAACTCGGACAGTACGCGCGCAGCAAGGGGCTGGAACAGCTCTACGCCACCGGTAAGGGCATGCGTCATGCCGTCGACGCCTTCGGCGCCGGTGGACAGTGGTTTGCCACGCACGCAGAACTGATCGCCGCCCTGGCCCCGCGCCTGGGTGCCGATGCGGCCGTGCTGGTCAAGGGATCGCGCTTCATGCGCATGGAACAAGTCGTTGCGGCCCTGGCCGCAACAGAAAGCAAAGGAGCCTGAGATGCTGCTATGGCTCGCCAATCTGCTCGGTGAAAACGTCCGGGCCTTCAACGTCTTCAACTACATCACGCTGCGCACCGTGCTGGCGACGATGACCGCCTTGCTGATCAGCTTCGTGCTCGGCCCCTGGGTGATCCGCCGCCTGACCGCCATGAAGGTCGGCCAGGCCGTCCGTGACGATGGCCCGCAGACCCACCTGGTCAAGGCCGGCACGCCCACCATGGGCGGCACCCTGATCCTGCTGTCGATCGGCCTGACCACCCTGCTGTGGTCCGACCTCAGCAACAAATATGTCTGGCTGGTCCTGGGCGTGACGCTGTGCACCGGCATCATCGGCTTCATCGACGATTACAAGAAGGTCGCCCTGAAGAACCCCAAGGGCCTGAGCAGCAAGCAGAAGCTGATCTGGCAGTCGGTGATCGCCATCGCCGCCGGCAGCTACCTGGCCAATACCGCCACGCTGCCCGCCAATACCGAATTCATCGTGCCCTTCTTCAAGCACATCGCCTATCCCTTCGGTGGGATCGGCTTCATGGTGCTGACCTACTTCGTGATCGTCGGCACCTCCAATGCCGTCAACCTCACCGACGGCCTAGATGGCCTCGCCATCCTGCCGACCGTCATGGTGGCCGGCGCACTGGCCATCTTTGCCTACGTCGCCGGTAACGCCAAGTTCGCCGGCTACCTGCTGCTGCCGCACATCCCCGGTGCCGGCGAGCTGGCGGTGTTCTGCGCCGCCATGGGCGGCGCCGGCCTCGGCTTTCTGTGGTTCAACGCCTACCCGGCGGAAGTCTTCATGGGTGACGTCGGCGCCCTGGCGCTCGGCGCCGCGCTCGGTACCGTCGCCGTGATCGTCCGCCAGGAGATCGTGCTGTTCATCATGGGCGGCGTGTTCGTGATGGAAGCCCTGAGCGTGATGATCCAGGTCGCCAGCTTCAAGTTGACCGGCAAACGCGTATTCCGCATGGCACCGCTACACCACCACTACGAGCTCAAGGGCTGGAAAGAGACCCAGGTCGTGGTCCGCTTCTGGATCATCACCATGCTCCTGGTACTGGCGGGTCTCGCCACCCTGAAATTGCGCTGAGGAGAGCAGGACAGATGGAAGTCGCAGGCAAGCACATCACCGTCGTCGGTCTCGGTATCACCGGACTGTCCGCGGCCCGCTGGCTGGTCAGGCACGGCGCCAAGGTCACGGTCGCCGACAGCCGCGCCACGCCGCCGGGCCTCGATGAGCTGCGCGCGGCCCTACCCGATATCCCGGTCAAGTTGGGCAGCTTTACCGACTCGACCTTCGCCGGTGCCGAGATGCTGGTCGTCAGCCCTGGCGTCCCGCTGGCCGAGCCCGCCATCGCGGCCGAGCTGGAGCGCGGCATCGAAGTCGTCGGCGATATCGAGCTGTTCGCCCGTGCCCGCAAGTTCCGCTCGGCCAAGTCCAAGGTGATCGCCATCACCGGCTCCAACGGCAAGTCCACCGTCACCAGCATGGTGGGCGCCATGTGCGAGGCCGCCGGCCTGACTACCATCGTGGCCGGCAATATCGGCCTGCCGGTGCTCGACGCGCTGACCGAGATCGAGACCGAAGCGCGGCCCCGTCCCGATGTCTGGGTGCTGGAACTGTCGAGCTTCCAGCTCGAGACCACGCACAGCCTGACACCGGACGCCGCCACGGTGCTGAATGTCAGTGAGGACCACCTCGACCGCTACGACAACCTGCTGCACTACGCCCTCACCAAGGCCCGCGTCTTTGCCGGCCTGGGCGCCATGGTGCTGAACCGCGAGGATGGCTACTGCCGCGGCATGACCCAGCCGGGCCGCCAGGTGTTCTGGTTCGGGCTCGATGCGCCGCGCACGCCTACCGAGTACGGCCTGCGCCAGGTCGGCGACGACTACGAACTGGTCTGCGGCGATTTCGCCCTGATGCTGGCCAGCGAACTGCCGCTGGCCGGGCTGCATAACGCTGCCAACGCCCTGTCCGCGCTGGCGCTGACGCGTGCCATCGGCCTGCCGACCCTGCCGCTGGTCAGCGCCCTGAAGCGCTTCAAGGGCCTGCCCCATCGCGTGGAGTTCGTCGCCCGGGTCAACGACGTCAGCTACTACGACGACTCCAAGGGCACCAATGTCGGTGCGACCGAAGCTGCGCTGCGTGGCATGACCCAGCCGGTGATCCTGATCGCCGGCGGCGACGGCAAGGGCCAGGACTTCAGTCCGCTGGCCACCGCCTGCAAGGGCAAGTGCCGCAGCGTGGTACTGATCGGCCGCGATGCGCCACAGATCCGTGCCGCGCTCGCTTCGACCGGCATCAAGCTGATCGACGCCGGCAGCATGGAAGCCGCCGTGCAACTCGCCGCCGCCGAAGCCCAGGCCGGCGATGTCGTGCTGATGTCGCCCGCCTGCGCCAGCCTCGACATGTTCAAGAACTACAGCCACCGCGCCGAGGTCTTTATCGCCGCGGTACACGCCCTGGGAGCATGACGCAGTGAAATTGTTCTATCAGGCCCTCAAGCGCCGCCCCACCATGCTCGGCTACGACCAGTCCCTGGTCTGGGCCGTGCTGGTGCTGCTCGCTATCGGCCTGGTCATGGTCTATTCGGCCTCGATCGCCGCTGCCGAAGTCGACAAGGACACCGGTTTCCGCTCGACCTACTTCCTGATTCGCCACTGCGTCTTCCTCGCGGTCGGTTTCAGCGCCGCCTTCATCACCTTCCAGGTGCCGATCCGGGTCTGGCAGCAGTACGCGCCTTATCTGTTCCTGCTCGGTACCGGCCTGCTGGTCCTGGTGCTGATCCCGCACATCGGCCGCGAGGTCAACGGCTCCAAGCGCTGGCTCAGCCTGTTCATCGTCAACTTCCAGCCTTCCGAGGCCATGAAGTTCTTCGTGGTGCTCTACGCCGCCGACTACACGGTGCGCAAGGCCGCCTACATGCACAGCCTGGTGAAGGGTTTCTTCCCCATGTTCGTGGTCATGCTGGTGACCGGCGTCCTGCTGCTGTCCGAGCCGGACTTCGGCGCGCTGTCGGTCATCACCGCCATCGCCATGGGCACGCTGTTCCTCGGCGGCTTCGACTGGCGCCTGTTCGCCGGCCTGGTGGTGATGCTGATCCTCGGCTTCATCGGCTTCATCCTGATCTCCCCGTACCGGATGGCGCGGGTGATCGGCTTCATGGACCCCTGGAAGGACCCCTACGGCAAGGGCTACCAGTTGAGCCACAGCCTGATCGCCTTCGGGCGTGGCGAATGGACCGGGGTGGGACTGGGGGGCTCGGTGGAAAAACTCAGCTACCTGCCCGAAGCCCACACCGACTTCCTGATGGCCATCATCGCCGAGGAATTCGGCTTCGTCGGGGTGACGCTGGTGGTACTGCTGTTTGCCTGGGTGGTCTACCGGGCCTTTGCCATCGGCATCCAGGCCGCCAAGCTGGAACGCTACTACTCTGCCCTGGTCGCCCAGGGCATCGGCATTTGGCTGGGTGTGCAAACCGTCATCAATGTCGGCGTAAATATGGGCATCCTGCCGACCAAGGGCCTGACCCTGCCACTGCTGTCCTTCGGTGGTTCCGGCATCCTCGCCAACCTGGTCGCGCTGGCCGTCCTGCTGCGCGTGGATTGGGAAAACCGCCAGATGATGCGGGGATATACGGTATGAGTATCCTTCACATCCTCAAGCGTGGAGCGGTTTCGCCGCAGGCAAAAGCGACAGCGTCGGCGCAGCCGGCGAGCGGCGTGCAAGGCCGCATGATGCGGGGGTACACGGTATGAGTACCCGTACCCTCATGGTCATGGCCGGCGGTACCGGTGGCCACATCTTCCCGGCCCTGGCCGTCGCCAAGGAAATGCAGGCCCGTGGCTGGCAGATCGTCTGGCTCGGCGCGCGCGGCAAGATGGAAGCGGAACTGGTGCCCAAGCACGGCATCCAGATCGAACTGCTGCCCATCGGCGGCGTGCGCGGCCAGGGCCTGATGCGCAAGCTGGCACTACCGCTGGAGCAGGCACGTGCCCTGTGGCTGGCCATGCGCGCCATCTTCCAGTACCGGCCCGATGCCCTGATCGGCTTCGGCGGCTTTACCGGCTTCCCGGGCGGCATTGCCGCCACCTTGCTGTGGAAGCCGCTGGTGGTCCATGAGCAGAATTCGGTCGCCGGCCTCACCAACAAGGTGCTGTCCCATCTGGCCCGTCGCGTACTGACCGCTTTCCCGAGTGCCTTCGCCGGCAAGGGCGAGCTGGTCGGCAATCCGGTACGGCCCGACATTGCCCAACTGCCCGCTCCGGCAGAACGCTTTGCCGGCCGCAGTGGTCCGCTCCGCCTGCTGGTCGTTGGCGGCAGCCTGGGTGCGGTGGCGCTGAACGAGGTAGTACCCAAGGCCCTGGCCCTGCTGGACCCTGCGGTACGCCCCCAGGTCCTGCACCAGGCCGGCCAGAAGCAGATCGACACCCTGCGCCGCAACTACCAGGCCGCTGGCGTGGCCGGGGATTGCCAGCCCTTTATCGACAACATGGCGCAGGCCTATGCCGAGGCTGATCTGGTGATCTGCCGGGCCGGTGCGCTGACCGTGGCGGAACTCGCCGCGGCCGGCGTGGCCTCCATCCTGGTGCCGTTTCCGCATGCGGTGGACGACCACCAGACCGGCAATGCCACCTACCTCGCCGAGGTTGGCGCCGCCATCCTGATCCAGCAGCGCGAGCTGACCGCCGAATGGCTGGCGCAGCGCCTGCAGGAATTGAATCGAAACCGCCTGCTGGCCATGGCCGATGCAGCGAGAACACGGGCACTGCCCAATGCGACGAAGGTCGTGGCCGACATCGTCGAGGAAGTCGCACTATGAAACACAAGGTCAAACGCATTCACTTTGTCGGTATCGGCGGCGCAGGCATGAGCGCCATCGCCGAGGTACTGGTCACCCAGGGCTTCGAGGTCAGCGGTAGCGATCTCGCCGATGGTACCAGCACCCAGCGCCTGCGCGCTGCCGGCGCCAAGATCGCCATCGGCCACGCCGCCGCCAACGTCGACTGCGCCCAGGTCGTGGTCACCTCGACCGCCGTGCGCGCCGACAATCCCGAGGTCGTAGCTGCTCGTGAGCAAGGCATCCCGGTGATCCCGCGCGCCATGATGTTGGCCGAGCTGATGCGTTTCCGGCACGGCATTGCCGTCGCCGGCACCCACGGCAAGACCACCACCACCAGCCTGATCGCCTCCATCCTGGTGGAAGCCGGGCTGGACCCGAGCTATGTGATCGGCGGCAAGCTCAACGCCGCTGGCGGCAACGCCAAGGCCGGCCATGGCGAGTACATCGTGGTCGAGGCGGACGAGTCCGACGCCTCTTTCCTGATGCTCAAGCCCATGCTGGCGGTGATCACCAATATCGATGCCGACCATATGGACACCTATGGCCATGACTTCGAGCGACTCAAGCAGGCCTTCCTCGACTTCCTCGGCCACCTGCCGTTCTATGGTCGCGCCGCCGTCTGCATCGACGACCCGAATATCCGCGCCATCCTGCCGCAGGTCACCAAGCCGCTGACCACCTACGGGGTCAGCCCGGATGCCACCCTGCGCGCCGAGAATATCGAAGCCCTGCCCGGTGGCCGCATGCGCTACACCGCGGTCTGGAAAAACGGCGTGGAGAGCCGCCTGCCGATCGAGCTCAATGCCGCCGGCCATCACAACGTGCTCAATAGCCTGGCCGCGATCGCAATCTGCCTGGAAGTCGGCGCCGATGAGGCCGCCATCCAGAAGGCGCTGAGCGAGTTCGGCGGCGTCGGCCGGCGCTTCCAGCGCTATGGCGAGGCTGCGCTACCCAGCGGCGGTACGGCACTGGTGATCGACGATTACGGGCACCACCCGGTCGAGATGGCCGCCACGCTGGCCGCCGTCCGTGGTGCCTATCCGGACAACCGCCTGTTGCTGGCCTTCCAGCCGCACCGTTACAGCCGTACCCGCGACTGCTTCGAAGATTTCGCCCGGGTGCTGTCGAGCGTCGACGCCCTGGTCCTGACCGAGGTCTACGCCGCCGGCGAAGCCCCCATCGTGGCCGCGGATGGCCGCGCTCTGAGCCGCGCGGTGCGGGTACAGGGCAAGGTCGAACCGCTGTTCGTGGAAGACATCAATGAATTGCCAGCCGCTGTGCTGGCGCATGCACAAGCCGGCGACGTGATCGTCACGATGGGCGCAGGTTCCATCGGCGCCGTCCCGGCCAAACTGGTAGCAAAGACATGAAGCAATACGGAAAAGTCGCCGTCGTCATGGGCGGCACCTCCTCGGAACGCGACGTCTCGCTGATGAGCGGCGCGGGCGTCCTCGAAGCACTGCGCAGCCGCGGTGTGGACGCACACGCCTTCGACCCGCGCGACCAGGACCTGTCGCAGTTGAAGGCGCAGGGCTATGACCGCGCCTTCCTGATCCTGCACGGCCCGTTCGGCGAGGACGGCACGGTGCAGGGCGCACTCGAAGTCATGGGCATTCCCTATACCGGCTGCGGCGTGATGGCCTCGGCCATCGGCCTCGACAAGCTGCGTACCAAGCTGATCTGGCAGGCCCTCGGCCTGCCCATCCCGGCATTCGAGTTGCTCGACGAAGACAGCGACTTTGCCGCCATTGAGCAGAAGCTCGGCTTGCCGCTGTTCGTGAAGCCCGCGACCGAAGGCTCCAGCTTCGGCGTCAGCAAGGTCAAGGACGTCGGCGGCCTGCGCGCCGCTTATGAAGAGGCACGCCGCTACGACCGGCTGGTACTGGCCGAGACCTTCATCGGTGGCGGCGAGTACAGCGCCCCCATCATCGGCGATGCCGTGAGCGGCTACACCGTGCTGCCGGCGATCAAGATCGAACCGGCCACCGAGTTCTACGACTACCAGGCCAAGTATTTCCGCGACGACACCGTCTATCGCTGCCCCTGCGGCCTGCCTGCCGACAAGGAAGCGGAGATCGCCAAGCTGGTCGAGAAGGCCTTCTGGGCCATCGGCGGCCGCAGCTGGGCGCGGGTTGATTTCCTGATGGACGAGGCCGGCAAGCCCTACCTGCTGGAGGTGAACACCGCCCCCGGCATGACCAGCCATAGCCTGTTCCCCATGGGCGCGCGCGTGGCGGGCATGAGTTACGAAGACGTGGTGCTGAAGATCCTCGACACCACGGTGAAGGAGTAAAGGAGCGTGTGGGACAAGCCGCAAGCCTTGAACTGGCTCGCCAACCTGCTGATCGGGTTGGCTGTGCTCATGTTCCTGTACGCGGCCCTTTTGCTGGTGGTGCATTCGCCGCTGTTCCCGGTCCGGCAGATCAAGGTCGAGGGCAGCCTGGCACACGTCACCCGCGAGCAGTTGCAGTACATCGTGAAGAACGAACTCAAGGGTACGTTCTTCACGCTGGATTTGAACCGCACCCGTTCAGCCTTCGAAAAGCTGCCCTGGGTGCGACAGGTCAGCCTGCGGCGACGCTGGCCCGACCGGCTCGACGTAACCATCGAGGAACATGTCGCACTGGCCCGCTGGGGCACGGTCGGCCTGGTCAATACGCTGGGTGAGCGTTTCGATGCTGCCAGCAACGATCCCTTGCCGGTGCTGGAAGGCCCGGACGGCAGCGAATCGGAACTGGCGCGCGGCTACGTGACCTTCCGCGACCGCCTGGCCAGCGTGAACCGCAAGCCCAGCCATGTATGGCTGTCGGCACGGCGGGCCTGGCGGTTGGAGCTGGACCATGTGCTGACCGTAGAGGTCGGCCGGGAAGATGTGGAAGCACGGCTGGACAAGTTCATCAAGGCCTACCCCAATACCCTGGCGGTGTTGAAGCGGCCGGTGAGCTATGTGGATTTGCGGTACCCGAACGGATTTTCGGTGCGCTTGCCGGCAGGTGCGGCAGCCCCCAAGGCGGCAGAGAAAGCCGTCTGAAATTAAGCGCAGCGCCCCGTGGCGCAGCGCATTGAGCTAAGCAGTCTGGAGAAACACACGGTGAACAAACCGAACACAACGAAGAACCTGCTGGTCGGCCTGGATATCGGCACCTCGAAGATCGTGGCGCTGGTGGCCGAGGTGCTGCCCGATGGCCGCATGGACATCATCGGCCTCGGTCAGTCACCTTCCAAGGGCCTGAAAAAAGGCGTGGTGGTGAACATCGAGTCCACCGTCGGTGCCATCCAACGGGCGCTTGAAGAAGCCGAACTGATGGCTGACTGCAAGATCCGCGAAGTGCTGACCGGCATCGCGGGCAGCCACATCCGCAGCTTCAACTCGCACGGCATGGTGGCGATCAAGGACAAGGAAGTCACCCAGGCCGACGTGGACCGGGTGATCGAGACCGCACGCGCCGTCAATATTCCGACCGAGCACCAGATCCTGCACATCCTGACCCAGGAATTCATCATCGATGGCCAGGAAGACGTCAAGGAACCGCTGGGCATGAGCGGTGTGCGCCTGGAGGTGAAGGTCCATATCGTCACCGGCGCCATCTCGGCCGCCCAGAACATCACCAAGTGCGTGCGTCGCTGCGGCCTGGAAATGAACGACCTGATCCTGCAACCGCTGGCCTCGGCCATGTCGGTGCTGTCCGAGGATGAGAAGGAGCTCGGTGTCTGCCTGATCGACATCGGTGGCGGTACGACCGATATCGCGGTGTTCTGCGACGGCGCCATCCGCCACACCGCGGTGATCCCGATCGCCGGCGACCAGATCACCAACGATATTGCGATGGCCCTGCGCACGCCGACCAAGGAAGCCGAGGACATCAAGCGCGCGCACGGCATCGCCCTGCGCCAGCTCGCCGATCCGCAGCAGAGCATCGAAGTCCCCGGTGTGGGCGAGCGCGGTCCGCGCCAGCTCAACCGCCAGACACTGGCCGAAGTGATCGAGCCACGGGTGGAGGAGCTGTACAGCCTGGTTCAGGCCGAGCTGCGCCGCTCCGGCTTCGAGGAACGGCTGTCGAGCGGCATCGTGATTACCGGTGGTTCGGCCCAGATGCAGGGCATGGTCGAACTCGGCGAAGAAGTATTCCATCTTCCGGTGCGCTTGGGTGTACCCAAGTACGTCGGCGGGTTGGCTGAAGTTGTGAAGAACCCACGTTTCTCCACGGCGGTAGGCCTGCTCTTGCTGGGCAAGCAACAAGCCCAGCGCAATGGTTTGAAGACGATGCAGGGTGCCAGCCTTGGCAGCCTGATCGAACGTATGAAGACGTGGTTTCAAGGCAATTTCTAGGAGCCTCGCCCCGCCTTGCCGGTTGTCCGGCAGGGCCAGGTGACGCAGATTTTCGATTTTTGAGTTAGTTCGGGCAAAGAGGAGAGAGCAATGCCTATTTCGTTTCTGGAAGCAGCGCAGGACATCGTTCCGGTCGCCAGAATCAAGGTGATCGGCGTAGGTGGTTGCGGCGGTAACGCCGTGGACCACATGATCGATGCCGGCGTGACCGGTGTGGAATTCATCTGTGCCAACACCGATGCACAGGCCCTGAAGCGCAACCGCGCTGACAACGTCGTACAGCTGGGCGGTACCCTGACCAAAGGTCTGGGCGCCGGCGCCAATCCCGAGGTGGGCCGTGCTGCCGCCGAGGAAGACCGTGCCCGTATCTCCGAGATGATCGAAGGCGCGGACATGATCTTCATCACCGCCGGCATGGGTGGTGGTACCGGTACCGGTGCCGCGCCCATCGTGGCCGAGATCGCCCGTGAAAAAGGCATCCTGACCGTCGGCGTGGTAACGCGTCCCTTCGCCTTCGAAGGCAAGCGCCAGAAAGCGGCGCAAGCCGGTATCGACGAGCTGCAGAAGTATGTGGACTCGCTGATCATCATCCCGAATGAGCGCCTAATGCAGGTGCTGGGCGACGATGTCTCGTTCAAGGACGCCTTCAAGGCAGCCGACGACGTGCTCAAGGGTGCCGTGGCCGGCATCGCTGAAATCATCAACGTCCCCGGCCTCGTCAACGTCGACTTTGCCGACGTGAAGGCCGTCATGACCGAGATGGGCATGGCCATGATGGGTTCCGCGCTGGCCGAAGGCATGGATCGCGCCCGCGTCGCTGCCGAAGCCGCTGTCGCCAGCCCGCTGCTGGAAGACATCAGCCTCAACGGCGCCCGTGGCGTGCTGGTGAACATCACCGCCGACTACAGCCTGAAGATGCGCGAAGTCCATGAAGTCATGGACACCGTCAAGGCCTACACCGCCGAAGACGCCCGTATCATCTTCGGTACCGCCTTCGATGAAAACATGGGCGACAAGATCCGCGTGACCCTCGTGGCCACCGGTCTGGGCGGCCGTGAATCCAAGAAGGTGCCGAACCTGCACGTGGTGCAACGCACCGGTACCGACGATATGCCGGCCGCCGTGGACTACGAGCAGTTCGACCAGCCGGCCGTGTTCCGCAGCCGCAACCGGGCCGGTTCGGTCGGTGCAGCGGTGGAATCGCCACGCGGTACCGTGTTCGCCGGTGGCGACATGGATATCCCGGCCTTCCTGCGCAAGCAGGCGGACTAAGCGCGCCGCATCGCGGCGGACACCCGCTTTCCGGCCTGATCGGCAGCACCGTATATCGGTTACGGTGCTGCCGATCAGACCGGGATGGCGGCCTGTTTGCTACGATGAGGACGCGTGGGCGGCATGGGCCGTATCGACCCCTAATGCCGTCATAGCAAGGTTCAATCGAGACCGCTTTTGCGATATGGCAAAATCGGGGCCTGACTGTCCCTGAAGGTACTGCTGTCCATGATCTACCAACGCACCTTGAAAGAGCCGATCCGCGCGGTCGGTGTGGGCCTGCACTCTGGCGAAAAGGTCGAACTGACCCTGTCGCCGGCTGCAGTCGACACCGGCATCGTGTTCCGGCGTGCTGACCTGCCCGGACAGCCCAGCTTCAAGGTCGGACCGGAGCTGGTCAACGACACCCGACTCTCTTCCACATTGGTCAAAGACAATGTGCGGGTGGCGACCATCGAGCACCTGATGTCAGCCTTCGCAGGCCTCGGCATCGACAATGTGCTAGTGGATGTGACCGCCTCCGAAATGCCCATCATGGACGGCAGTGCCGCGCCCTTCCTCTACCTGCTGCAGCAGGCGGGGGTGAAGGAACAGAAGCCGGCCAAGAAGCGCTACGTGCGCGTACTGAAGCCGGTCGAAGCGGTCGAAGGCGACAAATGGGTACGCCTGAGTCCGCACGAAGGCTACAAGGTCAGCCTGACCATCGAATTCAAGCACCCCGCCTTCCAGAAGGCGGCGCAGACGGTGGAGCTCGACTTCGCCGAGACCTCCTATATCAAGGAAGTGGCCCGCGCCCGTACCTTCGGCTTCATGCATGAGGTCGAGTACATGCGCACCAACAACCTGGGTCAGGGCGGCAGCATGGAGAACGCCATCGTGCTCGACGAGTACAAGGTGCTGAACCAGGGCGGCCTGCGTTTCGAGGACGAGTTCGTCCGCCACAAAGTGCTCGACGCCATCGGCGACCTCTACATCCTGGGCTACCCGCTGATCGCCTCGTTCGAGGGATACAAGTCCGGCCACGCCATGAACAACAAGCTGCTGCGCGCACTGCTGGCCGACCCGGACGCCTGGGAATACGCCTGCTTCAACTCCGCCGACGACGCACCCGCCGCTTTCCACCGCTACACCCCGGCCAGCATCTAGCCCATGTTCGCCGTGTTGCGGCTCCTGTTTGTACTGCTGGTGGTGCTATGGGGAATCTGCCTGTGGCAGGAGCGACGCAGCGGCGATCCCTTCTGGCGGCGAGCCCGCCGCTGGGTACAGATGACTGGCCTGCTGGTCATCATGATCATCACCATCGGACTATTCATCGAACGGCTTGCCGGCTGAGACAAATCAGCGTGCGTGGGCGCGGCTGTGCTCACGCGCCACGATCAGGAAATTCTGGGTCGCCTCGGACAGCCCCGAGCCTCGCCGCCAAGCGATGCCGATCTCGAGCTTGGGCATCTCCTCCAGGATATTGCGCACCTCAAGCCTGTCTCCATCCAGCGACCAGGGGCGGTACAGCAGGTCCGGCAGGATGGACAGCCCCGCACCCGTGGCCACCAGCGAGCGTACCGCCTCGACCGACTCGGTCCGTAATGCCATGCGCGGCTTGAGTCCGGCTGCCCGCCACCAGGCCCGGGTGTTTTCTTCCAGCTCATCGACCTTGAGCATGATCAGGGATTCGTCGCTGATCTCGGCCAGGGAAATGCTCCCTAGTTCACGCAGCGGATGATTGGCCGGCAGCCATAGCCGCCAGGGTGCCTCGATCAGGGTCTCGGCTTCCAGCGCCTGCTTGTTCTCGATATTGGAGACCATCATCAGTGCCACATCGAGCTCGCCATTGACTAACAGGTGCTCGAGGTAGTCGCGCCTGTCCTCCACCACCTGGATGTCGACCTTGGGAAACACCCGCCGATAGCGGTCCAGCAGATAGGGCAGGAAATAACCCGTCATCAGCGGCGTCACGCCGACGTTCAGCGTACCGACCATGGTGTCGGGCCGGGCTGACAAGGCTTGTTGCGCGTTGCGTACCGCCGACAGTATCTGGTGCGCATGGCGCAGGAACTGATGACCGGCATGGGTCAGCACCATGCCACGGGCATGGCGCTGGAACAGCGTCGCACCGAGCTCCGCCTCCAGTGACTTGATGGCCTCGGTCACCACCGATTGCGAAATATTCAGCGACTGCGTCGCACCGGTAACGGACTCGGCTTCGGCAACGGCGATGAAATAGCGAATGCTCTTGAGCGACAGGCTCATGGACGGCGGGATTCGGCAGTGGAGACGCAGCACTCTAGCACAGCGCCCCGAGCGCTATCCCCTCCGGAGTTGGGCAGCCAGGCCCACACCGCCCTATAACGTTATTCAGGATGGCAAAGGCACACGGTGACCATCTGCAAAGCAGCCCGCAGGAGGCAGGGATGGAGGATCCGGCGTTTTTCAGGCGCCTGGTGGAAGAGGCGGCGGACGGCGTCTGGATTATCGATGCCGACAGCCGGACGACCTATATGAACCCCCGCATGGCCAACATGCTGGGCGGCGACGTTGAAACCTTGCAGGGCGCGCCCATGTGGCAGTTCATGGACGAGGCAGCCCAGGCGACAGCCGCACGTAATGTCGACCGGCGCCGAGACGGCGTGCGTGAAACCCACGAGTTCGAATTCCGCCGGCTGGACGGCAGTCATTTCTGGGCCGAAGTGTCCGCATCGCCCCTGTTCGACGGTAAGGGCAATTATCTCGGCGCGTTTGCCTACGTCCTGGATATCAGCCAGCGCAAGGCGACCGAGCAGGCCCTGGCCGAGAGCGAACGGGCCTACCGTGAAGTGTTCGATCGCGGCAATGCGGTCAAGCTGATGCTCGACCCGGCGAGCGGCAAGGTGGTCGCCGCCAACGCGGCGGCACGCGACTACTATGGCTACGACGCGGCCGAGTTCGAAGCGCTGACCATCCACGATATCAACACCCTGTCCGAAGCTGAGGTCCGGGCCGAAATGGCCAGTGCCACGCGCGAGGAACGCCTTTACTTCATCTTCCGCCATCGCCTCAAGAGCGGGGAGGTACGGGATGTGGAAGTCCACGCCACGCCCATTACCGTCGGCGGGCACACACTGATCCACTCCATCGTGCACGATATCGGCCGCCAGACCGAGGCCGAAAGACGGTTGCGATTCACCCTGTATACGGTCGAGCAGGCACATATCGCCATTGCCTGGGTCAACCCCGACGGCACGCTGCGCGATCTCAACGCCTATGCGACCCGCACGCTGCAATACCCGCGCGAAGAACTGGCCGGCCGCCGCATCTGGGAGTTCGATACCCAGATCAGCGCTGCCGAGTGGCCCACGCTGTGGACCTCCGTCAAGGAAGCCGGCGCCCGAAGCTTCCGGGCCGAAGTGCGCAACCGCAGCGGCCAGTCGATTCCGATCGAAGTCTATGCCACCCACCTCGCCTTCGAAGGTGAGGAGTGCATCGTCGCCTACTCGCGCGATATCGCCGAGCAAGTCCGTAGCGAACGACTGCTGGCGTTGCAAAATGACGTACTGGCCTCGATCACCGCAGCCCATCCGCTCAAGCAGATCATGCATTTGCTGGCGACCAGGGTGGAGATGCTGGCGCCGGACACACTCTGCTCCATCCTGCTGCTGGACGGCCAACGGGTACGGCACGGCGCCGCACCCAGCCTGCCCGCCAGCTTCGTGGCGGCCATCGATGGCGCGCCCATTGGCCCCAGGGCCGGCTCCTGCGGTACGGCAGCCTTTCTCAACCAGGCGGTGGAAGTCAGCGATATCGCAACCGATCCGCTCTGGGACGACTACCGTCAGCTCGCGCTGCCCCATGGCCTGCGCGCCTGCTGGTCCAGCCCTATCCGTGCCAGCGATGGCTCGGTATTGGGAACCTTCGCCATCTATTTCCGGGAACAACGCCATCCTGGCGACTACCACCGCCGCATCGTCGAGGCCTGTACCGACCTTGCCGGTATCGCCATCGAACATCGCCGCGCAGAAGACCGCATCCATACCCTGGCGTTCTACGATGCCTTGACCGGCCTGCCCAACCGCTCCCTGCTCGAAGACCGGGCCGAACTGGCCATCGCCCATGCGCAACGCAACAACCAGCCGCTCGCCCTGCTGTTCACCGACCTGGACCGCTTCAAGACCATCAACGACTCCCTGGGCCATGCGGTCGGCGACCGGCTGCTGCAGGCCGTGGCGCACCGGCTGGAAGCAGCGGTACGGGACGCCGATACGGTCTGCCGGCTGGGTGGCGACGAATTCGTGCTGCTACTGCCGGAGTGCGATGCCGTGGGCGCCGCCGCCGTGGCCGACAAGCTGATCGCCGCCGCGGCCGACAATGTCGACGTGGATGGCATCAGCCTCAATGGCTCAGCCAGCATCGGCATCGCCCTCTATCCGCAGGATGGCCCGAGCTACGATGCTCTGCTCAAGCATGCCGATGCCGCGATGTACCGCGCCAAGGAGTTGGGCCGCAACACCTACTGCTTCTATCGGCACGACATGAACGAAGACGCGGCGGAGCGGCTGGACGTGGAGAACGCGCTACGGCTGGCCCTGAGCCGGCACGAGCTGCGGCTGCACTACCAGCCCCAGATCGGCATCGCCGCGCTCGATCTCTACGGCCTCGAGGCCTTGGTCCGCTGGCAGCACCCCGACTGGGGCCTGGTGTCGCCCGCCCGCTTCATCCCCGTTGCGGAGGAAAGCGGCCTGATCGATCCTATCGGCCGCTGGGTGCTCGACGAAGCCTGTCGGCAAATGGCCGCCTGGCAGCGCGCAGGCATTGCCCCACCGCGGATCTCGGTCAATATGTCCGCCCGCCAGTTCCGTCACGACGACATACCGGCCATGGTGGCGACCATGCTGGATCAGTACGGGCTGACCGCAACCCAGCTGACGCTGGAGATCACCGAAAGCCTGATGATGGTGCGCGATGACACCACCTTGCAGGCCTTGCAGCAGCTGGATGCCATGGGCGTGACATTGGCAGTGGATGACTTCGGTACCGGTTATTCCAGCCTGGGCTACCTGAAGCGCTTCCCGGTGGGGGAGCTGAAACTGGATCAGAGCTTCGTACGGGATCTGGATACCGACGCGGATGATCGTTCTCTGGCCAGCGCGGTGGTCGGCATCGGCCAGAGCCTGCGTCTGACGGTAGTCGCGGAAGGCGTGGAAACCGCCAGCCAACTGGCCTTCCTGCGCGAGCAGGGTTGCGACGTGGCCCAGGGTTACTACTTCGCCCGTCCCATGTCGGCAGAAGCCATGGACAGCTGGCTGCTGGGCCGGATCATCCGGCCCGGATAAGTACTCAGAAATCGTCCTGCGGATTGTCGGCCGCGACCGGTTCGCCCTTGGCCTGGCCTTCGAGCGCCGCAATGCGGGCTTCCAGTGCAGTCAGGGTCTCGCGCGTCTTCGCCAATACGGCTTGCTGCACCTCGAACTCCTCGCGCGTCACCAGATCCAGCTTGGCAAAAGCCGCTGACAGGACGGCCCGCACGTTCTTCTCGATGTCGCGGGCCGGTCCGGCCGCCAGTACATCGGACAGCTTTCCACTGACTTCATCGAACAGACGTTGCGCAAGCATGGTGATTCCTCGGTTATCTCAATCAGGTCTCCAGTCTAGCAAATCTGCGCCGCCCCGAGCGGCCGCACCATCGGCGCGCCATGACTGGAACAGCCGCACCAAAACAGTGCAAATTCGCGATTGCACCTAGGGAAATCCAGTACAAGCACTTGATTTGGCTGGCTATATTTTCTTGGCACGACCCATGCTAATCACCACCCACCGAGTAGTTTCCTGGTTAAACACCTCAAGGAGCGAAGATGAAGTTCGTTAGCGCCATCATCAAGCCGTTCAAGCTTGACGAGGTACGGGAAGCACTGTCCGCCATCGGCGTGCAGGGCGTCACCGTTACCGAAGTCAAAGGCTTCGGCCGTCAGAAAGGCCACACCGAGCTGTATCGCGGTGCGGAGTACGTGGTCGACTTCCTGCCCAAGGTCAAACTCGAAATCGCCGTCAAGGACGACATGGTCGAGCAAGTGATCGAGGCCATCGAGAAGGCGGCCAATACCGGCAAGATCGGTGACGGCAAGGTATTCGTCTTCGATCTTGAACAAGTCATCCGTATCCGTACCGGCGAGACCGGCGCGGACGCGCTGTAAGCCCGCCCAGGGAGAACAGAACATGAAAAAACTGCTTACTGCACTGGCATTGGCCGGCGCCATGAGCTTCGGCGCCGTCTGGGCCGAAGACGCCCCGGCAGCCGCACCTGCCGCTACCGCCGCTCCCGCGGCCGAAGCACCTGCTGCGGCACCGGCCGCCGAACCCGCCAAGCCGGTGGAAGCCGCTGCCGCCCCGGCAGCCGAACCTGCTGCCCCCGTCGCCGCACCGGCACCGGTCGTGAACAAGGGCGACAATGCCTGGCTGTTCGTCGCCACCGCCTTCGTGATCCTGATGTCGATTCCTGGCCTCGCCCTGTTCTACGGCGGCCTGGTACGCGGCAAGAACATGCTCAGCGTGCTGATGCAGGTCTTCGTCGTGTTCTGCCTGATCTCGGTCCTGTGGGTTATCTACGGCTACAGCATTGCCTTTACCGACGGCGGCGGCCTCAACGCCTTCTACGGTGGCTTGAGCAAGCTGTTCCTGAAGGGTGTGACGCCGGATTCCGTCGCCGCTACCTGGTCCAAGGGCGTGGTGATCTCGGAACTGATCTATGTCGTGTTCCAGGGTGCCTTCGCCGCCATCACCTGCGGCCTGATCCTCGGCGCCTTCGCCGAACGTGCCAAGTTCGCCGCGGTGCTGGCCTTCGTGGTGATCTGGTTCACCTTCAGCTACCTGCCGATGGCACACATGGTCTGGTACTGGGTCGGCCCTGACGCCTACACCGACGCCAAGGCGGCCGAAGCGGCCACCGCCGCTGCGGGCTGGCTGTTCGCCAAGGGCGCGCTGGACTTCGCTGGCGGCACCGTGGTGCACATTAACGCTGCCGTTGCCGGCCTGGTGGGTGCCTACTTCGTCGGCAAGCGCATCGGCTACGGCAAGGAAGCCATGACCCCGCACAGCCTGACCATGACCATGATCGGCGCTTCGCTGCTGTGGTTCGGCTGGTTCGGTTTCAACGCCGGCTCCGCGCTGGAAGCCAACGGCATCGCCGCCCTGGCCTTCATCAACACCTGGGTTGCCACCGCACTGGCCGCACTGGCCTGGATGGGCGTGGAATGGATCTGGAAGGGCAAGCCCTCCATGCTGGGCGCCGCCTCCGGTGCCGTTGCCGGCCTGGTTGCCATCACCCCGGCCTGCGGTTTCGTCGGTGTCGGCGGTGCCATGGCCATCGGCGTACTGGCTGGTGTGGTCTGCCTGTGGGGCGTGCATGGCCTGAAGAAACTGCTGGGTGCCGATGACGCACTGGACGTGTTCGGTGTGCACGGCGTAGGCGGTATCCTCGGCGCCATCCTGACCGGCGTATTCGCAGACCCAGCCCTCGGCGGCACCGGTGTCTGGGACTACGTGACCAACAAGGTGGCCGATGGTTACTCGATCGGCGGCCAGGTCTGGATCCAGACCCAGGGCGTGCTGACCACCATCGTCGTCTCCGCCGTCGTCTCCATCGTCGCGTTCAAGCTGGTTGATCTGGTGATCGGTCTGCGCGTACCGGAAGACGAAGAGCGCGAAGGCCTGGATGTGACCAGCCACGGCGAAAAGGCCTACAACCTGTAAGCCTGCATCAGGTAGTAAGGCGGCCCGTTGGGGAACGGGCCGTTGCAGTAAGTTGGGGAAGTACGAGGAGCAAGACAAACGGCCCGCCATCTGGCGGGCCGTTTCCATTGCGGGGCCTGCCAGCGGGCCGGCCCTCGTCACTGACCGGGTGAGTAAGGGGATGCACAGGTGCAGCGCCGGTTCATCATCGTGTTTTGGCGTAAAGCCGATTTTCTGTAGAATCCGCTTTTTGAAACAGGGGATTACCCGATGATTCAAGTCGGCCTCGTGATGGGCAGCAACTCTGACTGGGAAGTCATGCAACATGCTGCCCGCCAGCTCAAAGCCTTCGGCATCCAGTTCGAGGCGCGCGTCGTCTCTGCCCACCGCACACCGGACCTGCTGTATGAATACGCAGCCAGCGCCGAGACGCGCGGTCTGAAGGCGATCATCGCCGGTGCCGGTGGCGCTGCCCACCTGCCGGGCATGCTGGCCGCCAAGACCACCGTTCCGGTGCTTGGCGTACCCGTACCTTCCAAATACCTGCGCGGCGAAGACTCGCTGCTGTCCATCGTGCAGATGCCCAAGGGCATTCCGGTCGCCACCTTCGCCATCGGCGAAGCGGGCGCCGCCAATGCCGGCCTGTTCGCCGTGGCCCTGCTGGCCAACGAGATCCCTGCGCTGCGCAAGAAGCTCAACGCCTTCCGCGAAGAGCAGAAGAACACCGTGCTGGCCATGACCCTGCCGGATGTCGAGTAAGCCATGAGTACCGTGCTAAAGCCCATCCTGCCGCCGGCCATGCTCGGCATACTCGGTGGCGGCCAGTTGGGCCGCATGTTCGCCGTCGCCGCCAAGACCATGGGCTATCGCGTCACCGTGCTGGACCCGGATGCCCGGGCACCCGCAGCCGACTTCGCCGATGTCCACCTGTGCGCCGCCTACAACGACCATGCCGCGCTGAAGGAACTGGCCGAGACCTGTGCCGCCGTGACGACCGAGTTCGAGAACGTCAACGCGGACTCGATGCGCTGGCTGGCACAACATGTCCCGGTCAGCCCGTCCGGCGATTGCGTGGCGATCGCCCAGGACCGCATCCTGGAAAAGAGCTGGATCCGCAAGGCCGGTCTTGTCACCGCCCCCTACCTCGCGCTGGAGACGGTCACCGACCTGAACCACGATCTGTCGCCCTACCTCCCCGGCATCCTCAAGACCGCCCGCCTCGGTTACGACGGCAAGGGCCAGGTCCGGGTCAAGACGGCCGAGGAAGCACGCGCTGCCTACGCCGACCTGGGTGGCCAGGCCTGCGTGCTGGAAAAGATGCTGCCGCTGGCCTGCGAGATTTCCGCCATCGTCACCCGTACCAACCCGCACGAAGTCGCGGTCTTCCCGGTGGCCGAGAACCGCCACGCGGGCGGCATCCTCGATATCAGCATCGTGCCGGCGCAGGTTGATCCCGCACTGGCCGCACGAGCCCAGCAGATGGCGATACAACTGGCCGAAGCGCTCGACTATGTCGGCGTGCTGGCGGTCGAATTCTTTGTGCTCGATGGCGGCGAACTGGTGCTGAACGAGATCGCCCCGCGTCCGCACAACTCCGGCCACTACACGATCGACGCCTGCGTCACCAGCCAGTACGAACAACAGGTACGTGCCATGTGCGCACTGCACCCGGGCCGCACTGACCTGCTGTCGCCGGTGGTCATGGTCAACCTGCTCGGCGATGTCTGGCGAGCCGACAGTGCCGAACCGAACTGGGAAGTCCTGATGCAGGCGCCCAACGCCCATCTGCACCTGTACGGCAAGACCGAAGCCCGGCCCGGTCGCAAGATGGGCCACTACTGCGTGCTGGCTCCCAGCGCTGCAGCGGCACTGGAACAGGCCGAAGCCATCAAGGACACGCTGTAAATCACCTTGCCGGCCTGCCTTGGTCCGGCTACACCCACTTTGTCGGAGTCTTTCCGACCTACTGGAAGCACCGCTATGAACGGCCTCACCACGACCAACCTCAGCAGCCTGAAGAAGATCTACAGCGGCAAGGTCCGCGATCTGTACGAGATCGACGACCAGCGCATGCTGATGATCGCCACCGATCGCCTGTCGGCCTTCGATGTGATCCTGAACGAACCCATCCCGGCCAAGGGCAAGATCCTGACCGCGATCTCGAACTTCTGGTTCGACAAGCTCAAGGATGTCGTGCCCAGCCATTTCACCGGCGAACAGGCCGAGGACGTGGTCAGCGCCGCTGACCTGCCCCAGGTGGAAGGCCGCGCCGTGGTGGTGAAGCGCCTCAAGCCGGTACCGGTCGAAGCCATCGTACGCGGCTATATCGCCGGCTCCGGCTGGAAGGACTACCAGGCGACCGGCACCATCTGCGGCATGCCCTTGCCCGCCGGCCTGGTGGAAGCCGCCAAGCTGCCCCAGCCCATCTTCACCCCCTCCACCAAGGCCGCCGTTGGCGACCATGACGAGAACGTCAGCTATGACGAGCTGGTGAAGCAGATCGGCGCCGACCTCGCCGCCAAGGTGCGCGATACCGCGATCAAGCTCTATGTCGCGGCCAGCGAGTACGCCGCCACCCGCGGCATCATCATTGCCGACACCAAGTTCGAGTTCGGCCTCGATGCAGACGGCACGCTGACGCTGATGGACGAAGCCCTGACGCCCGACTCCAGCCGCTTCTGGCCGGCCGACCAGTACCGTCCCGGCAGCAACCCGCCGAGCTACGACAAGCAGTTTGTCCGTGACTGGCTCGAGAGCACCGGCTGGAACAAGACGCCCCCCGCTCCGACACTGCCGCAGGACGTGGCCGACCGCACCGCCGCCAAATACCAGGAAGCCCTGGACAAGCTGACCGGCTAAGCCGCCCGTCCAGCGACCAGCCGCCCGAAGCGACGCTTCCGGCGGCTTTTTTCATTCCCGGACGCGTGTACCACTTGGTGGCCGACCGCGAGTCCAGCTATCCTCACAGACGACAGCTATCCATTCGAAACGGCAGACATCCATGGTCTTCGGACTTATCAAGAAGATGTTCGGCAGCGGCGCGCCCGAGCCTGCACCCAGCAGCTTTGGCACGACCCCTCATCCGACCACGCCGGTGACCGGCCCGCTCGGCGCAGCCCCCGGCCAGGCCGGCTATGTCGCCGGTGCGCCAACCGACACCATCCTGCAGCGCGAGATCGTGCTGGACCGTGAGCTCAAGGTGGTCGGCTACGATTTCCGCCTGCGCGACAGTGTGATCAAGCGCAAGGCCAAGATGGTCAACTCGGTCTGGAAGCTGTACGACGAGGTGCTGATTCGCAATTTCCTGGCCGAGGAATCGACCAAGGCTTTCGGCCAGAAGCGCATCTTCCTGGAAGTATCGGTCTGGTCGCTCGACAGCCCCTTGCTGGCCAAGCTGCCCAAGGGCCGCTTCGTGCTGATGCTGCACTACGATGCCGAGTTCTTCCGCGACGCGCTGCTCCACGTGGAACTGCTGGAAAAACTCAAGACCCAGGGCTTTCAGCTCGGCTTCGACGACTTTCCGCTCGATGCTGCGCTGATCCCCCTGTTCCCGCTGGCCGACTACCACAAGCTGTCCGTCACCGACAAAGACGTCACCGAGCTGTCGCGGGTCATCTCTGCCACCGCCAACGCCGCGCCGGATGCCGAATTGCTGGTCGGCGACATCCACTTCTTCGAGGAACTGCAGGTCTGCCGGCAACTGCAGGTGCACTACCTGCAGGGTAGCTACCTGCGCCACAAGGAGCTCTCCTCCGCCGACGCCGTCGATGCGAGCTATCTGCGCCTGCTTGAGGTACTCAACCTGGTACGGGCCGAAGCCGAGCCCCAGGTCATCGCCAACGCGATCAAGTACGACCCCATGCTCAGCTTCAAGCTGCTGCGCTATGTAAACTCGCCGGGCGCCGGTCTGTTGACCAAGGTCGATGCGCTGGACCGCGCGCTGATCGTGCTGGGCCACAAGCAGTTGTACCGCTGGCTCACCCTGCTGCTGTTCAGCCATGAACGCCAGGAAGCCGACCAGAACATCCTGCTGGAAACCGCGCTGCTGCGTGCCCGCATGATGGAGACGCTGGGCGCCAAGCAGTTCGACCGCAACGGCCGCGACCAGCTGTTCACCACCGGCATGTTCTCGATGCTGGACGCGCTCTTGAAGCAGCCGATGAACACGATCCTGGACAAGCTGAACCTGCCGGCCGAGATCAGCCAGGCGCTGCTGGAACAACGCGGGCCCTACGCCGCGCTGCTGAATCTGGCCCTGGCCTGCGAGGATGGCAACCTGCCGACCGACCCCGGGCTGTTCGTCGCCGCCCAGATCAGCAAGAACGACGCTAATCGCGCCCAGATCGAAGCCATGCTGTGGGTCGAGGAAGTGGTCTGACCGATCACCGTACCCAACAAAAAAGCCCGGCAATGATCGGGCTTTTTTGTTGGGCGCTGCAGGACGCTCAGACGCTCACATCCATCCGGGTCTTCATGCGCTCGCAAGCGGCGACCAGGCCACGCGTGGTGGCCGGCTCCCAGGCCGAGTGGCCGGCATCCTGCATGATCTCCAGCTCCGAACCCGGCCAGGCCTGATGCAGCTCCCAGGCCGAGACCGGCGGGCACAGCACGTCGTAGCGCCCCTGGATGGTGATCATCGGCAGATGCTGGATACGGCCGATCTGCGCCAGCAGGTCGTTCTCCGGCAGGAAGATATGGTTCACGAAGTAGTGCGCCTCGATTCGACCCACACCCAGCGCCACATTGTCGCTACCGTAGTTGGCCTGTACGGCCGGGTCGGGATACAGCGTGGCGCATTCGCCCTCGTACACGCTCCAGATCCGCGCCGCCGGCATGTGCACGGTGTGGGCGGGGTCGTTGAGACGGCGATGGTAGTTAGCCAGCAGGTCGTCCCGTTCGGTGGCCGGCAGGTAGCCAGCAAAGCGCGACCAGGCTTCGGGGAAGAACTGGCGCATGCCCTGCATGAACCAGTCTATCTCCCACTGCCGGCACAGGAACACCCCGCGCAGCACAAAGCCCAGGCAGCGCTCGGGGTGGGCCTCGCCGTAGGCCAGCGCCAGGGTCGACCCCCAGGAACCACCGAACACCAGCCAGCGCTCTACACCCAGCAGCGTGCGCAGCTTCTCGATGTCGGCGATCAGGTGCTGGGTGGTGTTGTCGCGCAACTCCCCTACCGGGGTGGAGCGACCGGCGCCGCGCTGATCGAAGATCACGATGCGATAGAAAGCCGGGTCGAAGAATTGCCGATGCTTGGGGCTGGCGCCGGCACCCGGGCCGCCATGCAGGAACAGTACCGGCACCCCGTCCGGGTTGCCGCTCTCCTCCCAGTACATGGTGTGGACTTCATCGAGCGGCAGCATGCCGCTGCGGCTGGTCTCGATGGCAGGATAGAGTTCGTTGCGTACGGTCATGGGTTCAGAAGTCCAATCAACATGCGGCTGGCAATCAGGATCAGCAGGGCCGCGAAACATTTCTTCAGGGTGGCAACCGGCAGGCGGTGCGCCAATGCCGCCCCCAGGGGAGCCGTCAGGATACTGGCCAGCACCACCCCCGCCAAGGCGGGCAGGTAGACAAAGCCCAGGCTGCCGGCCGGCAGCCCCGCCACACCCGCGCCGTTGAGGGCATAGCCGGCGAGGCCGGCCAGGGCAATCGGCAGGCCCAGCGCCGCCGAAGTCCCCACCGCCTGTTGCATGGCCACATTGCACAAGGTCATGAAAGGCACGGACAGCGAGCCACCGCCGATACCGACAAAGCTCGATACCCCACCGATGACGCCACCGGCCACCGTCAGACCCCCCCAGCCCGGCAGTTGCCGCGTCGGCTTGGGCTTGAAGCCCGACAGCATCTGCGCCGCAACCACATAGGCGAACAGGACGAAGAACCACTTCAGCCCCAGCGAAGGCAGCCGCGCCGCCAGCCAGGCCCCGGCAAAGGTGCCCAGCATCAGGCCGGCGGCCATGCCACGTACGGTGCGCCACTGCACCGCACCGCGCTGGTTGTGGGCCCGCAGGCTGGAAAGCGAGGTAAACACGATGCTGGCGAGCGAAGTCCCCAGGGCCAGGTGCAGGATATGCTGCGACGGAAAGCCGCTGGCCTCGAAGATGGCCACCAGCGCCGGCACGATGATCAGCCCGCCCCCCACGCCCAGCAGGCCGGCCAGGAGACCGGCGACGGCACCGGTCGCGAGAAAGCCGGCAATCACCAACCCACTCATGCCGCCTCGCCCAGTCTTTGCATGATCGCACGCCAGTGCTGCGGTTCCACCGGCGTGATCGACAGGCGATTGCCGCGCGCCAGCACCTGCATACCTTCCAGCTCGGGTGCGGCGCGCATGGCCGCCAGGCTCAGGTAGGCCGTCTTTTTGACCAGCTTCACGTCCACCTGCATCCAGCGCGGCGTCTCCAGTGTGGACTTGGCATCGAAATACTTGTTCTCGGGATCGAACTGGGTCGGGTCCGGATAGGGGCTGGAGCAGACCTCGACGATGCCGGCAATGCCAGGCTCGGCCACGCCGGAGTGATAGAACAGGACGCGATCACCGATCTGCATCCCGTCCCGCATGAAATTGCGGGCCTGGTAGTTGCGCACCCCATACCAGCCCACGGTCTGGTCGGGCCGACCCGGCAGGTCGTCTATACCCACGTCGTCGGGTTCCGCCTTCATCAGCCAATAGCGCATACCACTCCCCTCCCCGGATACCAGTCAGAACCGGACTATCGCGCCGGAACCGCCAGGCTGCAAGCGGGCTGGCCGCATTATATTCAGGCCGGGGCGTGAAAAAGCTGGTCGGCATCGCAAATCAAACTAGACTCACAGGCGGAGGAATCATGTCCGCACAAGCCGACTCGCTGAAATCGATCTTCTACGCCCTCGCCGCCAACTTCGCCATCGCCGTCGCCAAGTTCGCTGCCGCCATCCATACCGGCTCCGGCGCCATGCTGGCAGAGGCCGTCCACTCCTTCGCCGACTGCGGCAACCAGGGCCTCTTGATCTGGGGACTCAAGGTCGCCAAGACGCCCCCCTCGCCGGACTATCCGCTGGGCTGGGGCAAGGCCATCTACTTCTGGTCCTTTATCGTCGCCATCATGCTGTTCAGCCTGGGTGGCCTGTTCGCCATCTACGAAGGCCTGCACAAGATGTCGGAGCCCGAGCAGATGGAAGCTCCGTGGATCGCCATCGGCGTGCTGCTGTTCGGCATCGTGGCCGAATCCTTCTCGCTCTGGGGCTGCCTCAAGGAAATCAACAAGGCCCGTGAGGACCGTTCGCTCTGGCGCTGGGCGCGCGAGAGCCGGCAAAGCGAGCTGGTGGTCATCCTGGGCGAGGACATCGCCGCCCTGCTGGGCCTGGTCCTGGCGCTGGCCGCCATCGCGGCCTCAATCGTGACCGAAAACCCGATGTTCGATGCCCTGGGTAGCGTCGGCATCGGCATCCTGCTGATCGCCGTCGCCATCTTCATCGGGGTGGAGATCAAGGGCCTCCTGATCGGCCAGAGCGTCGAACCGGCGGTCCGCAGTGCCATCCAGCAACATCTGGAAGCCGACGCCGCCGTCAGCCGGGTATTCAAGCTGATCACGCTGCAACTGGGCAATCAGGTCATGGTCGCGGTCAAGGCACAAGTCGTCGCCGACAGCGCCGAGCAACTGGTGGCCGAGATCAATCGCCTCGAGGTCGGCCTCAAGGCCAGCTTTCCGCAGGTGCAGTGGCTGTTCTTCGAACCGGATCTAGCCGACTGACGCCAGGCCGGGGCGGCAGCGGTAGTGCTTGCGCTCGGTCAGTACCGCATCCAGCACCACATCGTGCGCTTCACGTGCCAGCCGCCCTACCCGCTGGCAATCGAAGCCCACGCCGACCAGCCGGGGATGGCGCCCACCCCGGCCATCGGCCCGGAAGGCAAAGCTGCAATCATAGTAACCACCGCCCTGACCCAGCCGACCACCGGTGTCGTCAAACCCCAGCAAGGGCAGGAACACCAGATCGAGCTGCCGGGCCGCCCGCACATGGCGGCTGACATACTCCCGTATGCCGTAGCGATTACGCCGCCAACTGCCCACACCCGCGCTCAGCGAGACAAAGCGCAGCCTGCGTCCGCGCCGCGGCACCAGCGGCAGCAATACCTCGGCACCCCGTGCCTGGGCCAGCGCAATCAGGGGCTGCAGCGAGAGCTCCGACCCCAGGGCCATATAGGCCGCGACCCGCTGCCCGCGCCGGAGCAAGGGCCGCGCCCGCCGCGCCACGCGATGTGCGGCGGCCTGCTGCAGACGTGCCGGTACCGCCAGGCGACGCTTACGCAATTCACGGCGCAAGCTGGCTTTGTCGGTCATAGGTAGTGGGGGAATAGTCAGTACGGGATGGGGATCCCCGCGAGCGCCGTCCCGGCTCACATCTTGAACCAGAGGTTCAAGTGGTCGCCAGCGATACGACTTTCAGGCTCATCCGACTAGGGGTGAGCGCAACCAGCGTATCAAGCCAACAACCCGGTTCAATATATTGGTTCAAAGAATATCGAGCCGGAACGAACGCCGCAGGGAAACTTTAAAAACTGGGGCAGGAGGGACTCGGACCTAGAACAACTGCTGTTGTTCCTTCAGTGCCTCGTCGATTGTTTCCTGCATGCGACCGATTCTACGCCTAAAGTCCGCCATGTCCAAACCGCCGGTCACGCGGGTGTTCATGAACTCGTGCGAGATATTCAGCGCCGCCATGATGGCGATCTTGTCGATGCCCATCACATTGCCGCTATCGCGGATGTCCCGCATCTTGCGGTCCAGGAAGGCAACCGCCTCCATCAGCGCGACTTCTTCATCCGGCGGACAGGCCACCCGGAACTCGCGGCCCATGATGGTAACGTCCAGTTGCTTGATCTCGCTCATTCGGCGTCCTCCTGCTCAACTTCCTCAGCCGGCAAGCGGGCCAGCAAGGCATCCACGCGGGCCGCGGCGCCCTCGATCTTGTCGGTAAGGCGACGGTTGTCGTTCTTCAGTACCAGCACGGTCTGACGCAGCTCGACGTTCTCGCCGCGCAGTTGCTGGCACAAGGCCGCCAGGGTCTTGATGCGGTCTTCGAGGATATGGAGTTCAGCTTCCATGGCATTGTGGTCTGAAGGTCATGCGGCAAATTCTAGTCGATTTTGCCAACCCTGGCCTGTCGTAACGCATCCAGGCGTTGGCAGAGGGCTTGTGCGGCCGGCAACAGCCGCGGTCCGGGCCGTCCCAGCGTGTCCGGATCGGCCGTCAGGTAGGCGGTTTTCAACGGCAGCTTGCGCCACGGTGCCAGCCAGGTCTCGCCGGCTTCAGGCTTCGCCAGCGCCACGATGACGTCAGGCCGCATTACCAGCAGGGACTCCGCCGAGATCAGGGGCACCGCAGCGCGCTCTGCCCCGAACGGGTTCACCGTGCCACATGCCCGGAACACGCCGCTGACAAATTGCTGCTCATTGACCGTCATGGCCGGCTCGGCTCCGACCTGGGCAACCACCTTCAGCACCGGCCGCTGCCGATAGCGGGCCTCCATGGCGGCCCAGGCAGTCTCGAAGCGGCGGGCCGGGCTTTCGCCATCCCGTCCGGCCAGCGTGCCGAGCGCACGCATGGCCTGGGGAATGGCAGCGATCGTCGCTGGCTGGCTGGCGTAGACCGCAATGCCCAGCGAACGCAGCCGCTCGGTGGCGACGCCGGCCTGAGGCCCTTCCCAGGCCACGACCAGGTCCGGCCGCAAGGCGATGATGGCCTCGACATTGAAGGTACCGTACTGGCCCACGTTGCTGAGCTTGGCCGCCTGCGGCGGATAGTCACTGGCCCCGTCGCGGCCGACCAGTTGCGCACCGGCGCCGATGGCGTACAGCAGCTCGGTCGCATGCGGACTGAGGCTCACGATGCGTAGCGCGGGCTTGGCCAACCGGACCGTCTTGCCGGCCTCATCGACGACCTCGACGCCATGCACCCCCAGCGGCACCAACAGCCACAGCAGGACCGCCAGCCGCGTCATGCTTCCGGCTCGTCCGCCGCCGCGTCGACTGCGTCTTCTTCCTCTTCACCCAGGTCCATGTCCATGGTGTCGCCCGGCTTCTCCAGCGAAATACGACCCAGCGTCGCGGCGCGGAAATCGACCAGGATGCGCTCGGCAGCCTTCTGGGTATCGATGCGATTGCCGGACTGCACGCAGCCCAGTGCCCGCGCCGCTTGCTCGAACAACACATCGCCAGGCTGGCTGATATCGGGCAGCTTGTAGCGGGTACGGATCACCTCGGGATAGTGCAGCGCCATCCAGCCCATCGCGTACCAGGCCACGTCCACCGCATCGAAGGCATTGCGACCGATGGTGCCGGACAAGGCCAGCTTGTAGCCGTCGTTATTGGAGGCGATCTTCGGCCACATCATGCCCGGCGTGTCGACCAGGATCGTACTGTCCGGCAGTTCGATGCGCTGCTGGCTCTGCGTCACGCCTGGGGTATCGGCCACCTTGGCCAGCTTGCGCTTGGCCAGGGCATTGATCAGGGTCGACTTGCCCACGTTGGGCACGCCCAGGATCATGGCCCGTACCGGCTTTTCGCCACCGGTGCGGTGCGGTACCAGCTGGCGGCACAGCGCCAGCACCTTGCCAGTGTCGCGCAGCTTGCCGGCTTCGTCGAGGGTGATCACCTCGGTATTGGCTTCCTGGCGGAAATGCTTGACCCAGGCGGCCGTCACGGCCGGATCGGCAAGGTCGGCCTTGTTAAGGATCTTGAGGCTGGGACGCTGCCGGTGCAGCCGCAGCTCATGGATCAGCGGGTTGGTGGTGATGCGCGGCAGGCGCGCATCCAGCACCTCGATCACCATGTCGACCTTGGCCATGGTCTCGGCGATCTGCTTCTTCGCCTTGTTCATATGGCCGGGGAACCATTGGATCGCCATGTCTCTTCTTTCACTTTCAGGCCGGGCAACCCCTGGGGCTACCGGCACAGTTCGGGGTTCGCAGCGGCCACCAACCGTCGGGCCACTGCCTTTGTCCTCGCAGTATCGCCATCATCCGCCTTGGCAGGGGCAGGCGGGGAACAAAGGGCGCGGATTATACCGTCCGCAGCAAAAATGCCGGAAAATCAATACAATACTGATTCTGGCAACTTTATAGACGCCGCGCACTCTATGTCTCAACGAGTAGCGGCTGTTCCACATGAAACCTATCATCAAATACGGCGTCGCCGCCGGCATCGCGCTGGCACTGGGCACCATCTTCCTGACCGGCAACACCGCACAGGCAAAGGCGCCGGCGGTGCAGTACACCTCCATCAAGGGGGAGCAGACCAGCCAGCAGGCATTACAGGGCAAGGTCGTACTGGTCAATTTCTGGGCAACCAGCTGTACCGGCTGCATGGCCGAGATGCCCAAGCTGATCGAGACCCACAACAAGTATGCCGCCCAGGGTTTCCAGACGGTCGCGGTGGCGATGAGCTACGACCCGCCCCAGTACGTGGCGGCCTATGCCGAGCAGAAGCAGTTGCCGTTCTTCGTGGCACTGGATGTAGATGGTTCACTGGCTCGCCAGTATGGCGACGTGAAACTGACCCCGACCACGCTGCTGATCGATAAACACGGTCGCATCGTGCAACGTTACCTGGGTGAGCCCGATTTCAAACAATTGCACGCGCTGATAGAGGAAAAGCTCAAGGAGGCCTGACCAGCGGCCGGGTCCGGGAGCTGTCCGGTACTGCGGGGTAAGCAGCATCGGCATAGACTGAAGCGTGCACACCGCATGTAGGAGTTTTATCGTGATCTCCTGGAAAACCCACTTTCTGTACCAGATCGACTACCAGCACTGGGCGAACGAAAAGCTGTTCGACATGCTGGACAAGCTGTCTGATGACGCTCGCAAACGCGACGCCGGCATGTACTACAAGAGCGTACACGCCACCTACAACCACCTCCTGATCAGCAATCTGCTGTGGTTCAACCGTCTGCGCGGCCAGGCGCCGGACCTGCGGCTGGACCAACCCATCTACGAGGAATGGCGCGACCTGAAACAGGCCCTGCGTCAGAGCCTGCGGCAGACCCAGCACTGGCTGCAGGCCCAGCCGAACGAATTCTTCGAGGGCGAACTGCGCTACCGCACCAGTTCCGGCATCGCCCATGTCAACTGGGTGCACGATGCCCTGAGCCATTTCGTGGCCGAGTATGCCCACCAGCGTGGCCAGGTCATCGCCATCTCCTCGCAGCTCGGTGCACCAGCCCCTGAGCTGGACTTCCTCAATTACCGCCGCGAGATGCAAGAGAGCCTGGCCAAGATGCGTCAGGCAGCGAACGCCTAGGGATTTAAACTGCGCCTGTTCAGTTGAATTGCCGCTGCGCAGGCGCCCGGCAGAGTCGTGCGCTCTAGCCCATCGCAGTCTGTGAGTGCGGCGTTCCCTTTATCTACTCCTACTCCCCCCGCCCTCGCCGCCGCGAGGGAGCCTCGCTAGCGCTCGGGGCTTCACTGCATGGAACAAGAGAGCCCGCACCACGACCTGCCAACCATTCAAACATCGCAATACAAACAATAACGCCACCCCTGAGGGTGGCGTTTTTGTTTTCGGGGCCCGGTGAACCGGGATCTCCATTACAGGCGGACTGCTGCCGGCTTGGCGGCCACCGCGGCTACCGGGGTCGTGCTCTGGTACTGCTTGAGCTTGCCATCCCAGTCGCGCTTGGTCGCTTCGTAGTTGGCCAGCTTAATGTGGCCGTAGCCGCGGATCTGCTGGATCAGGCCGACGATCTCGGCAGCCTGCGGCAGCTTGTCGGCATTGAGGCCAGCCAGTACCGTCTGCATGCCCTGCTCGAACTCGCCGATCAGGCGCCGTTCCATCCGGCGATCCTCGGCATAGCCGAACACGTCCAGCGCCGTACCGCGCAGGCCCTTGAGCTGGGCCAATACGCCGAACGCACCCATGACCCAGCTACCGAGCTTGAACTTCTTGGCCTGGCCATTCTTGGCCAGCCACTGCAGCCAGGTCGGTCCCAGGCTGAAGTTCAGCGTGTAGTTGCCGTCGAACTGCTCGGCCAACTGCTTCTTGAACTCGCCATCGGTGTAAAGCCGCGCTACCTCGTACTCGTCCTTGTAGGCCAACACCTTGAAATAGGCGCGTGCCGCCGCCCAGCTCAGGATTTCCGACTCGGGCGCAACACGACGCTCGGCACTGCGCACCTGTTCCAGCAAGGCGCTGTAGCGGGCAGCGTAGGCAGCGTCCTGATACTGGGTCAGGTCGGTCACGCGGCGGGCGATGAACTCGTCCAGGGTCTGGCTGGCCAGCTTGATCGCCTCGCGTACCTGCGGGAAGGCGATCTTCTCGACGCGGATACGATCGTGCGCCGCATGGCGGCCCCAGACAAAGGCCTGCTTGTTCATCTCGATGGCTGCGCCGTTCAGCTCGATGGCCTGCATGATGGCCGCTTCGCTGATCGGGATCAGGCCGCGCTGCCAGGCAAAGCCCAGCATGAACATATTGGTGGCGATCGAATCCCCCATCAGCGCGGTCGCGATCTGGGTGGCGTCCACCACGTCGAAATGCCCCTCGCCGACCGTGTTCTGGATCGTGTCGAGCATGGAACGCGATGGGAACTTCATATCCGGGTTCTTGGTGAAATCACCGGTCGACGCTTCATAGCCATTCAACACCGCGTAGGTGTAGTCGTGGCGCATCTTGGCCAGGCAGTCGTTGGTCGCCGTGACCACCATGTCGCAGCCCAGCACCACGTTGGCGTCGCCTGCGGCGATACGGACAGCGTGCAGTTTGCTCTGCTCGCTGGCAAAGCGCAGGTGAGTGGTAACCGCCCCACCCTTCTGCGCCAGACCGGTCTGGTCCAGCACGGTGGCGCCGATGCCGTCGATCTTCGCGGCCACACCCAACACGCCACCGATGGTGACCACGCCAGTACCGCCCACACCCGTCACCAGCACACCCCAGGGGTGATCCAGACCCGGCAAGGTCGGTGCCGGCAGTTCCGGCAGGCTGGCGTAGGCATCCTTGCCCAATTTGGAGCGCTTGGGCTTGACCTCACCCTCCAGCGTCACAAAGCTCGGGCAATAGCCCTTGAGGCAGCTGAAGTCCTTGTTGCAGCTCGACTGGTCGATCTTGCGCTTGCGGCCGTACTCGGTCTCGACCGGAATCACCGACAGGCAGTTGGATTGCTTGGAGCAATCGCCGCAGCCTTCGCAAACCCGTTCGTTGATCATGACCCGGCGCGGCGGATCGATCATCTTGCCGCGCTTTCGCCGACGCCGCTTCTCGGCCGCGCAGGTCTGGTCGTGGATCAGGATGGTCACGCCCGGAATCTCGCGCAGTTCGCGCTGGATGCGATCGAGATCTTCGCGCGGATTGATGGTGATACCGGGCGCCAGGCCCTGCACGCCGTGGTACTTCTCCGGCTCATCAGTCGTGATGATGATCTTGTTGACGCCTTCGGCCTCGAGCTGACGGGTCAGCATCGGCACGGTCAGCGTACCGTCCACATGCTGGCCGCCGGTCATGGCGACCGCATCGTTGTACAGCAGCTTGTAGGTGATATTGAGCTTGGCCGCGACCGCCTGCCGGATCGCCAGGATGCCGGAGTGGAAATAGGTACCGTCACCCAGGTTCACGAAGACATGCTTGGTATCGGTGAACGGCTGGATACCGGCCCAGGTCACACCCTCGCCGCCCATCTGGCTGAACATCTTGGTGCCCGGCGTCACCCACATGGCCATGTAGTGGCAGCCGATGCCGGCCAGCGCCAGCGAACCGTCGGGCAGCTTGGTCGACGTATTGTGCGGACAGCCGGAGCAGAAATAAGGCTGGCGCAGGATGATGTCGCGCGGCTTCTTGAGCTGGTGTTCCTTGTCGTCGAGGAAACGCAGCCGCTCTTCGATCACCGGGCTGGTATAGAAACGTGCAATGCGGCTCGCAATCACGCGGGCGATCATCGCGGGCGTCAGCTCGCCGGCGGCCGGCAGCAACCACTGCCCTTCCGGCAGCGTCCACTCGCCCTTCTCGTCGAACTTGCCGATCACGCGCGGACGGACTTCTTCCTTCCAGTTGTAGAGCTGCTCCTTGAGCTGGTACTCCAGCACTTGGCGCTTCTCTTCCACCACCAGGATCTCGTCCAACCCTTCGGCGAAGGCATGCGTGCCCTCGCTCTCCAACGGCCAGGTCAAACCCACCTTGAAGATACGCAAACCGATATCGGCCGCGAGCTGTTCATCAATGCCCAGGTCGTCCAGTGCCTGCATCACATCGAGATAGCTCTTGCCAGCGGTCATGATGCCCAGCCGGGGCTTGGGCGAATCGACCACGATGCGGTTCAGCTTATTGGCGCGCACATAGGCCAGCACGGCGTACAATTTCTGGTGCAGCAGGCGTTCTTCCTGTACCAGCGGTGGATCCGGCCAGCGGATGTTCAGGCCTTCCGGCGGCATCTTGAAGTCAGTCGGCAGCACCGGCTGCACGCGGTTGGGATCAACATCGACGATGGCCGAGGATTCGACCGTGTCGGAGATCGCCTTCAACGTCACCCAGCAACCGGAATAACGGCTCATGGCCCAGCCATGGATACCGTAGTCAAGGAACTCCTGCACCCCAGCTGGGTTCAGCACCGGCACCATGAAGGCGTCGAAGGCATGGTCGGTCTGGTGCGGCAGCGTGGACGACTTGGCCGCGTGGTCGTCACCGGCGATCAGGAGCACCCCGCCCTTGGCGGAGGAGCCGGCCGCATTGCCGTGGCGGATCACATCGCCGGAGCGGTCCACGCCCGGGCCCTTGCCGTACCACATGGCAAACACACCGTCGTACTTGGCACCCGGGAACAGGCCAACCTGCTGCGAACCCCACACGGCGGTCGCACCCAGGTCCTCATTCACGCCAGGCAGGAATACGATCCTGTACGGGTCGAGGTATTTCTTGGCCCGCATCAACTCCTGATCCAGGCCACCCAACGGCGAACCACGGTAACCGGAGATGAAACCGGCAGTATTGAAGCCGGCGGCCGTATCGCGCTGCTGCTGCAGCATGGGCAGACGGACCAGCGCCTGCGTACCCGTCATGAACACGCGCCCCGCGGGCAGCGAGTATTTGTCGTCCAGGGAAAGGGAGGTTCCCATGATGTCTCCTTCTTGTGGCTGGCGGTCGCTGCCATGTGGGCTGCAACCGTGGCTTACTTCGTTCTAGCTTGTGGCGGAACAAAGGGTTGGCGTTATTCGCCTTATGTATTGGGCGCGCATTCTAGGCGCTTTTTTGAGCAAATGCTCGAACTGTTTGACGTTAACGTCAATCAATCGTTCAGTGCTACAAAAATCACACCAAGCAAGTGCTCGATTGACGACTTACTGATTAGTAAGTATCTTTGCTATCAAACACTTGGCTGGCCCGATCAGCGCCGATACAGGCGTATGCCCAGCACCTACAATGGCACCACACCGTCTGGAGAACATCATGGCTCACCCGCGCTATCCCAATCTGCTCGAACCACTGGACCTCGGCTTCACCACGCTGAAGAACCGGGTGCTGATGGGCTCCATGCACACCGGCCTGGAAGAATCACCGAACGGCTTCGAACGCATGGCGGCCTTCTATGCCGAGCGTGCGCGCGGTGGCGTCGGCCTGATCGTGACCGGCGGCGTCGCCCCGAACGAGGCCGGCCGGGTCTATGAAGGTGGCGCCATGCTGCACAACGCCGATGAAGTCGCCCACCACAAGATCGTGACCGACGCCGTGCACGAAGCCGGCGGCAAGATCTGTCTGCAGGTGCTGCATACCGGCCGCTACAGCTTCCAGCCCAAGCCGGTCGCCCCGTCCCCGATCACCTCGCCGATCGCCTTCTATGAGCCGCTGGAGCTCACCGACGAGCAGATCCTGCAGACCATCGATGAGTTCGCCCGCTGCGCCGCGCTGGCCAAGGAAGCCGGCTACGATGGCGTCGAGGTGATGGGCAGCGAGGGCTACCTGATCAACCAGTTCATCGCCGAGAAGACCAACAAGCGCACCGATCGCTGGGGCGGCAGCTTCGAGAACCGCATCCGCTTCCCGCTGGAGACCGTCAAGGCGGTGCGCGAGCGCGTCGGTACCGACTTCATCATCATCTACCGCCTGTCCATGCTGGACCTGGTCGACAACGGCTCGGTACTGGAAGAAACCATCCAGCTTGCCAAAGCAGTGGAAGCCGCCGGCGCCACCATCATCAATACCGGTATCGGTTGGCACGAGGCACGCATCCCCACCATCGCCACCATGGTGCCGCGCGCCGGCTTCACCTGGGTGACCAAGAAGCTCAAGGGTCACGTCGGCATTCCGCTGATCACCACCAACCGCATCAACATGCCGGACGTGGCCGAGGAAGTCCTGGCCCGTGGCGATGCCGACATGATCTCCATGGCCCGCCCCTTCCTCGCCGACAGCGACTGGGTCAAGAAGGCCGAGGAAGACCGTGCGCTCGATATCAACACCTGTATCGGCTGCAACCAGGCCTGCCTGGACCATATCTTCCAGGCCAAGATGACCACCTGCCTGGTAAACCCGCGCGCCTGCCACGAAACCGAACTGAACTACACCCCGACCACCGCCAGGAAGCGCCTGGCCGTCGTCGGCGCCGGTCCCGCCGGCATGGCCTTTGCCTCGGTCGCCGCCGAGCGTGGCCATGACGTGACCCTGTTCGAGTCCAGTGGCGAGATCGGCGGCCAGTTCAACGTCGCCAAGCAGGTGCCCGGCAAGGAGGAGTTCCACGAGACGCTGCGCTATTTCAAGCGCCGCCTCGACCAGACCGGCGTCAAGATCAGGCTCAACCACCGCGCCGCCGCGGCCGAGCTGACCGAGTTCGACGAAGTCGTGCTGGCGACCGGCATTGCCCCGCGCAAGCTGGACATCCCCGGCATCGACCACCCCAAGGTGCTCAACTACCTTGACGTACTACGCCACAAGAAGCCGGTGGGCGAAAAGGTCGCCATTATCGGTGCCGGTGGTATCGGCTTCGATACCGCCGAATACCTCACCACCGAAGGCGTGCCGACCAGTCTCGACGTGGATGGCTTCCTCAAGGAATGGGGCATCGACAAGACGCTGACCCAGAAAGGCGGCCTGGCCCCACAGGGCGCCCAGCCGCACGGTTCGCCACGCCAGGTCTGGCTGCTGCAGCGCAAGGCCAGCAAGGTGGGCGACGGCCTGGGCAAGACCACGGGCTGGATCCATCGCCAGAGCCTGAAGATGAAGCGCGTCGAAATGCTGTCCTCGGTCCAGTACGACAAGATCGACGACGCCGGCCTCCATGTTCGTATCAAGGACAAGGCCGAGATCCTGCCGGTCGACAACGTCATCATCTGCGCCGGCCAGGAACCGCTGCGCGAACTGGTCGATGGCCTGCAACAGGCCGGCAAGACGGTGCACTTGATCGGTGGTGCCGACGTGGCGGCCGAGCTCGATGCCAAGCGTGCCATCAATCAGGGATCGCGCCTCGCCGCCGTAATCTGAGGCAGCCCTGCACCAACGTCTTCAGAACATGCATTAGCGTTTTCTTGAGTATTTGACCTAAGGCCAGAATTTTTACATCTGCCCGCCAAGCCCCGCCCTGCCGGGGCTTGCGCGTTTTTGGGCCTCTGCCGGTGGGCGGGGATGGCTTGACGTAACCGTCAATCCTTCCTACCTTCTACATGTTGCACCGCACAAAAGCGGTCGGTTTCAACGTGGTATCGCCGGGTAGAGCGCCAACCCGGCCGCAGTTTTCCGGGAGTCCCAATCATGACCACCAGCCTCAACCTGCCCCTCAGCCCCGTGTTCCGCCAGACCCTGGCCGCCGCCACCGACTACTGGCGCGACGCCTGGCAGCGCAGCGTATTGACGATGGATGTCCTGCGGCAACGCGGCAATCTCTATCTCGAGCATTCGCGCGCCGGCAAGCCGCCCGTGCTGGTGTTCGACTACGAGATGGTCATGGACGGCCGGGAACTGGAACGCGCGGCCAACTACGCGCTGGTACGCATCGTCCCGCCGGAAGGCTGCGGCGCCACCAACCCGCACAAACGCCCCATCGTGGTCATCGACCCGCGCGCCGGCCACGGTCCCGGCATCGGCGGCTCCAAGATCGATAGCGAGATCGGCCTCGCCCTGCGTGGCGGCCATCCCTGCTACTTCGTGATGTTCTTCCCCGAGCCGGTGGAGGGCCAGACCATCGAATGTGTCGCCCGCGCCGAGGTGGAATTCCTGCGCCGGGTACAGGAGCTGCATCCCGAGAGCGACGGCCTGCCGCTGGTGATCGGCAACTGCCAGGGTGGCTGGGCACTGATGATACTGGCCGCGGTCGCCCCCAAGATGGTCGGCCCATTGCTGCTGGCCGGCTCGCCGGTCGCCTACTGGTCCGGCGTCGAAGGCAAGCACCCGATGCGCTACAACGGCGGCCTGGGAGGCGGCACCTGGCCCGCATCCTTCCTCGGCGACGTTGGCGACGGCCACTTCGACGGCGCCTGGCTGGTCCACAACTTCGAACAGCTGGACCCCGCCAACACCTACTGGGGCAAGCCCTACAACCTGTACGCCCGGGTCGATACCGAAGCCGAGCGCTTCCTGACCTTCGAGCGCTGGTGGGGCGGTCACTTCCTGCTCAATCGCGAAGAGATCGACTGGATCGTGCAGAACCTGTTCGTCGGCAACCGCCTGACCGCCGGCGATATCGTCAGCGCAGATGGCGAGCATCGTGTCGACCTGCGCAATATCCGCTCGCCCATCATCGTGTTCGCCTCCTGGGGCGACAACATCACCCCGCCGCAGCAGGCCCTGAACTGGATTCCCGACCTGTACGCCGACGTCGAGGACATCCGTGCCCACGGCCAGGTCATCGTCTACTGCCTGCACGACCGTATCGGCCACCTCGGCATCTTCGTCTCCGCCGGCGTGGCCAACCGCGAGCACGCCCAACTGGTCAGCGCCATCGACCTGATCGACATGCTGCCACCCGGTCTCTATGAAGCGAAGATCGAGGACACCCGACCCGACATGCCCAACCTGGAGCTGCTCGGCGACCGCTACCTGATCCGCTTCGAACCACGCCAGGTGTCGGACATCCTGGCGCTCGACGACGGCCGCGAAGACGAGCACGCCTTCAAGGTCGTGCGCCGCGTGGCCGAGATCAACCAGAAGGCCTACGACAAGTTCCTCTCGCCCGCGGTGAAGGCCAGCAGCAATGAAATGACGGCCATGGCCAGCCGCCTGCTGCATCCCTCGCGTGTCGAGCGCTATACCATCTCCGACCTCAACCCCTTCCTGTGGCAGCTGCCCTCGCTGGCCGAGAAGACCCGCGCCGAGCGCAAGCCCGTCGCCGCCGACAATCCCTTTGTGCAGCTCGAAAAGCAGATGTCCAAGCTGATCGAGACCCAGCTCGACAGCTACCGCGACCTGCGCGACCAGTTGAGCGAACAGCTGTTCAAGTCCATCTACGGTTCGCCCTGGCTGGCCTCGGTACTCGGCGTAGAGCCGGATGACCGCGACAGCCGCGCCAAGGGCCCGGCCATCTCGCTGCGCGAGCAGCTGGAACGCCTGAATATCCGCGAGGCCCTGCACAACTTCGATCGCGGCACCGCGCTGGACGGCTTTGTCCGGGTCATGGCCTATATCGCCGAGGACCACGCCGTCGACGAGCGTGCCTTCAAATTGCTGCGGCAGATGGTCGAAGCCGGTCAGATCCAGTCCAGCAGCCTGGCCGAGTTCCGCGAAACCGTACAACGCCAGTCGGTCGTGCTGATGCTGGATGAAGAACGCGCCCTGGCCGGCCTGCCACAACTGGTGCCGGCCCGCGCCGACCAGCAGCGCCTGATGGATGCGGTACTCAAGCTGTTCAGCGCCGCCGGTCCCCTGCAGGCCGGCGAGCAGATCATGCAGCGCTATGAACAGGTCCGTGGCATCTTCGGATTGAACCAGCCGCAGGCCGAACTGGTCGCCGCCACCCCGCCGATTCCACACAGCCCGGTGAGCAGCGTCAAGATCGTGCCGTCGGCCCCGGCCAAGGCAGCCAGCAGCAAACCGGCCACCGAGTCAAAGGCCGTGAAGACGCCGGCGGCCGGCAAAGCCGCTGCGAAACCCGTCGCCAAGCCTGCTGCCACCAAGGCCAAACCGGCCCAGACCGCTGCCAGCAAGGTCACGCCTGCGCCCGCCAGTACGGTCAGCAGCAAGACGGCAAGCAAACCTGCGACCAAAACACCGGCCGCCAAGCCCACAACCAGCGCCAGCAAGGCACCCGCCAAGCCCGCCGCCGCAGGCAGCAAGGCCAGGACGGCCAAGCCAGCCGCAGCCAAGACCACGGCCGCGAAACCGGTTGCCGCCATCACGGTGGCCAAACCCAAGTCGGCGGTCGTCGCCCGCAAACCCGCCAAGGCGCCCGCCACCAACGGCAGCGCGGTCAAGACACGCAAGTAAGCCGCACCCGGCAGGCAGGGAACACGCCACGGCATGTTCCCTGCCTGCCGCACGCCTCAGAAACGTATCTTGCCGCTCAGCATCTGCCAGTACATCACCCAATCCCCCGCCAGGCTGTAGAACGGATAGCGGAAGGTCGCCGGCCGGTTCTTCTCGAAGAAGAAATGCCCGACCCAGGCAAAGCCGTAGCCCAGTAGCGGCAGGAGCCAGAAGCCGGCGTAGCGCCCCGTCGCCAGCACCACAAACAGCACCAGCAACACCAGGCTGCTGCCGACAAAATGCAACCGGCGGCAGGTACGGTTCTGGTGCTCCTGCAGGTAATACGGATAGAAGTCGTGAAAAGTCCGGTAGCGCATGGCCGTGTCATCCCCTGCGCGTTGTCGTCGCGCTTGTCCGGCCATTGTCTGCCTGCCATGCCCCGCTTGAAAAGGGCCGGCTCGCCGCCGTTCACCGTGATCCGGCCTGCAATCGGCGCCGGGATGAACGATGCCGCTCCCCTTCATCGCGCTGGCACCTTAATATGTGTTGTCACATTGACCAACGATCATGGCAACACGCCTGGAGGAAGACCCATGGAGCAAACCTTGCCGGCTTACCGTATCGTCAACGCCGCCCGTGGCTGGGACTGGCTGGTGGAAGGGTTCGAGCTGTTCAAGCGCAACCCCGGCATCTGGATCGCCCTGTCCCTGATCTGGGGCCTGGCCGTCATGCTGGGCAGCGCCATCGGCGTAGGTCAGCTCATCCTGCCGCTGTTCACCCCGGTGATACTGGGCGGCCTGATGATAGGTTGCGCCGAACTCAAGCGCGGCGAGGAACTCGAGATCGGCCACCTGTTCGCCGGCTTCCAGAAGAAACCCTTCGTGCCCTTGTTGCTGGTTGGCGTCGCCCTGCTGGTCGCGCAGATCGCCGTCAGCGTCGTGGTGGTCGTCCTGCTCTGGATCTTCGGCGCCGGCTCCTTGCTGAGCGGCCTGTTGGCCGGCCAGGTCAGCGAAGCCGCCGGCTGGGCCACTGGCATGGGCGGCATGGCGCTGGGCGTGCTGATCGTCGTCCTCCTGGCCCTGCTGCTGTACTCCCTGGTCTGGATGGCGCTGGCCTTCGCCCCCGCCCTGGTCGCGCTGGGCGGTGAGGAACCGCTGCCGGCCCTGCAGGACTCCCTGCGCGCCGCGTTCGCCAACTGGCCCGCCCTTTTGATCTACAGCTTGATTACAATCGCGCTCCTTATCGTCGCCCTGATCCCCGCCGGCCTGGGCCTGCTTGTGCTCGGCCCGGTCATGATCGGCGCCAACTACGCCGCCTATCGCGATGTCTACCCCAACCTGCCCGAACAACTGCCCCAAGACTGAGAAAGTGCAATGAGCCAAGCAGAAGAGAGCCCGTTCAAGGGCAAAACCGGCCTGCGCCGGCTGATCAACGCCACCGGCTACTCCATCGATGGATTCCGCGCCGCCTGGCAGCATGAATCAGCCTTCCGCCAGGTCTGCCTGCTGGCCATCGGCGGCATTGCCCTGGCACTCTGGCTGCCACTGCCATCCTGGGGCCGGGCGCTGATCGCCTTCGCCCACTTCCTCAGCGTGGTGGTGGAGCTGCTCAATTCGGCCATCGAGGCCGCGGTCGACCATACCTCGCTCGACCATCACCTGCTGGCCAAGCGTGCCAAGGACCTGGGCAGTGCGGCGCAGCTGGCCAGCCTGCTCAATATGACCATCATCTGGGGCATCGTGCTCTACAACCACTACGGCTGAACGACATCCGGGCCGCCCGCAGGCAGCCCGGATTTCCTTCCCTGTCAGTGCGGAACGCTCGCCGGCTCAGCCCGCCAACGGCCGGAGGCGCGCGATCGCCGCATCCAGCGTCTCCACCTTCTTGGCAAAGCAGAACCGCACCAGCCGCTGCTCGCGGCCATCGGCATAGAAGGCCGATACGGGGATGCTGGCTACGCCATGCTCGCGCGTCAGCCATTCCGCAAACGCCAGCTCGCCCAGCTCAGGCCGGATGGCCGAATAATCCACCAACTGGAAATAGGTCGCGGCGCTCGGCAGCAGCTTGAACCCTGCCGCCGCCAGGCCCTGGGCCAGATGGTCCCGTTTCTGCTGGTAGAAGCCCGCCAAGCCCTGCCAGTGGCTGGCATCCTGCAAGTGTGCCGCCAGCGCGTGCTGCATGGGCGTGGAGACCGAGAACACCAGGTACTGGTGCAGCTTGCGGAACTCGGCACTGAGCGCCGGTGCCGCCACGCAGTAGCCGACCTTCCAGCCGGTCGCGTGGAAAGTCTTGCCAAAGGAGTACACCGCAAAGCTGCGCGGCCGCAGCAGCGGGTGGGACAGCACGCTGGCGTGCCGCCGGCCATCGAACACCAGGTGCTCGTAGACCTCGTCGCTCAACACCAGCAGGTCATGCCGCTCCGTAATCGCCGCCAGGGCATCCAGATCTGCCGTGCTGAACACACTGGTAGCGGGATTGTTGGGGTTGTTGACGATGATCAGCCGGGTCGCCGGCGTCACCGCCGCCTCGACCTGTGCCCAATCGACGGCAAAATCCGGCGCCGTCAGGCTGATACGCACCGGCCGAGCGCCCTGCGCCACGATGGCCGGCGCATAGCTGTCGTAGGCCGGCTCCAGGATGATCGCCTCGTCACCGGCCCGCAGCACTGCCGCAATGGCGGTATACAGCGCCTGGGTCGCGCCGGCGGTGACCGTCACCTCACGGTCGGCATCCACCGTCAGCCCGTAGGCCGTGGCGAACTTGGCGGCGATCGCCTGTCGCAGCGCCGGCAAGCCCGGCATCGGCGCGTACTGGTTGTGACCGGCCTGCATGGCCTGGTTCACGCCGGCGAGCAGATCGGCATCGCAGGCGAAGTCCGGGAACCCCTGCGACAGGTTGATCGCACCGGTCTCCAGCGCCAGGGCGCTCATGCGGCTGAATATGGTCAGGCCCAGATCGGGGAACTTGGACTGGAAGGTCATGGCAGGCAGCAAGGTAAGGGGCAATACCCGCATGCTGCCCTGTCTCGCGCGCCGCGCCAAATAGCCTTTAGCCATGAGCTGAAAACCGGCGACACCAAAAGAAAAGCCCCGCACTAGGCGGGGCAAGTCTTTCGAAAGTGCCGCATTCTCGGGCGGCGGCAAACCGAGTCGGCGTTCCCTGATCAGATGGGCCTGCTCCCCAAAAGTTCAGTTTCGCCTTTTCGAAATCAAGGTGTCATAAGTCTAGTTCACTACAGCGGCAAGCTGACCTTTTTTATACAGATCGCTCATCTTTTCCAGCGAGACGGGCTTGATCTTGTCCGCCTGGCCGGCACAGCCGAAGGCTTCGAAGCGCGCCTTGCAGATATCCTTGGCCGCGCTGGTCGCTTCCTTGAGGAATTTACGCGGATCAAACTCGCTCTTCTGGGTCGCCAGGAAGCGACGGGTGGCACCGGTCATGGCCAGACGGATATCGGTATCGATATTGATCTTGCGGACGCCGTACTTGATGCCGGTAACGATCTCCTCGACCGGCACGCCGTAGGTTTCCTTCATCTCGCCGCCGAACTCGCGGATGATCTGCAGCCACTCCTGCGGCACCGAGCTCGAACCGTGCATCACCAGATGCGTGTTCGGGATGCGGGCGTGGATCTGCTTGATGCGTTCGATCGCCAGGATGTCGCCGGTGGGCTTGCGGGTGAACTTGTAGGCGCCGTGGCTGGTACCGATGGCAATCGCCAGCGCGTCGACCTGGGTACGCTTCACGAAGTCTGCCGCCTCGTCCGGATCGGTCAGCAGTTGGTCGTGGCTCAGCACGCCCTCGGCACCGTGGCCATCTTCCTTCTCGCCCATGCCGCTCTCGAGGCTGCCCAGGCAACCCAGCTCGCCCTCGACGCTCACGCCGATGGCGTGGGCCATCTCGACGACCTTGCGGGTCACGTCGGTGTTGTACTCATAGCTCGAGGGGGTCTTGGCATCTTCCATCAACGAGCCATCCATCATCACGCTGGAAAAACCCGAGCGCATGGCCTGGATACAGACTGCCGGGCTGGCACCGTGGTCCTGGTGCATGACCACGGGAATATGCGGATAGGCCTCGGTCGCGGCCAGGATCAGGTGGCGCAGGAAGGCCTCGCCGGCGTACTTACGCGCCCCGGCCGAGCCCTGCATGATCACCGGGCTGTTGCATTCATCGGCGGCCTGCATGATGGCCAATACCTGTTCCAGGTTGTTCACGTTGAAAGCCGGCAGGCCGTAGCTGTGTTCGGCAGCATGATCGAGCAGCTGGCGCATCGAAACGAGGGACATGGTTCACTCCAGAACGATAGATAGCTTGAAAAGCATTTTAAGGATGGCGCGATTTTAACAGCTTTGTAGTTCTGTAATCCCAACTACATTTCACAGAAGACCAGCAGGTTGAATACAACGTTTAGATCATCACCCGGCAAAGCCGGGTGTTCATTTTCAGCGCGATCGGAAGCAGCGCTTTGCTTTCATCTCAACCACTCCCCCCGCCCTCGCCTCAGGCGAGGGAGCCTCGCTGGCGCTCGTTCGTGACACTGAATCGCATTGGCGCTCCGCCCTTGTACTCCGCACACTCGTGGGGCGCAGGGACTGGCCGGCGCTCATCGCCGACGCATCCCTTCGACAGAGGCCAGGTTTTACCGGCCTGGCCGCACTGGTTGATTCACGTGAAGCAAAAGTACTGCCAACAAAAAAGGCCGCTCCTGGGAGCGGCCTTTTCTGCTACCGAACGAGCCCGCTCAGGCGCGTTGGCCCAGGATTTCGACCGCGGGTAGGGTCTTGCCTTCGAGGAACTCGAGGAAGGCACCGCCACCAGTAGAGATATAGCTGATTTGTTCGGTAATGCCGTACTTGGCAACCGCGGCCAGGGTGTCGCCACCGCCGGCGATGGAGAAGGCGGGGCTGGCGGCGATGGCGAGTGCCAGGGTCTTGGTGCCGTTGCCGAACTGGTCGAACTCGAACACGCCAACCGGGCCGTTCCAGACGATGGTACCGGCCTTGGCCACCAGGGCCGAGAGCGCGGCGGCGGAATCGGTACCGATGTCGAAGATCATGTCCTCGGCCGTGACGGCTGAAAGCGGCTTGGCGACGGCAGGTTCGTTGGGATCGAACTTGCTGCCCACCACCACATCGGTCGGCAGCGGCACATCGCCGCCGCGGGCGCGGATCTTGGCGATCACGGCGCGAGCCTGGTCGACGAGGTCAGGCTCGGCCAGCGACTTGCCGATCTCCTTGCCCTCGGCCAGCAGGAAGGTGTTGGCGATGCCGCCACCGACGATCAGTAGGTCGACCTTGTCGGCCAGCGCCTCGAGGATGGTCAGCTTGGTCGATACCTTGGAACCGGCCACGATGGCCAGCAGCGGACGGGCAGGCTGCGCCAGGGCCTTGCCCAGTGCATCGAGCTCGGCGGCCAGCAGGATGCCGGCGCAGGCGACCGGTGCGAACTTGGCCACGGCGTGGGTCGATGCCTCGGCGCGGTGGGCAGTACCAAAGGCATCGTTCACGAACACGTCGCACAGGCTGGCGTACTGCTGGCCCAGGCTGTCGCTGTTCTTCTTCTCACCGACGTTGGTGCGGATGTTCTCCAGCAGCACCAGCTCGCCCGGCTTCACCGAGTAGCCCGCCCAGTCGGTCACGACCGGTACTTCACGGCCCAGCAACTCGCCGAGACGCCGGGCAACCGGTGCCAACTTGTCTTCCTCGGCAATGCTGCCCTCCGTCGGGCGGCCCAGATGCGTCATCAGGATCACGCCGGCACCGGCCAGCAAAGCATGCTGGATCGTGGGCAGGGAGGCACGGATACGGGTGTCGTCGCCGATCTTGCCATCCTTGACCGGTACGTTCATGTCTACGCGGATCAGGACTTTCTTGCCGGCGAGGTCGAGGTCGGTGAGTTTCTTGAAGTTCATGGCAATTCTCGGAAGAAGTGAGCTTGGATGTCCCAATGTAGCAGCGCCGGCGCCTGTAGTGCATTCGGGGCGCCTACGCGCCCCGAAGTTGTTGCAGCAGTGGCTGACGCGCTTAGTTCGCGTTCATCATGGCGCGAGCCGTATTGAGCATCTGCACCGAGAAACCCCACTCGTTGTCGTACCAGGCGCAGATCTTCACCAGGTCGCCATTGCTGACCTTGGTCAGCGTGGAGTCGAAGATCGACGCCTCGTTGGTGTGGTTGAAGTCGATCGACACCAGCGGCAGGTCGTTGTAACCCAGCACGCCCTTCAGCGCGCCACCGCCGGAAGCATCGCGCATCAGCGCGTTGATCTCTTCCTTGCTGGTGTTGCGTGCAGCCTGGAACGTCAAATCGACCATCGAGACGTTGATCGTCGGTACGCGGACCGAGAAACCATCGAGCTTGCCATTCAGTTCCGGCAGCACCAGGCCGACAGCGGCGGCAGCGCCGGTCTTGGTCGGGATCAGGCTCTGGGTGGCCGAACGGGCACGACGCAGGTCCTTGTGGCGGACGTCGGTCAGCACCTGGTCATTGGTGTAGGCATGGATGGTGGTCATCAGGCCCTTGACGATGCCGACATGGTCGTTCAGCACCTTGGCCACCGGCGCCAGGCAGTTGGTGGTGCAGGATGCGTTCGACACGACAGTCATGTCGCGGGTCAGCACACCGTGGTTCACGCCGTAGACGATGGTCGCATCCACGTCCTTGTCGCCCGGGGCGGAGATCAGCACCTTCTTGGCACCGGCATCGAGGTGGGCCTGGCACTTGGCCTTGCTGGTGAAGGCACCGGTGCACTCGAGCACGATGTCGATGCCCAGCTCACCCCACGGCAGCTCGGCCGGGTTGCGGGTGGAGAAGAAGCGGATGTTCTCGCCATTGATACGCAGCCAGTCACCATCGGCCTTCACTTCGGCATTGAAGCGGCCATGCACCGTGTCAAAGCGGGTCAGGTGGGCATTGGTCTCGATATCGCCCGAAGCATTGATGGCGACGATCTTGAAATCTTCGTTGCGGTTAAGTTCGTACAGCGCGCGCAACACGTTGCGACCGATGCGTCCGTAGCCGTTGATGGCGATGCGGATGGACATACTGGGGATTCTCCATGACGAGGCCAGCGGAAGTGTAGTGCCGGCCGGGATGACTACAAGGGCGCGATTGTAACCATCTCACGGGCTGAAAGGGGACTACAAACACAGCGATTTGCTGCATTGCCGCATACATTTCGGCCCTTTGGCCATGTAGTTTAGAAACAGAACGGCCCCGTACAACACGGGGCCGTTTTTGCGACGCATCAGCCTTCAGGCTGATACAGCGGGCTAACCGGGCGGTTTACAGCACGGCTTTCGCGGTCGCGACCACATTTTCCAACGTGAAACCGAACGCCTTGAACAGGGCCGGTGCCGGGGCGGATTCGCCAAAGGTCTCCATACCGATCACGGCGCCTTCCAGACCGACATACTTGCGCCAGAAGTCCGGCACGCCGGCTTCCACGGCCACGCGCGGCACGCCGCGGGTCAGTACCGACGCCTTGTAGGCCGATTCCTGGCGGTCGAACACATTGGTCGACGGCATGGACACCACGCGGGCACGGATGCCTTCGGTAGCCAGCTGGGCCTGGGCCTTCAGCACCAGCTCCACTTCCGAACCGGTCGCCATCAGGATCACCTGGGCCGCGCCGCCTTCGGCTTCGCGCAGCACGTAGCCACCCTTGGCGATATCGGCGATCTGGCCGGCTTCACGTGGAACGAAGGCCAGGTTCTGGCGGCTCAGCACCAGGCTGCTCGGGCGGGTCTTCTGCTCTATCGCAAACGCCCAGGCCACGGCGGTCTCGGTGGTATCGCAGGTACGCCACACGTCCATGTTCGGGATGTAGCGCAGGGTGGCGGTCTGCTCCACCGGCTGGTGGGTCGGGCCGTCTTCACCCAGGCCGATCGAATCGTGAGTGAACACGAAGATCGGGTTGATCTTCATCAGCGAAGCCATGCGCAGCGCATTGCGGGCGTACTCGCTGAACATCAGGAAAGTACCACCGTAGGGGCGCAGGCCACCGTGCAGGGTCATGCCGTTCATGATGGCGGCCATGCCGAACTCGCGCACGCCGTAGCTGATGTAGTTGCCGTTACCGGCATTGTCGATCCACTTGCTGCCCGACCAGTTGGTCAGGTTGGAGCCGGTCAGGTCGGCCGAGCCCGCCAGGAATTCCGGCAGCTTGGGCGAGAAGGCTTCCAGTGCGATCTGGCTGGCCTTGCGGGTCGCCACGGTCTGGGCAGCGTCATTGATCTTGGCGATAGCCGCAGCCTTGAACTCAGCCCAGTCTGCGGGCAGCTCGCCCTGCATGCGGCGCTCGAATTCGGCAGCCAACTCAGGGTGGGCCGCACGGTAGGCGGCAAACTTGCTGTTCCACTCGGTCTCAGCAGCAGCACCCTTGCCCTTGGCATCCCAGCCCGCGTAGACGTCGGCCGGAATCTCGAACGGTGCGTGGGTCCAGCCCAGGTGTTCGCGGGTGGCGGTGATTTCGGCGGCGCCCAGGGCGGCACCGTGTACGTCATGGGTGCCCTGCTTGTTCGGTGCACCCTTGCCGATGATGGTCTTGCAGCAGATCAACGTCGGCTTGCCGGTCTCGGCCTTGGCGGCGACGATGGCAGCGTTCACCGCGTCCACATCGTGGCCGTCCACACCGGCGATCACATGCCAGCCGTAGGCTTCGAAGCGCTTCGGCGTGTCATCGGTAAACCAGCCTTCGACATGGCCGTCGATGGAAATACCGTTATCGTCCCAGAAGGCGATCAGCTTACCCAGGCCCCAGGTACCGGCCAGCGAGCAGGCTTCATGCGAGATGCCTTCCATCAGGCAACCGTCGCCGAGGAAGGCGTAGGTGTGGTGGTCGACCACGGCGTGGCCGGGACGGTTGAACTGGGCCGCCAGCAGCTTCTCGGCCATGGCCATGCCCACTGCGTTGGTGATGCCCTGGCCCAGCGGACCGGTGGTGGTCTCGATGCCTGGCGCATAGCCGTACTCAGGGTGGCCCGGGGTCTTGCTGTGCAACTGGCGGAACTGCTTCAGATCGTCGATCGACAGCGCGTAGCCGGTGAGATGCAGCAAGGAGTAGATCAGCATCGAACCGTGACCATTGGACAGCACGAAACGATCGCGGTCCGCCCACTTCGGGTTGGTCGGGTTGTGCTTCAGGTGGCTGCCCCACAGCGCCAGCGCGATTTCAGCCATGCCCATGGGCGCACCGGGGTGACCGGAGTTGGCTTGTTGCACGGCATCCATGGACAAGGCACGGATAGCATTGGCGAGTTCGGTACGGGAGGCAGCCATCAAAGTCTCTTTCGCTTGGGGTAGGCGGAAAACAAACGGCCCCTTGCGCACAGGGCCGTATGGTAAAAAGCGCGCGCATTATCGCTTTTCAGACCCGGCGGGGCAAGCCAAGTCTTTGATAATGCTTTGGAATTTAAACTCTAGCGGTAGTTTTGTTACGAACAAAAGTCACCGAATCCTTGAGGACAGCTACAAGACCCCTTCCGGGTGGAGTACCACACCAGACAACAAGTTCGCCGCATTGCAGCAATATTAGCCCAGTTAACTCACCGCAGCACCGTCACCCGACGCCGATCAACTGAGCTGACGAGTGTCAGTGAGGTAGAGATAGAAAAGCAAATGCGCGCGCATAACAACCGAGGCAAGTTGGCGTCTGACTTAGCGGGCGCGGGCGCTGATTCAGCCTCGGATGACTTAATTCCATGCACTAACGAGCGTCAGCGAGGCTCCCTCGCGGCGGCGAGGCTGCCAGAGTTCTTGGCGCTTTAGCGCCTAGAACCTGTGCGTGCAGAGCTCGGGGGGAGTGGACGATATGAAAGCAAAGCGCGCATCCGCATCAAATGCTGTCTAGCGCCCGGCTTTGCCGGACGAAGAGATGCACACACAGCCTTCACGGCAGCTCACTATTTTTCACCCGCCCCGCATCAAGCGATACGCATTCCGCTGCTTCTGGTCCCAGAACGTCCAGGCCAGAATGCGGCTCTGCTTCTGGCCTTGCGACATATCCTGGGTCAGGTGCTGGGTCACACCGGCCTGCTCCAGTACCTCGTAAAGCGCACCAAGGCTGCTGCCCTTGGAGACCAGGGTGGTGAACCAGTAGCAGCTGGCAGGCACCTGCGAGCTTTCGCTGATCAGCCGGCGGATGAATTTTTCCTCTCCACCGTCGCACCACAGCTCGCCGCCATGGCCACCAAAGTTCAGCACCGGCTTGGCACCGGCGGCATCAAGCTTGCCCAGGTTCTTCCACTTGCGCTGGCTGCCGGCGGTCGCTTCCGCCAGGGAGGCATGAAAAGGCGGGTTGCACAGGCAGGCATCGAACCACTCACCGGGCTTGAGCACCCCCTGCAGGATGGACGGTGGCGCCGCCTGCAACCGCAACGCGATATGGTCGGCCAGTCCCGCATTGCCGTCGACGATGGCCTGGGCGCTGTCCAGCGCTTCCGGGTCGATATCGCTGCCGACAAAATCCCAACCGAAGGTACGATGCCCGATCAGCGGATAGATGCAATTGGCGCCCACGCCGATATCCAGCACCCGCACGCCATCGCCCTGCGGCACCTCGCCACCGGCGCTGTCGGCCAGCAGGTCCGCCAGATAGTGCAAATAGTCGGCCCGGCCGGGGATAGGTGGGCAGAGGTACTGTTCCGGGATGTCCCAGTACTCGACCTGGTAGTGGAATTTCAGCAAGGCGCGGTTGAGCGCCTTGACCGCTGCAGGATTGGCAAAGTCGATGGACAGGTCGCCATAGGCGTTCTCGGCCACGAAGGTCGCCAGCTCAGGGCTCACGGCGATCAAGGCCGGAAAGTCATAACGGCTGCGATGCGGATTGTGCGGATGCAGGCCGGATTTGCCGATGCTCTTCTCGCTCTCGGTCCGGGGCTGTGACTTGTTACTGTGTTTGGATTGCATGGTCAGGCCTCAGCGCAGCGTGTGACGGAACAGTTGCAGGGCCAACTGGTAGCCTATCAGCGCCAGCTCCGGGTCATAGCGCTCACCTTCGTCCCGCATGAAGGCATGCTGGCCGTTGAGTTCATGCCAGGTGTAGCGGATGTCGGTCCTCGCCAGTTGGGCGTAGACCTCGGCGCGACCCTCGGCCGGGATATGTGGGTCCTGCTTGCCCCAGATCATCAAGAGCTCGCCCTGGATATCCGCCAGCCGCTCCATGCTGTGCTGGCCTGGCGCGCTGGGGATCACCCGGGTATGCAGGTCGGTCGCGTAGAAGCACGCCGTACCGCGCACCTCCGGCTGCAAGGCGGCCCGGAAGGCCAGGTGGCCGCCGATGCAAAAGCCCATCGCACCGATCTGCCCGCTGCACCAGGGCTGCGCCTGCAACCAGGTGATCATCGCCCGGTTATCGCTGTCGTAGTGCTCGACCGGTTTTTGCGCCTTGTCGGCATTGCCCTTGTCGCGCCCGGCATTGTCGTAGGCCAGCACGGTGCCCGCCGGATTCAGCTCATGGAACACCTCCGGTACCAGCACCGCATAACCGTGGCCCGCCATGATCTTGGCGGCCCGCTCGATCGGCCCGGTCTGCTGGAAGATCTCCGAGTAGAACAGGATGGCGGGATAGGCCCCGTCCCCTGCCGGCCGGTGCACATAGGTGCGCATCGGCCCGGTCGGGGTGGCGAGATCGACGATCTGGGTCTGGATAAGCATGTAATGTCCTGTGTACGAGCGATGCCGCACACGGAAGGCGGCAAGGCTGAACCGCAATTGTAGCCCATCATGTCAAGCCAGCCGCCGGGACGCCCAGCGCATGGGCGCGGACAGGCAAGGCCTGAGCCACCCCCCAGGCGACTTCCGCCAGCAGAAAACCCAGCACGATGAAACTCGCCCCCTGCCACAGCGCATAGGCTTGCCACAGGGCAAACAGACCACGCGCCACGGCGTCGTAACGACCAAACTGCGGCTGCGGATCACGCAGACGCAATACCGCCCAGACACAGACGATGGAACCCAGCAGATTGGCCATCAGCATGGGTACCGCACTGAAAGCCGGCAATTCACCCGGCAACGCCCATTGCAGCGCCAGCCACTGCAGGGCCGTGTGCAGCAGGGCGAAGCTCCAAGGCGTGACAAAGGCCGCAGTCACGATCAGATCATAGGCAGCACTGGCCTGTACCAGTCGTCGGTATTGATGGGTTTGCCACATGGTGGTCACCTCGCTTGGTCATGGAACCCTCAGCCTAAAGGCTGGAGTACACTCCAAGGTCAACACCCGAGGCACGGAAAGGCAGGCAAATGCGTATCGGTGAACTGGCCAGTGCCAGCGGCATCAGCCGCGACAGCCTGCGCTTCTACGAAGCACAAGGCCTGCTGCATGCCAGGCGGTGCAGCAATGGCTACCGTGACTACCCGGCCGACAGCCTGCCGCAGGTCCTCTACATCAAGACCGCCCAGAAGCTCGGCTTCACGCTGGCCGAAATCAGCAGCCAACTGGCCGGCCTGCGAGCTGCCGATGATCAGGACGCCGCCATCGGCCGCCTGCTGCAGGACAAGCTGGCCGTGGTAGAGCAAAGAATGGCGGAGCTGGGCGCGCTGAAGGCGGAATTGCAGGCCCGTATCGGCCAGGCCTGCCCGCTGCGCCCCGCGACTTAGATGTCCTGCTTTTTAGCAAAATCGCGCGGGTTGTGACCCATCGGGTGCGGCTGGTTGCGCGCCTTGGCCAGCTCGATCTGCTTCTGCCGCTCGCGCGCACTGGCGCGGGTCTTCTCGCTCAGGCTGTCCCAGCAATGCGGGCAGCTGATGCCCGGGGTGTAGTGCGGCGATTGCCGGTCGGCGACCGATACCGGCTCACGGCAGGCATGGCAAAGGTCATAGTCACCCTCGCTGAGGTCATGCCGCACGGTCACCCGGTTGTCGAACACAAAGCAGTCGCCCTGCCATTTGCTCTCGGCCTGGGCCACCGTCTCCAGGTACTTCAGGATGCCGCCCTTGAGGTGGTACACCTCCTCAAAACCTTCGCCCAGCATGAAGCTCGACGCCTTTTCGCAGCGGATGCCGCCGGTGCAGAACATGGCGACCTTCTTGTGCTTGGCCGGGTCGAAGTGCGCCCGCACATAGTCAGGAAACTCGCGGAAACTCTCGGTCTTGGGATCGATCGCCCCTTCGAAGGTACCGATCGCCACCTCGTAGTCGTTGCGGGTATCGATCAGCAGCACTTCCGGATCGTTGATCAGGGCATTCCAATCCTGCGGCTCGACATAGATACCGACCTGCTGGTTGGGGTCCACATTCGGCACCCCCATGGTCACGATCTCCTTCTTGAGCTTGACCTTGGTCCGGTAGAACGGCTGCTCGTCGCAGTAGCTCTCCTTGTGGTCGAGCTCATGAAAGCGCGGGTCCAGCTTGAGCCAGGCCAACAGGCCGTCTATGCCCTCGCGGGTGGCCGATACCGTGCCGTTGATGCCTTCTGCGGCCAGCAGCAGCGTGCCTTTGACGCCGTTATCCAGCATGGCTTGGGTGAGGGGTTCGCGCAGGGCTTCGTAATCGTTCAGGGTGACGAACTTGTACAGCGCCGCCACGACAATTTGCTGAGTCATGGGTCTATCTCCAGGTGGTCGTCCTCGCAAAGGACGGACCGGACTAAAAAGAACGCGCCGACTTGCAAGCCGGCGCGGTCGGAAGTTTACCTTAATAAACAAGCCATTGGCAGCCCACCCCGGTCAACGCGACTCCTGTGCCGCGCTGCCATCGTCCTCGCCAGCCGGCAAGGGCAGGCGCCGGCCATCCATCAGGCCACGCCACAGCGCACCCTGCTCCCAGAGCAGCAACTCGCCCTTCTCCCCATCCTTGATGCCGGCGTCGATGCCGATCACCCGCCCGGCATACAGCGAGCGGATCTCGCTCTGGGTGGTATGGCCAACCACGATGCGCTTGGCACCGAGCCGTCCCAGCAGGCGGTCCACATCGGTCGTCCTGGCCCGCTCCGGCAGGAAATAACCACGGTACCAGACCGGACCATCACGACCGAACAGTGCATTGGCCTCGGGGTCCTTGGCCAGTTCCTCCTTGCTGGCGCCCAGCCGCGCCCGGAACTGCCGGTTGATCCCGGCCAGGTCGATCTCGCGCGCCGCCATCTCCGGGTGCAGACCGCCGTGCAGGAAGACCGTATCACCAAGCTTGAGCACGGTCGCCCGCGTGCGCAGCCACGCGCCCAGCTCGGTGTCGGCGCCGTACAGCGCGTCGTAGCTGCGGCCCAGCAGCCTGGCCACCGTCTGGTACTTGGGGTGGATGTAGCGCAGGTCGCCGCGCAGCACCATCGTCTCGTGGTTGCCGAGCACGAAGTGTACCGCCCCGCCGGCCGCGCTGGCCTGCTGCTGCAGCCGGTAGACCTGCCACAGGGTCTCGGTCACGGTCGGGCCACGGTCAAAGATATCGCCGGCAATCACCAGCACGCCCTTGCCCCAGGCCCAGTTGCCCTTGCCATCCAGCAAGCCCTGCTTCTGCAGCAACTGCAGAAAAATGCCGGCCTGGCCGTGGATGTCGGACACTGCCGCCCACTTTGGTGGCTGCGGCTGCACGTCCGGTGCAATGGCCAGCTCCGCTTCCAGCTGCAAGGCCGGTAGCGGCCCGCAACGGGCCGCCAGCTCGCCTTGCTTGCCCACGGCCTGCCTCGCGACCTGACCGTCGCAGACCCAGGCTACCTCGCGGTCCCCGCCCTGCTTGAACACATAGGGGCCATCATTGACGGCATCATCGGCCAGGGTCGTGACGGCCAGCAGGCAGGACAGCAGCACGGGAACACGCATGGGGATACTCAGGACGAAACAGGAACGCGATTCTGCGATGCCCGCCGCCAGCGGGCAAGCGGCCCCGAACACCAGCTAGAAGCCACTCCCCGGCTCGGCCAGGTAGGCCAGTTCCGCCGGTGTCGATACCCGCCCCAGTACCGCGTTGCGGTGTGGGAAGCGACCGAAGCGGGCAATCACGTCACGATGGCGGTAGGCGTAATCAAGGTAATGCTCGCAGTCGGGAAACTCGGCCGCCAGCGCCTCGAAACAGCGCACCGCGACAAGCTGCATGGCCGCGTCTTCGGCGTGCTCGAACGGCAGGTAGAGGAACACCCGCTGCAAGCGGCCAAGCTGCCGGTCCCAGCCCTGCGCCAAAGCCTTCCCGGCGGCAGCCAGTGCCAGCGCATCGCCGGCGTAAGCCTGTGCGTCGGCACGATGGCAATTGCGGCTGAACTGGTCGAGCAGCAGCACATAGGCCAGGAGGCCCCGGGGCGTCTCGCACCAGGATTGCAGCCCACCCGCCATCGCCGTCGCCAGCAGATGACCGAAGCGCTGCGCTATCTCGGTGTCGAATGCCGGGTCCTTCACGAACCAGGCACGCTGAGCTTCGTCCTGATTCGGAAACCAGAACGCCAGTACCGCCTCGATCTCATCCGCCATCGCCGCCCCTTCGCTCACAGCAGGATCATATTGTCGCGATGGATCAGCTCCGGCTCATCCACAAAACCCAGCACCGCCTCGATCTGTCCGGTCGGCAGGCGCACGATGCGTCGCGCATCAGCCGCGTCGTAGTTCACCAGCCCGCGCGCCACCTCCACGCCGTCCGGCCCCAGGCAGCGCACCATTTCACCGCGCAGGAACTCGCCCTCCACCGTCGCCACGCCAATGGGCAGCAAGCTGGTGCCTTGCTCCGCCACGGCCCGTACCGCCCCGGCATCCAGGTGCAACGTGCCGCGTACCTGCAGATGGTCGGCCAGCCACTGCTTGCGGGCCGCCATGCGGCTGGTGCCGGCCGTCAGCTGGGTACCGATGGCCTCGCCCTGCGCCAGGCGGGTCAGCACGCCCTCCTCGCGGCCGCTGGCAATCACGGTACTGGCGCCGCTACGCGCGGCGCGCTTGGCAGCGATGATCTTGGTGTACATGCCACCGGTGCCCACGCTGCTGCCCGCACCACCGGCCATCGCCTCCAGTTCAGGCTGGCCGGCCTGGTACTCGTGGATGAAACGGGCATCCGGCACCTTGCGCGGATCGGCGCTATAGAGCCCGCGCTGGTCGGTCAGGATGACCAACGCGTCGGCGTCGATCAGGTTGGTGACCAGCGCGCCCAGCGTGTCGTTGTCACCCACCTTGATCTCGTCGGTCGAGACGGTGTCGTTCTCGTTGATGATGGGGATCACCCCTAGCCCCAGCAGCGTCAACAGGGTGCTGCGGGCGTTCAGGTAGCGGGTACGGTCGGCCAGGTCCTCGTGCGTCAGCAGGATCTGCGCGGTCTTGAGGCCATGCGCCCGGAAACACCGCTCGTAGGCCTCCACCAACCCCATCTGCCCCACGGCCGCGGCTGCCTGCAATTCATGCAGCGCCTTCGGTCGCTTGGGCCAGCCCAGGCGGGCCACGCCTTCGGCAATGGCGCCGGAACTGACCAGCACCACCTGCTTGCCAGCCTTGGACAAGGCCGCAAGTTCGGATGCCCAGCGTGACAAGGCAGCATGGTCGAGACCACGGCCGTCATTGGTGACCAGGGAAGAACCGACCTTGACGACCAGGCGGTGGGCGGAGGCAACGCAGCTTTGCATGGGGAACCTGCTGGCTATATGGCGAACAAATGACGATTATGCCGTCAGGCATCGCCACCACAAACGACCAAAGCAGCATGAAACCTCGTACCCTCGCTTATATCAAGGCCGCCGTCTTCATCGCCTGCCTGCTGCCACTGGTCCGCGCCGCCTATATCGTACTGAGCGGCATGGCGGTGAATCCCGTCGAATTCATCACCCGCTCGCTCGGTACCTGGACGCTGGTGATGCTGATGCTGACCCTGGCCATCACCCCGCTGCGCCGGCTGACCGGGCGCAACGAGCTGATCAAGTTCCGGCGCATGCTCGGGCTGTTCGCCTTCTTCTACGTCAGCCTGCACTTTGTCACCTATATCTGGCTCGACAAGTTCTTCGACCTGCACGCCATCTTCAAGGACATCGGCAAGCGGCCCTTCATCACGGTCGGCTTCGCCGCCTTCCTGCTGCTGATCCCCTTGGCCATCACCTCGACCGACGCCATGCTGCGCCGGCTCAAGCGCAACTGGGGCAAGCTGCACAAGCTGGTCTACCCGATCGCCATCCTGGGCGTGCTGCACTACTGGTGGCTGGTCAAACGTGACCTGACCCAGCCCATCATCTACGCCAGCGTACTGAGCGTGCTGCTCGGCCTTCGGCTATGGTGGCGCTGGCGCGCCTATCGTCGGCAGGCGGTGGCGACATAGGCCGCCACCCTCGATAGCGCCTGTCTGGGCAGGCGCCCGGTGTTCTATAGTTGCAGGATGAGTCGCGAGCACTACCCCTATGTCTGGCTGGGCGAGGATGGCATCCTGCGTATCGATTATGGTCGTCACGGCCAGATTGATCTGGCGGCCATCCAGTCGGCTTACGCCCAGCACATGGCCATCACCACCAGGCCACTGCCGGTGCTGATCGTCGGCCAGGGCACGATGAGCTCGACGCCGGAGGCCGAAGACTACGCCAATGGCCCGCAGGTCAGCGCCGTCACCCTGGCACTGGCCTTCGTGGTCAGCTCCACGGTCATGCGCCTCGCGGTCAAGCTCTACCTGACCTATCGCAAGCCGCCCTACCCCTGCCGCGCCTTCGAGGACGAAGCCGCGGCGCTGGCCTGGCTTGCCACCTTTCTGCCTCAGACCGCCGACAAGCAGGCCGTTGCCTGAGTAGCACCATGGCTACTGCGCGGCGACGCCCCTGACCTCGGCCGTCACCGCAATCTCCAGGCGCTTACCCGCCTGTTCCACGTGGATCACCAGCGGCACGGTCTGTCCTGCTGCCAGCGGCGTGGCCAGTTGCATCAGCATTACATGGTAGCTACCGGGCTTGAGCTGCAGCGTCTGCCCCGCAGCCAGATCCAGCCCCGGTAACCGGCGCATCTTCATGATGCCGCCTTCGAGCTTCATCTCATGCAGCTCCACCTGGGCAGCCACCGGGCTGCTGACAGCGAGCAAGCGCGCCGGTGTCGCTGCCTGGATATCGAAGTAGGCGCCGGCAACCGGCTGGCCAGGCAAGGTTGCCCTGGCCCAGGCACGGCTGACCGTCACATCGGCCGCAAGGGCAGGCAAGCTCAGCAGGCCCAACAGCCAGGCGTAGCGACGCACGGTCACAGGTAGTGCGTCGGGTCGGTCACGCCAGCAGCGGCAAAACCGGCGCTGCGCAGGCGACAGGCATCGCACACGCCGCAGGCGCGACCCTGCAGGTCAGCCTTGTAGCAGGACACCGTCAGGCCATAGTCCACGCCGAGTGCCACGCCAGCCTTGACGATATCGGCCTTGGACAGGTCGATCAGCGGCGTACGTATGGTCAGGCGAGCGCCCTCGACACCGATCCGGGTCGCCAGGTTGGCCATGGTCTCGAATGCGGCGATGTATTCGGGGCGGCAATCCGGGTAGCCGGAATAGTCCACCGCGTTCACGCCGATAAAGATGTCCTGGGCACCCAGCACCTCGGCCCAGCCCAGGGCGAACGACAACATGATGGTATTGCGGGCCGGCACATAGGTCACCGGAATCTCGCCCTCCTTCACACCATCGACCGGTACCTCGATGCTGGCATCGGTCAGCGCCGAGCCACCAAAGGCGGCAAGGTCGATGGTCGCCACCCGGTGTTGCTTGGCCCTCAGCGCCGCCGCCACCCGGCGGGCAGCGGCCAGCTCGGCATTGTGGCGCTGGCCATAATCAAAACTCAGGCAGTAGCAATCGAAGCCCTGCGCCTGCGCCATGGCCACCACGGTGGTGGAATCGAGCCCGCCCGACAGCAGGATGACGGCTTTCTTGTTCATGGAGTATCCCGTTTCTTCAGTATGTCTGTCCGGCCTCGGCCGACAGCGCCTGCATGGCCGGCAGCAATAGGCGCCGCACCGCCATATGGTCGACGCGTATCGCGCCGCAGGCATCGTAAAAACCATTGCTCATCGCATTGTCTCGCACCACCAGCCACTCGATGCGCGAGCAGTCTTCTGCCAGCGCAATGCCTGCCAGGCCCGCCATCGCAGCACGGGCCACGCCACGGCGCCGGAAAGTCGCATCCACGTACAAGGCCTGCATGTACATCTCGGCACGACCGGTAAAAGTGGCCCATTTCCAGGAATAGATCAGGAAACCCGCCACCGCCTGCCCATGCACGATCAACTGGCAGTATGCGGCTGGCTGCACCCCGAACAGGGCGCGCTGCAGATGATCGAGCGTGGTCGCGACCTGGCTTACGCCTTCGCTGCGGCCCAGCTCATGCAGCATGGCCAGGATCAGGGGCAGGTCGGCGGGCTGCGCCGCGCGCAGGCCGGTCTCAGACACCCGGCTTGTCGCCCCACAGTATCTTGTGCAGCTGCACCTGCACCCGCACCGGCAATTTGTCGGCGATCACCCACTCCGCCAGGTCTCGCGGCGGCAGGGATTCCCATACCGGACTGAAGATCACCGGACACAGCGTCTGCAGATCGTTGTCGCGCAACAGGTTGCGCGCCCATTCGTAGTCATAGCGGTGCACCAGTACGAACTTCAGCTCATCGTGCGCCGTCAGGTGCTGCAGATTGCTCCACAGGTTCTTTTCCACCTCACCCGAGCCCGGCGTCTTGATGTCGACGATGCGCGACACCCGCGGATCCACCGTCTCGATCGGCAGGTGACCGCTAGTCTCCAGGCTCACCGAATAACCGGCATCGCAGAGCTGCCGCAGCAGCTCATGGCAGCCTGCCTGCGCCAGGGGCTCGCCGCCTGTCACGCAGACATAGGGCGTGCCGTGCCTGGCCACCTCTTCAATGATGGCCGTCAGCGACATGCGCTCGCCACCATGGAAGGCATAGGCGCTATCGCAATAACCGCAACGCAGGGGGCAGCCGGTCAGGCGCACGAATACCGTCGGCAGGCCCAGCCTGCTGGTCTCGCCCTGCAGCGAGAAGAAAATTTCAGTGATACGCAGCGAAGTAGGCATCCAGAACCCGAAATAGCAACGGCATGGGTGGCTACCCATGCCGTAGTGCAACTGGCTGAATTGTCTCAGAAAACCGTCGTGGGGCGAAGCCCCGGAAATGGTCGAGGCTTTCCCGGGTCCGGTCTGCCTACCGCAGGCTACTTTTCCTTGCCGGCGCTGACGCTACCAATGCCGGATACCGACTTGCTGATCTTACCCGGCTTGCCGTAGTAGGTCAGGGAGCCGATGCCGTCGACCGATGCGGTCAATGATTCGCTGGCATAGACACTGACGGCGCCCACGCCTTCGAGGCTGACCGTCACGTCGCGCGCCTTCAGTTCATCAAAATCCACCGCGCCGGCACCGCTGGCCTGCACCGTCAGCTTGTCGACCTTGCCGCTGGCGGTCACCAGGCCTGCGCCTTCGTAGGCCAAGGTGAACTTGTCACCGCTCAGATCATGGAAGGACGCCTTGCCCGCACCCTCATGGGTATAGGAAGTCAGCTTGGGCACCGTCAGTTCGATGCGCAGGCTGCTGTTCTTGCCGATGCTGATCGACTTCTGGTTCGAATCCTTCATGCGGATGAACAACTGGTTGTTGCTGACCGTGGTTTCGATCAAGGGCATCAGGTTGTCGTCGGCCCGGATCTTCAGGCTCGGCGCCGGGCCCACCTTCACATCCAGGCTCCACGCGCCTTCGCTGCGTATGGTCTGGAAATCACCAATCGGCCGGGTCTGCTCGATCACATTGCCACTACCCTTGATGCTCGCCGCAAATGCACCCACAGACATTACTGCAGCCATCACTACCGGAAGTACGCGCATAACCCAGCCTCCTTATTAACATACTGATTAGTATCTTATCTATTCGCTGCGATTGCAAACCACTTCGCCCAAAACGGGACAGGACGTTGCATTAACGTTCAATGGCTACCGATACACGGGAAAATACCCAGAAGTCACGCGGCTGGCCACGCACCAGGCGGAAATGCCGCAGCGTTCCCTCCAGCTCGAAGCCACAGCGCAGCAATACCCTGCGCGACGCTTCGTTACTGTCGAGGCAGGTCGCCTGCACCCGCACATAGTCTGCGTCCGCCAATCCCCAGTCGGTCACGGCAGCACAGGCCGCACTCGCCAAGCCACGGCCCCAATAGCTGGGCGCCAGGTCATAGGCAATCTCGGACGTGCGGTTCAAGGGGGAAATCGTGTGAAAACCGATCGTACCGGCGAGCTGGTCGCTCGCCGTATCGACGATGGCAAAGCGTAAGGGACTGCCAGGCAGGTCCGACTCATAGGTATCGAACAAGGGATGGAGGTCCTGCACGCCGGTCAGTGACCAGCTGGTATCGCGGATCACCTCATCCAGGCGCAGATAGTCATACCAGGCTGCTGCATCGCTGCGTAGCAAGGGACGCAGGGCGAAACCAACAAGGCCCAGCACCGGACAGGAACTGGGCCTCACAGATTAAAACCCGGCCAGCTTAAGGCCACCGACCAAGGGCTTACCCTTCTTAGCGCGCTTGCCCACATACGGCGCCAGGTCGTTGGCGTCGAAGGTCACGCTCATGGCCCGGCCGCCGCGGCCTATGCCGTTGAGCGTCAGGCTATCGCCGTCGCTGACGGTGATGGCTGCCAGCGCATCGCCATCATCCAGCGCCATGGCGATCATGCCGCGACCGCCGCCGGACAGCGACTTCAACTCGCCCAGCGGGAAAGCATGCAAACGGCCACTGACCGACAGGCAGCAGACAAGATTGCTGTCCCGTGCTTCGAAGGTTGCGATCTTCAGCAACGACTCGCCGTCGTCCAGCGACAGGAAGGCCTTGCCCGCCTTCTGCCGCGTCAGCAAGTCCTTGAACTCGCAGTGGAAGGCATAGCCCTGGCTGCCCGCGATCAGCAAGGCCTGATCAGGCCTGGCGACCAGTAGCTGCACGATGCGCGTCTTGGCCGCGAGGTCGATCAGCGATGCCACCGGCACCCCGTCGCCACGGCCGCCCGGCAGATTGCCGGCCATCAGGTTGTAGACCCGGCCATCCGAGCCGAACAGGGCCACCGTATCTACCGAACGGCACTCCAGCGCCGCCAGCAGGCTGTCGCCTTCCTTGAAGGTCAGGTTCTGGCTGTCGATGCCATGGCCGTTGCGGCTGCGTATCCAGCCCTTCTCGCTGAGAATCACCGTCAATGGCTCGTCCACCACGGTCGCGGTGACCGAGGCTCGCTCGGTCGCTTCGATCAGGGTGCGACGTGCGTCACCGAAGGCCCTGGCGTCGTCCTTGATCTCGTTGACGATCAAACGCTGCATGGCCGAGGCGTCGGCCAGCAGGTGTTCCAGCTCGGCCTTTTCATCGCGCAGCTTACCCAGCTCCTGCTCGATCTTGATCCCTTCCAGTCGCGCCAGCTGGCGCAGGCGGATTTCCAGGATATCGTCGGCTTGCCGTTCGCTGAGACTGAAGGCCGCGATCAGGTCGGCCTTGGGATCATCCGCCTGGCGGATGATGCGGATCACCTCGTCGATATTGAGGTAGACCAGCAGACGGCCTTCCAGGATATGGATGCGGTCGTCCACCTGCCCCAGCCGGTGCGAGATACGACGACGCACGGTGCCGAAGCGGTACTGTATCCATTCGCTCAGGAACTGCTTGAGCGACTTCTGCTGCGGCCGGCCATCGATGCCGATGGCGACCAGGTTGATCGACGCATTGCCTTCGAGGCTGGTATGCGTCAGCAGCATGTTGGCGAATTCGTCCGGGTTCTGGGTCCGGCTCTTGGGCTCGAACACCAGCCGTACCGACACATCCTTGCCGGATTCGTCGCGCACGGTATCGAGCTGGCTCAGGAGCAGCTGCTTGAGCTGGACCTGTTCCTGCGTCAGCGCCTTCTTGCCCTTCTTGATCTTCGGGTTGGTGAGGTCCTCGACCTCCTCCAGCACCTTCTGGCTCGAGGTATTGGGCGGCAGCTCGGTAATCACCAGCTGCCACTGGCCACGGGCCAGTTCCTCGACCTTCCAGCGCGCCCGTACCGCCAGCGAACCACGGCCACCTTCGTAGGCGGCGAGAATCTGCTCGCGGCTGGAAATGATCTGGCCACCGCCGGGGAAATCCGGCCCGCGGATGATGTCGAGCAGGTCGGCCACTTCCAGCCGCGGGTTCTTGATCAGCGCGACCGCGGCTTCCGCCACCTCGTTGAGGTTGTGCGGCGGAATCTCGGTCGCCATGCCCACGGCAATGCCGGAGGCACCGTTGAGCAGCAGCATCGGCAGCCGCGCCGGCAACAGCTTGGGTTCCTCAAAGGCCCCGTCGTAGTTGGGCACGAAATCCGACGTACCCATGTCGATCTCGCTGAGCAACAGCTCGGCAATCTTGGTCAGCCGTGCTTCGGTGTACCGCATGGCGGCCGCACCGTCGCCGTCGCGACTACCAAAGTTGCCCTGCCCGTCCACCAGCGGGTAGCGCAGCGAAAAATCCTGCGCCAGCCGCACCATGGCGTCGTAGGCGGAGGTATCGCCGTGCGGGTGGTACTTACCCAGCACCTCACCAACCACCCGGGCCGATTTCACCGGTTTTGCGGTGGACCCCAGCCCCATCTCGTGCATGGCGTACAGGATGCGGCGCTGTACCGGCTTCTGGCCATCGCACACATCGGGCAGGGCACGACCCTTGACCACCGAGACGGCGTATTCGAGGTAGGCCCGCTCGGCATATCGCCCCAACGGCACGGCATCCGCCCCGGCGAAGTCGCGCAGGTCAGGCGGAGGCGGCAAATGGTCGCCCTGGCCTTCCGATGCATCGGCATCCTCGGGCAGTTCGTCATCTTCCAGGGGCAGATCGGGAGTATCGGTCATGGTACGGGCAGCTTAGAGGTTCCAGGCGGGCGGATGATGGCATAGCAGCCGCCTCATCACCAAATGCAAGAGCCGACCCAGCAGGTCGGCTCCATCCACCGACGAAACCGGCATCGGTTCGTCAGCCAGGCCGGGGCGACCCCGGCCCTGCGGGCAAGGCTTATTCCTTGGCCTTGAGCGCTTCCACCAGATCGATGTACTTCTGCTTGGCCACATCGCTCTCGGTGCCGGACAGCTCGGCCCAGGCGTTGTACTTGGCCGCGCCGACAAAGTCGAACATGGAAGGCTTGTCGCCCTTCACATCGCCTTCGCTGGCTTGCTTGAACAGGGCGTACAGCTTCAGCTTGACCGAATTGTCAGGCGCTTCGGAAAGCTGGGTGACGTCTTCGGCGGCTTGTTTGAACTTGCTATCGATATCGGACATGGGGCGTGTTCCTCACAAATCAGTTGGGATGGTGCTCGGGTCTTATGACTTGGCGTGAGTATCACGCTGCACTGGGTTCCGCGGTGTAGGCAATACGACCGTCGACCAAGGTATGCCGGACTCTACCACGCAATTCCATGCCCACAAATGGCGTGTGCTTGCCGCTGCTCTGCAGGGTTTCCGGCGCAACACGCCAGCTGGCGTGCGGGTCGAACAGGCACAGGTCGGCCGGCGCGCCCAGCTCGAGTTGGCCCGCCGCCACACCCAGCAGGGCAGCAGGGTCGCTGGTGATCTTGGCCAGCGCCTGCGGCAGCGGCACATGCTTTTGCTCGGCCCAGCCCAGCACCAGCGGCAGCAACAGTTCCAGCCCGGTCGCACCCGGCTTGGCCTCGCCGAACGGCAGCAGCTTGTCGTCGTTGCCAACCGGGGTATGGTCCGAACAGATCGCGGCGATGGTGCCGTCCAGCAAACCCTGCTGGATCGCATCGCGGTCGCTGAGGCTGCGCAGCGGCGGGCTCAGGCGCATGTTCGAATCGAAGTAACCGATATCGATATCCGCCAGATGCACATGGTTGATGCTCACGTCGCAGCTGAGCTTAAGTCCGTAGGCGCGGGCCGCGGCGATCATTTCCAGCCCCTCGCGCGTCGATACCCGCTCCAGGTGGATGCTCGCGCCACTGTCCTTCATCAGGATCACGATGGTCGAGATGGCGATCGTCTCTGCGACCGAAGGAATGCCTGGCAGACCCAGCCGGGTCGCCACCTGGCCATCGTGCGCCACGCCGCCACCGGCCAGCCGCACGTCCTGCGGCCGCAGCCGCAGGGTGATGCCGAAGGTCGCGGCGTACTGCATCGCACGGTACAGCACGCGCGTGTCGGGCAGCGGTGCATCGGTCTGGCTGAACGCCACGCAACCGGCATCACGCAGCTTGGCAAACTCGGTCAGCTCATTGCCTTCCAGGCCGCGCGTCAGCGCCCCCAGCGGCAGGACCTTCGCCAGGCCCAGCGCGTCGGCACGCTGCTTGAGCATCTGCACGAGACCCGCCTCGTCGAGCGCCGGCTTGGTATCAGGCATGGCGCATAGCGTCGTCACCCCACCGGCTACGGCAGCGCGCAGCTCGGATTGCAGCTTGTTCTTGTGCTCGCCACCCGGCTCGCCGAGCCGGGCCGCCAGATCGACGATGCCGGGCATGACCGCGAGGCCGGCGGCATCGAGGGTACGCGCCGGCTTGAAATCGGCCGGGCCGCTACCGATGCCGACGATCTTGCCGTCGGCGACAAACAGGTCGGCCACGGTATCGAGGCCACTGGCCGGATCGATCAATCGCCCGTTCTGGATCAGGATATTCATGCGCGGGCCTCCGACAGCGTACTCATCACGGCCATGCGCACCGCGATACCAAACGTCACTTGATCAAGAATGACCGACTGCGGGCCGTCGGCCACGGCGGAATCGATCTCCACCCCACGATTCATGGGGCCGGGGTGCATCACGATGGCACCGGGGTTGGCCAGCGCGAGCTTCTCGCGGCTCAGGCCATAGCACTGGTTGAACTCATTCGCGCTCGGCAGCAAGGCGCCGTTCATACGCTCGTTCTGCAGGCGCAGGGCGATCACCACGTCCACCCCCTTCAAGCCTTCGCGCAGCTCGTGATAGACATGCACGCCCAGCTGCTCCACATCGCGCGGCAGCAAGGTCTTGGGACCGATCACGCGCAGTTCCGGACAACCCAGCGTGGTCAGCGCATGGATCTGCGAACGCGCCACCCGGCTGTGCAGGATGTCGCCGACGATGGCCACCGTCAGGTTCTGGAAATCGCCCTTGAAATGGCGGATCGTGTACATGTCGAGCAGGGCCTGGGTCGGGTGCGCATGGCGGCCGTCACCGGCGTTCACCACTGCCACACCGGGCTTCACATGCTTGGCGATCAGGAACGGCGCACCGGATTCCGCATGCCGCACCACGAACATGTCGGCCCCCATGGCCTCCAGGTTGTGGATCGTATCGAGCAGGGTCTCGCCCTTGGCGGTCGAACTGGCCTGGATATTGAGGCTGTGCACATCGGCGCTGAGCCGCTTCTGCGCAATCTCGAACGTCGTCCGGGTACGGGTCGAGTTCTCGAAGAACAGGTTGAACACGCTCTTGCCGGCGAGGTCGGCGTGCTTCTTCTCGCCTGCTTCACCGGCCGCCACGTAGCCGGCGGCCTTGTCGAGTATCTGCCGCAAGATGCGCGCCGGCAGGCCTTCGGTGCTGAGCAGATGGATCAGCTCGCCGTGGCTGTTGAGTTGGGGGTTGTACATCGTCCGCTTGCCTTTCGATTATTGCCAGCCCGTCGCAGTCCCTCGGATACTGCCACGCACCATGATTACCTGGGCCACTCAGGCCGCGTCCTGCCCTTGGTCGAACCAGTTCTGCAAGATGCGCATCGCCGCCACCTGGTCGATCGCAAGTTTGCGCTTCTTGCCAAAGGTCTGTGCCTCGCTGAGCAGCTCTTCCGCCTCGACCGAGGTCAGGCGCTCGTCCATCAAGGCCACCGGCAGGCCGAAGCGGCCATGCAGGCGGTTGGCAAAGGTGCGGGACAGGCGGGAGAGATCATGCTCGGTACCGTCGAGGTGGCTGGGCAGGCCCACCACCAGTTGCGCCGGCTGCCATTCGGCAATCAGCTTGCCGATGGCGACGAACTTGTCGTCGTTGCTGTTGCCGGTCACGGTAGCCAGCGGCGTAGCGATACCCAGCTCACGGCTGCCACCGGCCACGCCGATGCGTGCCTCGCCGAAGTCGAACGCAAGTACGTAGCCGGACGCCATCGCCTCAGGCATGCCCGGCGGTATCGGACAACATGGCCATGTCGATACCCAACAGGCCCAACGCCGCCTCGTAGCGCTCCTCGGCCGGCAGGCTGAACACCACTTCGATGTCCGCATCCACCGTCAGCCAGGCGTTCTGCGCCAGCTCGCTCTCGATCTGGCCGGCTTCCCAGCCGGCATAGCCGAGCGAGATGAACATCCGCTCCGGCCCACCGCCCTCGCCCACCGCCAACAGCACGTCCTTGGAGGTCGTCAGGCCCAGCTCGTCCTCGACCGCCAGGGTCGATTGCCAGTTGCCGAGCGGCTGATGCAGCACAAAACCGCGGTCGGTCTGCACCGGCCCGCCGAAATAGACTTCCTGTTCGGCCACATCCTCGCGCCGCAGTTCGATATCGACCTGCTGGAACAGGGTCCGTACGTCCATGCCCAACGGGCGATTGACGATCACACCCATCGCACCCTGGTCGTTGTGATCACAGACATACACCAGGGACTTGGCAAAGATGGGGTCCGCCATGGCCGGCATGGCGATCAGGAATTGGCGACTCAGGTTGATGGCTTCCATCGGCCAATTATCGCATACGGAGCGCAGCCTTGCCGAAAGGCAAGGTAGCGCGACGTTTAGCTCCTCACCCGGGAAACTCGGATGCTTGTGGTCAGCAGCAATTCAGCCAGGCTCCGTACCCCGACTTATTCCAATCCCCCCGCCCTCGCCGCCGCGACTGCGTGGTTGTCGCCCGGTAGGGGCATACAACCTCGGTGCCCTCCTTGCGGGGGTGGCGTCTTGCTGGCGCTCGTTCGCACGCCCCTTTTACCGTTTTACGTAGGGGGGCACTCTTATCGCGGCGATAGCATGGCTATACACTAGGCAAAACGTCTTGGACAAACAGCGAACAAAACATGCCTCAGTACCCGCTTGCCCTCGTCTGGTTGCGTCGTGACCTGCGTCTGAACGACCAGGCGGCGCTTTACCGTGCCCTGAAATCGTCGGCACAGGTGTTGCCGGTGTTCGTGTTCGACCGGACCATCCTCGATAGCCTGCCGCGGCAGGACCGGCGGGTCGAGTTCATCTGGGAGACGATCGCGGTGCTGAAGGCGGAACTGCAGGCGACGGGGCGGGATCTGCTGGTACGGCATGCCCACGCAGCGGACGAAATCCCGCGGCTGGCCCGCGAGCTCGGTGCGGCGGCAGTGTTTACCAACCATGACTACGAGCCGGCGGCGATCGCGCGGGACGCCACGGTCAAGGCGGCGTTGGCGGCCGACGGCATCGCCTTCCACAGCTACAAGGATCAGGTGATCTTCGAGCGTGACGAAGTGCTGACCCAGGCGGGCGGCTTCTTCACCGTGTTCACGCCCTACAAGAACGCCTGGCTGAAAAAGCTTGATCCCTTCTACCTGCAGTCCTACCCGGTGGAACGCTACCAGGCCGGACTGGCGCAACGCCGGCCGGAAGCCATGCCCAGCCTGGCCGAACTGGGATTCGAGCCGACCGATCTGCACGATATCGGCATCAAGACTGGCGCCGACGGCGCCTCCGCCCTGTTCGAGGATTTCCACGACCGCATCGACCACTACAAGGAAGCGCGGGATTTTCCCGGCGTAAAGGGCGTGTCCTACCTCTCGGTACACCTGCGTTTCGGCACGGTGTCGATCCGCCGTCTCGCGACCTACGCCTACCAACGCGGCACGGCCGGCAGCATGAGCTGGCTGAACGAGCTGATCTGGCGCGACTTCTACCAGCAGATACTGTGGCACCGGCCTGACGTGGTCGATCACGCCTTCAAGCCGGTCTACGACCAGCTCCCGTTCCCGAACGATCCCGAGCTGTTCGCCGCCTGGTGCGAAGGCCGCACCGGCTACCCGCTGGTGGATGCCGCCATGCGCCAGCTCAACCGCACTGGCTTCATGCATAACCGGCTGCGCATGGTCGCCGCGTCCTTCCTGGTCAAGGATCTGTTGATCGACTGGCGCTGGGGCGAACGCTACTTTGCCGAGAAGCTGATCGACTTCGATCTCTCCGCCAACAATGGCGGCTGGCAGTGGGCCGCCAGCACCGGTTGCGATGCCCAGCCCTACTTCCGCATCTTCAATCCGGTCAGCCAGTCGGAGAAATTCGATCCCGAAGGCAGGTTCATCCGTCGCTATGTCCCTGAGCTGACCAAGCTGGCGGCCGACGACATCCATGCCCCCTGGCTCGCCAAACCCATGCTACTCGCCAGTGCCGGCATCCGGCTGGGCACCGACTACCCGGCCCCCATCGTGGATCACGCCCAGCAGCGCGAACTGGCCCTGGCGCTGTTCAAGCGCGGCTAGTCGCCTGGGCTTGCGGAAGCACTGAGGGCGTCAAGGCCCAGACCATCTCAACCTGCTGCGCAGTACTGCTGGCACCCAGCTTGTGCAGCAAGGCCACCGATGGCCCCTCCGCCTGCAGGTTGATCATGCGCAACGGCATGTCGCACTGCGCCGCCATCGCGGCCAGCAAGATACGGCCCCAGCCCTGGCGGCGACAATCCGGTGCGACCGCAAACAAGGGGGCCTCGCCACTCAGGGGATTGAGCATGCCCACGGCCAGCAATACGCCGTTCCGCTGTAGCGATATCCGCTTGAAACGCTGCGGTGTCGCGGCCAGCGCGGCAACGCTGTTCTGCCAGGCCGGCTCCACGTGAAACCAGTCCAGCGCGACCTCGGGCCAGACATTGCTGTCCTCCAGCTGCGGCACCACCGCCTCCGGCAAAACCAGCTCGGGCTTGTTTGCCAACTGCAGGCAGTCAAACGCGCGGCTGACCGAAAATCCCGCCGCCTCGTAGCTGCGCCGGGCCGGCAGATTGCCCACCAGCACCTCCAGCATCGCCCGCTTCATCCCGGCCGCCTGCCATCGTGGCAGCAGCCATTCGAACAGACGCTGGCTCAAACGCCGCCCCCGCGCCTCGGGCAGAACGCCGCTGGCGGTATCGTAGACGGTCGGCGTTCCCTGCCATCGCCCGCGGCAGATCAGATGAAATGCCAACAATCGCTCGCCATCGAAGGCGCCAGCCGACAATTCCGCCGCATAGCCACGCCGCAGCATCAAGGCCGACAGTCCCGCCACATCGAGCTGCATCGGCACCGCATAGTCTGCGAATGCGGCCAGGAAGGCAGCATGCAGGGTTTCCAGTGGCACATCGACCAGCGAGCGGAACTGCAGCTCACTCATACTCGGAGGCCGCCTTGGGGAAACGCCGGTTGATCCAGGTCAGCAAGTCCTGCCATACCTCGGCCTGGTTGGTCTCGTTGAACATCTCGTGCCGACCCTTGGGGTAGAGCTTCACCACCACGTCACGCAGGCCGATGTGCAGGTAACGCTCAGCCAGTTGCCGGCACCCCTTGCCCCCCATGCTGACCGGGTCGTGCGTGCCGGCCAGCAGCAGCACCGACAAGGTCGCGTGCAGGGTAGACCCACCCGCTTCGCGCTTTTCCATGTCGATGATGGCCTCGAACAGGTCCTGCCACAGCCGGGGCGTACAATCGAATCCGCATTCTGGGTCGGCGATATAGGCATCCACCACCTTGCTGTCGCGGCTCAACCAGTCGAACGCCGTGCGCTTGGGCAGAAAGCGCAGGTTGAAGGTACCGAATACCAGCTTGCTCATGAACGGCGACGGTTTGTCCGCGCCATGGCGCCGCCCTTGCCAGCCGGCGATCCGTGCCATCCAGCGTGCCAACGGCGTCTGGCGAAAACCGGTGGCCGAGAGCACATAGCCATCCACCAGGGCCGGACGGATCAGCATCAGCGCCCGCGCCACGAAGGAGCCCATGCTGTGGCCGATCAAAACCAGCGGTAGATCCGGGTGCTGGCTGCGGGCATGGACGATCAACTGCATCAAATCCGCCACAACCCGTTTGAAGCCCTGCTGGTCGCCAAAATGACCGATGCGCCGGTCCTGCACGCTCTGGCCATGACCACGATGATCCAGTGCCCAGACCTCGCAATCATGCTCGTTCAGGTAGCTCGCCAGCGCATCGTAGCGACCGGCATGCTCGGCCATGCCGTGCGAGACAACCACAATACGGCGGGGGTTGCGGGCCGGCCAATGGTAGCGGCCCAGGATGGCGCCGTCTTCGGCGGTAAAGGTATCGATCTGCATGGCAAAGTTAAGACGCTAGAATGGTGCAAATGAGGGACGCTAACAAAACACAGTGAAGCTGTTTTGGCCAGGCCTGCAAGCACCGACCGCACAGTTTGTACGGCAAGCTTGCACAACGATGCCAGAAGGGTTTTGCTAGCGACTTCTAAGGACGGCAGAGGATAAACCATGAACTGGTGGCTCGTCGTGGGCGTTGCGGGCCTGTTGTTGGTCGGCATCGGCCTGAGCTGGACCCGTTGGGCACGGGCAACGATATGGCTGTTACGCCATCGGGCAGGTTATGTGAGGCACACGCTGGGCGTGGATGGCTTCGAACTGGTCTACCACGAGTCCGGCCCGCGGGATGCGCCACCCATGATCCTGCTGCACGGTTTTGCCGGCGACGGCGACAACTGGGTGCGCTTTGCCCCCTATCTGCGCGATCGATACCGCCTGCTGATCCCCGACCTTCCCGGCTTTGGCGATACCGGCTACCTGGCCGGCCAGTCCTATTCGCTGGAACGCCAGATCGCCCGCCTCAAGGATTTCATGGACATGCTGCACCTGGATCGGGTGCATCTCTGCGGCAACTCCATGGGCGGCTATATCGCAGCCGGTTTTGCCGCTGCCTATCCGGAACGCATCGCCACCCTCGCCCTGTTCAACGCCGCCGGCGTGGACATGACCACCCGCAGTCCTTTCTATCACTCGGCACTGGATGGCGAAAACCTGTTGCTGATGCGCAAGCCGGCCGACTTTGACGACGTCTTGCGTCTGGTCTACCACAAGCGCCCTTGGGTACCCGGCTTCCTGCGGGACTACCTCGTCACCCGCGCCATTGCGGCGGCCGATGACCAGGATCTGATCTTCCACGAGATTTTCAGCGAACGGGTCTGGCTGGACGAGCGCCTGCCCAATATCAGCGCTCCCACGCTGATCCTGTGGGGCGACGACGATCGTGTGCTGGATATTTCCTCGATCAAGCTGTTCCAGGCCGGCCTGCCCCATGCCCAGGTCGCCATCATCCCGGCTTGCGGCCATGTCCCCATGCTGGAAAAACCACTCTCTACCGTCAGGGTCTACGGCCGCTTTCTCGATGGCGCAGCCCAGACCAGTCTGGACACCAGCACCAAGCAGCCGGCACTGGCCTGATACCCCCCGGTGAACCGTTACGCAGCATCCCCGCGACGATAGTCGCGGACCACGTGCGCCTGCCGGCGGCTGACTGGCAGTTTCTCGGCACAGCCATCGAGTACCGCCACCCAGTGGCCTTCCCCTTCCTCGTGACCCCGCTCGAATCCCAGCAGCTTGTCACGCGCCACCAGGCAGTTGCGGTGTATGCGCAGGAAACGATCGCCAAACTCCACTTCCAGCTGGGTCAGGGATTCCTCCAGCAGGAACTCCGCCTCACGGGTCTTCAGCGTCACGTACTTGAGTTCCGCCTTCAGGAACAGCACCGAATCCACCGGCACCAGCCTGACCCGTCCCCGCTCCGCCACGCTGAAATAGCGCCGTGCGGTGGTGGAGAGCGCGGCCAGTGCATCGTGACTGGCATGCGGCAACTCCCTGGCACGTGCCAGTGCAGATTCCAGCCGCTCGCGACGTATGGGCTTGAGCAGGTAGTCGAGCGCATGCACTTCAAACGCCTGCACCGCGAATTCATCGAAAGCCGTGCAGAACACCACGGCAGGCCGGTGGTGCAGGCGGCCCAAGTGGCGGGCGAGTTCAAGGCCATTCATGCCGGGCATGTTGATATCGGTCAGCACCAGGTCAGCCGGATGTTGCACCAGCTTCTCGATGGCTTCCGTGCCGGTCTGTGCCGTCCCCACCACTTCGTGCGGGTAATCGGGACGGCAGTCGGTCAGGATGTCCTGCAGTCGGTTCAGCGCAGGCGGTTCATCGTCGACCAGAAAGATTCTGAGCGTGGAGGTCATGGTTTGGCCGGTCGGTAGGGCAAGGTCAGGTGTACTTGATAATAGTCATTACCAACAGTTGTTTTCAGATTCGCTTCTGCATCGAAATGCAGCCGCAACCTTTCGCGAATATTTCCCATCGCCATCTTGTTGCCTGCATGGTGATGTCCTCCCTCTTTGTAATAGGGGTTCCGGATATCAATATGCAACTCTTCCCTCACACGGAATATATTGATGCTGATGATTCCGGCACTGATAGAGGGCTCAATCCCGTGATACACCGCGTTTTCCAGCAAGGGCTGCAATATCAGCGGTGGTATCCACGCATCATCCGGCATCCGCTCGGTATGCCACTCCAGCTGCATCCTTTCCCCTAAGCGCAAGGCCTCGATGCCGAGGTATTGCCGAGTCAGCTCCACTTCGCGTTGCAAGGGCACCAGCTCGCGGTTTTCCGCCATGAAGACCCGAAACAGGTCCGCCAGGTCTTCCAGTGCATGTTCTGCCTTGCGCGGTTCGCTGCGTATCAGGCTCAACACCGCATTCAGGCTATTGAACAGAAAGTGTGGCCGTATGCGCGCCTGCAAGGCCTGCAATCGTGCCTCGGTCAACAGTGGCGACAAGGCTCTGCCACGCAGACGGAAATACGCCAGCAAACCTGCCGTCAACAATGCCGCAGCGATCGATGCCCGTACATAGCTTGCCGTGTTGCCAGGGAACAGCTCGATCACGCCTCTGCGGATCAGCAAGGTCACGCTGATCGCAATGACCATGCAGGCGATATTGCCGATCCAATAGTCCTGCTTCTGCAGCCAGTCCCGTGTACCTGCCAGTATCGCCATCGTTGCCAGCAGGCTCGGTTCCAGTATTGCTGCATCTTCCAGGAACCGGTCGAGACCTGCACTGACGGTACTGGTCGCGGCGAAGGCCAGTAGCAGGGCCAGCAGGTTGGTGGATACCAGCACGCGCAGCATGACGCCGAGGTTTTGGGTATCGGGCAATCGATCAGGGAGAGAGGCAGGTAGCGGACTGTTCACAGCTTCTTTATATGAATAAATGTTTATAGGTTTGGTAAGGATAAATAAAGGCGGCGTTTTCTGTGGACAAACCCCTTTCGGTGTTTGCGCTCAATCGCTTGCCGCAGTTTTTCTCCGTGGACAAGCCTGTATCGGCGTCCTGTAAGGATTGTGGCCGATTTTTCCCTGCCCGGCATTTCCCCCATTTACCCACAATTCATCCCGCTTGCGCGCCTTCCATCACCGTCGAACGTCAATCTGCAGGCGGTGCCACGCTGCGTTCTAGTGGATAAGCCGCCGACTACCAGCACGTTCGACACCCTCAACACTGGGCCAAGCGCTTCATCCCTATGGAAAAATCGCAGCAAGGTCACCCGATAAAGCCACACCAGCCTGTCTGTGCATAAGTGGATGGGCGTGCGCCGGCTGAGCTCCCGTCGGTCCGCCGCCACACATCCCGCGCCAGCATTGAGCTTCAGGCCGCGCCCATGCTGTAATCGGGCACATAAAACAACATGCAGCCCGGGAGGAAAAATGTCGCTGGCCGTCCTGTACAGCCGTGCACTCAATGGCGTCTCCGCGCCGGAAGTCGTGGTGGAAGCCCACCTCGCCAACGGATTACCATCGTTCACCGTCGTCGGCCTGCCGGACGCCGAGGTCAAGGAAGCCCGCGACCGGGTCCGCGCTGCGATCCAGACGGCGCGCTTCGATTTCCCTTCACGGCGGATTACCGTCAACCTGGCCCCGGCCGATCTTCCCAAGGAAAGTGGCCGCTTCGACCTCCCCATCGCACTGGGCATCCTCGCCGCCAGTGGCCAGATCCCTGCCGACAAGCTCGCCCTCTATGAATTCGCTGGCGAACTCGCCCTGACCGGTGAGCTGCGCCCGGTCCGCGGTGCGCTCGCCATGTCCCTGGCGGCCAGCCAGGCCGGCCGCACCTTCATCCTGCCGCGCAACAACGCCGACGAAGCCGCCTTGATCGCCGATAGCCAAGTCCTCGGCGCCAGTAGCCTGTCCGAGGTCTGTGCCCACCTCGCCGGCCACACCCTGCTGACCCGCCACCCTGCGCCAGAGCAGGGTTTCCAGACGCAATATCCCGATCTTGCCGACGTCAAAGGCCAGCAACCCGCCAAGCGCGCACTGGAAATCGCCGCCGCGGGTGGTCATTCGGTGCTGATGGTGGGCCCGCCCGGCACCGGCAAATCCATGCTCGCCTCGCGTCTACCCGGTCTGCTGCCACCGATGGATGAGGATTCCGCCCTGCAGGCCGCCGCGCTGCAATCGCTTGGCTCACAAGGCTTCCGCGCTGAATCCTTCCGCCAGCGCCCCTATCGCACTCCGCACCACACCGCATCGGCCATCGCCCTCGTCGGCGGTGGTTCCGAACCACGCCCCGGCGAGATCAGCCTCGCCCACGGCGGGGTATTGTTTCTCGATGAACTTCCTGAATTTGATCGTAAAGTACTGGAAGTCCTGCGAGAACCGCTGGAAAATCGTCGAATTGTCATTTCACGTGCAGCCCGCCAGGCCGAGTTTCCCGCTGCCTTCCAGCTGATCGCCGCCATGAATCCCTGCCCTTGCGGCTATCGCGGCCACCCCAACGGCCGTTGCCGTTGCACCCCGGACCAGGTCGCCCGCTACACCGGCAAACTCTCCGGCCCCCTGCTCGATCGCATCGACCTGATCATCGAAGTCCCCGCCGTCTCCCAGGCCGAACTCAGCGCTCCTGCCGCCGGCGAAGACAGCAGCACCGTCCAGCAACGCGTCGCCCGCGCCCGTGAACGGCAACTCACCCGCCAAGGCCTCGAAAATGCCCGCCTCGGCAGCCGCGAACTGGACGACCACGCCAAACTCGATGCACCGGGGCAGAAACTACTGGGAACTGCCATGCAGAAGCTGGACCTGTCCGCCCGCGCCTACCACCGCATCCTGCGTGTGGCGCGGACGATCGCGGATCTGGCCGATCAGCCGCAGATAGGCGCAGGGCATTTGGCGGAGGCGATTCAGTATCGAAGGTCGTTGTAAAACCGCTGGGGTGCGGAGAGGCCGCTTTGTAATCTGAATACCTATCTCGTCGATCCCCAAATAGAAAACGCCCTGCAATCGCAGGGCGTCTTCATTCCAACCTGGCCGTAGCTAGACCTTAGAAAATATAGGTCCCATTAAAACCCACGTGCGAGCCGTCAATCTTCTGGCCCGGACCGTAGGGGTTTTCTTCCTCGTACTCTTCCTTCACATAGCGCAGGCTCAGTATGGCTTGCGGCGTGATCATGAAGCCCACTTCCGCTACCGCGCCAAAGGTGTCCTTGAAGTTCCTGGTGTAGCTCACCGGACCTACGTCATAGCGGTACTTGGGGGAGATGACGCGACGGCCACCCAGGCCTACCCGCCAATGCGGGTGCAGATCATAAAAGGCCATCAGTTCGATCGGGAAGCGGTCAAAACGAGCGGTACCGTTGTTACCGTAGCCAGTGTCAAAGTGATAGTTGGCGGTCAGCTGCAGGCTGAAGTCGCTCTCTTCCGGCCGCCAGCTCACGCCTGCGCCGGTCGTAATGAGGTTGCCCGCCCGGATATTCTGCGTCTCGCCGTTTTTGTAGCTGACCTGATCGATCTTGTCGCCGCCGGAGGTGACGCCGGCAGTCATCATGAAACGCAGGCCGGGATGGGGTACGCCGGCAGCTTGGCTGCCAACGGCGGCCACGGCCAGCGCGGCGCCCAGCAAGGATTTGCTGAATGTACGATGCATCTGAATCTTCTTCCCGGATATGGTTTGTTTTTATCCGCCCCACCCCCGAGGTGGAGCGGCCAACACAAACAGCGATAAAAAGGGAAAACAGATCCATCACCGTGCGCTGTCTTGCGCTACGGCGTCCTCCCTGTACATCATTGTTTTTGTTTGGGCGCGGATTATATCAGCGAGTACCGACGTTTTTGCCGCAACAGCGCTTGGCGTGCAGCACCCCGCGCGTTAGAATCCGCACCTTCGCGGGCGTCGTATAATGGTAATACCCTAGCTTCCCAAGCTAGAGCCGTGGGTTCGATTCCCATCGCCCGCTCCAGATTTGAAGGCCAATCTCCCTGAGCTTGGCCTTTTTGCTTTTCCGGGACTGCGCTGCAACAACCTTGGCGCCTTCCCGCCACAGCCCACCTACCCCCCCGGGTAGGCAAGCGCTTGGCAGGTCGCGGCAACGGGGTACACTGGCGTTTTTCCGTCCGGGATTCCCCACCATGTCCGATCGCAGCCTGCGCCGCGTTGCCATCATCGGCGGCAGCCGTATTCCTTTCTGCCGCTCCAACACCCTCTATCACGACCAGTCCAACCTCGACATGCTCACCGCCGCCATCAATGGCGTGGCAGACAAGTTCGGTCTCGCCGGTGTAGAGATCGGTGAAGTCGGCGCCGGTGCGGTGATTTCGCACTCCAAGGACTGGAACCTGACGCGCGAGGCCGTGCTCTCCTCCAAGCTCTCACCGCTGACCACCGCCTACACGGTACAGATGGCTTGCGGCACCAGCCTGCAGGCCGCAGCGCAACTCGGTGGCAAGATCGCCACCGGCCAGATCGACAGCGCCATCGCCGCCGGCACCGATACCACCTCGGACGCACCCATCGTCTTCAGCCGCAAGTTCGCCCAGCGCCTGATCAAGGTCTCCAACGCCAAGACCTTCGGCCAGAAGCTCGCCGCCTTCGCCGGTTTCCGCCTCAAGGAACTGAAGCCCTTCTCGCCGAACGCCGGCGAGCCGCGCACCAAGATGTCCATGGGCCAGCACTGCGAAATCATGGCCAAGGAATGGCATATCAAGCGCGAGGACCAGGACAAGCTCGCCTACGACAGCCACAAGAAGGCCGCCGCGGCGCTGTCCGGCGGCTTCTTCGACGACCTGATCGTGCCCTTTGCCGGCGTGAAGCGCGACAACCACCTGCGCCCCGATACCACGCTGGAGAAACTGGCCACGCTCAAGCCCGCCTTCGATCGTGAATCCGGCCAGGGCACCCTCACCGCCGGCAACAGCACCCCGCTGACCGACGGCGCTTCCGCCGTGCTGCTGGCGTCCGAAGACTGGGCCCGCGAGCGCAACCTGCCGGTGCAGGCCTACCTGACCTACGTCAAGACCGCCTCGGTCGACTTTGTCGCCGGCGAAGGCCTGTTGATGGCACCGACGGTCGCCGTCGCCCGCCTGCTCAAGGACGCCAACCTCACGCTGCAGGATTTCGACTTCTACGAGATCCACGAAGCCTTCGCCGCCCAGGTGCTCTGCACCCTCAAGGCCTGGGAATCGGACGAGTACTGCCAAAAGCGCCTCGGCCTGCCCAAGGCCCTTGGTAGCATCGATCCGGCCAAGATCAACGTGGTCGGCAGCTCGCTGGCCTTCGGTCACCCTTTCGCCGCGACCGGTACCCGCATCCTGGCCAACCTCGGCAAATTGCTGGAACAGCGCGGCAGCGGCCGTGGCCTGATCTCCATCTGCACTGCCGGTGGCGAGGGGATTGCTGCTATCGTGGAACGTCCATGAATCAAAACTAAGCTGCCATGCAGACCATCCTGATCGCCAACCCCAAGGGCGGCGCCGGCAAATCCACGCTGGCGACCAATCTGGCCACCTACTTTGCCTGGCAAGGTCGCAAGGTCAGGTTGGGCGATCTGGATAGGCAGCAGTCCGCCGGCTACTGGCTGAGCCTGCGCTCGGCCAGCTTCCCGCATATCGGCCACTGGGATTGCAGCGAGAACGATCTCGACAAACCACCGAAGGGCACCGAGATCGCCATCCTTGATACCCCTGCCGGCCTGCGCGGCAAACGGCTCGAAGCCGCCCTCAAACTCAGCGATCGCATCCTGGTCCCGGTCCAGCCCTCAAGCTTCGACATGTGGGCCAGCCAGGACTTCTTCGCCCGCCTGGCCGAGGAAAAACAGGTCCGCAAAGGCAAGGTCGAGATTGGCGTGGTCGGCATGCGGGTCAAGGCCAATACCCGCACCAGCCAAACCCTGCTCGATTTCCTGGCCCAATTCGAGCTGCCCGTCCTGAGCTCGCTGCGCGACACCCAGTACTACGTCCAGACCCTGCCACGCGGCCTGGGCCTGTTCGATCTACCGGCGACACGGGTCCCGCGCGATCTGGAACAATGGCAGCCGATACTCGATTGGCTACAGGCGTAAACAAGTGAACAAGCAACGTGTACCGGTGAACCTGATCACCGGTTTTCTGGGCGTGGGCAAGACCACCGCCATCCGCCGTCTACTCGCGAACAAACCCGCTGATGAATACTGGGCCGTGCTGGTCAACGAATTCGGCGAGGTCGGCATCGACGGTGCCGCCATCGCCGCCAGCGGCGAAGCACTCAACGTGGTCGAAGTCCCCGGCGGCTGCATCTGCTGCACTACCAGCCCCATGCTCAAGGTCAGCCTCACCAAGCTGCTGCGCCAACGACGCCCGGACCGGCTGATCATCGAACCCAGCGGCCTGGGCCACCCGGCCGGCATCATCGACGTGCTGCGTGACGAATACCTGATCAAGGCGCTGGATGTGCGCGCCACCGTCACCCTGGTCGACCCGCGCCAGCTCGACGACAGCCGCTACACCACGCATGAGGTCTGGCGCGACCAGATCGCGCTGGCCGATGTCCTGATCGCCAACAAGTGCGACCGGGCCGATGCGTTTCACGTGGATCGTTTTCTCGCCATGGCCCGCGCCATGTTCCCGCCCAAGCTGGCCGTGCTCACCACCAGCCAGGGCGAATTCGACCCCGCCCTGCTGGATCTGGCCGAGGATCCCACCCCGGTCGATGCCACGGCGCCGCGCCACGACCTGAGCCCGCGGCCACGCAAGTCCCCGGACAGCGAGATGGCAGATGAACCTGCCACAGACGGCATCTATCCCCAGATCAAGAGCCGTAGCGAAGGTGATCAGGCCAGCCGTGGCTGGCTATGGCAGCCGGAAGCCCGCTTCTCGGCAGAGCGCCTGGCCCAGCTGTTCCAGCAACTGCACGACCACGCCGCCTACGCGCTGCCACCGGTCCAACGCGCCAAGGGCGTGTTCCATACCGATCACGGCTGGCTGCTGTTCAACTGGGTGGGGGGCGAAACCAGCGCGGTAGAAATCGCCTGGCGCCGTGACAACCGCGCCGAATTGATCGTCGCGGCTGCCGAGCCAGACTGGCAGCGCGTTGAGACCGCGCTGCTCGCCTGCCTGCTAGAGGGCTAGGGCGACCGCTTCCGCCGTCGCGTCCTGTTCCATCAAGCTCGCCCGCTGCCACTGCACCAGGTCCTCGATGGTCGCGACCGGCAGTGCACGCGCCTGGGCGTAACGGATCAGCTCGTCGCCACGCATCATGCTGCCATCCTCATTGGTCAGCTCGCACAGGATGCCGGCCGGTGGCAAACCCGCCAACTGCGCCAGGTCGACCGAGCCCTCGGTATGGCCGCGCCGTGCCAGCACACCGCCCGGTTGCGCCCGTAAGGGGAAAACATGGCCAGGGCTGACGATCGCACTCGCCTGACCGGACAGCGCCGCCCGGATGGTCGTCACCCGGTCGGCCGCCGATACCCCGGTCGTAACACCCTCACGTGCTTCGATCGACACGGTAAACGCCGTGCTGAACCGGCTCTGGTTGTCGCTCACCATCGGTGGCAAACCCAGCCGCGCAATCGCATCCGCCGGCAGGCACAGGCAGACAATGCCGCTGCAATCGCGGATCAGCTGCGCCATCTGCGGTGTGGTGACGGTCGCCGCCGCAAAGATCAGGTCCGCCTCATTCTCGCGGTCCTCATCATCGAGCAACACCACGCCCCGACCCTCGCGGATCGCAGCAATGGCAGCACGTATCCGGTTGGCCGGCGTGCTCTGGGCAAAATACTGTTGGAACAAACTCATGGGTAACGCTCCTTGTCGGATAGATGGCAAAGAAGCGTTCAGGGCGCGGGGGCCCCTATCCTTGCGGATAACGACCACCCAATAAGATGCGCGCACGGCCCTCCTGGGAAGGCAATGCGTACCACCTCGTCTTCTCTCATCCGGACTATGACCGTCGGCTCTGGCTTTGAACCAGATCTGCTGACCCTGCATTCGCATGCAGGCGCTCGCGGGCTTGGCGCGATCCTTTGCACCCTACCGCCGGTGGGGAATTTCACCCCGCCCTGAAGACGCACCGCCCAGGTTGGGCGGCAGGCAAATCTTAACTGCCCCCATTCCCTACTCGCAACACGGACAAGCACCGCAGACCAATCATGGGCAAAAAAAGACCGCCTCCTTTTAGGGGCGGTCTCAAACGTCCTTAGACGGTCTCTCGAAAGGGCGGTCAGTGTGCGACCGCTTTGATCATGTCCTCCACCACCTTCTTGGCATCGCCAAACACCATCATGGTCTTATCCATGTAGAACAAATCATTGTCCAACCCGGCGTAGCCCGCACTCATGGAGCGCTTCACCACAATCACCGTACGGGCCTTGTGCGCCTCCAGTATAGGCATGCCGTAGATGGGGCTGGCCTTGTCCCGCTGTGCCGCCGGGTTCACCACGTCGTTGGCGCCAATCACCAACACCACATCAGTATTGCCGAAGTCAGAATTGATCTCCTCCATCTCCAGCACCTGCTCGTAAGGCACCTCGGCCTCGGCCAGCAGCACGTTCATATGGCCCGGCATGCGGCCAGCCACCGGGTGGATGGCATAGCGCACGTTCACGCCCTTCTCGGTCAGCGCCTTGGCAAACTCCTGCAGCGCATGCTGGGCGCGGGATACCGCCAAGCCATAGCCCGGCACGATCACTACCGCATCCGCATTGCCCATCATGAAAGCCGCGTCGTCCGCACTGCCCGACTTGTAAGGCCGCTGAACCGCCTCGCCACCACCGGCCGCCGCCTCCTCGCCGCCCATGCCGCCACCAAAGATCACGTTCAGCAACGAACGGTTCATGGCCTTGCACATGATGTAGCTGAGGATGGCGCCGGACGAACCCACCAACGAGCCCGCGATGATCAGCACCGAGTTGTTCAGGGTAAAGCCGATACCCGCCGCCGCCCAGCCGGAATAACTGTTGAGCATGGACACCACCACCGGCATGTCCCCGCCACCGATCGGCGCGATCAGGAAGTAACCCAGCACGACCGAGAAGCCGGTCATGATCCAGAACGAGCACAGGTTTTCGGTCACGAAGTAGTGCGCGCCAAAGCCCAGCATCCCCAGTGCCAGCAGGATCTGCACCGGCTTCACCCAGCCACCCTTGAGCGGCTTGGCTGCCAGCTTCGCGCTGAGCTTGCCCCAGGCCACGACCGACGCGGTAAAGGTGATCCCACCGATAAAGCAGCCGATGAACAACTCCACGCGCTGCACCGCGTTGTGGTGTTGGTCGGTGTTCTGCACCGCCGCCAGCGCAATCAGCACGGCCGCGAGGCCCACCAGCGAATGCATCATCGCCACCGTTTCCGGCATCTGCGTCATCGGCACCGTCTTGGCCCGATAAGTACCGATCACCGCCCCAGCGATCATGGCCAGGCCGATCAGCGCAAAGTTGGGGCTCGGTGCGATCACCAGCGTCACCAGCACCGCCAGTGCCATGCCCACCATGCCATAGCGGTTACCGGCAATCGCCCCGGTCGGGCTGGACAGCCCCTTCAGGGTCAGGATGAAAAGTATGGCGGCAACCAGGTAGATCCAGTCTGCGTATTGAGCAATAAGGTTCATCTTGCGCGCCTCACTTCTTCTTTTTCTTGAACATCTCGAGCATCCGCGATGTCACCGCGAAGCCGCCGAAGATATTCACACTGGCAAGAAACACCGCCACCGCGCCGAGCACCGAAGTCAGCGTGATGTGCTGCCCGCCGATATCCACCGTCTGCAACACCGCACCCACCACAATGATGGACGACAGCGCATTCGTCACCGCCATCAAGGGCGTATGCAAGGCCGGCGTCACGCTCCACACCACGTGGTAGCCGATAAAGATCGCCAGGATAAAGATGGTGAATGTCGCCACGAACGGCGTCTGTACCAGTTGCTCCACCGGCATGCTCGCCGCCGAACTGGCGGCCTGCGTCGCGACTTGCGCGACAGTTTCTGCACTACTCATGAACTTGCTCCCCTATCTGTCATCGCTGCTGCCCGGGGCCCGACGCGCACGCCGGCACCGCACAGCGCTCACATCAGTTGGCCTGGCCGAACAACACCTGCCCGCCGTGCGTCACCAGGCTGGCCGCGACAATGTCGTCCTCCCGGTTCACCACATAGCCTTTTTCCTTGTCCAGGATCAGGCCGGCAAAATTGAGCAGGTTGCGCGCATAGAGCGCCGACGCATCGGCTGCCACCAGGCCGGCCAGATTGCCGTAGCCCACCAGCTTCACACCGTTGTCGGTCGTCACCACCTCGTCGAGCTTCGATAACGGGCAGTTGCCGCCGTTTTCCACCGCCAGGTCCACCAGTACGCTGCCGGGCTTCATGCCCGCCACCGTCTCGGGCTTGATCAGCACCGGCGCTGGCCGGCCAGGGATCAAAGCCGTGGTGATCACGATATCGGCATTGCGGGCATGCTTGTCCACCAGCGCCGCCTGGCGCTGCTTGTAGTCCTCGGACATCTCGCGCGCGTAGCCGCCGGCCGTCTCGGCCTGCTTCTTTTCCTCGTCGTTCAGCGGCACCTCCACGAACTTGCCGCCCAGGGATTCGACCTGCTCCTTGGCCACCGGCCGCACGTCGAAGGCCTCCACCACCGCCCCCAGCCGCTTGGCCGTCGCAATGGCCTGCAGGCCGGCCACACCCGCGCCCAGGATCAGCACCCGCGCCGGCTTCACCGTCCCGGCGGCCGTCATCATCATGGGGAAGAAACGCGGATAGAACTCCGTCGCCAGCAGCACCGACTTATAGCCGGCGATATTGGCCTGGGAAGACAGCACATCCATGGCCTGCGCCCGCGTCGTGCGCGGTACCAGCTCCATGGCGTAGACATCCAGCTGCTTCGCCGCGTAATCGGCCAGCAGGCTGTTGCGATAAGGATCGACCAGCGCCACCACGGCCGCGCCGGATTTCAGCGGTGCAATCTCGTCGGCCAGCGGCGCCCGGACCTTGAACACCACGTCCGCCTCCGCCACCGTCGCCGCATAGTCGGCCGCAACGCGGGCACCGGCCTCGGTAAACGCCGTATCGGGGATGGCAGACGCCACGCCGGCACCGCTTTGCACGGTAACCGTGTGACCCATGCCCACATACTTCTTGACCGTCTCTGGGGTAGCCGCCACGCGTGTCTCGCGGCCGCCTTCCCGGGGGATGGCTATCTTCATTCAAAACACCTCGCCTGTTTTCATTTCCAAATCGAAGGCCCGCAAAGCCTTGGATTTGGCAACGAAGCCCGCCAGACAGCGGACGGACAAACCGACCCCGCACACGGCAGGGATCACACAGCGCGGGTTGCAGAAGCTGCACCCGTCTCAATGTAGTTTGCGAATTGGCATGCTGCAGCCCAACTGAGCGTCAGGCTGTGAATCGTCGAACGATTCCGCTTACCGCCGCGGATGGCGGCGAGGTGCAGGGAAGACGGCGTCTGGCCGGTCCCGAGACCGATACCACCGGATGTAGTGGTATCAGAAAGGTTTCAAACAAGCGTTTGAACGATAACCCTATTCAAGCACGGATAGCCCGGCTTGGGAAGATGCTGCAAGGCAGCATGCCCCCGCTACAACAGTTCCAGGGAAAACGAAGTCTGGAAGCAAGCCCCGATCGGCCGGTTACTTCCAAGAAATGGCGACACGGCCGGTCGCGCAGCGACACCCAACGTAGGGTGGGTTACGGAGCAAAGCGACAACCCACCAACCCGGCCCAAGGGGCCTATCCTTACATGGCTTCTCAACAAATCCCTGGATTGAGACTCAAGCCATTAGCTTTTCGTGCCAGCACGTTCCTTCAGATCCGGCCAATCCCGAATAGATAGCAATGGGTAAGCACGCAGATACTCGGCTGTAGATTCGTATACGAACCAGTTGCCAACTTGCTTCCGTGTTGCACACGGCATTTCACCATGGTCGCGATGGGAAATAAGGAAGTGGCACCGACCTATGCCACCTAAGCCATAGCGCAATGCACCACCTGATATCGCTTGAGCCGTATTAAAGCGGAACCAGTCAGGCGCCATGGTCAGGTCACAGCAGCAAATTCCCTCATAGGAAAAATGGACCACACCTCCCCACTCCTCGGGGTTAAAACCTAGTCCATGATCCGGCCCACAAAGCGTAAATGCTGTCTGAGGTGGCAAGCCCGTTGCTACGGTACGCCCTTGTTGTTCCTCGACCAACATGCGCCACAATTTTTCATCCTTGAACGGACACGCGACGGAATGAACGGTATCCAACTGTATGAGGTGCTCTATCAGTTCGTATTGCTGTGGCGTGAACACTGCTGACTCTCCCTCATATTGCGCCGAAACTCCCTAAGTTCAGGGCTACTTCCCAATACAAAACCGGCTGAAAATCTCACCCAGCAAATCATCCGCGCTGAACTCGCCGGTAATGCTGGAAAGATCGTTCTGCGCCAAGCGCAACTCCTCGGCAAACAACTCCACCTGCTGCCACACCACCGCAGCGGTATCGAGGTGCTCACTCGCCCGGCGGATCGCATCCAGATGCCGCTCCCGCGCCAAAAACACCCCGGCGTCCGATCCCCCCCAACCCACCATCTCCAGCAAGGTGCTCTTCAAGGCATCGAGACCCAGCCCCGCCTTGGCCGACAAACGCAGCACCGGGTGGCCATCGTCCTCACCATGCCCCACCACCTCGCCGGTCAGGTCCACCTTGTTATACACATGCACCCGCGGCAACTTTTCCGGCACCCGCGCCAGGATGGCCAGGTCATGCTCGGTAATCCCCTCGCGGCTGTCGATCAGCAACAAAGCCAGGTCGGCCTTCTCCACCGCCGCCCAGGTACGGGCAATGCCGATACGCTCCACCGTATCCTCGGTCTCGCGCAGGCCGGCGGTATCGATGATATGCATCGGCACCCCATCAAGCTGGATCAGCTCGCGCACCGTATCGCGGGTCGTGCCGGCAATATCGGTCACGATCGCCACATCTTCGCCCGCCAGCGCATTCATCAGGCTGGACTTACCCACATTCGGCTGGCCGATCAACACCACATGCATGCCCTCGCGCAGCAGGCTGCCCTGCTTGGCGGTACGCAGTACGGTCGCGAGCTGGCTGTGGATGGATTTGAGCTTGCCGCGCGCATCGGCGGCCTCCAGGAAGTCGATATCCTCCTCCGGGAAATCCAGCGTCGCCTCCACCAGCATGCGCAGGTTGATCAACTGCTCCACCAGCGTGTGGATCTCCTTCGAGAACGCCCCCGCCAAAGACCGCAAGGCCCCACGCGCCGCCGCTTCCGATCCGGCATCGATCAGATCTGCCACGCTCTCGGCCTGGGCCAGGTCCAGCTTGTCGTTCAGGAACGCCCGCCGGGTAAACTCCCCCGGCTCCGCCAGCCGCGCGCCCAGTTCCAGGCAACGGCGTAGCAGCATCTGCATCACCACCGGCCCACCGTGGCCCTGCAGCTCCAGCACATCCTCGCCGGTAAAGGAATTCGGCCCGGGGAAGAACAGCGCCAGCCCCTGGTCGATCAACTCCCCGCCCGCATCACGAAAATCCGCATAGTGCGCATGCCGCGGCTTCAATGCCTTGCCGGCCAGCGTCTCCGCCATGTCCCTCAGATCCGGCCCGGACACCCGCACCATCCCCACCCCACCCCGGCCGGGCGCAGTGGCAATGGCAGCTATACGGTCACGACGGGCTACTTGGCTCATGGCTTGGATACTTTCACGGGGTCCAGAAACAACTTTGCCGCCCTGAGGCGGCAAAGTCGAGTGATTCATCATGGCTGGATCGAGTCGCTAACGAGCCCCCCTGGCGAGGCTCCCTCGCGGCGGCGAGGGCGGGGGGAGTGGACTCGATAAAGCGGGGCATGTTTCAGCATCGGATGGCTTCAAACACCCGGCTTTGCCGGGTGCTGAGCTATCGGTTGATTAGCCCCTAACGGCTGATTAGCCCGCCTTGGCTTTATCTTCCCGGGCAATCATCCGGTTGATAAACCACTGCTGCGCGATCGAGAAGCTGTTGTTCACCACGTAGTACAGAACCAGACCAGCGGGGAAGAAGAAGAACATCACCGAGAACACCAGCGGCATGATCTTCATCATCTTGTCCTGCATCGGGTCGGCCGACGGCGGGCTGAACAGCGTCTGCACCCACATCGTCACTGCCATCAACACCGGCAGCACGAAGTACGGGTCAGCCACCGACAAGTCGGTGATCCACAGCGTCCAAGGTGCCTGGCGTAGCTCTACCGCGGCCAGCAACATCCAGTACAGGCCGATGAAGATCGGCATCTGCACCAGCACCGGCAGACAGCCCGACAGCGGGTTGGCCTTCTCGGTCTTGTACATCTCCATCACCGCCTGCTGGAACTTCATACGGTCGTCGCCGTACTGTTCCTTCATCTTCTGCATGCGCGGTGCCAGCTTCTTCATCTTCGCCATCGAGCGGAACTGCGCCACCGACAGCGGATACAGCGCCAGCTTGATCAGCAGGGTAAAGACCACAATGGCCCAGCCCCAGTTGCCCACCAGCAGGTGGATCTTCGCCAGCACCCAGAACATCGGCTCGGCGATCACCTTGAAGATACCGTAATCCTTCACCAGGTCGAGGCGGTCAGCCGCGGCCTGCAGGGCACGGGTCTCTTGCGGGCCGGCGAACAGCGGCACGTCCAGCACCGTCGTCGCACCCGGCGCAATGGCCGGGACCTGCACGATCGCACCGGCCGAATACACCAGGCCATCACCCACAGCCTTCACTTCAAAGCGGCAGGCGGTCGTGGCACAGACATTGGCGCCACCGTTGGGCGAGAGCAGCCAGGCGGTCGCAAAGTAGTGCTGCAGCATCGCAACCCAGCCATCGTTACCGGTCTTGGCGTAGTCCGCCTTACCCTTGTCGATGTCCTTGAACGCCACCTTCTGGAACTTGCCGATCGTGCTGGTATACACAGCCGGGCCGGTAAAGGTGGAAGCGCCCAGATGGCCGCCGCTACCCTTCGGGTCCTTGTTGTCGCGCAGCAGGCGGTAGTACGCCTCCAGGCTCAGCGGGGCAGTCGTACCATTGGTGATCTCGTACTTCACGTCGATCAGGTAGCTGCTGCGCTTGAAGGTATAGATCTTCGCCACCTTCACGCCGTTGACCGGCGCAGCTTCCAGACGCACCGCCACGCTGTCCTGGCCATCGGCCAGCTTCACGTCGTTCACCGTGCTGGTGAACAAGGTACGGTGGGTCGGCAGGTTGGGCATGCCGTTCTTCAACAGACCGGTCTGTGCCACATAGGTATGTTCAGCACCCGGGCCGTCCTGGAACAGCACGAACGGCGCCTTCGGCTCGTCATGCTCGCCGTGCAGCTTCAACGTCAGCCTGCGCAGGTCGCCACCCATGGTGTCGATCTCGGCATTCATGAAGTCGGTGCTGACCTTGATACGGCTGCCATTCTGCAAGCCGTTATCGGCAACAGCAGGTTGGGTGGTCGCGGTGCCATCAGCAGCAACACCAGCCGCAGCCGGTTGGCCAGCGGCGGTCGTCGCCACAACCGGGGTCGGCTTGGGCGCAAACCAGTGCTGCCAGCCAAACAAGATGGCAAAGGACAGCACGACAAAAACGATAAGGCGTTTGGTATCCATACGCGGAGGGTCTCGTCAGGGGATCAGGGCACGGGGTCGTGCCCCTGGCCGCCCCAGGGATGGCAGCGGCAAAGCCGCCGGATTGTAAGCCATCCGCCGCGGCACGTGCCATGCCGGCGCAAGGCCTCGATGGCGTACTGCGAGCAACTGGGGGTATAGCGGCAATTGGCGCCCAGCACAGGGCTTAGCGTGTAGCGGTAAACCTGGACCAGAAAGATCAGGAGTCGCGACATGGCATGACCCTGCCAAGCAGGCGCAACAAGGCAGCCCTGGCTTCGGCCGCCTCACTACGATGGAAGGAGCGCTTGGCACGCACGATCAAATCCATACTGCCGTACCCGTCCGCCTCGTGGCGGAACAGATCTCGCACAGTACGCTTGATGAAATTGCGGCCCACAGCACGGCGCTCAACCTTTTTTGAAACCACCACACCCAGCCGCGCACGGCCCAATGTGTTGGGTTTGACCCAGACCTGGAAGAACCCATTGGCCTGGATACGGCGCAAACTAAAAACGGATGAAAATTCATCCGTTTTCAATAGGCGTTGCTGCCTGGTAAAGCGCTGCGTCAAACGTTACGCTCAGACCGACAGGCTATGACGACCCTTGGCGCGGCGTGCGGCCAGAACGGCGCGACCACCACGGGTACGGCTACGGACGAGGAAGCCGTGGGTGCGCTTGCGACGGATAACGGAAGGTTGGTAAGTACGTTTCATGGCAATGGCCCCTGAGACTTGTTCGGTCGGTGTGAAGAAACGTGCGATTAGACTGAAAAAACCGTTATGTGTCAATGGCCTTATTTTCCACAGCCTGTGGATAAGCCTGTTGAAAGTGACTAGAATAAGCGGCCGATTAACCCTGCTGTTGCACCTGTTCTGGCACCCAGCAGCAGATCGCCGGCTGCGCCCCCACAAGGGAAAACGCATCGGTATGCCGTTTGCATAACAGTTCGGCCGCGTCCAAGATTCACAATAATATGACATCACCCGTCGACCAATTTTGGCCGAACTGCCTGGAGCGGTTCGCCGAAGAATTGTCCGCGCAACAATTCAACACCTGGATCAAGCCACTGGCTTGCACGGTAGAGAACGAGGCGGTGTCGCTGTACGCCCCTAACCAGTTCTCCCTGCAATTCGTGCGGGATCGTTTCCTCGTCCGTATCGAGAAGTACGCCCACGAATTCTTTGGCGAAGCCGGTTGCAGCATCGAGCTCAAGGTCGGCGAGACCAAGCCCCGCCCCGCGTCCCCCGCCGCCAGCAATGGCAACGGCAAGACCGCACCTGTTCCACAGGCCCCGGCCGTGATCGGCGCCAACCGCCCGAACCAGCCACGCCAACTGGCCATGGCCAACGAGACCACCCGTCTCAACCCCAATTTCACGTTCGAGACCCTGGTGACCGGTAAGGCCAACCAGCTCGCACGCGCCGCCGCCATCCAGATCGGCGAGAACCCCGGCTCCGCCTACAACCCGCTGTTCGTCTACGGCGGCGTCGGCCTCGGCAAGACGCACTTGATCCAGGCCATCGGCAACCTGGTGCACCAGCACCGTCCGGACGCCAAGATCCGCTACATCCACGCCGAGCGCTATGTGGCCGACGTCGTCCGTGCCTACCAGCACAAGGCCTTCGACGAGTTCAAGCGCTACTACCACTCGCTCGACCTGCTGCTGATCGACGATATCCAGTTCTTCTCCGGCAAGAACCGCACGCAGGAAGAATTCTTCTACGCCTTCAATGCGCTGATCGAAGGCCATCGCCAAGTCATCATCACCTCCGATCGCTACCCCAAGGAGATTGAAGGCATCGAAGACCGGCTGATCTCCCGCTTCGGCTGGGGCCTCACCGTCGCCATCGAACCGCCCGAGCTCGAAATGCGCGTCGCGATCCTGCACAAGAAGGCCGAGTCCGAAGGCTTCAAGCTCGATTCCAGCGTGTCCTTCTTCATCGCCAAGCACATCCGCTCCAACGTGCGCGAGCTGGAAGGCGCCCTCAAGCGCGTCCTGGCCTACTCACGCTTCACCGGTGAGCAGATCACGCTCGAAGTCGCCAAGGAAGCCCTCAAGGACATCCTCGCCTCCGGCAACAAGCTCATCTCGGTCGAGAACATCCAGAAGACAGTCGCCGACTTCTACAAGATCAAGGTCGCGGACATGCACTCGAAAAAGCGCACCCGCGATATCGCACGGCCCCGGCAGATCGCCATGGCACTGGCCAAGGACCTGACCCAGATGAGCCTCCCGGCCATCGGCGAAGCCTTTGGCGGCCGCGATCACACCACCGTGCTGCATGCCTGCAAGACCATCGCCGCGCTCAAGCAAAGCGATAGCACGATGAATCATGATTACAACGTTCTGGCGCAGATTCTTCGCAATTGAGAACTTGCGAATAACGCGGCAGAAAATGTGGATAAGCTCTGTATCTGAACCTAGCCCAAAAAGCGGACACAAACCGTGCACAGGGCGAATACAAAGCTATCCACAGCGAGATTTGGCTGTAAGGCACTGAAGCGAAAACGGAAATCGGGTTTTCCACAGAAACTGGCAGCACTTATTTATCTATCTTCAGGAACTACTTACTTATGTTGCTGATACAAGCAGAACGCGATTCCCTCCTCAAGCCACTGGCTACCGTCACCGGCATTGTCGAACGTCGCCACACCTTGCCCATCCTCTCGAACGTGCTGATCTCCAAGCAGAACGGTCAGCTCAGCTTCCTGGCGACCGACCTGGAAATCCAGATCACCACCGAACACCCCAGCACTGAAGGCGGCGACTTCCAGCTCACCGTCTCGGCCAAGAAGTTCCAGGACATCCTGCGTGCCATCCCTGATGGCGCCACCGTCACCCTGGATCAGGACGACAGCCGTCTCACGGTCAAAGCCGGCAAGAGCCGCTTCAACCTGCAGACCCTGCCCGCACCGGACTTCCCCAAGCTCGCCATCGACACCAACGTGAAGAGCGTGATCAAGCTGCCGCAGAGCCAGCTCAAGCAGCTGATCAGCCGCGTGCAGTACGCCATGGCACATCAGGACATCCGTTACTACCTCAACGGCCTGTTTATCCTGACCGAAGGCAAGGAATTCAAGCTGGTCGCCACCGATGGCCACCGCCTGGCCTTTGTCGCCAGCGAGCTGGAAAACGAAGTCGAGCGCAACGAAGTCATCCTGCCGCGCAAGACCATCGTCGAGCTCTACAAGCTGCTGGCCGATATCGACGACGAAGTCACCATCGAGATCGCACAGAACCAGGTCAAATTCAGCTTTGGCCACATCGTCATCCATTCAAAGGTCGTCGACGGCAAGTTCCCGGATTACAATCGCGTTGTGCCGACCGGTAACGACAAACTGGTACCGCTCAATCGCCTGCAACTGTTGGCCTCGCTGCAACGCGCTGCCATCCTCTCGAACGAGAAGTTCCGTGGCGTACGGCTGGTACTGAGCGACGGCGTGCTCAAGATCATTTGTAACAACAGCGAGCAGGAAGAAGCGACCGAAGAACTGGAAATCGCCTACCAGGGTGATCCGCTCGACGTCGGCTTCAACATTGGTTACCTGCTCGATGTATTGACCAATCTGGACCACGAAGCCCTGGTGTTCGCCTTTGGTGACCACGCCACCAGCTCCACGCTGGTGACCGTGCCCGAAGAACCCAACTTCAAATACGTTGTGATGCCAATGCGCATCTAAGCGCGATTGGTTCAAGCAAGCCGGCCAGTGTGGCCGGCTTTGGCATTTTTATCAGGACAGGGCATGTCCGTAGATTTGCTCATTTTTTGAGCAAGGTTCTGCAGGCAAAGCCCGATAGCAGTCAGGTGGATAGTGATGAGCGATCAGGAATACGGCGCAGACAGTATCAAGATGTTGAAAGGCCTGGAGGCCGTCCGTAAGCGCCCCGGCATGTACATCGGCGATACGCAGGACGGCACGGGTCTGCACCACATGGTGTTCGAAGTACTCGACAACGCCATCGACGAAGCCCTCGCCGGCCATTGCAACGAGATCAAGGTCATCATCCACCCCGACAACTCGATCTCGATCGAGGACAACGGCCGTGGCATCCCCACCGCCATCAAGGAAGACGACGAATTCAAGCGCTCCGCCGCCGAAATCGTCATGACCGAGCTGCACGCCGGCGGCAAGTTCGACCAGAACAGCTACAAGGTCTCCGGTGGTCTGCACGGCGTGGGTGTCTCCGTCGTCAACGCCCTGTCCGATTGGCTGCGCCTCACCATCCGTCGCGATGGCAAGGTCCACAGCATGGAATTCCGCCGTGGTGACCGCGTCGAACCGCTGAAAGTCACCGGCAACACCGAGCACCGCGGTACCGAAGTCCACTTCCTGGCCTCGGTCGAGACCTTCGGCCTGGTCGAGTTCCACTACGAAATCCTCGCCAAGCGCATCCGCGAACTGAGCTTCCTGAACAACGGCGTCGCCATCGTGCTGACCGACCGTCGCAACGGCAAGGAAGAGAACTTCTCCTACGCCGGCGGTGTAAAGGGCTTCGTCGAATACATGAACCGCAACAAGACCGTCATCCACCCCAAGATCTTCTACGGCGAGGGTGAAAAGGACGGCATGAGCGTGGAAGTCTCCATGCAATGGAACGATTCCTACCAGGAATCCGTCCAGTGCTTCACCAACAACATCCCCCAGCGCGACGGCGGCAGCCACATGACCGCACTGCGCCAGGTGATGACCCGTACCCTCAACACCTATATCGAGAAAAGCGAGCTGGCCAAGAAAGCCAAGATCGAAACCGCTGGCGACGATATGCGTGAAGGCCTCACCTGCGTGCTGAGCGTCAAGCTGCCCGACCCCAAGTTCAGCAGCCAGACCAAGGACAAGCTGGTCTCCAGCGAAATCGGCCCGGTGGTGAACGAAGTCGTCAGCGACGCACTGAATGACTTCCTGCAAGAAAACCCCATCGACGCCAAGATCATCGTCGGCAAGATCGTCGAAGCCGCGCGCGCCCGTGATGCTGCCCGCCGTGCCCGTGAACTGACCCGCCGCAAGGGCGTCATGGACGGCCTGGGCCTGCCCGGCAAACTGGCCGACTGCCAGGAAAAAGACCCCGCCCTCTCAGAAATCTACATCGTCGAGGGTGATTCCGCCGGCGGCTCCGCCAAGCAAGGCCGCGACCGTAAGTTCCAGGCCATCCTGCCGCTGCGCGGCAAGGTGCTGAACGTCGAACGCGCCCGCTTCGACAAGCTGATCTCCAGCGAGCAGATCGCCACCCTGATCACCGCCCTAGGCTGCGGCATCGGCGCGGACGATTTCGACATCGCCAAGCTGCGCTACCACCGCATCATCCTGATGACTGACGCCGACGTGGACGGCGCCCACATCCGTACCCTGCTGCTCACCTTCCTGTACCGTCAGCTGCCCGAGCTGGTCGAGCGCGGCTACATCTACATCGCCCAGCCGCCGCTGTACAAGGTCAAGCACGGCAAGAACGAGCAATACCAGAAGGACGACCAGGAACTGAACCAGTACCTGCTCAAGCTCGCCCTGAGCGGCGCCCAGATCGTCCCGCGTGAAGGCGCCGAGGCACTGGAAGGCCCGGCCCTGGATGCCATCGCCCGCCAATACCTGCTGGCCCAGGCCGTCATCGAGCGCGAAAAGCGCCTGATCGACCCGGTCGTCCTGTACGCCCTCCTGAAGTCCGGCCCCATCGACGTCAGCTCCGAAGCCGCAGCCCAAGCCTCGGCCAACATGCTGATGGCCACGATCGCCGATCCCGCCTACGTGCTGGAACCCGTCCACGACGACAAGAACGACGCCTACATCCTGCGTCTGAAAAAGGTCGTGCACGGCAACATCTCCATGCAGTACCTGGATCACGACTTCCTGCAGAGCGGCGACTACCTGCAGCTACGCCGCACGGCCGACGTCCTGGCCGGCCTCCTGGGCCCCGACGCCGTCGTCCTGCGCGGTGAGAACAGCAAGAAGGTCACCGAGTTCGGCGACGCCCTGGAATGGCTGCTGAACGAAGTCCGCCGCAACATGACCATCCAGCGTTACAAGGGGCTGGGCGAGATGAACCCGGAACAGCTCTGGGAAACCACCATGGACCCAACGGTCCGCCGTCTGATGAAGGTACAGATCGAAGACGCCATGGCGGCGGATGACATCTTCACCACGCTGATGGGGGATAACGTGGAGCCACGTCGGGCGTTCATTGAGCAGAATGCTTTGATTGCGCGGAATATTGATGTTTGATTTGTGTAGGTTTGTCGGGTGACAGAGATACTGCTAAGAGTGCCAAGTTAATGAAGCGCTGTTGACAGATTTAGTGCAAAAAGCCTTACCAACGGTAAGGCTTTTTTTATCCTAGGCTCATTGTCGCCAGCGCGTCATTCTTGCCTCAACTTCATCGCGAGGAAGTCGCGCGCCCCGATGACTGAGTATGCTCTCTAGTCCATTGGCTAGTGTCTGTGTGGGTACGCCTCGCTCTTCCATGCGATCCATAAGCCATAGTAATCCGAACACAGTCGCGCCTTTTGAGGCTGCTTCAGTACGTAGTGCTTTATCACCCGACATCAGGCAATGGTTCGGTCGAAGCGAGCAAACCAGTGCAAAGCAGTCTGCTAAGGAAAGAGCCGGTCGCTCTGACTTTACTTGCTGTGCTACTGATACTTCTTCGGGTGTCAGTTCAACGACACCCATACCCAAAGAGCGCAGGTATGGCCCGTTGAAATTTGCCAACTCCCGCCCATAGAGTAAGTCAGGCACTACCATCGTTATTTCGCAAGAAAATGCAGTGGCCAGGAGGCCCGCTCGTTCTAAATCGATCAAAACAGAAGTGTCGGAGACAAGAAGGATCAAGATTTACACTCCGATCCCCATCAGTCGAGCGTCAAGCTCACGAACACTGATTCTCAAAAGTTCGGCAGCTCTGGATTCCGAGATTGCTCCTTCTGCTACCGCCCTAAAGCACATCCTCTCCATTCTTTGTGGCACCTCTGGTGCTAACTTAAATGGTTCATCCGAGCCTTGGCTATTCCAGCCCAGTGCTTTTATCTGCCCAAATAGGCGGCCATAGGTAGCTTTGGTGATTACGCCAAGTTGTGAACAACGCACTACCAGACAAGCGATGCTGACCTTGAAGACTTTCTTCAGCTCTACTAGTTCGCCAAGTGAGATAGAGGTTCTATGCTGGCCAAGCAAACGAATCATCATCTCCTTCGCCATCAAAAAAGCACCGGCAAATCGATCTGCGGCCTTTTCCTGATCAATATCACTAAGTCCTGCGAAGCGGAGTACAAGATGAGCTAGCTCATGGGCAAGCGTGAAACGTTGCCGCTCGCCGTTATGGCCCTGGTTCACCACGATGACAGGCACATCATCCCTAGCTGGCCGACTTACGTGGGCTTTCGATCCAGAAACTTTCTCTGGTAACCCCAGCGAGATGACTTTGATGCCCTTTTCCTCAAGGAGCTCAGCCATAGACTGGATAGGATCGATACCGAGCTCCCAGTGTTTTCTTAATGAATCAGCAGCTCGCTCGGCATCCTCAATACTCTCAATGAAAAAGGCGGCGTCATCGACTAGTTGCCATACGTCACCGGTATCTGGCATCAGCTCTTCCAGTTCGAGGTAACGCTCGACTTGGTCCAACACTGCGGACTCAACGGCACGCTCTTCTTTCGGACCAGCTTGCGGACCTTTACGGAAGTCAACGCCGGTCAGCTCAATTTCCTGACTACTGAGCAAGTACTCCGGGGTGACGTCCAAGGCCTCGGCCATAGCCAGCAACGCGGTTGAGCCTGGCATCATCTCATCGCGTTCGTACTTACCGATCGCTTGCGCAGAAACGTGCCCTTGGATGCGAGCTTCGAGTTCTCGCAGGGAGAGTCCTTTAGACTCCCGGGCACGTTTCAGTCGGTTTCCAATCATGGTTTACTCCCGACTAGTTGGTTTACATATTGACTGATTGAATTGTGCTTTGTAAACTTCAAATCGTCAAGTCTGATAGGAGGTAGGTAATGGCAATCCGCAACAATGTTCATGTTGTACGGCGAGGTAGTCAGTGGGGCACCTTGCGGGAAGGCGGGCTGCGTGCGACGCAGATCTTCGATACTCAGCAGCAGGCAATCGATGCCGGTCGTCAGATGGCAAAGCATGGTCAAGGTGAACTACTGATTCATGGAGAGAACGGGCGCATCAGGGCCAGGGACTCGTACGGTAACGATCCAATTCCGCCGAAGGACAAACGGTGATCTGTCTAACTGGCGCACTGCCTGATTGAGAAGAAAGGGGAAGGAAATGCAAATGCAGAAATGAAACGAGGCAAGCTTGGAAGCTTGCCTCGAGTGAAACCAGCAAAGCGCTGACTTCGGGTTTGGTCGCCTAAGAGTCTGTCGTTGCTGGTACTTCCTGTCAAGTTTCCCCCACGGTTTTCCGTCCATCGCAGTCGAAGCATTCGGCAAGCGAGGGAACAATTTATCCTAAAGGAAACATAGATATGTATACCGATGACGAAGTTGTAGATCTGGAAACCCACGCAAAAGCCAAGAAGCCGGTTCCACCTGGAAAGAAGTACCAGATCAAGGTGGATAAGCAACAATACGTCGTTGACCGACCAGAAATGACGGGGCGTCAGATTCTGGAGCTCGCGGGCAAAATCCCCGCTGAGCAATACATCCTTCAAATGAAGGAAGGGTCAAGCGTAAGGAAGATCGAGCTTAGTGAGATCGTGAGCTTTCTGAAGCCCGGTATCGAGCGATTTATGACGATTCCGAACGAAGTTACTGAAGGCGAAGGTCCCCTGCCTCGTCGAGAATTCAGTCTTCTAGAAGAAGATGAGCTTTATCTAGACGCTCTCGGTCTTCCTTGGGATACCGCGATCGAGAGCGGGTTGCGGCGGGTTGTGATCCATAACTGGCCTATACCTGTCGGATACAACAACAGGTTCGTGAGCGTCAACGTGCAACTGCCTGCGGGCTATCCGGACACTCAAATCGACATGGCCTATTTTTACCCTCCGCTGATACGCGCGGATGGCCAGGTAATTGGCGCGCTGTCACCCGACCCATTTGATGGTAAAGAGTGGCAACGCTGGTCGCGCCATCGTACTGCTAGCAGTGCTTGGCGTATGGGAATTGACTGCTTGGAAACCCATATGGCGCTGGTAACTGACTGGCTGGCAGCGGAACTCAGCAAATGACCAAACGATTTTCACTGGCCATGGCTGGACTGCATCACGCACAAGCAATGAAGCACTTGTTCCCTGGTGATGGGAAAGAGGCGGTTGTTATTGCACTTTGCGGCAAAGCAACTAGCGATCGAGGCACCACTTTCCTGGTTCAGTCGATCATTCCTGTTCCTTATGATGCATGTCGGATCAGGGAGCCGCACCGAGTAACATGGTCTCCAGAGTCAGTAGTGTTTGCGCTTACGGAGGCGATGAATCGAAGGCTTAGTATAGTAAAGATACATAGTCACCCCGGGGGGTACGAGTCGTTTTCTCACACTGATGATTTGTCGGACACCGAATTTTTCTCTTCGGTGTTTGGCTGGCTTGACTCAGAAGAGCCACAAGCTAGTGTAGTTATGCTTCCAAATGGTGAAATGTTTGGTAGAACAATCTGGCCAGAGAGATTAGGTGCTCCGCTGGATGAAATCCGCATTGCGGGCGATGATATTCAGATTTGGCGCCCTAATGCCAAGCCTGAAGTAACGCCGACCTATGCATATAGGATTGCTCAAACCTTTGGAGAAAAGACTTATAATCTTCTTCGATCGTTACGCGTCGGTGTTGTAGGCTGCTCTGGTACTGGTAGCGTCGTAATTGAACAACTTGCTCGAAACTGTGTAGGAGAGCTAGTTCTAGTAGATCCTGATCACGTTGAGGACAAAAATCTGAATCGTATCCTTAATAGTACTAAGGAAGACGCACTACAGAGTCAAAGCAAAGTTGAAGTTATGCGGCGTGCTGTTGTCGCAATGGATTTGGGTACTCGGGTCATTGCAATCCAATCCGATTTAGCGAAGTTGGACGCAATTCGGAAACTATCAACTTGCGATATAGTAATCGGCTGTATGGACTCTATCGACGGCCGGCATGTGTTAAACAAACTAGCTAGTTATTACCTCATCCCTTTTATTGATGTTGGGGTGCGCATTGACGCGGATGGTAGCGGAGGGATTGATCAAGTTTGTGCTGCAGTACATTACATTCAGCCCGCTGCTTCCAGTTTATTAAGCCGACGTGTATATACTCAGGCAGACTTAGAAGCTGCATTCCTTAAGCGAGATAGTCCCTCGCTGTATGCAGAACGACTTAAGGAAGGGTATGTCAGAAATGCACGGGTCGATCAACCTGCAGTCATATCAATTAACATGTTTGCTGCTGCTCTCGCAGTAAATGAATTGCTTGCTAGACTACATCCTTTTCGAGTTGATCCTAATCGCGATTACGCATGCCGGCGTGTTGTTCTCAGTGATCCACCCGCTAGTGGCGATAGTGCTGAAGGAGAGTCATGTGCCATCTTTTCTAAGTGGACTGGTTTGGGAGATGTGAGTCCCCTACTTGGTATCTTTGGCTTAACCGCCGAAGCGGAGAGCTAGATGTTTCGTCTTATACGTTGGCTTCAGCTATTTTTTGGGATCACACCCAAGTACATTGTTCGTACTTGCGCTGAATTACCAGAGGTACCTGAAAACTACATCGTGTATTTAGAGGGTGAAGCCGCGTGCTATTGGCTAGCGGCGATGGTTTGCCCGTGTGGATGCGGCGCATTGATTCAGCTCTCTTTGGCCAAATCAGGGCATCCGCGATGGACTGTGGAAGTGCGGAGTAACAAGACGGTATCCTTACATCCTTCAGTACATCGAACAACTGGATGTCGTAGTCATTTCTTTCTAAAAAACGGAAAAGTCATCTGGTGTTTAAATTGAGTTTTGGATCATTGGACTTTAGGAGCTAAATTGAGCAAAATAATCGACTTGGTATTTTTCATAATGAACGCATATTCCTCGCATCCCCGCGACCCCGTTCTGATAGTTCGTTACGGTGCCATACGTGGGGCAATTGCATTCGCGGGCCCTGCGTTGTTCCTTGCTATTCTTGCAGCGATCACTAAGCCACAGGTTAATGTAAATCTATTACAAATACCGGCTCTAGTAATTGTTGGGTATATATCCACAGCTTTTAGTCTGGCTGCTGGTTTTTTGCTGTTAATCAGCGTTGCGTTTTTGCTGCGTATTATTTATAGCTATATAAATCCGGCAGCATTTGACTACCACTAAGATGGCGCAAGACAGTTGGCAACTGTTCACCTGCAATGGTGTATTTTTTCTACTCAAATAGATAGTGACAGAATTTTACAGTGATGAGTCTAATTCTGTTGCTATTTCACAACAGTTAACGTCAATAAAGATATTTTTCCTATTGATCAATTTGATCAAGTTGCACGTGCAACTTATCAGTATTGATCATTGGAAAAGCCATATCTGATTCTTCTTATATTTTGGAAGCCCTGCATTTATGCGGGGCTTGCTTCATTCCCTTCAAACACTCTTTTCTTCGACATACAGCTCATACCTACACAGAGTGGTTTACGTTGACTTGCATCTGTTACTTGTTCAGGTAAAGAATTCTATCGAGCCCAAGCGAACTACTCGGCCAGATTTCACGCTATCGATCACGTTGCAGGTTCAACACTATGTCTCCCTTCTCCGATCACCTGTTTCAGCTCCGTCGCAGTCGAGGTCTGCGCCAAAAGGACTTGGCCGACCTGCTGGGCATAGGCACCTCTTATCTTTGCGCACTGGAGACTGGGCGTAAGGAACCACCTTCCGAGCAGCAGCTCGCACGTATGGCCAATGCAATGGCTTTGGATCAGGACGAATTCGGGGCATTCGTGGAGGTGGCGAACTTGTCGCGGCGGAGCCTTGAGATCCCGGTAGAGGCGAGTATCGATGAGTACCAGGTTGCCCATGCTCTGATTCGCAAGATGGGTGCGCTGACCCGTGAGCAGGTCGGTGCCATCAATTTGATACTCAAGATTGACGCAAAACGGCCGCTGGCCCAGCCATACAAGGAGGCAGCCTGATCACCGAGGAGAACAATATGTAGAAAAACAAACGGGACAAACCTGGAAGGCCTGCCCCGTTCGCGCAGTAGCCGGAGCCACTGACTGGTCGCGCTTTCAGTATCGCTCCTTCCCCTGCCGAACGGCAAGCCCTTCCTTTCCCTGCAATTTCCGTGACTTAACGATGCCTGCGTATTTCGCTTTGCCCGGCGAAGCGTGGGCAGGGAGAGCTATATGCCGAAGATTCATTTCTGGCAGGGGTTGTGGCGCGGTTCTGCACCTGATGGCGGTGCTGCGAACCGTGCTCGTGAGGTCGTGAGATATACCGGCGGTATCGTCCGAGGCAAGTTTCCCAGTCGCAAGTGTCGCCGCATGGTGCATTACGAAGGCTTGCTCGAATTGGACGCGATTTACCTGTTCGAGATCTCGCCGCTGATTGCCTCCTACAGAGAGCAACCCATCACCATCCGTTATCTAGACGATGGCCGGCAGCGGCGGTATACGCCGGATTTCGAAGTGACTCTGGTCGACGCTCGGTCGGTGATGGTGGAGATCAAGCCACAACGTAGCCTGGACCGGCCCGAAGTCGCAGCCAAACTAGAAGCAGTCACACGCTATTTCGACCAGATGGGTACGTCGTTTGCGGTACTGGACGATCGCATCTTGCGGTTACAGCCAAGGCTCAATTCGCTAAAGGCGGTCTGGCACGGCCTGCCTCAGCATGTGCCTACCGAAGCCTTCTACCGTAACGCCTTGTGCCAAGTGATGGGGGAACAGCCTGTTACGCATGCTGAACTGCAAGAGCGTTTGATTCACATTGACGCTGATGTGTCGGGCGCGCTGGCCTATGGGCTGCTCCGCTTCGACCTGTCGCAGCCATTCCAATTGGACACCCTGCTGTCGCGTACCGAGGAGAAAGACGATGATTGGTTTCGCATTGCGTCGCGACATGGCTTTTGAATGGAACGGCGGCAAATTTCGTATCCAGCAGCTGAATGAACATGGGCAAGCCTTGTTACTCCGCGAAGTCGACGGCGCGCTCCAGCTTGTAGAGTCGAAGCAGCTGTTGTCGGCCTTTTCTGCTGGCGAATTGCGTCGTTGTGAGTTGCAGATAGACGGGCACAAGATCGATACGAAGCTCTTTGGTCGGCCGCTGTCGGACCTGAAGCCATATGTACAGCACGAGGTCCGACGCAGGTTGCACTACCTGCAGTATTTGGGTCAGCACGGTACGCCGTGTTTCATGCCGTCCTATCTAAAGCTGCAGATCGCCGAAGCAGCGGTGGAAATCGGCGATACATCACCGCCCTGCCCGACCAGCATCTATCGCTGGTGGCGCCGCCTGACCGCATCGGGCGATCCTCGTAGCTTGATTCCTCGATTCGACCGCAGGGGGCGCAGAGGTTTCAGGCAGTCCGAAGACGTTTTGGTGTGGTTTAAGGAGGCCGTCGAAGAGGCTTTTCTTCTGAGTCCTGGGGCGGATGGTGGCGATGTCTATACGCGCTGGTGCGCGAAGATCAAGCACGCCAATCACCTGCGTACACAGTTCGACCAGATTCGGTTGCCCAGTCGACGGACCTGCTATCGCTTTTTGTCCAAGGTGGAGATGTATGACCGCATCTGCCTGAAGGACGGGCAAAACATGGCTAGCAGAAAGCTAGGCATCGTTATGGCAAGGGCTGCTACTGCCAACATCCTGGAACGCGTTGAAGCCGACCATACGCCGCTTGATCTGTTCGTGATCGACGATAAAACCCTGTTGCCACTTGGCCGTCCGATTCTGACTGTTTACCTGGATACCTATAGTCGGATGCCTCTCGGCTATCACCTCAACTTCAGTGGCACCTCGGCAGATGCGGTGCTTTCTGGTCTTCGGCACGCGATTTTGCCCAAAGAGCCCGCAGCGCCCGTAATTCCAGGATTGTTGGTCGAACATACCTGGCCCTGCTACGGGGTGATGGACTGTCTGGTGCTCGATAACGGGCTGGAGTTCCATGGAAACGATCTAGATGCCGTCGCTTTGGATCTCGGGCTTGGGCTGTTTTTCTGTCCAAAACGTACGCCTTGGTTCAAGGGGTCGGTTGAGCGTTATCTCGGAACGCTGAATTACTGTTTTGCACATCACCTGCCAGGTACCAGCTTTGCGCGAATGGCAGATCGCAAAGACTATGACCCACAGAAGCACGCGGCATTGACCCTGGCCGAACTCGTTCATGTCCTGGAGAAGTGGATACTCGATGTCTACGCCCAGAGCTTCCACCGGGGATTGGGCACCACACCCTGGGCTAAATGGCAGGAGGGTCTATCTCGCCGTGTCCTCACATTGCCACCGGACCGTCAGCTTCTACAGCGCCGCATCGGAAAGACTGTTGAGCGGTCATTGCGCAAACCAGGGATTGAGCTCCATGGACTACGTTACAACGGACCTGCCCTTCAGCCTGTCCTCAACCGCTACGGAGAAGGTGTGGAGGTCCGGGTGGTTTTTGATGCAGCCGATCTTGGCTCCATTCAAGTCTGGGCGCCGGATGCATCAGACCCGGTTGAGGTCGCGGCCCTGGATGTTAGCTACGCCAAAGGGCTGACGCTGCAGCAGCATAAACTCATCCGTAGGTTGGCTCTGGAGGATGGCCGCGCTGCGGTTGATGAGGACGCTTTGCACGAGGCCAAGATGCAGTTGGCGGACTGCGTGGCAACGCTGATGGCAAGCCGAAAGCAGCGGGACCGCCGTAGGGCAGCCGCGATCCATGGCAAGACTAGTACGAACCCAAAGCGCGAGCTGCTACCAGAAAAGGCGCTACAGGCAGCATCTGTTGCTCGCGTCCCCAAACCAAGCGGTCGGCCGATACCAACAGCCTCCCCCCGGCTAAAGGAGGCACTACCATGAGTATGCCGGATCATATTGATCGACTTCGCGCCTTTCGTGGGGTCGCCGGATCACCTTTGTCCTTTCCATCCCTACAAACCGCAATCCAGCGGATTGAGTCGGCGTTGGAGGCCTACCTGGCGGTTGGTTTGGTACAGAACTTAGTAATCATCGGGGAGACCGGCGTAGGGAAAAGTACCCTCGCCGCAGCGCTAATCCGGGCACACCCCCCGCAGCGCATGCCGGAGTGTGATATCCGACCGATAGCCTACGCGTCGGTGCCACCGTCAGGCACCATCGGTGCGATCGCATCGGCCATCCTAGAAGGGCTTGGTGACCCCTTCCCCTTCAATGGCACGACGACTGCCAAAGCTCACCGCATCAAGATTTTGGCTCGTGGATGTAAGGTCCAGACACTGCTACTGGACGAAGCACAACACCTATACGACCGTGGGAAGCACCAGTCTAAATTCCTTGCCGGCGATTGGGTAAAGGCGCTCGCGGATTCCTTGGGAATCCCCGTCGTGCTGTTTGGCCTGCCCCGGTTAGCTGAGCTACTGCGGGTCAACGATCAACTGCGACGCCGTTTCACCGAGGTGTTGCAAGTGGGTCCGCCACCCGGTGAAGGGATCGACAGCTGGGAAGCCTGCTTCCGCCTGTTTATCGGATTTGCCGATGCCGTCAACGTCGAACTTGATTTGGTGGCCTGCGAGTGGGATGAATGGGCCGAGCGACTGTGGTACGCGACTTCGGGGCGAGTGGGTTATCTACATGAGCTGATGCTGGGCTTGCTGGTGTCCCACCAGGAGCCAGGGCGGCTGATGATTACGTTGGCCGATCTTGTTGGCCCCTTTCGTGATCGGATCTGGTCGACGGCGCCCGCACGTCTCAATCCTTTTGCTGCCGAGTTTGAATTCCGAAAGTTGGATCGCCTCGGCGAGCCATTTGGGCCAGAAATTGGCATGGCTCGCAGCCTTCAGAAGGAGGCGGCATGAAACTGTGTCGACTCCCAATACGCCCGGCATGGCGCCAAGGTGAGAGTTTTGCAGGGTACGTGTTGCGATTGCATGCGGTGAACGCGCTGCCGGTGATTGGAAGCGTAGTTAGCGCGCTGAAGGCGATCTATGCAGCGACTGACGCTGCCGCAGTGACGATGCAGGTAGGACAATTGCTGGGAGCTATAGGTGTCGAAGGCTACCAATCTGCATTGACTGGTTGGCTTGCTTTCCGGCGCGATAACAATCCAGGTCGGCTCATTAGCCTTCGCTATAGGTTGGACTGGCATTGTCCCGCTTGTATCGTCGACTTCGGGATTAGACCGGCGATTTGGGATCTACATGGGTTTGATCGTTGTTTCTTGCACGCTCATTGGCTGAATTCCACATGGTGGGCTGGAAGGAGCGTCGATCGACCGATGTTGGAGGAGCGGCTGCTGGTAAAGACGCGTATGGCCGAAGCCCTAGCCGAGACCGCGACAACATGGCTGCCGGAACGCTTCCCTGTGGAACGCCGTCTAGCCGTAGATGTGTCGGGTGGGCCCGCGGATCTCTATGTTCAAATCGCTGCATTGGCCTTCCTCAATCAAGAAATCCACCATCGTCGTTGGCGCATAGGACCTCTCGCCTCGACGACTGCCGCCATTACGGTGGCTGAGCGATATTACGGGGAGGTGATCGATTGGCTGTATTTAGGGCCGAGGCCGCTAGCAGTAGCACTCTGTCAAAACTTCGGCTCCAAGGTCTCTTCTCGATGGGGTTGGTCCCCGCACTTGGTGCGTCTGCACCAGGTGGCGGGGTGGCTTCAACAAAATGCGACGCTGGCCCCTGCCCACGAGCTGCTTGGACAGCTTCGTCGGATTGCGGCAGATCAATGCCTGCAGGAGGATCGTTTCGTGGCGGGCCATGGTCATGCCGCTCTACCAGAACCAGATCGCCTGGCTGTTTTGGCCCCACCCGGTTGTTTCCGACAACACGATGACATCGTGGGATATCTACAGTTGTTCGCCCGGTTGCATGGCATTCCTGCGCTTGGCTACGGTCAGTCTGGGATCGTCATTCGTCGACAGGACCTTCCCGGGCTAGCTGACGTCCTTGATGATCCAGCGAGGCCGAAGACGGAGATCTTTACCGTGGATCGTCCGCTATGGACTCTGGATCAACCGACATGCCAGTGATTCTGCGAGTTAATTCGCCATCGGGTTCCCTACCTGTCCGTCTGACTGCTAGCCCTCGCGAAGCCCTAGCTGGCTACGTTGCCAGGGTCATGCTTGCCAATGGCTATGCACCTCCGTTGCCATGGGCAAGTTGGTTCCCTAGGGGGTGTGCAATTGCAGATTCGATGGGGCTACTCGGACTAGAAGCATCGGTGGTTACTGCTTTGGTGGGTCTTCTACCTATTCACCAGAGGAGCCTATCCCCGAACAGTCTTGTGCCGGCAAACCTGAACCGACAGCAGCTGCGCTGGTGCCCAATTTGTCTTGTTGAAGATGGTATTAGCCGGGCAGTTTGGGGGCTAAAGCTAATGGCAGTCTGTCCGATCCACCAGGTGATGCTGGTGGATCGGTGTCCCGCATGTGGGAAGGCCATCAGTTTCACGTGGATCGGCGTAAATCTTTGCCCTTGTGGTGGTCGGCTGGCAGATGCCCACGTATGCAGGGGGGACAGCTCGGCCATTTGGCTTGGGAAGCATTTGGAGCGGGTGCTTCACGGTTTGCGTGATGAATCCCCGGGGCCATTTTCTTTACTGGGTCTGGCCGATTGGTTGCGGCTGATCAGGTTTCTGGGGCCGTTCGCGGACAAAACAAGGCCAGAGCGGCCCGGGCAGCTCGCCGATGCCCACGACATGCAAGTGGCAGGGCCGATTTTCACCGGCAGTGCTGAGATCCTGGCCGACTGGCCGCGCGGGTTCGAGGCACTTCTTGTCGAGATCTTGCATGAGCGACCTAACGAGGCCAGCTTGCAAAGAGGCTTTGGGCGCCTATATCGGGTGCTCTACCAGGACCTTGTGGGAGAGCAGTTCAATTTCTTGCGACAGGTATTCGAAGCCTTCTTAAGTGACCATTGGTGGGGATTGCTTGGCCGCAGAAATCGCCGCTTGAGTACGCAAATCAGATCCCGAGGTGTATCCCGTAAGGAAGTCTGCCAGGTGACGGGAGCCACTCCCCGCCAGCTCGATTGGCTGATTGAGCAAGGCGTGGTCTCAACACGGCGCTTTGAGTATGAAAGTGGGCGCCGCATGGTCAGTATCGCGATGGATGACGCGAGAAAAGTGGCTGAAAGCGTCGGCAGCTGGATGGATCTGCAATCAGCCGCGAAGCGTATGGGTTTGGCCAAGTGTCGTGTCCGCGAGCTACTCGAGGCTGGGTTGCTAGGGGCTAGCCGGCCGACTGATAAGGGTTCCTGGCTGATCGATAAACGGGGACTGGAGGAAATGACGGAAATCTGCAGCCGGCATATCGGTGGAGAGGCAAAGGAGACAGTTTCGTTCGCCGTTCTGCTCAAGCATCGACGGTTCCCTCGAAGTGCCTTTGTACCTTTGATCCTTGCGTTGAGGACTGGCCAAATGCAGGTACCTAAGCAAGCTAAACCCGAAAGGCTAGTCGAGCTGCAATTGGATGCTTGCTCGGTACGGGATTGGTTGGTTCATTGGTGTGGCGATAGCTACTCAATTGACGAGGCCGCCAGACAGTTGGGAATCAAGCAGCAGGTTGCTTATCAACTGGTTCGGTCTGGCCTGCTCGTTGCCTCTAGCGACCGGCGGGGGCTGCGTATAAGCATTGAAGCGTTGCGAGACTTCCAAGCGCGCTATGTTGGCCTGGCGGAATTGTCGAGACTACGTGGGCACTCCCCCAAGATGATGCTTGCTGAGCTCCACGCTCAGCCCGTTTGCGGGCCAAGGATAGACGGATCGCGGCAATATTTCTTCCTACGTAAAGAAGTAGTTTGGATGGGATGTTGACCGCTTCTCACGATGGTCTTCTGCGCGACAACGAGAATTACGACCATTTCGATGCATGCTTTCTATTAACCCTTTGAGGAGCAAGAGCATGGTTTCACAGGAAACGCTTTTTAGCCTGTCTCTGGTATGCGCGGAAATTCTGTTGGAAGGAAACAGGCAGCGTGCTGTTGTCGAGCTTGATCCGAAGCGTTGGATGCCGGGGTCAGTCGGGGATGGCAGAATGCTGGTCATCATCGCAAGCGGAAATGAAATCGCCAAGGTTCAAGCTGCTTTGTCTCAGCTTGATAAGCTCCATTGAATAGACATGGAATGGTAGCGTGTAGGCGTAGTCAAATGCCGGCATTTCGTTCGCATATTCATGGTGAGGAGTTATGACCCTTGTTTGATTTCCGACGCCTTTTACCTGCGCGCCCGTCTCAGCAAAGGGCTGACCAGTTTCAACACATCATGGAAATAGCAACTGGCATCGGACGGAAAAATCCATCGGCTTTGCGGGATTTGGTTCGAGCCTTACTTAGGCCACTCCAGTCCGAACATCTAATTGCTGTAGCGGAGCGCGAGCAGCATGCTGCGCCGAGAGAGATATGCGGGGACTGGTTCTTCTTCAATCTAAACCCCGTATTGGATGTCTACGACTGCAGGTTGCGGCCAACCCCATTTTACGAAGTATCGCTGGTAGGAGATGTAGTCTTGCCTACACCGTGGAATCGGGATCGTTACGAATTGGCACTAGCAACGATCGGGTCAGCCAAAGGTCAGGGGGTTTGGCGACAAGATCTGAACCATACCATTTCGGTGTGGTTGCCGTGGGGTATTGCATTCGTTACAGGTGGAAATCACTCCATTACTGCGGGAATTCTGGCTGGTGAGGGGGTGATAGTTGCAAATGAGGTATATGACCTTGCGCGGATCTTCGATTTGGTAGCTTGTGATGGATATGAATATAAGGACGTTCGCTCTGGTCAAGTTGTTGGGCTGGTCAACGATTACCGCCGTGCCGCAGTTTTTGAGATTGGGCGTTTGATGCTTCGCGATAGCTACTCTTGAGTGAGATAGCTGTTTTGCTGATGGTAAGAACAAGTACCACCGCAGTGTTTCGCAGGGAGAAATGATTTGTCATCAAGGGCAGGATCTCACGCTGGGAGAGGGTTTCGGTATCAAGATGCTGTGGCGGTGTACCTTGCTGTGCAAGGGTTTGTTGGACAATCAGGGTTCGGTGCGGTCATCCCAGAAGGGGGCGACGATCTCGAATTGAGAACGGGTAATTCACGAACTCTCGCACAGATCAAATCTCGTCGTGACCACCTTGGCCCATTCACGGCCCGTGCAGTGTCTGCTTTCATCACGAAGATGTGGGAAGCAAAGGGTGCGGTACCTGATGACGAATTCCTACTGGTGCTTGAAAGTAATGTTGATGAACGTCGCAGCGCGGCTGAGCAGCTTCAGGACCTGTTTGCTTACCCTGGTGTCGTTCGGGAACTGAAAGGCCGGAAGTCGTTCGCGTCGATGGTTGCGAGAACCAAAATTCTCGTGTTGCCGGATCCAAGATCCAATGCGATTCACCTCATCTCAACTCGGCAAGGCTGCACACCCTTTGAGGCTGAAATCTATTTTTCTGACCTCATGGGTCTTGTGGGACGCATCTCTGACGACAATGGGATGCGAGGGCCTGGAGGCTTTCGAAGCATCGCCGTATCCGATCTCCAGCAGCGCTTTGACGCGCTAGAGCCCTTGCTGACTTCAGCAGTCCTCGAAGAGGCGCTAACGTTAGGTTATTGTGATGCGGTCGACTTTCTCACGCCGGATGAAGATCCGCTTTTCTATCTTGGCGTCGATGCGCAAGCTTCACACGTCGCTGCAGGGCTTGTAGTCGAACGACCAGAGTTGCGTTCGGCGGTACTAGCTGGCTTAGAGGGGCGCCGTAACGTGCTCATTCATGGTGCTTCAGGGGCTGGTAAGTCAGCTGTCCTCTGGGAAGCTGCCTTCGCAAGCCGTCATGTAGTCCGTTGGTTTCAAATTCGCCAGCTACCACAAGCCGCAGTGCAACCGATGCTGCAGCTTGCCCGCTCTAGACGTGCTACATCCGACGCTCCGATAGGTTTCATCATTGATGATGTGGGACGCGGATTCTTGGATGGCTGGGCCGCGCTGGCTGCGGAGGTGGACCGGAATCCCGGGTTGCTGCTGCTAGCGTCTGTGCGAGAGGAAGACCGATATCCACTAGTGGATAGCCGCCGTGCGGCCCAGATCAAGGTCCTTGGTGACGACACACTGGCTGAGCGGGTGTGGCGGGAGTTAAGGGAACGAGGCCAGACCTCCTGGCAGGGTTGGCGAGAGCCTTGGGGGCTAGCGGCGGGTCATCTGCTTGAGTACACACACGTGCTCACACAGGGCCGTCGATTGAGCGAGACGCTGCACGCTCAGGTAGCGGTTCGAATGAATGATCCTGCTCGACACGATGAATTGGACGTCTTGAGGGTCGTTGCCTGTGTGAATGCTACTGGTTGCAGTGCAGAGATCGCACAGTTGCCCCAGATTTTGAGCAAGTCCCCATCGGCTGTTTCATATGCGCTCACCAGGCTGAAGAATGAGCACCTGGTGCAAGATGCGAGCGATGGACGAATTGTCGGGCTACATGAGCTGAGGTCAACAGAATTGCTCAGGCTGTCTCATGAGTTCCCACCTCCTTTGATATCTGCAACTGCAGCGTCGGCGGTATGGCTTGTTCCGGAGCGCGAATTGGCTCGGTTTCTAGAGCGCACACTTTCTAAGCATGATGGGTGCGACGAGGCTGTACTTGAAGCGCTTGCGCGTCGCATCGAAGCAGCGCCGACCCCATTATTATTTAGTTCGATTCTGACCGGCTTGGACCGGACGAACGCCCACCGGGTCATCCGCTTGTGGCAGGAGACCCCTGAGGCCAAGGCTGTGCCGAAGGCGTTGCAGGGGACGCCTGCTGGGATTGCGATAGGAAACATCGAGCCTCCTAACTTCGGACTAGTGGCACCAGCAAGTAACCGCTTCACGGAGATTCGATCGGAGATCTTCGCGGGTGGTTTAACTGCCCGCTTCCTGGAGCGCTTGGCCCCGGGCGATCTACGAAGGGTACTGGATGCTGCTGTCGAGGTTAGAGATTTGACCGCCTGTCTTGCGTCACTATTGGGTCAGATCATTCCATCGCAGCATTTATCGGAATTCATTCGGTTGGCGCCACCGCTTCTTGCGGCCGATTTTGAAGATGTGGTTTCTCTCCTTGAGGTGGCTGCGCAGGTCGACCGACTCTTGGCGATAGGTTGGGTCAACGCCGTTGGGCAAGCAACCATGTTCCAACGTTTCTCGGAGCATGCTTCTTGGGCTGACGGGCCAAGCCTAACGGCTTGCGAGGAGGGACAAGAAGTCCGATCCAATGTTTGGTTTGTAGCTACATCGGTCCAACATAACATCAACAAAGAAGTGGTACGTACATGCGAAGTGCTGCTTGCTCTGACACCAATCGCTGACGTGGTCTCGAGCGTCGCTCTGGGCTCTGACGGCATTGTTGTGAAGTCCTTGGCGGGGGACCATCACCTTGAAGGCAAGCGTATGCCCAGGGCAAATGTACCTGCTCGTGCGCAGGTAGCCCGCAATCGTGACTGGCTGGCGATACTCAACGCGCAACTTGCTATCGAGAGCTACACGGCCTACCTGGCAGAGTGCCTTGCCTTGATTCAGATCGTTAGCCGGAATCTTAAGCTTCTTTTAGATGGCCTTTTCAGAGGCAAGGCAGATCAAGCCTCCATACAAGCTCTAGGGCAGGTCTATGAACGCAGCCATATGTTGGTTGCTCCGCAGGAGCAACAACCCACAGGCGAGCAAAAGAAGTGGTCAAGGCTGCAATCTATTCTATCTAGCAGTTCTTCCGATCTCGTCCATAGGTTCTACGAGCTTCCAGAACATGCTCCCATCTACTTAGGCTGGCTTGACGACCTTCTGAAGAACATCTCGATTGCTCGGACAGAGGAGTCTTGGGAAGTACTGTCGCTTGATCCACCGAAGGAACTGGACGAGCTCCATCGCATCGTTCAGGCTTTCCAAGTGATGGCTGGCGAGGCAAACAGAAGAGGCCAATCACCTTTCTTCACGCATCTCAGAAAGACTTCTTCGAAGGGTGGCGCGTTTGAAAAGGCTGCGCAGGCTGCACTGGACTATCGCGAGGCAGAGCTCAATGCGTTGGAATCGAGACTGATGACTGCGCTTAGCACCATCGATGAAGGCATAGGTGTCTATCTGCTGCCCAATGCCACGATACCTGCTGTATGGCCACCAGCAGACGTGCTGGTCACTGTCCCAGTTAGGACAGATGAAACGTCAATTGTTCTGGCAGAGAGTTGGCCTGCTTGGCGCGCGGCTGTGGAGGCAGGTCGCAAGATTTGCATCTTGCCCGTCATGAATGGGTTCGGCCTGACAAACCTCGCCTCATCCGGCTTCGATACGCTTTTTCCCGTGCTTCCACAGGAGCAGGCACAATTGTGGTGCTCCATTGCGGGGTTAGATATTGCGCCACTAACGTCCGTAAATGTCTTCACTCGCCTCACGAGCGCTTTGGCTGAACTCCAGGGTATCGACGCTTACTGGGCCAGTAAGGCGGGAAGGACTTCCGGAGAAGTACGAACATATGAAGCGCTATCAGATACGCTAGACCAGGCAAGAACAGACTGGAGCTTGTTAGAGCTGCCCAATGACGTTATTGAGGCCGGTTTGGCTTTTATAGAGGCTGGTCTAAGGGGGGAATTTCCTCTTGCAGATGCCAGCATGAAGCTGCTGCAAGGTGAGCGAACTTCAACGATTGAACTTCTGGAGAGCTTTTTGGTAAGCCTCACCATGCTCGACTGTCTCTTAGCTACCTCTTTAGCGGACGACCCTTTTGCTGAGGTGGCGGTGATATCCACCTCTCCGTTAGGTCCAGTTCACTAAGTATGCGAACGAACGGTCGAGAAGATGTTACCTAACCCGTCGAGCAATGACTCCTTTGCTCGCATGGGGACCTTCCAATAGCGATCACCGGTCGCGCAGCCACCAAGGCGTCTGATCAAGGCATTCATCGCTGAAAACGTTTCGCTACAAACGAAGTTCGTCTGATGAATGCGGATGTAGTGATTGAATCCATCCACATAGACGCACGCGCGATTGAAGCGGTATGTCCGAGACCATTCGGCTTGCGAGAACTTACTTTGGGGCTGTTCCATCACATCGCTTGCGGCCTCTGCGGCAGCAAGCCTCGCCCTTAATGCCGCTTCGGCTTGGCGTTGCATGTCGGCCCACGCTGGGTGATGCACCCATTGCTTGAGCTCCACGCTGTCAATGACCGCAGTGTAGAGGCTGTCCCAATCACTCGCGGTGACGTTGCTCAGGTCGATTTCTACGGTGGGTACGTCGTGTTGCTTCAGCTTTCCATGCTTCTGCTCATCGACGAAGTGAGTCACTGCGACTTCTATGAAGTAACTTGCGGTTGGGTTAGTACCAACAACATCCGGCCTTATATCCCCGAGATTTACCTCCAGCGAGACTTCGTCGAATATCAGAAGCTCGGACGGTTTCACTACGGATTCCTGAAGTAGCTCGCCGGATGCCGAAGTGGCGGTGGCCTGAGCGACTAAGGCCGGGACGCGAAGTTTGCCGACACGTTGTATCAGATGTTGGGCTGCGAGGTGCAGCGCAGTCATGGGGCCGCCAGCGCACTCTGCACCGGTGGTGTGCGCGAAGTGCCACGCTTTGATATTCCCCTGCTTGGCGATGACGTCATTCCCACACTCAGGACATACGCAATCGCAGGCCAACCCCCGTGGTACCTCATCGACCGAAACCATCCGACCCTGGTTGTTACGTGCAAAGTACTGCAGCAAACTGAGCGCTTCCATTTCTACTTCCCCCTAAAAATGAACGTCGAAGAATTACGGAGCGCAGCTTCGGGCCAGAGCGGGCCTGGCAAACAGGAGGAAAACCGGTTGGAAACCGGTATGAGACGTCGGGAAGTACTTGAATTTGTTGATGGGCTTAGCCGGGAGTGGGGTAGCAAGAGCCGTTCACTTTCGGTTCGCCTCCTGCGCGCCTTGATTCGCTTATCCCTGGCTGAACCTGAGAAGGAGGGCTTTACCTCCATCGAGGTTGCCGAGGAAATGGACCGGGAGAAAAAAACCACCTGGCTTGCGGGCGGCGTTGACCCAGACAAATTGAGGGGCAACGTGCGTGAGCAGTTCAAGGCTTTGCAGCTCACCTTCGATGAGAAGTCGGCGGGCATCGCCCAGCGTTTGGCGCACGACAACTTTGGCTACACCATTCGCCTGCACAAGGTAGAAAGCCGAGGTGGTTCGGGTAATCAGAGCCTCTATGGGCTTGCGTTGGTGGAGATTGGCCCTGAAGACCAGGTGCCAGTATGGGATCCGTCGGAAACTGAAGTTGCTTCACTGCCTGTCGTTACTTACACGACCGACGATGTGGTTACGAAGGACCGTCTCACCAAGCTCCTTGCTCGCGGTATCCAAATGCGTGGGATCTACCGTTTTGTGTTTTTGACGGTATGTCTCGTGCTCCTTGTTGCTGTCGCTATTCTCGGCACGGTGCTTGTCATACAGCTAGCTTGGCCGGGGCTTCAAGCCGATACCCGAAGTCTTCTACTGCAGGTCGCTATCGCTATAACGGTTGCGATGACCCTGCATGATATTTTTTCGTTGCCGACCAAGCGTGTCGCCATGGCTCCGTTTTGGTTACAGGGCGAAAATTGGGATTGCGTTTTGCAATGGAGCCGGCATGTTGGTCAGCCCGCCACCATCCAAGTTGTCCGGTATGGGGCAACCTGCCCGGTTTGTGGGGGAGAGGTTCGCATCCGATCGGGTGAGTTCCGCTTCTATGGTCGCTTGGTCGGTACGTGCGTTGAATCGCCTAGAGAGCACATCTACAGCTTTGACCACATAATGCGGCGAGGAAGGTTACTCGTGCGCTGACGCTACTAATGCATGCGAAGCGAGCCGGCTTCGCTGGCCGGCGTATGCATGTATTTCACGGCTTGTCCAAATCCACTCCATTGAAAATAAATGATCACCGACGTTCTCTTTAAGCGCTACCCAGAGCGGTGGATCCATCAGGATCGCGTCCCGCAGAACCTGGCTCTGCTCATCAGGCAGGCGACACTTGTCCTGCACGATGATGTCGCAGCCAAGCTTCCCAACCGCGCGATGCTATTTGAGATACCCGAACGCCGGCTGGCGCGAGAACTAGGGATGATGGCTCTTGGGCGGGCTCCAACAGCCGAGCAGAACTGCATTGCGTTCCTCGGTCAACCGTACGACTTGTGGAACGACGCACATGGAGACTCTGACTCCTTCGTTAAACTGCGCCTCAGCCTAATCGAGCTGCTGTTCCGAGAAGCTGAGGCAATCTTGAGAAGCTTGTCCCCAAAGCAGGATGTGGCAAATTGGTGGAGTCTCGTTCGAGCTAGGGTATCGCCGCCGCGCACGGCGATAGAGAATGCACTTGCCGCCACGATACAAGCCGTAGAGGAGCTCAACTCTAGGTTTCAACAAGCTGGAGTCCCGTTCGAGTATCACGCTGGAATCATTCAACGTATCGACGATCTGCGAACCAATGCGGAGATTGAACAACCGTTCTGGGCGCTAGTGTCTGACCCAAAATTCTCGAATGTCGAGGCAGACATTAAAGAAGCCATAGACCGGAGAGACTCGGGTAAATCGGACGCAGCCTTCTTCGCCATGAAGGCACTTGAGAGCGCAATACGTATACTCTCAGATGAACTTGGTCGCACCAGATCGAGTGAGCGAGGTGCAGCGGATTTTATAGACAACCTGGTCGCAGCAAAGCCCGATCGATTCGTGGACGTTTGGGAGGCGGAGGCTCTGAAATCACTCTTTCGTGAGCTACGAAACCCGCTTGGACATGGGGCGGGCTCCGCTACTCCGCTGGCGTTGTCACCCCATCAATCCACATGGGCCATCGAAGCATCAATGTCCTGGATCAAGAGCCTTGTCCGGCGCAAGCCCTAGTGCTGAGATGCCTAACATCTCCATCAAAAGGGCCTGCCTGTGGCAGGCCGCTTATGTCAGGCGTTAGCATCCGCTTTTCGAAACTACTGATGAAGTCTTTTGGATTGGTTGCAGACGTCCAGGCTTAGAGTGCCAAATGTCCGCTTATGCCGAGTACCGGTCATTTGGAGTTGACCGTTTCTACCTGAACTACGACGTAGCCTCGCTCTGCTATTGTGGCTGCTTACGGAACTGGTGCGGTCACCACCAGTATGGGATGCCGAAAATGGTCAACGCTCGCCGGCATCCGCAGTCAAGGCCACTGATCGCACGTTCATGTGCACAATCCGTTTCTTCCAGCCCTATTGTTCTAGGGACGCAATCTCCAAGATTGATTCAAACTCTTGCACAAGCTCGGGCTGTAAGCGTCGGATGTAGGCCGATACTGCGGCGTTCTCCAGCAGCCTGGCCAAGTAACCTCGGGCTAGGACCAGGTTGAGAACGTCTTGTCCGTAGGTTTGCTCAACGACCTTGTACTGCTCCTGCAGATTGGTCATTTCTCGTTCCATTCGTGCCATTTGTTCTGGTGTGACACCGGTTAGCCTGGCGGGCTTTTTCCCTTTGACGAGGCGCTGGGCCGGCGTGGCTACTAGCAACGCCTCGGCATACGAGACTGATAGATTGTTTGCGGCAATCATTAGCTCGATACATTCGACCTGTCGGGTCGGCTTCATCTTTCTAATCGCTCGTACCACTTCCGGCGAAAACCGCTGATCTTTGAGCAGCTCGATGGCTTCCGGGCAAAGTCCATCGAGTAGGTTCATCCGTTTAACGATCTGACTGACATCTACGGAGAGCACCTTGGCCAGGCGCTCGGGGGACACGCCTCGCTCTACTGCCCGGCGAATCATGTAGTGCTCTTGGATAGTGGCGAGGCGGTTGATCCGGTTGTTGTAGGTGTAGGCCTCGTCGTCAGTCGCGATCAAGCAGGGTGCCTGCTCATATTTCAGCTCTCGAAGCACTATCAGGCGGATGTGGCCATCCAGCAGCATGTGTTGGCCGGATGTTTGTTCCACTGCGGTGACGGATAGAGGCTCAATCAGCCCAACTTCTTCGATCGAAGAGCGGATCTGTCGGTATTTTCGGGTGTTGCAGACCCCCGTAGGCGTTCGGCGGGACGGGAGGATGCAATCAACGGGCACAGACAATGTCTCGGGTATGAAGCCGAGGACCACGCTGTTCACGAGGTGCTCCCGTTTGGCCAGACTCGCTCAGAGATGTATTTGGGTAGGGTTGCCAGAGACTCTGCACGCAGCAGGTTGACGAAGTTTTCGTCAGAAAACAGCTCTCGCAGCGCGCCCACAATGAACATCAGTCGCTGCTGGGTAAACTCCGCCTTTCGAACCATCGACTTCTGCCGCTCTACCTCGCTTTCGTAGGTTCGCACGAGGCTGGACGTCGTTACATCGGCCTTCTTGCCGGACATGTTCCGCGAGGCCGATTTGCCGAGGGTCTGGCGGCGCTCGATGATTTTTCGTGCGGCCATTAGCTGCTTGCCTCGAAGCTTCCCTGACTCGTATGCCTCTTGCAGCGCAGCCTGTATCGCTCCGTCGTCGTCGCCGGCTCCGGTAATTGCCAGCGCGGCGTTCAAGGGGATCTTGCCTCTCTCGACCGCGATCAAGAGACGTTCTTCGCCATGCTGCAGCAGTGCCAGTATCCCGTGCACGTACCCAGGAGCCAGACCTGTTTTTTCCGCAATGGCCTTGGGTGTGTAGCCCTGTTCAAGCAGCTGCTGTATGCCGGCAAGCAATTCCAGGGGCCGACATTGGCGCCGGGCAATGTTCTCTGTGAGGCTCATGATGAAGGCGTCTTCGTCACTGACATTGACGACGATCGCGGGGATCATGGTCTCACCAAGTGATCGCAGGGCTTTGAGCCGGCCTTCTCCACACACAAGCAAGAACTTCTCAGTCCCACCAGGTGCTGCCCGTGGTGTAACAGTTATGGGCTTCTTGAGCCCGATGGCTTTGATGTTCCCAACGATTTCATCGAAGATCTTGCCGTTGCGCTCCCGAGGGTTGGCAACCTCGACATGGTCGATCGGGATCATGCGGATCTGGCCGTGGCTATTGCGCTCCATCATGCAGCCCGCCTCAGCTTAGCCCGCTCCGCCATGTGGTACAGATAGTCCAGCGTCTCAAAGCGATAACTCTCGAATTCGATCGGATTTCTGTCTGCGAGCCGGATGCGCGACTGCCCGAAGTCCAGTCTAGGCAGCAGGTAGTAATCCAGTGCAGCTTCATTCAGCTGATTCAGCCGGACAGCCACGGTGATGTCGGGCAGCAAGCTGGTGTCAAAGCGTACCTTCCAGTGGTTCCGGCCGTTGAGGTGGTTCTGGCAGCGCGACAGCACGATGGATACGGTGAACTCGTTGTTGACGTTCAGGATGTCGGTTGCCGGATCTCGTTGGACCGTTCCGCCGAGGTTGGCAATCGTGTTCTCGGTTGCAGTGATGATCTGGGGGTGCAGCTGGCGTAGGAAGCGATTGATCTCGACGTACTGGTAATCGCGATCTGGCGTGAAGCCCACGGTTTGATAGGCCCGGATGAGGCTGCCGAAGCGATACGCATAGACGGCGGATGAGGGCATGCCTTCGGTTTCATCGATGATGACGCCGGACAGGAAACCACGAGTACGGAACAGGCCGCGGAGCCGTTCAACCAACTCTTCACTACTGTAGCGCCGGGCCCTTGCTCGCATGATGCCTTGCGCCATGTAGAACACATCCGGCGGTACGATCGGTTGGAACGCACCATCCTTGCGTATCCACATGTCCGGGGTGTTCTCGACCCGGATCTTCTTGAGCTTGAACGAGATGCGGTTGTAGACGTTGTTGCCGATGTATTTTTCGTTGGTGAGTACCTCTCTAACGGTGGAGCGCGTCCAGTCTCGATCAAGGCATGTACGTACACCCATGCTGTTTAGTCTTGCGGCGATGTCGTGCTCGTTGAGCGAGTCTTCGATGAACCAACGGTAGATCTCGTTGACGATGTGAACTTCACTGTCCGGGCCGGGCATTAGGATGACCCGATCAGTTTGCAGGCTCTTGTGCTCGCCTCTGCGCAGCTCCGCCTTCATGAGCCCGTGGTCATCAACCAGCACCCGGCGCAGGCCATAGCCAGCTGGGCCGCCCTGGCGAAATCCCAGCTCAATCAGCCGGCACTGACCTGCGAAAACCTTGGTCGAGAGTTCGCGGCTGTATTCGCCGGCCATGGCGCGTTTGACGCCTTTGACGATCGTGGATACCGGGGAGCCATCGTTTTCGAATTGCTCGGCGCAGTAGGCCACCTCGATGCCTGCGCGCCGGCAGATGTACTCGTAGTAGGCGCTTTCGTCGGCATCCTGGAATCTGCCCCAGCGACTGACGTCATAGACGAGGATGACCTTGAAATCGGCATGGCCACTCTGAACGTCACGTATCAGGCGCTGCAGCGCCTCTCTGCCGTCGATGCGCAAGCCACTCTTGCCGGCGTCGGCATAGGTACGAACGATCTCGAGGTTGCGGTGCTCCGCGTACTCCCGGATTTTGTCTCGTTGATTCTCGGTGGAGTACTGCTGGTGCTCGGTGGACATGCGCACATATTCAACAGCCCGGACCTTCTCCGTTGTGTCCTGCGCATTTTCGCCCCACTGGTCGATCGACATGGTGTCCTCCCTGCCGTTGCCTGACCCTCCCCAGCTTTGCCGCGTGGCTGGGGTGCTCGCAGGCCGAACACTAGCAGTCTGAGGCGAGGTGTATATCTCGTCCTATCTTTGCAATCACGGCCGTATCCTCGCGGGTGCGAGGTATCTCAAGGATGTGGACGATCCACTCGTCCATCTTTGCAATTTCATCCCCTCCCTGCCGCTGTAGGACGTAAACCCCGGCAGGGAAAGGCATCTGGGCCGCGAACGCGTCCATCTTTGCAATCCTCGATCGGCGCCAATTTCTAAGGCGCTGGAGCGCTCGGTTCTGGGCGGTGTAGGCAGGTTTGGCCTGGCGGTAGTGGCGCCAGTAGTCGGGGTTGCGGGATAGCCAGCTAGCTTGGACCCGTGACTGATTTTCTCGATAGTCGGGGTCAGACCGAAGTTTCTCGCGTTGCCACAGCCGCTTGCGCTCGCGCTGGCACGCCGGTGCAGCGCAGAATTTTTGGTTCGGGACCTTCTTGCAAGGCACGAACCGCTGGCCGCAAGCGGCACAACATCGGGTTGGGGTCATGGTGCGCTCCGCAAGCACCTTTCTTCCTCGGAAGTATGGGGCGAAGTACGGCGGCGAGATAGTGAAAAACCTTGCTAGAACAGATACTTGCGAGAGGCGTTTAAAATCTTTCCACTAAATACGGCAAGGAATTCGGATCTTTTCAGTAACCCTGTCACAGGCCCAAACTTGGTGTGACACAGAAAATGAAAAACCCCTTTTGAATCAAAGGGGCGTTAATCACGAAAAGTGGCAGACGATACCCAATCTTCAACGCAGGTAGCCAAGGCACCTTGGTAATTTCCTCTGGGCTTGTAACCGGGTATCCAGACGCAGTTCATTTCTTGCAGGACTGCGCTGATGTTTTGATGCTTTAGCTCGACAGCCCCCGGGGAACGGTCATCTAGCTTCAGCATGAGTCGGCGCCGGTGTTCGGTCTTGTTGTAATGCTGCCCTGCGAGTTCTTGCAAGAGCATCTGCATGTAATCGGCGACAGTCGTTTCAATCTCTAATCGGGACCAGCTTTCCCCTTTTGGCATTACTTTCCCAATCTGTGCACACGGTGGTTGGTGTTACTGCTCTATAGTTTACAGTTTCACGTGGAACGGAGAACCTTTCAAGGCTGTTCCTGTTCGACAAAGCGCCCTACTTGCCGTCCTGCCTAACCATCTTCCACTCCAACCCAAACCGCCCCAAATACTTCCGCAACCTGTCCGCATCATTCGCCTTGGCCTTCTCCTGCCGCGATATGCCAAACAAGCGCCGCCCGGCGTCTGATAGCGAGCTCGACTGTAGGCAGACCTTGACCACATTCTCCAGCTGCAACCGGTCAAACAGGTCGATCTGCTCCAGTTGTTCGCCCAGCAGCGCCTGTAGCGGGCTGTCCGTCTCCGTGGTCCAGCCCCCTTCCAGCCGGCCGATCTCTTCTTCCACGTCCGGCATGGCTATCCGCCCGGCTTCGGCCAGCGTCGCCATATGGGTGATGGATGCCGATAGTTCGCGGAAGTTACCGGCCCATTTGGCATCGAGCGATGTGGCAAACCTCAGATAGGCCCGCTTGGCCTAGGGGCTGAAGCGCACTGGTTCCAGCTGGCACCCCTGCTCACCCGCAAGGGTGTGGACCGGACGATCGCTCTTCTTCACCGAGGCTTCTACCCGGCTACGGGTTCCACGTGGAACGCCCAAAACAAAAAGACGGCCCCGCAAGGCCGTCTTTTTTGCTGCCTGGCTCAGGCGATCAAGCCCTGGGCTCACCATCCCGGTTCACCGTCACCGTTTCACCCGGGGGCGATGTCATCTGGATGCGATGCTCGGTCCCGCGGAAGTGATAAGTCACGTCCCAATACTCGGGCCGGTCCTGGTTCGCCACCGTGGTGCAGCGCTGCACATCCTGGCTGTAGCCCTGCTCCCGGTTATTGCCCACCTTGGAACCCACCACAGCACCGGCCACCGCACCACCCGCCGTGGCGACGGTCTTGCCCGTGCCACCGCCAACCTGGTGGCCCAATACCCCGCCAATCACCGCACCCAGCAAGGCGCCCGGTACGTTCGCATCGCGCCGTCCCTCCACCTGCTCACGCTCGGTCCAGCAACGCTGCTCCGGCGGTCCGACAACCGCGTGCACTGACGTGACATCGGCCTCATACAGCCGTTCGTTATGGCGCCGCCGGTTGTCGTAGACCGGTTCCGGCTCCGGCGCATAACGGCGCTCATCCCAGTTGCGACGGGTGTTCACCATGCGCAGGGACGACACGCGGTTGTCCAGTCCCATGGCGTCGAGCGACGCATAACGCCCTGGCCGCAACACCTTGCAATCGCCGCGGAATTTCGCGTCCACGCACACTTCCCAGTTGTCCCGCAGCACGATGGCAGACGACGCGCGGTCGTTGAAGCCGGATTGCTGCAGGTTGTTGACCTGTCGGTCGGTGGTAAACGTCCGGCCCCCAAAACCCTCGCGTTCATAAAACACCACCTCGGCCATGGCTTGGCTGGCCACCACCATGCTTATCGCCACCAGGGTGGCCCTCAAGACTGTATTCATCGATCCCTCCTGCAAGATGTGCCTACCTCAACGCCCCAGCCACCGTGCCCGGACATCGCCGAGCGAGGTGGCCTATGGGTGCTTCCAGAAGCCTCAGTTTCTGAGCGAGGCAAGGTGCGAGTGACAAATTTCTACGCAGCATAGCGTTGATATGTAAGGAGAAATTTTTCAGGCGTAACGACGCATCGCAACGAAAATGGGTTCTCTGGATGTGCCCATAAGGGCTGGTCGGTCCAATATGGCCTCCTGTGAGGGATCAATCTGTGCGCAGTCGTACATAGGCCACAAGGAGGGTTTTGTGAGCGGTGCTAGCGCAAGCTCACCGTCCCACCCTTCCAGCTCGGTGCCTGCCACTTGTAGAACACGCTCAAGGATTCCGGCTTGTCGGCCTTGTTCTGCACCGCCAGCGTATCAAGCGCGATTACCTCAAAGGTGCGCTTGTAGCGCCCCTCTATCTTGGCTTCCCGCACCGCCAGCATCTGCTTGTCTCCGGGCACCCAGCCGGCAAATTCCAGGTAACCCATGTCCGGGCCGCTGGTCGAGGGCGGCAGCACGTCCACGGTCCAGGCCTCGCCCTGCTTGCGAAAGACCCACAGCTCGCGCCAGGTATCGAGCGGCTGCACCGCCAGCGCCAGCATGGTGCCCTGCGCATTGCTGCTGGCCGATGCAGTCCACACCTGGCCGTAGCTGCAACGCTTGAACAGCGGGTTGGCCGCCGGGTGCTTGCCATCCACCAGCAGGATGCAGGTCTCGCCAGGCTGTCCGGCCACCGTCACCACACCCAGCTTGCCGGCGGGTGCCACCGGCTGTTCGGCCGCCCAGCGGCCTGCCCCCACCCGCACCGCCGCATCGGTATAGGCGTAGGCATCCTCGTCCGGCAGCTCGCTCTTGTTCACCGCCGCCAGTGCCTGCAAGGCGCGGTTCGCCTGGGGCAAGGCGGTTTCGTCACGACGGGTACGCAGGAAGGCCAGGCTCGCCAGCACGCCCGCGCGGCGCATCAGGATGCGGTTCTTCAGGTAGTCCGGCAGCTTGCTGCTGTCCACCTTGTCCAGTACGTCCACGCGCCAGTTGTCCAGGTTGTAGCGCTCGGTCGGGCGCAGGTTCGGGTCCACGCAATCATGCCGGGTCAGCGCCAGCGCCGCCCTCGCCTTCTGTTCCTCGGTCGCCGGCAGGGCAAGCACCCGGCGGAAGGCATCCCCCTCGTAACACAGCTGTACCCGGCCCTCGCGTTCGATGCTGCGCATCTTCACACCGTAGCTGGCGGCCACTTCCAGGTGCGCGGCCAGCGTGGCGTCGTTGGCCTTGCCGCTGGAGGCACGGCGGGCCAATCGGTCCGCCAGGCTGCCGAGCGCGTCGAAGGTCTCGGCGCCAATCTGCTCGGCCGGCGCCGCCTGGATAAACGCCGCGCTGTAACCGATGCCCAGCGCTTCAGCGCCCGGTGTGTCGCGCACAAAGCGCACCACCGACATCAGTTCCGGCGCCTCGGCGGGCTTGAGGTCCGTGGTGCGGACCTGGCTGGTCTTCACATAGCCGGCCCGCTCGCGGCGGTGGTCGTAGACCTGCAGGTAACCCATGCGCTCGCCGCGGATTTCCAGGGCATCGCCCTGCCAGAGCGTGACCTGCTGCTGGGCGGAATCGCGCGGCGCGGCGCGCAGGGCGGCCTGGTCCTGGGTCACGATGGCCAGGCTGGCGAGGGTAGCGGCGATCAACATTACTGGGCCTCCTCGGCGTTGTCGTCAGCATTGGTTGCGGGGGCGTTCTCTACCTTGCGCTGGCCGCCGAGCAGGTTGGCGCCGATAAAGCCACCCTCGGTCGATGGCGGGGCGATGATCACCGAGATCTTGTCGGACAACTTGTCCGCCATCGCCTTCTGGATCAGCAGCGGGTGCTTGGTGATCAGCGCGCCATCGCGGGCCATCTGCTCGCTGGTGGTCTTGCCGATCTTCTCCATGCGGTAGACCTCGGCATCGGCCAGTTTCTGGCGCGATGCAGCCTCCCCCTCAGCCTCGATCTGCCGGGCCTGCGACATGCCCTCGGCGGTCTTCACCCGCGCCAGCTTCTCGGCTTCGGCTTCCAGCTGGCGTTGCTCGATCTGCTTCTGCTTGAACGGCAGCACATGCTTCATCGCCTCTTCCTGGGCGCGGGCGGCGATGATCTGCTCGTTACCGGCCGCTTCCGCCGCCTTCTCGCGCCGCACCTTCTCGGCCTCGGCGACCAGCGCGCTTTCCTTCACCTGCTTGTCCTTCAGCTCCAGCGTGTAGCGCATCTTCTCGGTTTCCAGTTCCTCGGCCAGCAGCTTGTCCATGCCGGCGCGATAGTCCTCGGGCAGGTCCACCTTGCCCATCTGCACCCCGCGCAGCTTGATGCCGTCGGCCAGCAGGCGCGGCTTGAGCTCCGTCTCGATCGCCTGCTGGATCTCGCCACGCTTGCTGGAGAAAATCTCCTTCACCGTGTAGCGGGTGAACACCTTGTAGATCACGCCCTGCACCGCCGGCTCCACGATCTGGCCGTTGATATCCTCCGGCAGGTTGCGCGCCATGCTGCCGATCTTGCTGGCATCCAGGGCGTAGCGCACCGTCAGGTCCACCCCGAGCGAGAGCCCTTCGATCGACTGGAACGGCGCCTCGCCATTGGCATTGCTGCTCTGTACCGGGCGGTAGAGCTGGTCGCGCAGCGAGAAGCGGCGCAGGCTGTGCAGGCCGGAGATCACCACCACGCTGCCGTCGTGGAACACCGCTTCGCCCCCGGTCAGTTGGTTGGTGCGTATGCCCACCTCGCCGCTGGCGATGCTCTGCACCGGCGGATGGCTGATCAAGGCGTAGCCGGCCAGGCCCACGGCGCCCAGAACCAGAATGCGGCTACGCGCCTGCATCGCCACGCTGCCGCTGCGGCCCAGCAATTGGCCCAGCCCCGCTACCGGTTTGGACAGCGATTCGCGCACAGCCTGCACCAACACCTTGATCCGTTCCGACATGTTCTTGCCCCTTTTCATCGCAGTTTGTGGGTCTGGCCGCGGTGTCCGCCGCCAGGTCGGGGGCAGTGTTGTGTGGCTGCCTCCCTGGACTGCATGTTGCGCGGCAGGGCCAGGAGGGTTCAAAGCCGGGGCGGGGTGTCTTTGCGGGCGTGGCCGGAGCGTCCGGTAAGGGCGCGGAAGAAAAACTCACAGCAGGCGCGGCGGGTTCCGCACGATAATGCGGCTGCGCATCAGGTCATGGTGCAGGAGCCGGGTGATGTTCAAGGTAGCGGTCATAGAAGACGATATTCCCACCAGCAAACAGCTCAGGGGCTGGATCGAATCCGCCAAGCCGGGCATACAGGTGGAGCAGTGGTACAACCGGGACGATGCCGAAGCCGCCATCGCTCGCGAAGCCTATGACCTGGTGGTGCTGGATATCGAACTCGGCCGCGAGCGCCACGCCGGCGTCGCCATCATCAACGCCATCAACAAGGCGCACGGCACGCCGGTGCTGGTGGTCTCCGCCATGCCGGCCACCATCTACCGCAGCATCATGAAGGCGCTGGACGCCTGGGACTACCTGCAGAAGACCACCTTCGAAGAAGCCGACTTCATCGACACCTTTCTCGAGATCCTGCGCGCCGCCAAGGACAAGCAGGCCAGCAAGGCCCCGGCCGCAATCGCCAAGGCCAGCGAGCTGTCGCTCGATCCGCTGCGCCAGAGCAGCCCCATCTGGCGTGGCCAGCGCGTCAACCTGCCGCTCACCGCGCAACGCATCCTCGCCACCCTGTACGAATGCCGCGGCCAGGTCGTCTCCTACGACGACCTCTACCAGGTCGTGAAAAGCGGCCGCAATCGCGACAATATCCGCAAGCACGTCTCCACCATCCGCGATGCCTTCCGCGAGATCGACCCGGCCTTCGACTGCATCGAGAACGTCCCCATGCGCGGCTTCCGCTGGGCCGGTGCCGAGCGGGCGGCCTGACGTATGGATTGGTCCCGGCTCAGCCTTGCGCCGTTCCGGCTGCGCATCGTCTTTCGTGGTGCCTTCCTCTTGCTGGCGCTGGCGACCATCGCCCTGGCGCTGTATGTGCTGCGCGAGGAAAAACAGCTCAGCTACCGCAACTACCAGTACGGCTTCCACAAGACTGCCGCCCAGCTCGCCGCCAAGCTGCACCACCCCACCGGCCAGCTGGCACTGCTGAACCCGCAACTGCAGGCGCAGAACCTCACCCCGCTGCGGCCGCTGCTGCTGCCCTACTCCGCGATCGATTTCGACGACCAGAACAAGGTCCAACAGGCGGTCGAGATGGCCGGCTGCCAGGTGCAGTACCGCGATGGCGCGCTATGCGTGGCCATCGGCAGCAACCCCTGGGCCGGCGGCTATATCTACGTCGCCGGCAATGTCACCAGCGGCGCGCTGGTGCCACACAAGCTGGGCGAGGAAACCTTCGACGGCGTCCACCGCCTGCAGGTCCGCGTCTCCTTGCGCGGCCAGACCTACCGCTGGATCGCCCCGTTCGAGGCCATGGGCGAGCCCACTCGCGCCGGCGTGCGTGGCCGGCTGACCGGCTTTGTGGAAAAAGACAGCGGCGACTACGCCTTCACCCGACCGGTGAAGGATTTCCGCGGCTGGCTCTGGCAGGACGGCCGCTGCCTGGACGATAGCGACGGCGCGGATTGCCAGAAGCGCGCCTTCTTCTCGGTGCGGCTGCCGGTCGGCCTGCTGCGGGACGATCTCTTCCTCAAGACCAAGCCGGTCTGGCCGCCGGACGATCTGGACCGCATGCAGGTCCACCTCAAGCTGCTGCCACCCGGTGACGGCCCGGCGCTGCTCGATAGCGACGCCGTCGGCGCCACCCCGCCGTTTACGCTCAGCGAGCTATCCCCCTTGCTGCTGCCGGGCGAGACGCTGCAACTGCGCAAGCTTGGCAAAAATGGCGCGACCGATCTGCTCAAGCTGGTCGGCGTGGCCGATCAGGCGGCAGAGTCCTCGCGCTGGATCAGCAACCTGATCCGCCGGCTGGATGTCGAAGGCTACGACACCCCGCTGGAAGCGAGCGAGACCATTGCCACCCCGCTCGGCAAGTACCAGTTCACGCTGGTGGGCGACGTGCGCAGCGTCAACAAGAGCCTCAGCGTGGTCGCCACGCGGGTGTCCTGGTTCGTCGGCGCCATGCTGCTGGCCATTGCCTTGGTCTGGCTACTGATCGAGATCGGCATCATCCGCCGCATCACCCTGCTGACCCGCCGCGCCGCGTCGGTCTCCCGTACCGTGCGTGGCGCCGGTGGCGTGGAAGACCTGGACCTGGCCGACCTGCGCGGCCGCGACGAGCTGGGCGTGCTGGCGAGCGGCCTGTCCGATCTGCTGCAAAGGGTGAAGGAAGACCTCGAACGCGAACGCATCCGCGCCGAGCAGGAAAAAGACATGTGGCACGCCGTCGGGCACGAGATCATGTCGCCGCTGCAGTCTCTGATGGCCCTGCAAGGTGGCAGCGAGAACGACAGCAGCCGCTACATCAACCGCATGCAACAGGCGCTGCGCATCCTCTACGGCAGCGCCTCGCCGAGCGAAGCTTTCCAGTCCACCACCTTGCAGCTGGCAGCGCTGGACGTGGACGACTTCCTGCGCAATGTCGCCAGCAACGCGCCCTGCGTCGGCATCGCGGACGTCTCCTACCAGGCCGGCAACGGCCCGGTCATGGTGCGGGCGGACGACTACTCGCTGGAAGACGTCGTCACCCACGTACTGCGCAATGCCGAGCGCTATCGCCCGGCCGGCACGCCCATCACCATCACCCTCGGTGCCAGCGAGACGGCCGCCACGGTACAGATCCACAACCAGGGCCCGCACATTCCGGACGCGATGATCGACAAGATCTTCGAATACGGCGTCTCCGACCAGCCCGAATCCGGCGCCAACGGCAACCGGGGTCAGGGCCTGTTCGTCGCCAAGACCTATATGGCCAAGATGGGCGGCACGATCACGGTCGCCAATACCGACGACGGCGTCTGCTTCACCCTCACCCTGCAGCGCGCTCCGGCCGGCGCCAGCGCGGGTGTTGCTCTCTAGAGAACCGCACCACATCCATGAAATCCTCCTTCGAACTCCAGGTCACCGCGGCCGAATGGCTGGCGGCAGTCAAACACAACCAGTCGGCCTATACCCGGCAACTGCTGCATCCCGCCATGCGCATCGTCAACGGCCTGCTCTACGGCGTCGTCGCCGGTGCACTGCTCACTGCCGAGCTGCAACTCTTGCAGCGGCGCGGCCTGGGAGAGCTGCACTGGCTGGTCTGGGCCGGCCCGGCCTTCGTGCTCGGCGCCTATCTGCTGCAACGGCTGCTCTTCAACTGGCGCATGCAGCGCATCCTGCCCCAGCTGGGCCGCGCCGTACTGGGTCCGCAGGTGCTGGAACTGGCCGATACCGGCATCTGGATCAACAGCGCCGAACGCCGCAACTTCACCAGCTACCGCGCCATCGTGGAGCTTGTCAGCGTGCCCGGCGCCAGCCTGCTCTATCAGGACGCCATCCACTGCCTGGTGGTGCCGGACAGCGCCTTTGCCGATCCGGCCGAGCGCGATGCCTTCCTCGCGCTACTACGGCAGCGTATCGCCTACTCCGGTGGCAGTCTGGCCGACGCCTCAGCCCAAATTGCGCCTGCCGTCACGGCCAGCGCGGCAGGCGAGATCACCCTCGGCGGCCTGCTCAAACTCGGTCTGCGCAGCCTGTTCTTCCTCAAGCCCGCAGTCCTGCCGGCGTCGGTACGCTGGAGCCAGTTCTTCGGCCTGCTTACCTTGCTCCTGCTGCTGCACAACGGCTTTGCCCTGCTGCATCTGGGGGCCGAGGCGGTCTACAACCCCAACGCCTGGTCCGGCGCCCTGTTCTCCGTGCCGCTCATGCTGTTTGCGGCCTGGGTGCTCGCCCGCACCCAGCACAGACAGGAGACCACGCTGGCATTGGCCGCCAGTTGGTACGCCCTGTTCCTGCCGCTGGTGCTGCTGAGCTGGCTGTTGTTCCTGCTTGGCCAGAGCGGGCGTATCGCGGCCTGGGGCGATAATTGGGATACGCGTATCTACCTGGCCTGGACCGCCTGGTTTGCCGTGGCGGCAGCGGTCTACGCCACGCGCCTGCTCGGTACGCCACGCTGGCAGAGGCTGTTGCCGCTGCTGCTGACCGCCAGCCTGCTGTGGGCGCCCCTGCAGCTGATCTACTGGAGCCAGCCCCTGTGGGAACGGCCCGCCCAGGCGGCCACGGAAGAAGACCAGGCCGATGCCGGCCCCGATCCGGCGATGGAAGACTATTTCTACCTGCAGCCCAAGCTGCTGGAAAAAGCGCTGGCCGAGCTGAAACCGCGTGTGCCGGGCCGGCCCAACCTCTTCTTCCTGACCGCCGCGGGCTACGCCGGCCAGGATGTGTTCATGCGCGAGGCGCTGACCATACAGAGCCAGTTCGACCAACGCTTCGGCACCGAAGGCCACTCCCTGGCCCTGGTCAACAATCCGGCCACGCTGCAACAACTCCCCATCGCTAACGCCACCAGTCTGCGCCTGGCCCTCAAGCGCATGGGCCAGCTCATGGATAAGGAGCAGGACATCCTCTTCCTTTACCTGAGCTCGCACGGCGGCGCCGACCACCGCCTTGCCATCGAATTCGGCCCCATGCAGTTCAACGATGTCGACCCGCAGGTGCTGCGTAAGCTGCTGGATGAATCCGGCATCAAACACCGCGTGGTGGTGGTCTCGGCCTGCTATTCCGGCGGCTTCATCGAGCCGCTCAGGAACGACGACACCCTGGTCATTACCGCTGCCGCGGCCGACAAGGTCTCGTTTGGCTGCAGCAACGAGGCCGACTTCACCTACTTCGGCCGCGCCTACTTCGTGGACGCCCTCAAACAGACCGATTCCTTTGTCGACGCGTTCGACATCGCCCGCCAGGCCGTGGCAAAAAGGGAACAGCAAGACGCCTTCGAGGCCTCCGATCCGCAGATGGCGGTCGGCAGCCGTATCCGTGCCACGCTGCAGCGCTGGGATGCCCAGCGCAAGGCGGCAGCCGCCAGTGCCTTGCCGGGTTAAATGCGAGATAGGCGCCGCAACCCCCTACCGCTCGTCCCGCTGCGCCACAAATTCACTGGTGCCGGGGCGAGCACTTTGGTATACCCCTGCCTGAACAAAGACCGCTTTTATTCAAGGACCTACATTGACCGATACGACACCTGAACTTGCCCTCTCGCCCGAAGCCACCGCACTCAGCGATTACCTCGATGCCCACCAGGCCACCCTGGTGACCAGCGACGGCAGTTACGCGGTATCGGTCCACGGTGAGATTGTCGTCGGCAAGCGGGTGGTGCCCTATCATCTGATCCCTGACGAAGGCTTTCTGGCCAAGACCAGCAAATGGCGCCGGCTCGACATCATCGAGCGCATGGCCCTCTTGGAAGAGCGCTGGAACGAGGCTGCCCGGGTCCGTCTGGAAGCCCAGCTGCTCAAGTGTGCCGAGCAGGTCGTCGCCATCGCGCGCGAATACGAGCTGGACCCCGGCAGCGCCCTGCACGCGCTGACCGCCAAGTACGAACTGGCACGGCTGCGCTGCATCCTGGCGATCGACCGGATCGAAGCCGCCAAGGGCAACCGCGCCGCCACCCAGCAGGCCGAACAGACCCGCGACGCGGTCAACCTCTCGCTCTACCCGGAATCCTTCACCGTGGCCCAGGGCATGAAGCGGCATTTCATCGCCGTGCTCGGGCCGACCAACTCCGGCAAGACCCACGCCGCCATGGAGCACCTGGCGCGCGCCAAGACTGGCGCCTACCTCGCGCCACTGCGCCTGCTGGCCCTGGAAAACTACACCCGCCTGCAGGAAGCCGGCGTAGCCGTGAGCCTGATCACCGGCGAGCAGCGCAAGCTGCACCCGGAGGCCACCCACGTCGCCAGCACGGTGGAGATGCTCAATAGCAACCGGGTAGTCGAAGTCGCCGTCATCGACGAAATCCAGCTGCTGGACGACCCAGACCGTGGCGCCGCCTGGACCGCCGCCGTCTGCGGCGTGCCGGCCAGCACCGTCTACCTCCTGGGCGCGCTGGAAGCACAGGAAGCCATCGAATCGTTGGTATCGCGCGTGGGCGGCACGCTGGAAGTCCGCAAGCTCGAACGCAAGACCCCGCTGGAGATGGACAAGCAGCCGCTGGGCTCGCTGAAGAACCTCAAGCCGGGCGACGTACTGATCGCCTTCTCCCGCCGCGACGTACTGAACTGGCGCGACCAGGCCATCGCCCACGGTTTCTCGGTCTCGGCCATCTACGGCAACCTGTCGCCGGAAGTACGCCAGTCGCAGGCCGAGCGCTTTGTCGAAGGGCTGACCCAGGTCGTGGTCGGCACCGACGCCATCGGCATGGGCCTCAACACCCCTGCCCGTCGGGTGATCTTCACCACCTCGAACAAGTGGGACGGCTACGCCGAGGGCACGATCGCTGCACCGCTGGCCAAGCAGATCGCCGGCCGTGCCGGCCGCTTCGGTGAGCATGCCGCCGGCTTTGTCGCTGGGCTCGATTCCTACACCCACAAGACCATCTCGGCCCTGCTGCGGCAAAAACCGGAGCCGCTGCCGGACAGCGGTTTCTTCGTCGCGCCCAACCTGCAATACCTGCAGCAGATTTCCAAGGCTACCGGCCAAGTCAAGCTCTACAACCTGCTGGAACTCTTCACCAAGCACATCAATGTGCATGATGAATTCTTCCTGCCGGCCAACCTCAGCGACCAGATGGAAAAAGCCCGCTGGCTCGATACCCTGAAACTGTCGCTGGAAGACCGCTTCACGCTTAGCCTCTGCCCGGTCTCGACCAAGATCCCCATGCTGGAACGCGCGCTGCAGGATTGGGCCAAGTACCGCGCCGACAAACGCCAGGCGCCGCTGTTGCGCATGGAAGGCATGGGCGGCCGCAACGAGCTGCAGTATCTGGAAGACACCTGCAAGCTGTACGCCGCCTACGCCTGGCTGGGCTACCGCATGCCCGATACCTTCCCGGATGGCGAGATGGCGCAGATGCTGATGAAATCGACTTCCGAGAAGATCGACCACCAGCTGCAGGTGCAGAACACCCGCCAGCGCCGTGGTGGCGAGCAGGATCGCGGCCGGCAGAAGCAGGACGGTCGTCGCCCCGGTGCCGGCAGCGGTGGCCGCAAGTTCAGCCGCCGATAGGATACGTACGGATGCACGCACCACGCTGGCGATTGGAGATCGCCGAGATCGAATTCAGCATGATCCGCGCCCAGGGTGCGGGCGGCCAGAACGTCAACAAGGTCTCCAACGCCGTCCACCTGCGCTTCGACATCACCGCCTCCTCCCTGCCCGACGAGTGCAAGGAGATCCTGCTGGCCTGCGACGACAATCGCATCTCCAAGGCCGGCGTTGTCGTGATCAAGGCCCAGGGCCATCGCAGCCTGGAGCTGAACAAGCTCGACGCCGTCGCGCGGCTCGAAGAACTGATCGCCGAAGCCATGCAGGTCGACAAGCCCCGCAAGGCCAGCAAGCCCACCTACGGCTCCCAGCAACGCCGCCTGGCAGGCAAGGTCCAACGCGGCCGCATCAAGGCCATGCGCGGCAAGGTAAGCGACTGATCTCCCGCAAGGTTTCACATGAAACAAACCCGGCCTGAGCCGGGTTTTTTCTTGAACCGAGACCGCCTTACCCTCAACGAGCGGAGCGGGCCATGCCTGCTGCCCATCGGGAGTACTAACGAGCGTTAGCGAGGCTCCCTCGCCTCGGCGAGGGCGGGGGGAGTGGGGTATATAAAGCGAGACCCTGCCCGTCGATCGGATACGGTTTAGCGCCCGGCTTCGCCGGGCGTAGCGCTGAGGTTGGGTATGCCACTGCTCTTGGGCTGTGGTATCTGGAAGGGTTGGTTCATGATCAACCACTCTTCAAATTTTCGGATCGGCAACGGCGGCGACACGTAATAACCCTGCACCTCGTCACAACCGGCATCGACCACCATATGCCAATCGGCGTCGCTCTCCACGCCCTCTACCACCGCCCGCAAGCCCATGGTGTGCGCCAGGGCCGTCAAGGCCTCGATCAACAGCCGGCCCTTCTCGTTCACGCCGGCATTGATCACGAACGACCGGTCGATCTTGATATCGCTGACCGGCATGTCCTGCAGATAGGCCAACGTCGCATGGCCTGTACCAAAGTCGTCCAGCGCCAACTGGAATCCCAGCGTACGCAGCGCCTGCATGCTCTGCACCGCAAGCTTCGGGTCGTGCATGATCTCGCTCTCGGTAATCTCGAGCACCAGCATCTGCGGGTTGGCCCGGCTGTGCATCAGGTATTCCGACACATACGCCGGCAGGTTCGGGTCGGCAAGGTCGGTAGCCGAGAGGTTCATCGACAACTTCAAATCCAGGCCGCGCTTCTGCCACTGCTTTGCGAGCTGCATGGTCTGCACCATCATCCAGCGCGTCAGCTCCACGATCAGCCCGCTCTTCTCGGCAAACGGCAGGAAATCGCGTGGCGACACCAGGCCATGCTCCGGGTGCTGCCAGCGCAGCAAGACCTCGGCACCGGTGATCCGGCCGGTCGCGCAGTCGGCCTTGGGCTGCAGATAAAGCTGCAATTGGTTCTGCGCCATCGCGGTACGCAGGGCGGAGAGCAAGGAGAGCTGGAAACGCTGATCGCGCTCCAGACCGTTGTGATAGACCAGCGCGGTCAGCTTCTCCTGCTTGGCGGCATTGAGCGCAATCTCCGCGCGCCGCATCAGCAGGTCGATATCCTGGCCCTGACGCGGGTAGTTGCCGGCGCCGATACGCAGCTGGATATCCAGCCGCTGACCGTCGATCTGCAGCGATTGGCGGGCAATGTCCGCCGCCAGCATCTGCAAGGTACCCTCGTTGGCACTGTCGTTGATCAGCGCGGCAAACTGGTTGCCCCCCACCCGCGCCAGCAGGGTGCTCTGCCCCAGCTTGCGCCGCAGCCGTCGCCCGGTTTCGCGCAGTACCGCATCGCCACAGTCGTAGCCCAGCGTTTCGTTGATGGTGGTAAAGCTGTTGATATCGAACATCACCAGCGTACGCACACGCTGGTCGTCGTCACCGAGCAGCTTCTGGCCGCGCAGCAGAAAGCTGGTCCGGTTGGCGAGCCCGGTCGTCTTGTCTGTCATCACCGCGCGCTCGCGACGGTTGCGCAGGCGGGCGGCACGGTCCGCCAACGCGGCGGAATAGATCACCGCCTGCAGCAGCAAGGCGGTTGGCCGGGCATGGGTGGAGGTCAACCAGTCCGGCAGCAGACCGGTTTCCCGCATCCACAAGGCGGTGTTGCCCACCCAGGCCGGGTAGCCGGGCAGCAGGTAGATATAGCTCAGCAACACCGCCATCCAGGCGATCAGGATAGGCATCCAGCCGGCCAGGTACAGCCCGCCGCTGCGATAGTCACCCGCCCACAGGCTGACCAGACCGGGCAGCAGCATGCAGATGAACATGGCCAGTGCCACCAGGTTGTAGAAATTCAGCACCGGGTGATAGAGCGAGGGGACAAAGCCTAGCGCGGTATAGCCCAGGACCAGCCAGCCCAGCACCTTCATGGCCGCAAACAGGCGCGGTGCATGGCGCGGCATATTGCTGAAACTGCAGCCAAAGCGCAGCCCGGCGAATAGCGCGAGCCCGTAGCTCAGCAACAGACCATGCTGCAGGAGCCAGGGGTAGTGCACCGCCAGTTGCGCCGGCCCGGCTGCCAGCCCGGTGATAAAGGCCCAGACGGTCGCCACCGCCAGCGTAAAGCCGGTGTACCAGGCCGTGGTGGCATCCCGCATCGCTAGCGCGAACATGGCGCTGACGATGCCCATGGCAAACAGCAGCGTCAGCAATTCGCCACGGATACGGTTATTGAACTGGCTTTTGGCCAGAAAGCTCGGGGCCGGCTCCAGCCATACCCGCACCGAACCCCCAATCGGCATGGTCATGGTCAGCTCGGCCAGCGCGGCGCCACCGGCCGGCAAGGCCAGCGCTGCACTTTGCGCGGTATGCCAGACCAGCGGCGCAGGCGCGGCGTCCGGCGTCGGCGCAAGGCTGCGGATACTGCTTTGTACCAAGCCGCCGATGGCCAACCAGGGCGGCTGCCCATCCACCAAGGGTGAGCTGGCACGTATCAGACAGACCTTCTGCAAGGCGAGGTCGGCTTCCAGCAGCGGGATGTGCCCGTCGGCCGGTAGATCCTGCCAATCGGCATGGCCCGGCGTGCAGCGATACTGGATGTGGGCCTCGACCGGGACGGTCGAGGCTGCAAGGCTGGCGAGCGAAAAAAAGGCCAGCAACAGGGCAAGGAAATGGCGTAAAGCCTTGGCGGCATGCATGGTTAGATCGGGTCAGGGACTAATGCCGCAAGCGGCACCGGACGGTGCCTGTTTGCAGTGTAGTCGGACTAACCCTGCTCAGCCATCGCCGCCAGCAATTCCGCCTGGTGCTCTGTCATCAATGCATCAGTCAGCTCGAACAGGTCGCCATCCATCACATAGTCCAGCTTGTACAAAGTGAGGTTGATGCGATGGTCGGTGATGCGCCCCTGCGGGAAGTTATAGGTGCGGATGCGCTCGCTACGGTCGCCCGAACCCACCAGCGACTTGCGCATGGCCGCTTCCTTGGCATGCGCCTCGCGCTCCTGCTTGTCCTTGAGCCGTGCCGCCAGCACCTGCATGGCCCGCGCCTTGTTCTGGTGCTGGCTGCGGCCGTCCTGGCATTCCACCACCAGCCCGGTGGGGAAGTGAGTAATACGGATCGCCGAGTCGGTCTTGTTGATATGCTGGCCGCCGGCGCCGCTGGCGCGGAAGGTATCGATCCGGATATCCGCCGGATTGATGTTCACCTCCTCCAGCTCGTCCGCTTCCGGCATCACCGCCACCGTACAGGCGCTGGTATGGATACGCCCTTGCGATTCGGTCGCCGGCACGCGCTGCACGCGGTGGCCGCCGCTTTCGAACTTGAGCTTGCTGTAGGCGCCCAGGCCCACGATCCGAGCGATCACTTCCTTGTAGCCACCCAGGTCGCTCTCATTGGCCGACACGATCTCCACCTGCCAGCGGTTGCGCTCGGCAAAGCGGCTGTACATGCGGAACAGGTCCCCGGCGAACAGGGCGGATTCATCCCCGCCGGTACCGGCGCGGATTTCCAGAAAGATATTGCGCTCGTCGTTGGGGTCACGCGGCAGCAGGGCCTTCTGCAGCTCCGCCTCCAGCGCCTCGATCCGTGCCGCGCCATCTTCCAGCTCCGCCTCAGCCAATTCCTTCATGTCAGGGTCGTCCAGCATCTCGCGCGCGGTAGCGAGGTCCCGCTCGGTCTGCTGGTAGGTCTGGAACAGCTCGACCACCGGCGTCAGCTCCGCATGCTCCCGGCTCAGCTTGCGAAAGCTGTCCATGTCGCGGGTCGCCTCCTCACTCGCAAGTAATTGATTTACTTCCTCTAATCGATCCGCGAGATTGGAAAGCTTGTTCGCAATACTGGGTTTCATGCCAAAGTTTTCTTATAGACGTTAAGGTCAGCCCGCTCCATCCAGCGCTCAGGGGCAGCCAGGGGCGTGAAACCATATTGTTGGTAGAGGCCATGCGCATCGCCGGTCAGCAGTATCCAGCGGCGCAGGCCTTGCAGTTCAGGGTGGCCGACAATGCAGTCCATCAGCCACTTCGACAGCCCCTGGCCACGCGCCTCAGGCGCAATATACACATCGCCGAGATAGGCGATGGTGGCGTAGTCGCTGATCACGCGGGCAAAACCGATCATCGTGGCGCCCTGATACACGCCAAAACACAGCGCACCGGCCACCGAGCGGCGGAAGGTCGCTTCGGGAATATCCTTCGCCCAGTAGGTCGAGGCGATAAAGGCGTGGGCCTGGGCAAGGTCGAGGCGGGCCGGATCAGTATCGATCTCGTACTCGCCCCGCTGCCAGCGGGACGGGGTCGTCGACATGGCTATTCTTCGTCGTGCAGGTGGTAGAGACGGCGCACGGTATCGATCAGCGCACCGTGCTGGCTGGGGTCGGCCTGGTTCAGTGCCGCCATCGGCGCATGCAGGAACTTGTTGCTGAGCGTCAGCGATAGCGATTCCACCACGGCGGCCGGGTCCTCGCCCTTGGCCAGCAGTTTCATCGCCCGCTCCAGCTCGTGGCGGCGCAGCCGCTCGGCCTGGTCTTTGAGCGCACGGATGGTCGGCACCAGTGCACGGTTGTCCAGCCACTGCATGAACTCGTCGGCGTTACGCTCGACGATGCCATCGGCCTCGACCACCGCCAGCTCGCGCTCCGCCCTGCCCTGTCGCACGACCTCGGCCAGATCGTCCACGGTGTAGAGATAGACGTCCGGCAAGGCGCCGACTTCCGGCTCCACGTCGCGCGGCACGGCCAGGTCCACCATGAACATCGGCCGGTGCTTGCGTGCCTTCACCGCCCGCTCGACCGCACCGAGGCCGATGATGGGCAACTGGCTGGCGGTGCTGGTCACGACAATATCGTACTGCGGCAACCGCTCCGGCAATTCGGACAAGGCGAACGCATCGCCGCCAAACTGCTGCGCCAGCGCGCTGCCGCGCTCCAGCGTGCGGTTGGCGACCGACATACGCGCAGGTGTCCGCGCGGCAAAGTGGGTGGCGCACAGCTCGATCATCTCGCCCGCGCCAATGAACAGCACCTTGAGTTCCGCGAGGTCCGGGAACAGCCGTTCAGCCAGCTTTACCGCCGCTGCCGCCATCGAGACTGAATTCGCACCGATGCTGGTCTGGCTGCGCACTTCCTTGGCGACCGAGAACGCCTTCTGGAACAGGCCGTTCAGCGATGGCCCCAGGCCACCGGCTTCCTGTGCCTCGCGTACCGCATCCTTGAGCTGGCCCAGGATCTGGGTTTCGCCCAGGACCATGGAATCGAGCCCGGAAGCGACCCGGAACACATGCTTGGCCGCATCACGGTCCGGCAGGCGGTACAGGTAGGGCGCAATGCTGGCCGGGTCGATCTGTCGTGACTGTGCGAGCCACTGCAGCAGCGTCGCCTCATCGCGCGCGGCGGCATACAGCTCGGTGCGGTTGCAGGTGGAGACGATGGCGGCCTCGTGCACGCCCTTGACGGCCGTCAGCTCAGCCACGGCCGTACGCAGTTCTTCCGGCGCAAAGGCGAGCTTTTCCCGCACCGCGATGGGTGCGGTCTCATGGTTGAGGCCGAGGGCGAACAGCGACATGCGGGGAAGCGGGCCGGGGAAGGGGGCTGAATTTTACCTCAGGCTGGCCTTGCTGAGCCAGAAAGGCTTATCTGCCATAGACTTGCGCAAATTGCGCGGCCGCACATGCCTCGAACGGGTAGTCAGGACATGCCTCCCTGCGTGTGGCCGCCTTACAAATGCATCAGGCCCGGATAAACCGGGCCTGATCAGTACTATCCTCGCCGGATCAACAATTACTTCGCGTTGATTTTAAACAGGCGGGTCAGCGGGCTGGTGGTGTTCGGGCCGAACCAGCGGTTGAAGATCTTTTCCGCTTCGCCGGATTGCTCCATGGCGACGATGGTTTTGTTGACCTCTTCCATCAGGCGCTTCTCGCCCTTGCGCACGGCAATGCCGTACACCTCGAGCGAGATGGTCACGTTCGGGATCTCGAACTGCGACTTGTTCGGCATCTTGTTCAGGAGACCCGCCAAGATAGGCTCGTCGGTACTGACGGCATCCAGCTGACCCTTGCCCATGGCGGCGAAGGCTTCGTCATAGTCGGCGAACAGCACCACGTTGGCCGTCGGCATTTCGCGGCGCAGTTGCTTTTCCGAGGTCGAGCCGGTCACGGTACCGATGGTCAGCTTGGCGAGGTCCTCGATCGAGCTGACCTTGCCTTTGCGGACGGCGAACTTCTGACCGGTGATGAAGTAACCGTAGCTGAAGTCTACTTGCTTCTCGCGCTCGGGGTTCTTCGTCATGGTCGCAATGATCATGTCTACATCGCGGCTTTGCAGCTTGGGAATGCGCTGAGCCGATTCAACGCCCTTCACCAGGATGTTGACGCCCATATGCTTGGCGATCGCCACGGCAAAGTCGACGTCATAGCCGGAAATGGTCTGAGTCTTCGGGTTCAGCACGCCGAAAGGTGGTGTGGAATCCTTGACGCCGACGACCAGCGTACCGTGCTTCTTGATCTCGTCGAGATCGTCTGCCAGGGCCGATCCCAGCAGCGATATCCCCAGAAGGCACGCAAATAGTGTCCTGATTTTCATGTGGTTTTCCCCTGTCTAGACAACGGCGGGGTTGCCGATGTCATAGGCGCGCGACCATATACAGGTTTCATTTCGCCGCCTATTAGGGAAATCGTAGACATGAAGCTGGCATAAAAAAAGCCCGTATGGCGTACGGACTTGGTGTTGCGATTATTCAGAAACGCAATGGAATGCCGAACTTTCGCGAGCCGATGCTGGCGCCGTCCAGAAAGGCTTCGACGTAGACCGGGGGGTCGACACGGTTCATCAGCTCCTCCACCAGTCGCTCAGGCACCTGAACCAATGCCGCCTGCTTGTCGCTCACATAGCTGCCATCAAAATCACGCTTGTTGATGCCTACCGAGCGCAATAAGGGCATGTCGCTGAGCGAGAAACGCAAGGTCAGCGCGGAATCCTCGTGCGGCGGGAACTGCTCCCGCGTGGTCTTGCTAAGCTCCACCCAGACCGGCCAATGCCCGGCTACCCTGCGGGCAGAGGTGGAGGTCTGTATTGCTGATTTCCCCTCCCCTTTGGGCTTGGCACCGAACAAGGATGCAAATGCACTAAGAATGCCGGAGAACCAACCGTCGTTCGTTTTCTTTGCCATACCTGCCTAGGTGTCGAGTGCTCGCCCTGCCCTTTTATGCGGCCGGCTTTCGCGCCAACGCACGGAAGCCAATGTCGTGGCGATATTGCATGCCATCGAAGCGTATACCTTCTATGACTTCATAGGCACGTTTCTGTGCAATCTTCACGTTGTCGCCCAAGACCGTCACACACAGTACCCGGCCGCCACTGGTCACAACGTCGTCGCCCTGCTGGGTCGTGCCGGCATGGAACACAAAGGCATCATCGGCATGGCTTTGCGGCAGGCCGTGGATCACGTCGCCCTTACGTGGCGTATCAGGATAGTTGTGGGCGGCCAGTACCACGCCCAGCGCCACACGGCGGTCCCACTCGGCTTCGGCCTGATCCAGCGTACCGTTGACCGCATGTTCCACCAGCCCCACCAGGTCGGACTTCAGCCGCGCCATGATGGGCTGGGTTTCCGGGTCGCCCATGCGGCAGTTGAACTCCACCACGTTGACCGCACCCTCGTCAGTGACCATCAGCCCGGCGTACAGGAAGCCGGTGTACGGAATGCCATCCTTGGCCATGGCGGCCACCGTGGGCAGGATCACCTCGCGCATCGCGCGGGCGTGTACTTCCGGCGTCACCACCGGGGCCGGCGAATAGGCACCCATGCCGCCGGTGTTCGGGCCAGCGTCGTTGTCCAGCAGGCGCTTGTGGTCCTGCGAGCTCGCCATCGCGAGCACGTTCTTGCCATCCACCATCACGATGAAGCTGGCTTCTTCACCCTTGAGAAAGTCCTCGATCACCACCCGCGCACCGGCGTCGCCCATCTTGTTATCGAGCAACATCAGGTCAATGGCGGCGTGCGCTTCGTCCAGCGTCATGGCAACAATCACGCCCTTGCCGGCAGCCAGGCCATCTGCCTTGATCACGATGGGTGCACCGCGGCCGGTCACGTAGGCGTGGGCTTCGTCGGCCTTGGAGAAGGTCTGGTACTGAGCGGTAGGAATGCCGTGCCGGGCCATGAAAGCCTTGGCGTAGTCCTTGGAGCTTTCCAGTTGTGCCGCCGCCTTGGTCGGTCCGAATATCTTCAGGCCCGCAGCGCGGAAGGCATCCACCACACCGGCGGCCAGCGGTGCTTCCGGGCCGACGACGGTGAACATCACGTTCTCGCGCTGAGCAAAGGCCACCAGCTCGGGGATGGCGGTGATGGCGACATTGGTCAGCCCTTCCTCGCGCGCTGTACCCGGGTTGCCGGGCGCCACAAAGACCTTGCCTACGCGCGGCGACCGGGCGATTTTCCAGGCCAGTGCGTGCTCGCGGCCGCCGGAGCCGATGACAAGTATGTTCATGTGGTGCCTCGTAAGGGTAAGAAGTAAGGGCTGGGGAGTGGCGCACCACGTCCCAGGCCTGACGCCTCACACAGGCGGGCCCACCCGCTGCCTGACGGCAACGGCGAGCCCGCTGTCGGAATCAATGACGGAAGTGACGGATGCCGGTCACGACCATGGCGATGCCATGATCGTCCGCTGCGGCGATCACCTCATCGTCACGCATCGAACCGCCCGGCTGGACGATGGCCGATACGCCATTCTCGGCGATCACGTCCACGCCGTCGCGGAACGGGAAGAAGGCGTCGGACGCGCAGACCGAGCCCTTCAGTTCCAGGTTGGCGTTCTTGGCCTTGATCGCGGCGATCTTGGTCGAATCCACGCGGCTCATCTGGCCCGCGCCCACGCCCAGGGTCTGGCCCTTGCCGCAGAACACGATGGCGTTGGACTTCACGAATTGCGCCACACGCCAGGCGAACAGCAGGTCCTTCAGTTGCTCGGCGGTCGGGGCCTTCTTGGTCACGACCTTGAAGTCCTCGATGCTGATGCGATGTACATCCGGGGTCTGCACCAGGATGCCGCCGCCGACGCGCTTCAGGTCAAAGCGGTTGGCGCCATTCTCCAGCGGGACTTCCAGCACGCGTACGTTCTTCTTGGCGGCGATGATGGCCTTGGCTTCGTCGCTGAAGGACGGGGCGATCAGCACTTCCAGGAACTGGCCGGTCACGGCTTCCACCGTCGCGGCGTCGACCGTGCGGTTGAAGGCGATGATGCCGCCGAAAGCGCTGGTGGTGTCGGTCGCGAAGGCCAGCTTGTAGGCGGTCAGCGTATCGGCGGCGATGGCCACGCCACACGGATTAGCATGCTTGACGATCACGCAGGCCGGCTCATCGAAGGCCTTCACGGCTTCCCAGGCGGCGTCGGAATCGGCGATGTTGTTGTAGCTCAGTTCCTTGCCCTGCAGCTGGCGGTAGTTGGCCAGGCTGCCCGCGGCGGGATCGATGTCCCGATAGAAGGCTGCGGCCTGGTGCGGGTTCTCGCCGTAGCGCATGTCCTGCACCTTCTCCACGCTGATATTCAGGCGCGCAGGGAAGGATTGCTGGCTACCGTCCTCGTTCAGCGAGGTCAGGTAGTTGCTGATCGCGCCATCGTAGGCGGCGGTATGGCTGAACGCCTTCTTGGCCAACTGGCGACGGGTGGGCAGGCCCAGTGCGCCATGGTTGGCCTTCAGTTCGGCTACCAGCGGCGCGTAGTCGGCAGCGTCGGTGACGATGGCAACAAAAGCGTGGTTCTTGGCTGCGGAGCGCACCATGGCCGGGCCGCCGATGTCGATGTTCTCGATCGCATCGTCGAAGTCGCAATCAGGCTTGGCGATGGTGGCTTCGAACGGATACAGGTTCACGCACACCAGGTCGATGCTGCCTATGCCATGTTCGGCCATCTTGGTCACGTGGCCGGCCAGGTCGCGACGACCCAGGATGCCGCCGTGGATCTTGGGGTGCAGGGTCTTGACGCGACCGTCCAGCATCTCGGGAAAGCCGGTGTAGTCTGCGACCTCGGTCACCTTCACGCCGGCATCGGCCAGCATCTTGGCGGTGCCACCGGTGGAGAGGATATCCACGCCGAAAGCCGCGAGTTCGCGGGCGAACTCGAGTACGCCGGTTTTGTCGGAGACGCTGATCAGTGCGCGCTTGATTTTGACCATGTTGATAAGCCTTGCGAGTTTGTAACCATGAATAACGCCCGCCGACCGGGGATGATCGACGGGCGTGACGTAATCGTTTAGATCAGGTCGTGATCCTGCATCTTCTTGCGCAACGTATTGCGGTTGATGCCCAGGAGCTCGGCAGCGCGGGTCTGGTTACCCTGAGCCTTGTCGAGTACCACTTCCAGCATGGGCTTTTCCACCTTGGCCAGAACCATGTCGTAGATAGCCTGTGGTGCCTCGCCGTCGAGGTCGCGAAAGTACTGCTCCAGTGCATCGCGGACGGCAAAGCAGATTTGATCCTTGCTGGACATGGTTGTTTTTCTCCCCTTGGGTCTTGCTCAGGCGGCCGCTAAGGCGGTCTCGTCTTGGTAAACCAGGCGCTCGCTGTTGAGCGCCAGTTGCTTGAAATAACTGTCCACTGCGGCCAGTTGCTCGGCTGTGTTGTCCAGCTTGTACATTGCTTGCCGGAACTCGTTGGAACCACGCAGGCCATTGGTGTACCAGGCAATATGTTTGCGGGCGATGCGGCAGCCCGAATACTCGCCATGGAAAGCGTAATGGTCCTGCAGGTGTTCGATCAGGATGGCGTGGATCTCGCTGACCTTCGGCGCCGGCATATGCTCGCCGGTCGCCAGATAGTGGTCGATCTCGCGGAAGATCCACGGCCGGCCCTGGGCGGCCCGGCCTATCATGATCGCGTCGGCACCGGTTGCATCCAGTACCAGTTTTGCCTTTTCTGGCGTGGTGATATCGCCGTTGGCGACGACCGGAATCTTGAGGCTGCGCTTCACCTCGGCGATCAGCTCGTAGCGGGCTGCGCCGTTATACATATCTTCACGCGTGCGGCCATGCAGGGCCAGCGCGGCAATCCCGCTGTCCTCGGCGAGCTTGGCCACCCGCATGATGTTCTCTTCGCCGTTCTTGAAGCCCAGCCGGGTCTTCAGCGTGACTGGCACGTCCACCGCGTTCACGACGGCGTCCAGGATACGGGCGACCTGTGCCTCGTTCTGCAGCAGCGCGGACCCGGCCAGCACATTGCAGACCTTCTTGGCCGGACAGCCCATATTGATGTCGATGATCTGCGCTCCGGCTGCCACATTGTGGCGCGCGGCCTCGGCCATCTGTGCCGGATCGGAGCCGGCAATCTGTACTGCCACCGGCGCCAGCTCGCCTTCGAAATTGGCGCGGCGACGAGTCTTGTCGCTGCCATACAGCATGGCATTGGACGTGATCATCTCGCTGACCGCATGGCCTGCGCCCAGCCGCTTGCAGAGCATGCGGAAGGGGCGGTCCGTCACGCCGGCCATGGGCGCGACAATCAGGCGGTTACGAAGTTGATAGGGACCAATGTGCATTTAGTTCATGTACTCGGTGGTGGCTCTTGAACATGTCCTCCTGGCCTTTGCCAGGGAGGCTCATCCCCTGGCGGGGGAGCAAACCCGATCGGCGCATTGCACCAACCGGACAAATATTCGGACTTGCTCCGAGCGACCTTTATAGAACGCAAAACCGCTGGAAACGAAAGGCTTGAAGGCTTCGGTGTCCAGCGGTAACAGGGGCGCATTCTACCGTCGCTCCGCGTCGATGCGAAGCTATTTCGCTTAATTTTTGAGCAGTGGACGATAGTGCGAACACAATCATGGTCGGCAACAGCAGCGATCCCCGGCGAACGCCGCGCTTGCCGCTACAATGGCGGTCTCCCCTACTTCCACGATGGAAAAATCATGCGCCTCGGCACGCCACTCAGCCCTTCCGCCTTCAAAGTCATGTTGCTCGGCGCCGGTGAACTCGGCAAGGAAGTACTGATCGCCCTGCAGAAACTGGGTGTCGAGACCATCGCCGTAGACCGCTATCCGAATGCCCCCGGCCACCAGGTCGCGCACCGCGCCCATGTGATCGACATGAGCAATCCAGCGACCCTGCGTGCCCTGGTCGAGCAGGAAAAGCCCGACCTGATCGTGCCGGAGATCGAGGCCATCGCCACCGATGAACTCGCGCGTATCGAGGCCGACGGCCTGGCGACCGTGATCCCCACTGCCCGTGCCACCCAGCTCACCATGAACCGTGAGGGCATCCGTCGCCTGGCTGCCGAGACGCTAGGTCTGCCAACCTCGCCCTACCGTTTTGCTTCCTCGCTTGAGGACATGCGCGCCGCCTGTGAAGCGATCGGCTTCCCCTGCTTCGTGAAGCCGGTGATGTCCTCTTCCGGCAAGGGCCAGTCGCTGCTGAAATCCGCGGCTGATGTCGACGCCGCCTGGGCTTACGCCGCCGCCGGCAGCCGGGTCGACCAGGGCCGGGTGATCGTCGAAGGCCTGATCGACTTCGACTACGAGATCACCCAGCTGACCGTCCGCGCCATCGGTGCCGATGGCAAGGTGCAGACCCACTTCTGCGAACCCATCGGCCACGTCCAGGTGAAGGGCGACTATGTCGAGAGCTGGCAGCCACAAGCCATGTCGCCGGCGGCGCTGCAGAAGTCGCGCGAGATTGCCAAGGCGGTGACCGACGACCTCGGCGGTCGTGGTCTGTTCGGCGTCGAACTGTTCGTGAAGGAAGACCTGGTCTGGTTCTCCGAAGTCAGCCCCCGTCCGCACGATACCGGCCTGGTCACGCTGATGAGCCAGCGCTATTCCGAATTCGAACTGCACGCCCGCGCTATCCTCGGCCTGCCGGTCGACGCCGGTCTGCGTGAGCCTGCTGCGAGCGCCGTGATCTACGGCGGCATGGAAGCGCGTGGTATTGCCTTTGAGGGCGTCGAGGCGGCGCTCACTGTACCGCGCAGCGACCTGCGCCTGTTCGGCAAGCCGGAAGCCTTCGAGCGTCGCCGCATGGGCGTGGCACTCGCCGCCGGCAGCGATACCGACGAAGCCCGCCAGCGCGCCAAGCAGGCCGCCGCCGCTGTCAAGCCGGTCGCAGCCCAGTAAGGAAATGAGTGGGGCCGTGCTCACGAGGCGCGGCCCGAACAGCCTGTCCGCAGGCACCACAAAGAAGAGGAAGCACATGTCCAACCGCCTCACCCTGCTCGCCTTTGCCCTTGTCGCCACGGCCCAGGCCGCTCCGCTGACCGCCCCGCCGGCTACGCCGGCCAGGCCGGTGGTCGACGACTATTTCGGCACCAAGATCAGCGATCCGTATCGCTGGATGGAAGACATGAAGAGCGCGGACTTCCGCGACTGGCTGAAGGCCCAGGCCAACTACGCCGACGGCGTGCTGGCGACCATCCCCGGCCGCACCGCCCTGAAGCAGCGCCTGACCGAACTGGCCGATGCCAGCGTCAGCGTCGCCGGTATCGAGCAGGCTGCAGGCCGCCTGTTCTACCTGAAGACCGAACCGGGCAAGAACGGCCGTCGCCTCTATGTGCGTGATGCCAAGGGCGAACGCCTGCTGCTGGACCCGGATACTTTCGGCAGCGCCGAGGCCCATGTCGCCATCGACTGGTACTCGCCCTCGCCTGATGGTCACCTGATCGCGGTCGGTGTCTCGGCCGGCGGTTCGGAAGACAGCGAACTTCGCTTGCTGGACCTCCGGACTGGTGAATGGCTCAAGGAGCGCATCGACGGTGCCGGCCTCAACCGTCAGACTGGCTGGCTGCCCGATGGCTCCGGCTTCTTCTACAACCGCCTGCCCCCCGCCGACGCCAAGGGCGAGCGCGAGCGCTACAACAAGAGCGCTGCCTGGTTCCACAAGCTCGGCACGCCGGTGAGCGATGATCAGCCCTTGTTCGGCTACGGTATCAATCCTGACATGCCGTTCGACATTGCCGACATCTTCTATATCAATACCGCACCGGGCTCGCACTTCGCCCTGGTCGAGGTCCTGCATGGCGATGCGATCGAGCACTCCTACTACATCGCGCCGCTGAACAAGCTGGCCGGCGCCAAGACTGCCTGGCAGCGCGTGGCCGCCCCGGCCGACAAGATTGCCGACGCCTGGCTGCATGGCGACACGCTCTACCTGAAGTCCAACCTCGACGCACCGCGCAGCAAGCTGCTGGCGCTGGACCTGCACAAGCCGGCGCTCGCCCATGCCAAGCTGGTCCTGCCGGAAAGCCGCGCCGTCCTGCGTGAAGCGAGCATCGCCAGCGACGCCCTCTATGTGCGCGCCAGCGAAGGCGGCGTGGACAAGCTGATCCGACTGCCGTTCAAGGGCAAGAGCAGTGAAGTCGCCCTGCCGGTCAAGGGTACGCTGCGCGAGCTGGTCAGCGAAGAAAACCGCCCCGGCGTGCTGCTGCGTCTGGAAGGCTGGGTCGAATCGCCGCGCGTGTTTGCCCTCAATGGCAAGACCGGTAAGGTCAGCGATACCGGCCTGATCAAGCCCTCCCCGATCAGCTTCGCCGGCTATGAGGCCAAGCGAGTCATGGTCAAGAGCCACGACGGCGTGGAAGTCCCGCTGTCCCTGATCGCCGCCAAGGGCATCAAGCTCGATGGCAGCCACCCGACCATTGTCAGCGGTTACGGTGCCTATGGCATCACCATGGAAGCGCGCTTCACGCCCAACCGTCTGGCTTGGCTGGAGAAGGATGGCGTGATGGCGGTTTGCCATGTGCGCGGTGGTGGTGAGTTCGGCGAGGAATGGCATCGCGCCGGCTTTATCCAGACCAAGGCCAACACGGCCAAGGATCTGATCGCCTGTGCCGACTACCTGGTCCAGCAGGGCTACACCTCGCCGGCCAAGCTGGCCGGTACTGGCGGTAGCGCCGGCGGCATCACCATCGGCGGCGCCATCACGGCCCGTCCGGAGCTGTTCGCTGCTGCACAGAGCGCTGTCGGTGTCAGCGACATGCTGCGCATGGAGTTCACCCCGAACGGCCCGCCGAACATTGCCGAGTTCGGTACGGTGACCAAGGAGTCGGACTTCCGCGCCATGCTGTCCAACAGTCCCTACCATCGCATCAAGGATGGCGTGGCCTATCCGGCCGTGATCGTCACCACTGGCGCCAACGACCCGCGCGTCGACGCCTGGATGCCCGGCAAGCTGGCCGCCCGCCTGCAGGCCAGCGGTACCCAGAAGCCGGTGATCCTGCGCGTGGACTACGACGGTGGCCACGGCATGGGCTCGACCAAGGCCCAGCAAGTGGCGGAAAGCGCCGACGTCTGGAGCTTCTTCCTGTGGCGCATGGGCGTGGCCGGCTTCCAGCCCCAGCCCTGATCACCAGTAGTCCCCGCAGTAACGAGGACGCCGCTCTTGGGAGCGGCGTTTTTCTTTGTTCAATCCTCATTGTTTTACGTGAAACATTGGGTATTGGGGGGCTTCCAGGGACTTCTCTCCCTGTAGGGCGGGGCTTCAGACCCGCACTGCGTACAATTAAATGCGGGAGTCCGTCCCGCGGCCGGAGACAGAAACTCGCCGGCAAGCCGGCTCAGACAACGCTCCCCGGACTACCCCGCAGGTCGCTGCGATGCTCAGCGGCGCTCACGGGGACCCTTGGGCGCTTCGTGGTAAGCGGCATCAAACCGGGAAGTCCGTACGGCGCAATCCCCGCAGCGCATTGCGCCGTATTTTCCTTGGCCCAACAGGCACAGTGCTGAGCAAACCCACCGCTTCCTGCTCCTGCAAAGCAAAACGCCCGACATGACCGGGCGCTTTTGCATGGGGGTAATGCTGGCTTAAACCAGCAGGAAGATACCCAGAATGGCAGCGAACAACGCCCACTTCATGGCGTAGTAAGTGAAGCGACTCTTGGCTTTGACGCGCTTGCCCCACAACCGCACCTGCTGAATGTACGCAAACGCCTTGTTGATCCCGCCGGTCTTGTCGCCTTCCTTGTTCGGGGCCGCTGCAGCGCCGATCAGGTAGCGGCTGATAAAGCGGTTCAGCCAGGTCGCGGGCAGCAGCCACATCGGGCGTTCGATATCGCAGAACAGAATGATGCGGTTCTGATCGGTGGTGTTCTCGGCATAGTGCAGATAGGTCTCGTCGAACATCACCGGTTCGCCGTCGCGCCAGCTGTAACGTTCGCCATCCACATCGATATAGCAGCGGTCGTCATTCGGTGTCACCAGGCCCAGGTGATAGCGCAAGGAACCTGCGAACGGATCGCGGTGGCGTACCAGCCGTGCGCCAGGTGGCAGGGCGGCGAACATCGCGGCCTTGACGCTGGGGATGCCTTTCAACAGCTCGGTAGTGACCGGGCACAGCTCGGCCGCCGACGGGTGCGCTTCGTCGTACCACTTCAGGTAGAAGCGCTTCCAGCCAGTCTTGAAGAAGGAATTGAAACCGGCATCGTTGTACTTGTCCGAGGCCTTGATGTCGCCGGTGTCGTAAAGCTTCGCACCTTCCAGGCTGATCGCCTGCCAGTTATCCTGCAGCACCTTCAGCTCGGGGAAGTGCGAGACCGGCAGGTAGGGCGTGCTGGGCACCTTGGAGAACAGATACATGAAGCAGTTGATCGGCGACATGAAGGTCGAGTGATCACTGAGCTGGCGCCAGAAGCCCAGCCGCACCCGGCCACGCAGGTGGGTGTAGGCGGTCGCTGCCACGAAGGCGAGCAATATGGCGATCTTGATCGGGGACATGCGGTTTCACTTTTCTGCTATCTGATACTCCCCAAGCCGAGATCGGAATGGGGTTCGGGCCCTGCCCGGCCGATAGCATGCCAAACAGGGCCCTACTTCAGCTTGATGCCGATCAACCCAGCTTGCGCTTCAGTATCTCGTTTACCTGAGCCGGGTTGGCTTTACCCTTGCTGGCCTTCATGCACTGGCCGACCAGGGCGTTGAAGGCCTTTTCCTTGCCCGACTTGTACTCTTCCACCATGGCGGCGTTGGCGGCAAGCACGGTGTCGATGATGGCTTCGATCGCGCCGGCATCGCTTTCCTGCTTCAGACCGTCGCGCTCGATAATGGTGTCGGCACCGTCGCCCGATTCCCACATCTTCTTCAGCACGTCCTTGGCGGTCTTGTTGTTGATGGTGTTGTCCATCACCCTGCGGATCAGCAGTGCCAGGGCATCGGCCTTGACCGGGCTGTCGGCGATCTCGCGCTCCTCGCGGTTCAGCGTGGCGGCGACCTCACCCATGATCCAGTTGCTGGCAAGCTTGGCATCCGCACCCGCAGCCACTGTGGCCTCGAAGTAGGCGGCCAGGTCCTTGCTCGCGGTCAGCGTGCCGGCGTCGTACAGCGGCAGGCCATACTGGCTTTCGAATCGCGCCTGCATGGCTTCCGGCAGCTCCGGCAACTCGCCTTTCACGCGCTCGATCCAGTCTTCGCCGATCACCAGTGGCGGCAGGTCCGGGTCCGGGAAATAGCGGTAGTCGTGCGCGTCTTCCTTGCTGCGCATCATGCGCGTCTCGCCAGTATCCGGGTCGAACAGCACGGTCGCCTGCTGAATCTTGTGGCCATCCTCGATCTGCTCGATCTGCCACTGCACCTCATACTTGATCGCCTGCTCCATGAACTTGAAGCTATTCAGGTTCTTGATCTCGCGGCGGGTGCCGAACTCGGCCTGGCCCTTGGGGCGGACCGAGACGTTTACGTCGCAGCGGAAGCTACCCTCCTGCATATTGCCATCACAGATACCGATCCAGGTCACCAGCGAATGCAACGCCTTGGCGTAGGCAATCGCCTCGGCCGAGGAGCGCATGTCCGGCTCGGACACGATCTCCAGCAAGGGCGTGCCGGCCCGGTTCAGGTCGATGCCGCTCATACCGTGGAAATCTTCATGCACCGACTTGCCGGCGTCTTCTTCCAGGTGGGCCCGGGTCAGGCGGATCACCTTGTCCTCGTCGCCGACGCGGATGGTGATCTGGCCACCTTCTACCACCGGCAGCTCGAACTGGCTGATCTGATAGCCCTTCGGCAGGTCAGGATAGAAGTAGTTCTTGCGGGCGAATACCGACTTGCGGTTGATCTTGGCACCAATGGCCAGACCAAAGCGGATCGCCTTCTCCACCGCCACCTTGTTCATCACCGGCAGCACACCCGGCAGGGCCGCATCGACCGCGCTGACCTGGGTATTGGGCTCGGCGCCGAAGGCGGTGCTGGCGGGCGAGAAAATCTTCGATTGGGTCGAGAGCTGGGTATGGATTTCCAGCCCGATAACGACTTCCCATTGCATCTTGTTTGTTCCTTTCCCTTACAGCGCCGGGGCGCGGGTGTGCCAGTCAGTCACCTGCTGGAACTGGTGTGCCGCGTTCAGGAGCCTGGCTTCGGCAAAGTAGTTGCCGATCAGCTGCAGGCCTACCGGCCGGCCGTTGCTGCCAAAGCCCACCGGATGGGCGATGCCGGGCAGGCCGGCAAGGTTCACGCCCAGCGTGTAGATGTCCTCAAGGTACATGGCAACCGGGTCATCACCCTTGGCGCCGATATTCCAGGCGGTGGTCGGTGCGGCCGGTGCGGCGATCACGTCGCACTGGGCAAAGCCGGCCTGGAAGTCCTCGGACAACAGGCGGCGGACCTTCTGTGCCTTCAGGTAATAAGCGTCGTAGTAGCCGTGGCTCAGCACATAGGCACCGGTCAGGATGCGGCGCTTCACCTCGGTGCCGAAGCCCTCGGCCCGGCTCTTTTCATACATGTCGTTCAGGTCGGTGTACTCGGCAGCCCGATGCCCATAGCGCACGCCGTCGAAGCGGCTCAGGTTGCTCGACGCTTCGGCCGGTGCGATCACGTAGTAGGCCGGGATGGCCAGCTCGGTGCGTGGCAGGCTGATTTCCACAACTTCGGCACCGAGCTTCTTGTATTCAGAGAGCGCAGCGTCGATGGCGGCCGCCACGTCGGCCGCGAGGCCCTTGCCGAAGTATTCCTTGGGCAGGCCGATGCGCAAGCCCTTGAGCGACTGGTTCAGGTCGCGCGTGTAGTCTTCCTTGGCTACTTCCAGGCTGGTGGAATCACGCTCGTCGTAGCCGGCCATCACGTTCAGCATCAGCGCGCAGTCCTCAGCCGTCTGGGCGATGGGGCCACCCTGGTCGAGGCTCGAGGCGTACGCCACCATGCCGTAGCGGCTGACCACGCCGTACGTCGGCTTCAGGCCGGTCACGCCACAGAAGGCCGCCGGCTGGCGGATCGAGCCGCCGGTATCGGTCGCGGTGGCGACTGGCGCCAGGCGGGCGGCCACGGCAACGGCGGAACCACCGGAACTGCCGCCGGGTACAGCTGCCTTGTCCCAGGGGTTGTGCACCACGCCATAGGCGCTGTTCTCGTTGGACGAGCCCATCGCGAACTCATCCATATTGGTGCGGCCCAGCGTCACCAGGCCGGCGGCGTTGCAGCGCTCTACCACGCCCGCGTCGTAAGGCGAGATGAAATTCTCCAGCATCTTAGAGCCGCAGGTGGTCTTCCAGCCTTCGGCACAGAAGATGTCCTTATGGGCGATGGGCACACCAGTCAGCAGACCGGCGTTGCCGGCGGCACGGGCTGCATCGGCAGCGCGCGCCATCGTCAGGGTCAGGTCCCGATCAACGGTAATGAAGGCATTGAGCGAGGCCTGGCTGGCCTCGATGCGGGCCAGGTAGTCGGTCGCCAGTTCAACGGCGGAGGTCTTGCCGGCAGAAAGCAGCGCGGCGGCTTGTTTTAGCGTATAGGTCATGGCTGTTCTACGTACCCTACCCCACGCTCGATCAGATCGATGAGGATATGGATAACCTTGATGTGGATTTCCTGGATGCGATCGGCGTAGCCAAAGTGCGGCACGGTGATCTCGGCGTCGCCCAGCCCCCGCAATTGGCCGCCATCCTTGCCCAAGAGCAGGATGACCTTCATTCCACGGCTACGGGCGGCTTCAACGGCGCGCAGGATGTTCTTGGAGTTGCCGCTGGTGCTGATACCAAACAGCACGTCGCCAGCCTGTCCCACGCCTTCAATAAAGCGCGAGAACACAAACTCGAAGCCATAGTCGTTACCCACGCAGGACAGATGCGAAGGGTCGGAGACGGCAATGGCACCGAGCGCAGGGCGATTGTCGCGATAGCGGCCGGTCAGTTCCTCGGCAAAGTGCATGGCATCGCAGTGCGAGCCACCATTGCCGGCCGAGATGACCTTGTGACCAGCCTGGAACGAATGCACCAGCAGCTGGCTGGCCTGCTCGACCGACGCGATGAACGCATCGTCCGCCAGCACCCGTTCCAGCAGCTCGCGACCTTCGTTCAGCGTGGCGCGGATATGGGCGGCGCTGCTCATTCGATGACCTTGGGAACCAGGTACAGACCGTTTTCCACGGCCGGCGCCACAGCCTGGAAGGCTTCGCGGCGATTGGGCGCCGTTGCTACGTCCTCGCGCAGTCGCAGCGCGACATCACGAGCGTGGCTCATGGGCTCGACGCCCTCGGTATCGATCGCCTGCAGTTGTTCGATCAGGCCAAGAATGCCGTTCAGCTTCTGGCCAACCTCGGCAACTTCCTGGTCGTTGACCCGCAGCCGGGACAGGCGAGCGATGCGGCGCACATCAGCATCAGTCAGGGACATGGTAAAAACCCTTCAAATCTTTAATCTTGCAAGCCCGTTAGGGTAACATATCGGGTTTATCGCGCCCAAGACTTGGGGCAACGCGCGACTGCGCAAGCAGGCACGCAAGGCGTTGACTCTCAAGGACAAAAGCAAACCGGTCGGTAACAGGGATATTGAGCGCAGTTCCGCCACGACGGTGACGGCTGCAAACGGCGCATCGCGCCGCAGACACAGGACACGGGTTTACACATGATCGGATCTTTGAGCGGCTATTTTTCGAACGACCTGGCGATTGACTTGGGTACGGCCAATACGCTGATATTTGTCTCGGGCAAGGGCATCGTCCTGGACGAACCCTCCGTGGTGGCCATCCAGCAAGAAGGCGGTCCAGCCGCCAAGAAGACCATCCTCGCCGTCGGCGCCGAGGCCAAGAAGATGCTGGGCCGCACGCCCGGCAGCATCACTGCCATCCGCCCGATGAAGGACGGCGTGATCGCCGACTTCACCATCACCGAACAGATGCTCAAGCAGTTCATCAAGAAGGTGAACCCCAGCCGTTTGTTTGCCGCCAGCCCGCGTATCGTGATCTGCGTGCCCTGTGGCTCCACCCAGGTGGAGCGTCGCGCCATCAAGGAATCGGCACTGGGTGCTGGTGCGCGCAAGGTTGAGCTGATCGAAGAACCCATGGCCGCGGCCATCGGTGCCGGCCTGCCGGTCGAAGAAGCCACCGGTTCCATGGTGGTCGATATCGGCGGCGGCACCACCGAAGTGGGCGTGATCTCGCTGGGGGGCATCGTGTACGCCAACAGCGTGCGCGTCGGAGGAGACAAGTTCGACGAAGCCATCATCAACTACATCCGCCGTAACTACGGCATGCTGATCGGCGAAACCACCGCCGAGTCGATCAAGAAGGCCATCGGTTCGGCCTTCCCTGGCGCCGAAGTGCGTGAAATGGAAGTCAAGGGCCGCAACCTGGCCGAGGGCATCCCACGCTCGTTCACGATTTCCTCGAACGAAATTCTCGAAGCGCTGACTGAACCGTTGAACCAGATTGTTTCTGCCGTGAAGCAGGCGCTGGAGCAGACCCCGCCAGAGCTGGGTGCCGACATTGCCGACAAGGGCATGGTGCTGACCGGTGGCGGTGCGTTGCTGCGTGATCTGGATCGCCTCCTGATGGAAGAAACCGGTCTGCCGGTCATCGTGGCCGATGATCCGCTGACCTGCGTGGTGCGGGGCTCGGGCAAGGCGCTCGAGAAGATGGACAAGGTCGGCACGATCTTTACCAACGATTGATACCGATACCAGCAACCCGGGGGTGAGCCGAGCGAAGTAACCCTTCCCGCCTCGCCCCTGTTGCCTTGATGCCCTAGAGCAGGCTGTCGCCCACATGCAAGCCACCACCCAACCTGTGTTCTTCAAGCAGGGCCCCAAGCCATTCAGCTTGCTATTGATCTACGCCAGCCTGTCGCTGGCGTTGTTGCTGGTCGACGTACGCTGGCAGATCCTGCAGCCGGCGCGTGAGGCGGCGTCCGTACTGCTCTATCCCTTGCAGTGGCTGGCCACCGCACCGGTATCTGCCGCCCACCGCGTGAGTGACTTCCTTGTTTCGCAAACCGAACTGCAGCGCGAGAACCGCAAGCTGCAGGATGACCGCCTGCTGGCCAATGCCGAACTGTTGCGCCTGCAAGCGCTACAGCAAGAGAACCAGCAGCTGCGGCAACTCTTGGTTACGCGCGAAACCCAGCACGGCAAAGGCGCGCTGACCGAGGTGCTATACGATGATCGTGATCCCTATACCGCCAAGCTGGTGCTGGATCGCGGCGAGACGGTCGGCGTCAAGCTCGGCCAGGTCGTCATCGATCCACTGGGCGTGGTCGGCCAGATCACCCGTATCCAGCCGCTGACCTCCGAAGTCACCTTGATCACCCACAAGGGCCACACCGTACCGGTGCAGGTCCTGCGCAACGGTCTGCGTACGGTGCTGTACGGTATGGGCAAGGAAAATGCCCTGCAGGTGAACTGGATGCCGCTCAACGCCGATATCGTCGATGGTGACGTGTTGGTGACCTCCGGCATTGATGGCACCTACCCTTCCGGGCTGCCGGTCGCCAAGGTCAGCAAGGTGGATCGCAATCCCGGCCTCGCCTTCGCACAAGTCCGCGCCATGCCGATGGCCGATGTGGACAAGCACCGCTTCATGTTCATTCTTGATGAGCAGCGCGCCCTGCCACCGCAGCCGGCGCCACCCGAACCGATTAGCCCCAAGAAATCCCATAAGAAGGAGACGCTCTGATGCCGGTCTCCAGCCAACTACTCAAGCCCGTCAAACGCAGCTTCATCTTTTTCACCTTCATCCTGGTGATGACGCTGGCGCTGATCCCCTGGGGCCCCACTGCGCGCGCCATCCTGCCGGATTTCGTCGCCCTGGCCTTGCTCTACTGGTGCATGAACCAGCCGCGTCACGTGGGCGTGGGCTGGGCCTTCTGGCTCGGCATCCTGCTCGACATCGCCGATGGCAACGTATTCGGCCAGCATGGCCTCGCCTACTGCACCACCACATGGTTCGCCATGTCGCGTCATCGCCAGCTTGGCATGTTCCCGCTGTGGCAGCAGGCGCTCTATATCGGGCCGCTGCTGCTCGCCAACCAAGTGATCATGTTGCTGGTGCGGTTGGGCACCGGCAGCGCCTTCCCGGGCTGGAGCTACTTCCTGGGCGCGATCACCGGCGCCGTGTGCTGGCCGTTCCTGAGCCAGTTGTTCCAGATGCCGCAGCGCGTAGACAAACCGGCTGAAATCCAGTCATGAGCCGCTACACCGTATTGCGTGACCACCACGGTGAACGCTTCAGTTTCCAGTGGCGGTTGGCGGTGGTCGTCGCTTTCGTACTCCTTGGTTTCTCGGTTTTGTTAGGGCGGTTTGTCTATCTGCAGGTCATGCAGTACGACAAATACCAGACCCTGGCCGAATCCAACCGCATCTCGCTGGTCCCCATCCCGCCCTCGCGCGGGATCATTACCGATCGCAACGGCGTGGTGCTGGCGCACAACTACTCGGCCTACACGCTCGAAATCACGGCTTCCAAGCTGCCCGGCAAGCTTGAGGAAACCATCAATGAGCTGTCGCACTATATTGAGATCACGGCCAAGGACCGCCGTCGTTTCAAGAAGCTGCTCGACGAAAGCAAGGATTTCGAATCCCTGCCGATCAAGACCCGCCTGAGCGACGAGGAAGTCGCCCGCTTTGCGGCCCAGTCCTTCCGCTTCCCCGGTGTGGAAGTGAAGGCCCGGCTGTTCCGCCAGTACCCCATGGGGGAGTCCGCCTCGCACCTGGTCGGCTATATCGGCCGCATCAACGAAACCGATATGGACAAGCTTGACGAAGACGGTCTGCTGCCCAACTACAAGGGTACCGACCATATGGGCAAGTTTGGCCTGGAGCAGAGCTACGAGGCCATCCTGCATGGCAAGACGGGTTACGAAGAAGTCGAGACCGATGCCGGCGGCCGCGCCATCCGCTCCTTGCGTCGCACCCCGCCGGTATCGGGCAACAACCTGATGCTGACGGTCGATATCAAGCTGCAGCAGATCGCCGAGCAAGCCTTTGGCACGAACCGTGGCGCGCTGGTAGCCATCGAGCCGGAAACCGGTGGCATCCTGGCGCTCGTCTCCCGGCCGGGTTTCGACCCCAACCTGTTCGTCGACGGTATCGATCCGGTCAGCTGGAAGGAACTGAACGATTCCATCGACCGACCCCTGAACAATCGCGCCATCCAGGGCATCTACCCGCCCGGTTCCACCTTCAAGCCCTTCATGGCGCTGGCGGCGCTGGAAACCGGCAAACGCACACCGCAGTATGGTATCCACGATGCCGGCTTCTTTACGCTGGGTAGCGCCCGCTGGCGCGACGACAAGCCTGGCGGCCATGGTTGGGTGGACATGTACCGCTCCATCGTCGCGTCCTGCGATACCTACTACTACCAGCTTGCCTACGATATGGGCATCGACAATATCTCCCGCTTCATGGCGCCGTTTGGCTTTGGCCAGAAGAGCGGCATCGATCTGCCGGGCGAGAAGGCAGGCATCCTGCCCTCACAGGAATGGAAGCGTAAGGCCTTCAAGAAGCCGGAAGCCAAGAAATGGCTGGTGGGCGACGTGATCAGTATCGGCATCGGTCAGGGTTTCAACACCTATACACCGCTGCAACTGGCCCAGGCGACCTCCATCCTGGCCAACGACGGCGTGGTGTTCCGGCCTCACCTGGTGCGCTATGTCGAGGACAGCGCCACCCGTGCCCGTACCGTGGTCGAGCCTAAGCCGGTCAACCAGATCCCGCTGAAGCAGGCCAATATCGACGTGATCAAGAACGCCATGGTTGGTGTCAACAAGGAAGGTACCGGTGCCACTGCCTTCCGGGGCGCCGAGTACACCTCGGCCGGTAAGACCGGTACCGCCCAGGTCTACAGCCTCAAGGGTGAGAAGTACAACGCCAGCAAGGTGGCGGCACACCTCAAGGACAATGCTTGGTTTATCGCCTTTGCGCCGGCCGACAAGCCCAAGATCGCCGTCGCACTGATCGTCGAGAACGTCGGCTTCGGTGCTCAGTACGCCGCACCGATCGCACGCAAGGTGCTCGACTACTACCTGACCGGCAAGGTCCCGGCGCCGGACAAGGCCGCGGCTGAGCCGGTGCCGGATGAAGAAGCGGTCGAGCCGCCGTCCGGTGGCGCACCCCTGACCCCCATCCAGCAGTTCATGAGTCATCGCCATGTGGATTAAACGCCTGCTCGGGCGCATCGTCGCGCCGATCGACCCCTGGCTCCTGCTGTTTACCGGCATGCTGCTGATCATCAGCCTCGCCACCATCTACTCCGGCTCCAACGAGAGTGTGGACAAGGTCACCAGCAAGCTGGTGTCGGTTGTCGTTGCACTCACGGCCATGTGGATCGTTGCCAACCTCAAGCCGACGCAACTGATGTGGCTTGCGCCCCCTATCTACCTGCTGGGTATGATCCTGCTGATCGCGGTCGCCCTGTTTGGCGAGACCACCAACGGCGCCAAACGCTGGCTGCATCTAGGTGTTGCCCGCATCCAGCCGTCTGAATTGATGAAACTCGCGGTGCCCATGTTGCTGGCGTGGTTCTTCCATCGGCATGAGGCCAATCTGCGGCTCAAGCACTTTGCCATCGCCGCCCTGTTGGTGGCCGTACCCGCGGCCCTGGTGCTCAAGCAGCCTGACCTGGGTACCGCCACGCTGATCTCGGCGGCCGGCTTCTACGTCCTGTTCCTGGCCGGCCTGTCCTGGCGTTTCATCCTGCCGCTGGTGCTGGTCGGCGTCATGGCCGTCTGGTTCGTGGCTGATCTGGGCCGCTGTACCAAGGTGTTCCGTGAGTATCAGTGTCAGCGCGTACAGGTACAGATCGATCCTTCGTCCGACCCGCTTGGCAAGGGCTACCACATCATCCAGGGCACCATCGCCATCGGCTCCGGCGGCGTGACCGGCAAGGGCTGGACGCATGGCACACAGACCCGGCTGGATTTCATCCCCGAGCGCACCACCGACTTCATCTTCGCCGTTTATGGCGAGGAGTTTGGCCTCGTCGGCGGCGCCATCCTGCTGCTGGTCTATCTCTGTGTCATCGGGCGTGGCCTGATCATCGCCAATAACGCCTCCAGCCTGTTCGGCCGCCTGCTGGCGGGGGCGTTGACGCTCTCCTTCTTCACCTATGCCTTCGTCAACATCGGCATGGTGTCCGGATTGCTGCCGGTGGTGGGCGTGCCCCTGCCCCTGGTCAGCTACGGCGGTACCGCCATGCTTTCCATCCTGATCGGTTTCGGTATGCTGATGGCCATCCATCGCGACCGAAAGTTGATGAAGAGTTGAACGCACGCCACGCCGCCCTTGTCCTCAGCCTGCTTGCCGCCGGTTGCGCCAGCCATACGCCGGCCCCGGTCAGCCGGCCTGCGCCTGCCAAACCGGTGCATGTCCCTTCTGCAACAGAGCCACTGCCACCGGCCAAGCCCGAGCAGATACCGAAGCAGTACGGTGGCTACTACAAGGATGACGGCCCGATACTTGAGGTGCCTTACGACCTCGATACTGTGCCGGAACCCCAGCCGCAGCTGGAACCGCTGAACAAATACGCCAACCGGCCCTATACCGTGCTGGGCAAGACCTACACTCCGCGCAAGGAGCTGGGTGGCTTCGTGCAGGAAGGCGTGGCCTCCTGGTACGGCAAGAAGTTTCACGGGAAACGTACCTCGAGTGGCGAGCCCTATGACCTGTTCAAACTGTCGGCCGCCCACCCGACCCTGCCCATCCCCAGCTATGCCCGTGTCACCAGCCTGACTACCGGCAAGTCGGTCGTGGTGCGTATCAATGATCGGGGACCGTTCCACAAGGACAGGGTGATCGATCTTTCCTATACCGCGGCCTACCGCCTGGGCTACCAGAATGGTGGCAGTGCCCGCGTCCGGGTCGAGGCCCTGCTGCCGGGCGAGGTCGCCGCGGCACCGAGTCCCGAATCCAATCTGCTGAAGGTCGTGGAAGCCGCGCCCGGCAGCGCACCGGTGGTTGCCGGCGGTGCCCTGGCCGATCCGCTGCTGAAGCTGGCCGAGGCCGCGAGCGACCCACCCCCTGTCAAGGTAGTGGCGGAAGCCGGGGTGGAACAGCGCTGGGTACAGCTCGGCGCCTTCGGTACCCAGACCGGCGCCGAGGCCTTCCGCAACAAGGTGGCCGATGCACTTGACTGGCTAGGCAGCACGCCGGTGATCGAAGCCAACGGCCAAGTCTGGCGCGTACGGCTCGGCCCCTACGCCAGCAAGCAGGAAGCCCAGCAGGTGGCGGATCGCATCGCCAGCAGGGCCGATCTGCGCCCGGTGGTCGTGCACTGACCCTACTTGCCCATCGGCAGTACCGTGCTGAGTGGCGTGGCGAGCGTGGCATGCAGTTGTTCGCCCAGCGTACGGGCATCCTGCTCGCTACCCAGTTGCTCCAGGCTTACCCGGTAGCTGCGTTGGCCTACGGGGCGTACCTTGGCCGCGTAGCCGGCCGCCCGTAATTGGTCATACCAGCGCAGGGTCTCGTCCTGGTTGTCCGAGACGACGACAACCAGCCGCCATTTCCCACCGAGCTGGCTCACACCCTTACCCGCCTGTAGCTCGGTCTGCGGCGCCCATTCCTTGTAGACCTTGTCCTGCTCTACCTTGGCGAGTGGCAGCGGGGCCTTGCCCTTGGGCGCAATATAAAAGCTCAGCGGCTCGTCCATGTTCTGGAAGCCCCCCTCCTGCTCATGCGCGACGGTAATCCGTCCTTCGAGCAGGCAGACCAGATCTCGCTCCTCGTCGGCCTTGCCCCACAGATCAGTACCGCGTATGCCGGCGGTGATGGTGGCGACGCGGATATCCACCTCGCGTTGCCGTGCTTTTGCCACCAGCGCCGTGGTAAAGCGGAATGCCCCCTTGAGCACATTGACCGCCGCCGCGAATGGCGACTGCTTGCCATCGGCGGTATTGAGGTTGTCGATGCGGAACACCGCGTCCTCGCCCAGCTTGATCTGACTACCCTCGGGCAGTTCCAGCAGCACTCGGGCACCGTGCCCGGTGCGCAACACGTCGCCGCTGCGCAGTTCCTGGCCCGGCAGCAAGGGTCGGCTTTGCGCGCCGCGCTCCAGCCAGGCCGGCATATTGACCGCGCTGACCGTGGTCACGGCAGCAGAAACCGCCGCTGACAGCAGGGTTGCTGTGAGTCCGGCCAACATCGAGATCCGCATCGTGTAACTCCTTGGACGTGGCGAGTAGGTCGCTCGGTTATAATCGGTGTTTTATCTGGCCGCCACGCAATTGTTGCCATGGCGGCACGCGCTTCAGGATAGCCCACATGCAAGAACAGTACCGCCCATCCGAGGTCGAAGCCGCCGCCCAGCAACACTGGCAGGGCCGCGACGCCTACCGTGTCGTCGAAGACAAGAACAAGCCCAAGTTCTACGCCTGTTCCATGCTGCCCTACCCCTCGGGCAAGCTGCACATGGGGCATGTGCGCAACTACACCATCAACGACATGCTGGCCCGCCACCTGCGCATGAAGGGCTACAACGTCCTCATGCCCATGGGCTGGGATGCCTTCGGCCTGCCGGCCGAGAACGCCGCCATCGCTTCGGGCAAGCCACCGGCCGAATGGACCTACGCCAATATCGCCGACATGAAGTCGCAGATGCAGCCCCTGGGCCTGGCGTTCGACTGGTCGCGCGAAGTCGCCACCTGCGATCCGGCCTATTACCGCTGGAACCAGTGGCTGTTCCTGAAGATGCTGGAAAAGGGTATCGCCTACAAAAAGACCCAGGTCGTGAACTGGGACCCGGTCGACCAGACCGTACTCGCCAATGAGCAGGTGGTCGACGGTCGCGGCTGGCGCTCCGGTGCCATCGTCGAAAAGCGTGAGATTCCCGGCTATTACTTCGGTATCACCCAATACGCCGACGAACTGCTCGACAGTATCGACGACCTGAACGAATGGCCGGACCAGGTCCGCGCCATGCAGCGCAACTGGATCGGTAAGTCCGAAGGCGTCCGCTTCGCCTTCCCGCACACCCTCCGCAACGCGGCCGGTGAGCTGGTGCAGGACGGCAAGCTCTACGTCTTCACCACCCGTGCCGACACCATCATGGGCGTCACCTTCTGCGCCGTCGCCGCCGAACATCCGCTGGCGCAGCTGGCGGCTGAAGGCAACGCCGGGCTGACCGCCTTCATCGAAGAATGCAAGGCCGGCGGTACAACTGAGGCGGAACTGGCCACTCAGGACAAGAAGGGCATGCCCACTGGCCTGTTCGTCACCCATCCGCTGACCGGTGCGCAGGTCGAGGTCTGGGTCGGCAATTACGTTTTGATCAGCTACGGCGACGGCGCCGTCATGGGTGTGCCCGCGCATGACGAACGCGACTTCGCCTTTGCCAACAAGTACGGTATCGCGATCAAGCAGGTCGTGGCCGTGGAAGGCGAGACCTTCACGACCGATGCCTGGGCCGAGTGGTATGGCGACAAGCAGCGTGGCGTGACCATCAACTCCGGCAAGTACGACGGTCTGTCGTACAAGGCAGCGGTCGATGCGGTCGCCGCTGACCTGGCTGCCCAGGAACTGGGCGAGAAGAAGACCACCTGGCGCCTCCGCGACTGGGGTATCTCGCGCCAGCGCTACTGGGGTACCCCCATCCCCATCATCCACTGCGAATGCTGTGGCGATGTGCCGGTCCCGTATGAGGACCTGCCGGTCGTCCTGCCGACCGACTGCGTGCCGGACGGCTCGGGCAACCCGCTGAAAAAGCGCGAGGATTTCCTCAACGTGCCTTGCCCCACCTGCGGCAAGCCGGCGCAGCGCGAGACAGACACCATGGACACCTTCGTGGACTCGTCCTGGTATTTCATGCGCTATACCTGTCCCGATGCCACCACCATGGTCGACGAACGCAACGACTACTGGATGGCGATGGACCAGTACATCGGCGGCATCGAGCACGCCGTGCTGCATCTGCTGTATGCCCGCTTCTGGACCAAGGCCATGCGCGACCTGGGCCTCGTCAAGATCGACGAGCCCTTCAAGGCGCTGTTCACCCAAGGCATGCTACTGAACGAATCCTTCTACCGTGAAGACGCTTCCGGCAAGAAGACCTGGTACTACCCGAACGAGATCGAAGTCCAGCACGACGACAAGGGCCGTCCGGTCAGCGCCAAGCTGAAGGCCGACGACCAGCCGGTGATCATGGGCGGCATCGAGAAGATGTCCAAGTCCAAGAATAACGTGGTCGAGCCCAAGGACATCATCTCGCGCTTCGGTGCCGATACTGCCCGTCTGTTCACCATGTTCGCCGGGCCACCCGAGCAAAGCGCCGCCTGGTCCGATACCGGGGTGGAAGGCGCATTCCGCTACCTGCGCCGGCTGTGGGCCTTCGGCCACAAGCAGGCCGAGAGCATCCGCGCCGCGGGTGCCGTGGGTGAGCTGGACAAGGATGCCAAGGCCCTGCGCCATGAGATCCACAGCACGCTCAAGCAGATCAATGCCGACTACGAGCGCCTGCAGTACAACACCGTGGTGTCCGGCGCGATGAAGCTCCTGAACGCGCTGGAAGGCTACAAGCGTGACGCCCCGGCCGTGCTGCGCGAAGGCGCCAGTATCTTGCTGCGCATCCTCTACCCGGTCAGCCCGCATATCGCCCATGTGCTGTGGGGCGAACTGGGTTTCGAGGGCGAGATCATCGATACCGCCTGGCCTGAGCCGCTGGCTGCCGCCCTGGCCCAGGACGAGATCAAACTGATGGTGCAGGTCAACGGCAAGCTGCGTGGCGAAATCGACGTGCCGGCCGGTGCCGACCGCGCCGCCATCGAAGCCTTCGCCCTGGCCAATGCCAATGTGCAGAAATTCCTGGAAGGCCAAGCCCCGAAGAAGGTCATCGTGGTGCCGGGTCGCCTGGTCAATCTGGTAGTCTGAAATCCCGCCGGCGCCTTGGGCGCCGGCCTTGCTGGAGCTGTCATGCGTCGTTCTGTCCTGTTGCTGCCCCTGTTGCTGCTCAGTGCTTGCGGTTTTCATCTGCGCGGCCTCGGCGAAACCACGCCGCTGGCTTTCTCCACGCTCAATCTCGCAGCACCGGTGGGTGGCCTGGGCGACGTCCTCAATCGCCAGCTCACGCTGCGTTCGGACCTGAAGCTGGTGCCGGCCAAGGATGCGGAAGCCGTACTGACGGTGGAAGGCGAGACCATCGACAAGCAGATCCTGACGGTCAACAAGTCCGGTCGCGTGACCGAATACCAGTTGCTGTACCGGGCCAGGTTCAAGTTGCAACAGAGCGGTCGCGACTGGATTCCGTCCACCCAGCTGCTGCTGCGTCGTGACTATTCCTTCGACGAGAACAACGTGCTGGGCAAGGAAGCCGAAGAACAGATCCTGATCCGCGACATGCGTTCCGACGCCGCCCAGCAGATCATGCGCCGCCTCGCGGCCCTGAAGCCCGCCAACGCGCCGGCGCCTTACAGCGCCGTGCCGGAGGCCGTGCCTGCATCCGCCGGCGCCGCACCTGCAGTGAAGTAATGCCGATACGCCCTTCGGACCTGCCCTCCCAACTGGCCAATGGCCGCCTTGCCCCGATCTATGTGGTCCACGGGGAGGAGGCGCTGTTGGCGCTGGAAGCTGCCCAGACCATTCGTGACGCCGCCCGTGCTGCCGGCTTTGCCGAGCGCGAGGTGTTGACGGTCGAGCCCGGCTTCAAGTGGGGGGAGCTTGCGGCGGCTGGTCAGGCCATCTCGCTGTTTGCCGAGCAGAAGCTGATCGAGCTGCGCATCCCGACCGGCAAGCCCGGTACCGAAGGTGGCGAGGCGCTGCAGCAGTATGCCGCCGGCGCCCCGGCCGAGAACGTATTGCTGGTGCAACTGCCCAAACTCGAGAAGCTGCAGCTGCAAAGCAAATGGTTTACCGCACTGGAAGGCAACGGCGTCGTCGTGGCCTGCCCGGCCGTCGGCCGTAACGAATTGCCGGGGTGGATCGCCGAGCGGCTGTCGCGCCAGCAGCAAAAGCTCAGCAGCGACGCCATGGACTACCTGGTCGCTCGGGTCGAAGGCAACCTGCTGGCTGCCAAGCAGGAAATCGACAAGCTGGCCTTGCTGCATCCGGAGGGTGAGCTGAGCTTGGCTGACCTGACTGCGGCGGTGGCCAACGTCGCCCGCTATGATGTCTGGGGACTGGGAGAAGCGCTGCTGGTGGGAGATGCTGCCCGCCTCGCCCGCATGCTAGATGGCCTGAAAGGCGAGGGTGAAGCGCCCAATCTGGTACTGTGGGCCATGGCGGACGAGGTACGCGCCTTGTTGCGGGTCGGTCTTGGCCGCTCGCAAGGCCAGAACCTGCAGCAGCTGTATCGCGAAAACCGGGTCTGGGGTGATAAGCAACGCCGCTATCCGGCGGCACTCGATCGCCTCAAGGCCAGTCAGCTCAAGGCCGCGCTCGGTCACGCGGCCGAGATCGACCGTACGATCAAAGGGGTAGGCCCGGGCGAAGCCTGGGAGGAACTGCTCAAGCTGGGGATGCGTCTGATGCCGAGCCGCTGAGATTTCGCACCTCAGCGCATGCGCTTGTAGCGGCGTGCGCTGCGGTACGACATTTTGGAAGTTCGCAGATGAAAGAGCACATCCTCATCAACGTCACCCCGCAGGAGACGCGGGTTGCCGTGACCGAAGAAGGCGTAGTGCAGGAAATCCATGTCGAGCGGACCGCCTCGCGCGGCATCGTCGGCAATGTCTATCTGGGTGTGGTCAAGCGGGTACTGCCCGGTATGCAGTCGGCCTTCATCGAGATCGGCCTCGAACGCGCCGCCTTTCTGCACATCGCCGATGTGATCGAACAGCGCCAGCACCCGAGCGAGCCGCAACGCATTGAACGGCTGATGTTCGAGGGTCAGAGCGTCATGGTCCAGGTCATCAAGGACCCGATCGGGACCAAGGGCGCCCGCCTCTCCACCCAGATCAGCATCGCTGGTCGCTTCCTCGTCTTCCTGCCGCAGGAGCACCATATTGGCGTCAGCCAGCGCATCGAGCACGGCGAGGGGCGAGAACACCTGCGCGAGCGTCTGCTGCAGATGCTGCCCAAGGGGCACGATCATGGCGGCTACATCATCCGCACCTCGGCCGAGCACGCTTCGGAAGAAGAACTTCGCGCCGACGTCGCCTACCTGAACCTGATCTGGGCCGACCTCAAGCAGAAGTCCAAGACCCTGCGGCCGGAATCCATGCTGTACCAGGATCTCAACCTGCCCATGCGGGTACTGCGCGACATCGTGCGCGACGAAACGCAGAAGGTCGTGGTCGATTCACGTGAAACCTTCCAGAAGATGAGCGAGTTCGCCGCCGCCTTCGTCACCAACGTCGCGCCGCGGGTCGAGCACTACCAGGGAGAGCGGCCGCTTTTCGAGATGCATGGGGTCGAGGCCGAAATCGAGCGGGCGCTGGCCCGCCGCGTCAACCTGAAGTTCGGTGGTTACCTGATCATCGACCAGACCGAGGCGATGACCACCATCGACGTCAACACCGGTGGCTTTGTCGGCACCCGCTCCTTCGACGACACCATTTTCAAGACTAACCTCGAAGCCACCCAGGTCATCGCCCGCCAGCTGCGTTTGCGCAATCTCGGCGGCATTATCATCGTCGACTTCATCGACATGGATAACAACGAGCACCGCGAGCAGGTGCTGCACGAACTGGGCAAGGCGCTCGGTAAGGACCGCACCAAGGTCACTGTTTCCGGCTTCACCTCGCTGGGTCTGGTCGAGATCACCCGCAAGCGTACCCGCGAAAGCCTGGCCCATGTGTTGTGCGAACCCTGCCCCGTCTGCCAGGGCCGGGGCGAAATCAAGACCGCCCAGACCGTCTGCTACGAAATCCTGCGCGAGATCCTGCGGGAAGCCCGCCAGTTCAACGCCCGCGAATACCGCATCCTCGGCTCGCAAACCGTGATCGACATGTTCCTCGATGAGGAAAGTGCCAACCTGGCCATGCTGGCCGATTTCATCGGCAAGCCCATCTCCCTGCAGGTTGAAAGCGCCTACTTCCAGGAACAGTTCGACGTCATCCTGGTATAGCCGGCAAGGGGATCGGCAGCGCCGCTGTTGCCCCTGTTTTGCGTCGAACCGCACCACCTTTCAAATCGCCGGAACACTTCTCCCTTATCCTTGTCTAGCGTGGGCGCGATCATTCTGGTCGCGCGTATAAAAGGGCAGCAAGCCCACCACATAAGAAGGAAAACTGGCGATGCGTATATTGCTGGTGGAGGATGACCTGCAGCTCGGACCCGCACTGCAGCGGGCCTTGCAGCAGGCGATGATGGACGTGGTCTGGGTCAGGCGCTGCGTAGATGGCCTGGCCCATTGCGACAACTGCGATGCCATGCTGCTGGACCTGACGCTGCCGGATGGCGAAGGCATGGATCTGCTGCGCGATCTGCGCAACGAAGGCTGCACCTTGCCCATCATCGTCATCACTGCACGGGATAGGCTCGACGACCGTCTGCGGGCGCTGGAGGCCGGCGCGGACGACTTTCTCAGCAAGCCGTTCGAGATCGAGGAAATGATCGCCCGCCTGCGCGCCGTACAGCGGCGGGTTGGTGGCTATGCCTCGGACCAGTGGCGCCTGGGTCCGCTGCGTATTGATACCGGCCGACACGAGGTCTGGCGTGAAGAACTCCCGATCGAACTCTCCCGTACCGAATACCGCGTACTGGTGGCACTGGCCGGTATGCCCAGGCAACTGGTCTCCAAGGACAGGCTGCATCGACGTCTCTACGGCGACAGTGACGATGGCTCGCTCAATGCACTGGAAGTCCATATCCACAACCTGCGCAAAAAGCTGGGTGCCGACCTGATCGTCACCGTGCGAGGCGTCGGCTACCGCTTGCAGGTGGATTGATGCCCACCCTGTTCCAGCCGTCCATCCTGCGCCGGGTTTTCCTGTTCCAGGCAGTGTTGTTCCTCCTGATCTGGCTCATGCTGCTGGCCGGTGTCACCTTCATGGCTTTCCAGCGCGACGAGGATTTTGAGCAGGGTACCGTGGTGCTCGCCTCGGCCCTGGCCGAATTCAGCTCGGTCGGTCCGCTTGACGCGCAACAGATCAGCGAGGTCGCGCGCCGCCTGCAGCGCATCAACGAAACCATGAGCGACGGCAATATCCAGGGGGATGAATTCGCCTACCAGGTCTGGTCTGCCGACGGCCGCCTGCTGGCCCGCTCCGGCAATGCCGGCGGCAACCTGCCACCCGGTACCTCCCCGCCGGACGAGCGCTTGCAGCGCGGTGATTGGCAATGGGTGGCGCGTTGGAGCAGCGACAAGCGCCTGTATGCCACGGTCGGCATACGCGACAGTTTCTTCTGGCGGCTGGTCTGGCAGGACATCTGGTTCCACAACGTCATCGCCGCCCTCTTGATCATGCTGTTCCTGCTGGTCACCGCCTGGCTGGGCCTGCGATCCAGCCTGCGACCGCTGCGCCGCTTTGCCGCGCAGGTGGCCCGGCGCAGCCCACAGGACCTCAGCCCGGTGACGGTGGAGGGCGACTACGCCGAACTGCGCCCCATGGCGGACAGCTTCAACGACTGGCTGGCCCGCCTCAGGCAGCGCATGGAGACCGACCGTGCCTTCTACTCCGACGCCGCCCATGAGCTGCGCACCCCGCTCGCGGTGCTGGCAGCCCAGCTGCACCTGTTGGCCGAGAGCGACAGCGCGGCGGATCGGCGTCAGGCGCGCATCCGCCTGGAGCAAGGCATACAGCGTGCCGGTGGGCTGGTCAGCCAGTTGCTCGAGATTGCGCGGCTGGAGAGCCGCCAGGATGGATTGGAGCAGACACCGCTCGATCTGGCCCAGTTCGCCCGCGAGCGGCTGGCGCTGCAAGCGGACCGGGCCTTGGAGAAGTCGCAGCAGCTGAGCCTGGAAGCCCCGGATCATTTGCCCTGGCAGGGAGACAGGGAGGCATTGGCCTCCTTGCTCGACAGCCTGCTCGACAATGCCATCCGCTACACCCCGCCCGGTGGACAGATCACCGTCAGCCTGGTGAAGCAGGCGGACGCCATGCAGATCGCTGTCTGCGACGACGGCCCCGGCATCCCACCCGTGTACCGTACCCAGATCTTCGACCGTTTCTATCGCCTGCCGGATAGTCCCGCGGGCGGCACCGGCCTGGGTTTGGCCATCGTGCGCCGCGTGGCCGAGCTGCATGGCGGCACGATATCGCTGACCGAAGGCCTGGGCGGGCGTGGTGCCGGCTTCTACATCCGGCTACCCTGCCCCGTGACGCTTGCCGCCTAGCTGCTCGGCACCCAGCCCAGGTAGCAGCGGGCGCCACCCGCTACCGCAGTGAGCGGGATGACATAGTGTCCATCCCGGCTTGGCCCCAGCAGCCGACGACCGGCATCGCTGATCAGCATGAGCACCGGGCGCAGCGTCTGCACCCGGCCATGCAGGCAGGCGAGCCAGCGGTCGGTCTGGCGGATGATGCCTACGCCACCGGCATCGGCCCGCTCGCCATGCGTGTCCAGCGACCAGACCCCCGTGAGCCCATCGGTATGTCCTGTTGGCCACAGCCGCTGCCAACGTATGGGCCTGTGCCTTGGCGCTTGCTGGCCTTGCGCCAGTGCGAGCGGGGTAAACATGGCCGGTGCCTTCAGAACTTGTAGCCGACGCCCACCATACCGCTGGGGCTATTCTTGCGTTCGGTCAGGGGGCTGCGGCCGGCGTCGCCCAGCAGGTGGCGATAGCCCACGCTGCCGGTGGCAAACCAGTTTTGGTCCAGTGCCCAGTTGGTGGTCAGTGCCGCGTCGAAGTGGGTCATGCCCGCCTTGGGTGTGTAGACCGGCCGGCCGGTGCGACTAGCCTGCTCCGCCGTAATGCCGTAGTAGGCCTGGGTGTAGCGTTGGTCGGCCCAGCTCGCACTCAGTGCCGCATTGATCTCCAGGTCCTTTTGCTTGTGCAAAGGCAGGCTCACACCCAGCGTGCCGTGCGTGCCACCGTGCCCCTTGTTGCGCGGCGCACGCTTGATCTCGAGCGAGACCGGCGCGCCCAGGCCCGACCATTCCACGAACAGGCCGCCCTCGACCGTTCCATCCAGCTTACCCATGCCGCGCAGCTTGTCGCTGCCGGACGCAAACACGCCGTTACTCTTCTTGTCCTCCCGGCCTCCGTCATAGCCCACGCGAAACCCGGCCTGCCATTCCGGCGTATCGACGGCCCAGACGCTGAGACCACTGGTGCCCAGCTGCACCCAGCCATAGCGGTAGTTCAGTGCCAGCATGGGGATCGCCCGGGTCTGGTAGTCCTTGGCACCATCATACTCAGGTCTGGATTGCACCCCGATACCGGCCGTACCGGACCAGCCATCCTTGCTGGGTTCGTCGCAGAGCGCCGGTAGCGCGGCCAAAGCCAACAGGCTGGGCAGGGCGAATCGTGGGAGGGGGGAGAGCGTGGTATGTCGCATCATTCGGCCTTGGGCAAGTCTGCCCGTCGTGGAGGAAGGCTGAATGCTAGGGGCGTCTGTCTTAAGGTCGCCTGAGTTGGCAGCCGTGACAATGTGGCTCAGCCACAAGACCTATTTAGCGGCTGTCGCCGCGTGATCCGCGCGTTGCGTGGTTTGGAGCGGGGGGGGGGGGCGTCCCGCTGCCGCCTCCCTTTCTTTGCTTCGCCAAAGAAAGGGAGCAAAGAAAAGGCGACCCCGACAGCACCGCCCCGCGTTGCGGGGTCCCTTGCGCTTCTCACCCGTCTCGGCCGGAGAGCGAAACTCGCCGGCAAGCTGGCTCAGACAACGCTCCTCGGACAGCCCCGAGACGGGCTGCGATGCTCGCGCTAGCGAAGGGATTGGTGGATATGAAAGCGAAGGCGCGCGTGATCATCGGATGCGGATTAACGCCCGGCTTTGCCGGGTGGTGAGCTGAACTCAGCAATGCCACGCGGGTCGTGCGTTCACTAAGCCCTGAACCGCCGCCGCGCAGTCTGGTAAGCGTCCTTCAACTTCAAATACTTCACGCTCGCCGGCTCCAGCGTCTTCACACGTTCCAGGTAGGCCTGCGCCAGTTCCATGTATTCCTGGTGCCAACCCAGCCGTGACACATAGGCCAGCATGGCGTTGACGGCGTTCAGCATCACCTGCACGTTGGCCGGCATTTCTTCCACGGCCTTGTTGAACTTCTGCACGGCGCCTTCCAGGTCGCCCGATTGCGCCATCCGCACGGCCTCGTTGTTGATGCCGATGATGGCCTTGGCGGTATTCTCGATCATCTCCTGGCCCAGCTCGGGCTTGCCCACCGCCTCGTACATGGCCGAGACGCGTTCCAGCAGTGCCGTGTCCTCGTGGTGGTTGCGCACCAGCTTCTGCACAATCTCACCGGCGGTGGCGTCTTCGCCGAGCTGGTAGCAGGCCTCGGCCAGTTCCAAGGCGAAATTGTCGGGTACCTCGTTGGCCAGGCTGGTGAACTGTTGCTTGGCCTTGTTCAGGATCTGCTGGGCCCGGCTTTCGTTGCCCTGCTTGATGGCGACCTGCGTTTCCATCACGGTCGCCAACAGTTCGGCCTTGGCATCGTAGCGGAACTCGCGCCGTACATCGGCTGCGGCCTTGGCGGCTTCGATCACATTGCCGGCGCCCAGGTGTGCCTTGGCGAGACTGGAATAATCCCCGGCGTCGCGCCAGAACGAATACTTGGCGATATTGATGGTCTGCTGGAAGGATTTCGCCGCGGTCTCGAAGTCGCCATTGCGCATGGCGACCTCACCGAGCTTCTTCTGCCGCGAAACATTGGCGGCAGACAGCTCCAGCGCCTTTTCCAGCGTGCTCTGCGCTTCCTTGTGCTCATGTTCGGCCTGGTGGATCTTGGCCAGCCAGTCGTAGGCTTCCATGATCCGGCTGTTCTCGGCCAGCAGGCCTTCGAACAGGGCGCGCGATGCGGCGTAATCCTTCAGGTGGAACAGCGCCTTGGCATGACCCATCTTGGCCCAGGGGATCTCCCTCGCGTTCAGCACCAACTGGTAGGTATCCCGCGCCATCGTGTAGTCGCCGATGGTCAGCGCGATCTTGCCCTTCATTTTCAGGAAGTCGATCAGGAACGGGTCCTTGCGGGCGATGCGCTCATTGCACTCGGCCAGAGCCTTGAAGTAGTCCTCGTTCAGCATGGTGGCGTCGAGCGCCTCGAACTCCACCTTCTTGTTGTAGATGCGGTCCAGCCGCTGCTTCAGCTCCTCGCCGGTGAACGGCTTGAGCAGATAGTCGTCGGGGGCGAGTTCGGCGGCGGAGATCACCATGCGCGAGCGGCGTTCGCCGGTCACGATCATGAAAATGGCCGACGGCTTGATCAGGTTGCGGTGCTTGAGTTCTTCCAGCAGGTGCAGGCCGTCGTAGCCATGGCCCAGGTCGAAGTCGCACAGGATCACATCGTAATCGCCGCGCTTGACCATGCCGATCGCCTCGGTCGCGCGGTGGGAGTATTCGATCTTGGTCACGCCGAAGCTCGACAGCGTGGCGTTCATGGCCGAACGCATCTCCTGCACGGCATCGATGACCAGGAAACGCTTGGTGGCGTAGTCAATCTCGATCCGGCCGGGGCCGTAGCCGCTAGGGGGGATGCCGGGATTGTCGTCGCCACCGGCACGCGCGGCACGGGCCGCCAACAGCGCGGATTGTCCTGCTAAATCGGCCATGATGTCTTGCCTCCCGGCTGCTGCATTGTTCTTGTCGTCAGCCGGGCGCCGCGGGGCGTCCCGGCTGGGATCGGGAAAGAATATATTGCCGCCTAATTCACCAGTGTAAGCTTGGCATATTCAAGTGCAAGCCACTTTACACCGGCTGCGCCGAAGTTGACCTGCACATTGGCGTTCTTGCCAGTGCCATCGTAGTCGATCACCACGCCCATGCCGAACTTCTGGTGCTCCACACTGGCACCGACCCGCAGGCCGTGTTCGGGTACGGCCTTTTCTATCTGACGAGTGGGCATGGCAGCCGGGGCATAGCCACGGTTCAGCCACTTGAGCAGGTCCTCGGGGATCTCGCTCAGGAAGCGCGACGCGATCGCAAAACGGGTCTGGCCGTGCAGCATGCGGCTCTGTGCCAGCGAGATATACAGCCGGCGCCGGGCGCGGGTGATCGCGACATAGGCCAGCCGGCGTTCTTCCTCGATGGATTCCGGGCTGCTCAGGCTGTTGTCGTGCGGGAACAGCCCCTCTTCCAGGCCGGTCAGGAACACGGCGTGGAACTCCAGGCCCTTGGCGGCATGCACCGACATCAGCTGCAGCGCATCCTGGCCCGGCGCGGCTTCATGCTCGCCCGCCTCCAGGCTCGCCTGTGCCAGGAAGTCGGTAATGCTGTCCTCGTTCTCCTGCACGAAACGGGCGGCGGCCGATACCAGCTGCTCCAGGTTCTCCAGCCTGTCCTGGCCTTCCTTGTCGTTGCGGTAGAACTCGATCAGGCCGGATTGCTCGATCGCGAGCTGCACCAGCTCCGGCAGCTTCAGGCCCTCCATCTGCGCCCGCATGCCCTCGATCAGGGTCACGAACTTGCCCACGGCGGCCGCACTACGGCCGGCACCGCCGGAGCAGGCCGCCAGCCAGATGCTGGTGCCGCTGCCACGGGCCGTCTCGCCCAGTATCTCCAGCGTCCGGTTGCCGATACCACGGGCCGGGAAGTTGATCACCCGCAGCAGTGCGTTGTCGTCCTCGGGGTTGGCGATCAGCCGCAGGTAGGCCAGTGCATGCTTGATTTCCTGCCGCTCGAAAAAGCGCAGGCCGCCGTATACCCGGTAAGGCAGGCCGGCCTGGAACAAGGCGTGTTCCAGTACGCGGGACTGGGCATTGGAGCGATACAACACCGCCATGTCCGACAGGTTCTCGCCATCGCGGTGCAACTGCCGCACCTCATCGACCACGAACTGCGCTTCCTCGAAGTCGCTGGCGGCCTCGAACACGCGGATCGGGTCGCCGGCGCCCTCCTCGGTCCACAGGTTCTTGCCGAGCCGGCCGCGGTTGTGGGCGATCAGCGCATTGGCGGCATCGAGGATATTGCCCTGCGAACGATAGTTCTGTTCCAGCCGGATCACGGTCTCGACCCGGAAGTCGCGCTGGAAGTCGGCCATATTGCCGACATTGGCGCCGCGGAAGGCATAGATGGACTGGTCGTCGTCACCCACGGCAAACACGGCGGCTTCCTCCACCCGTTCCGGCAGCGCCCCGGCCGTGCTGACGCGGCTCAGCAGGCTGGCCAGCTCGTCGGTCTTGCCGGCCAGCAGCTTGAGCCACTTGTACTGCAGACGGTTGGTGTCCTGGAACTCGTCGACCAGGATGTAGCGGAAGCGGGCGTTGTAATGGCCGCGCAGCGGTGTGTTGTCGCGCAGCAGCTCATAGGAGCGCAGCAGCAGCTCGGCAAAGTCGACCACGCCTTCGCGGCGGCACTGCCGCTCGTATTCTTCATACAGTTGCTTGAGCTGGCGGGTGTAGTCGTCCCAGGCCTCTACCTCGTGCGCACGGTGGCCTTCTTCCTTCTGCGCGTTGATGTAGTGCATCAGGTCGCGTGCCGGATACTTCTCATCGTCGACGTTCAGCGCCTTCAGGAGTCGCTTGATCGCCGCCAGCTGGTCGGCGGTATCCAGGATCTGGAACGACTGCGGCAGGCCGGCGTCCTTCCAGTGCAGGCGCAGCAGCCGGTTACACAGGCCGTGGAAGGTACCGACCCACAGCGAGCGAGCATTGATCGGCAACTGCGCCGAGATCCGCGTCAGCATCTCCTTGGCGGCCTTGTTGGTAAACGTCACCGCCAGGATGCCGTGCTGGCTGACCTGGCCGGTACTCAATAGCCAGGCGATGCGGGTGGTCAGCACGCGCGTCTTGCCGGAGCCGGCGCCGGCCAGGATCAGCGCGGGGACGGCCGGCAGGGTGACGGCGGCGAGTTGTTCGGGGTTGAGTCCGGTAAGGAGCGAGGACGACATGACAAGGCCGGTAGCAGGAATAGCTCCGATTCTAACAAGTCGGCGCGGCCTGCCCGGAAAATCACTGCGTATCAGTCGCTTGCGGGTGCCGGATCGGCGGCGTAGATTGATTCATTCCTCTCGCCGGAACCGGATCATGTCCGTCCGTACTCCCGCTGCCACACTGGGCTGGCGCTGCCTGCGCTATGCCGGTTTCCTGGTGGCCCTGCTCGCACCGCTGCAGGCCATGACCGGCTATCTGGCCGGTGGTTGGCGCGCCTGGCAATTGCTGGCCATCGCCTTTGTGCTGGCACCCTGTGTCGACTATCTCTTGGGGACCGACCCTACCCCGCCGGGCCAGGAAGGCGAGCTGTTGCGCCATCGCTGGTTTGATACCGTGCTCTACCTCTATGTCGCTGCCTACTGGGCTGCCCTGCTGCTGGGACTGTGGTGTGCGACCCATGCCGACTGGACGACCTGGGAGCGGGTCGGTTGCACCCTGTCGATGGGCGTTGTCGGCGGCGTGGGCATCGTGGTCGCGCATGAGCTGGGTCATCGGCGCACGCGCTACGAGCGCTTCCTTGCCGCCTGCCTGCTGCAACCGGTCTGCTACGGTCATTTCACGCTGGAACACAATCGCGGCCACCACGCCTGGGTTGCCACACTGCAGGACCCGGCCACGGCCCGTTATGGTGAATCCTTCTACCGTTTCTATCTGCGCTGCGTGCCGGCGACGTGGCGGGCCGCCTGGCGACTGGAGTTCGAGCGCATGGGGCGCCTTGGCATCTCGCGCTGGTCCTGGCGCAATGCCATGTGGCGGCATGTGGGCATCTCTCTGCTGATAGCCGGCGTGGTGTTATCGGTGCTGGGGCCGGCGGCCTTCGTGTTCTGGGTGGTGCAGGCCGTGCTGGCCTTCAGCCTGCTTGAGGCCGTCAACTACCTGGAGCACTACGGCCTGCTGCGCCAGCTGCAGGCTGATGGTAGTTGGGAGCCGGTGGCGGACCGGCATTCCTGGAACTCCAACCACCTGTTTTCCAACCTCTTCATCTACCAGTTGCAGCGGCATGCCGATCACCATGCCAACCCCAGCCGACCCTACCAGGCCTTGCGCCCCAGCCTGACGGCGCCGCAACTGCCCTCCGGCTATACCGCCATGATCCCGCTGGCGCTGATTCCACCGCTCTGGTTCCGCATCATGAACCCGCGCGCCGAGCGCTGGCGGCAAACCCTTGACTCGGCGTGATAATCGGCGCGGCGGGCCAAGGCCCGCTCCGGTATAATCCGCCCCCTTTCCCTCCCCTTTGTCCGTCCCCGGGCAGCCTCGCATGAACGTATTCTTCGAAGAGAGCGGTGACTTCAAGGTCGCCGCCATCATGAGCGAATCTGACGCCAACCTGCAGGTCGAGGATGCGCGCGGCAAACGCAGCAAGATCAAGACTGCCGATGTCCGGCTGCGCTTCGACAAGATCGCCCTGGCCGACTTCATCCCCCAGGCGACGGCACTGGCGGCCGACCTGGACCTGGACTTCCTGTGGGAGGTTGCCGGCACCGAGGAATTCGGTTTCCTGGATCTGGCGCGCGAATACTTCAGCGCCAACCCGACGCCGCTGGAATCCGCCGCCATGTGCGTGCGCCTGCACGGCGCACCCATGTACTTCTATCGCAAGGGCAAGGGCCGCTACAAGGCTGCGCCGGAGGACAACCTCAAGGCCGCCAAGTCCGGCCAGGAGAAAAAGGCGCGTGAAGCCGCGCTGATGGCCGAATGGCAGGCCGAGCTTGTCGCCGGCAAGCTGCCCGAAGCGCTGCGCTCGCACATCAAGGCCCTGCTGCACCGCCCCGACAAGAACACCATCGAGTGGAAGGCCGTCGCCGCCGCCGCCGATGCCGCGCACAAGTCGCCGCTGCGCCTGCTGGAAAGCTGCGGTGCGATCCCGAGCGTGGAAGACTGGCTGCTGGACGGTTTCCTCAGTGAGTACTTCCCCAAGGGCACCGGTTTCCCGAACATCGAGTTGCCGACGGTCACGGCCGAGCTGCCGGACGCCGGCGTGCAGGCCTTCTCCATCGACGATGCCGCTACCACCGAGATCGACGACGCGCTGTCGGTCACCCGTCTGCCGGATGGCAATATCCGCGTCGGCATCCATATCGCCGCGCCCACGCTGGGCGTGCAGGCTGCCTCCACGCTGGAGCAGGTGGTGCTGGCCCGTTTGTCTACCGTCTACTTCCCGGGCGACAAGATCACCATGCTGCCCGACAGCGTGGTCGAGAACTTCACGCTGGCCGAGGGGCGCGACTGCCCGGCGGTAAGCCTCTACGTCACCGTCACACCGGAACTCGAGATCGTCGCGTCCGAGAGCCGGTTGGACCGTGTGCATATCGCCGCCAACCTGCGCCATCATGATCTGGACCCGGTATTCAACGAAGAGACAGTGGCATTGCCGGACGGCGGCCCTGACTACCGCTGGAAGGACGAGCTGCTGTTCCTGTGGCGCTTCGCGATCTCGTTGGAGATCGCCCGTGGCAAGCACGATCCGAATCGCGTTGAACGCCCGGACTACAGCTTTGCCATCGACCGCGACGAGGCCGGCGAGAAGCGCGTGCGCATCTATCCGCGCAAGCGTGGCAGCCCGATGGACAAGCTGGTGGCCGAGCTGATGATCCTGTGCAACAGCACCTGGGGCAAACAGCTCGCCGATGCCCGCATCCCCGCCATCTATCGTGCCCAGGCCATGGGCCGGGTGCGCATGACCACCCAGCCAGCACCGCATATCGGCCTGGGTGTGGCGCAATACGCCTGGGCCAGTTCGCCGCTGCGTCGCGCGGCCGACTTCATCAACCAGCAACAACTGCTGGCCATGCTGAGTGGTGATGCACCGCGTTATCCGCAGCGCGACCCCATGCTGTTCGCCGCCCTGCGAGATTTCGACACCACCTACAACGCCTATGCTGAGTTCCAGGGCCGCATGGAGCGCTACTGGTGCCTCAAGTGGCTGGAGCAGCAGGGCGTGAACGAGATCGGCGCGACCGTCATCAAGGAGAACCTGGTCCGTTTCGACGGTATTCCGTTGATCCTGCGCATTGCCGGCCTGCCCGAACTGGCTCGTGGCACCCCGGTCAAACTTCAATTGATCGGCACCGACTACCTGGACCTGGCGCTGGAATGCCGTCTGCTTGAAGCCGGCGAGCCGGTTGCGGTGGTCGAGGATGAGGAAGAAATCGCCGAAACGGCCGAGGCAGAGGCGGAAGCCGATCCGGAGCTGGCAGCCGAAGTGGCTGTCGTCGTCGCCGAGGAAGCTGCGGTGGCGGTCGAACCGCCGGCGGCTGGCTGAGATATCAAGGACAGTAGATAGCATGCGTCCCAGTAATCGTATCGACCATTTCCTACCGGTCCGGTTTCCGAACGGCACCCTGGTCAAGCAGTTCTCCAAGCCCTGCATCAAGTGCCAGCACATGTTGCATGCCCGCCATATGCATGGCATCGCCCGGGTGGTGGAAGCCCACCTGGCGCTGGCGGCCACGGCCCACTGCCCGGCCTGCCATGCGCGTTTCGGCATAGCATGCGTAATCGACGATCAGAAGCGCGTACGCCGCGTGGTGCTGCCGCACTTCCTGTTCAAGCTCTACCTGCGCAGCCTGCCGGAGAACCCGGCCGAACGCGCCGCGCATGAGCAGGGCCTCGCCCAACTGGCGAAGGAAGCCCCGCCGCCCGCGCCGGTGGTATCGAACGTCGACTACCCGCGCGCCGACACCACGCTGGGCCAGTACCAGGGCAAGCCCATCCCTGCCTATATCCTGGTGGATGGCCGCGAGATTCCGTTTGATCGTATCGAACCCGATGGCCGGGTCGGGCAGGGCGAGTACCTGCTCGATGGTTGTTTCGTCTATAAACCCGCCTGAACCTCCAAGAGTCGCCTAGATCCAGGCGGCCGATTTGCATTCTCACAAGGAAGACAACATGGCTAACCGCACCCCTCTCTTTGATGCCCACCTGGCTGCCAATGGCAAGATCGTGGACTTTGCCGGCTGGGAAATGCCGATCAACTACGGCTCGCAGATCAAGGAGCATGAGGCGGTGCGGACCGACGCCGGCATGTTCGACGTATCGCACATGACCGCGGTCGATGTGCGCGGTGAACGCGCCACCGAGTTCTTCCAGAAGCTGATCGCCAACGATGTCGCCAAGCTTGGCTTCGACGGCAAGGCGCTGTATTCCGGGATGCTCAACGCCGATGGCGGCGTAATCGACGACCTGATCGTCTACCGCACCAGCTGGGGCTACCGCGTTGTCATCAACGCCGGCACCACCGACAAGGACCTGGCCTGGATGAGCCCGATCGCTAAGGATTTCGGTGTCGAGCTGACCCCGCGTCGCGACCTGGCCATGATCGCCGTACAAGGCCCCAACGCCATCGCCAAGGCCAAGGCTGCCCGTCCGGATGCTGCCGCGCTGATCGACAGCCTGCAGGTGTTCGTCGGCCTGCCGCAGGGCGAGTGGTTCTTTGCCCGTACCGGCTACACCGGTGAAGACGGCCTGGAAATCTCCATGCCCGCCGTCGAGGCCATCCCGTTCTGGAACGCCCTGATTGCCGCCGGCGTCGCGCCGGCTGGTCTGGGTGCGCGCGACACGCTGCGCCTCGAAGCCGGCATGAACCTGTACGGCAACGAAATGGACGACAGCGTCTCGCCACTCGCCGCCGGCATGGGCTGGACCATCGCCTGGGAACCCGCCAGCCGCGATTTCGTCGGCCGTAGCGTGGTCGAGAAGGAAAAAGCCGACCGCGCCGCAGGTGGTACCTTGCTCAAGCAGGTCGGCCTGGTCTACGAAGGCAAGGGCGTGCTGCGCGGTCACATGAAGGTCGTTACCGCCGCTGGTGAGGGTGAGATCACCTCCGGCACCTTCTCCCCCAGCCTGCAGGTCTCCATCGCCATGGCCCGTGTGCCGCTGGCGGTCAAGGTTGGCGACGCAGTCGAGGTCGACGTGCGCGGCACGCTGCAACCGGCCCGCGTGGTGAAGATGCCCTTCGTCCGGAATGGCAAGAAGGTCTACGAGTAAGCAGTTCAGGCGCGGCGCCCGGCGCCGCGCTGTTTCATGTGTGTCCTTGCCTGCTAACCATAGCCAGTATTGAACAGCTCATGCCTGCCACCAAACTGCTCCGCCGCATCCTTCCCGCCCTGTTCCTGGCGGCGGGTCTGCACGCCAGCGCTGCCCTGCAAGCGGGCATCGACTACGTCGTCCTGCCCAGTCCACAACCCGTCGAGCAGGTCGGCAAGGGTGAGGTCATCGAGTTCTTCTCCTTCGGTTGCCCGCATTGCCAGCACTACGAGCCGTTTGTCGAAGCCTGGGCTGCCAAACTGCCGCGCGATGTGGTGTTCCGCCGTGAACATATCGCACCAAGCGGGCGCACTGACTGGTTGGGCTATGCCAAGCTTTTCTATGCGCTGAAAATGCTAGGCAAAAGCGAGCCGCTTGTCCCCAAGGTGTTTGCTACGGTCTCGGCCAAGCAAGTCGAATTGCGGGATGAAGACGCGCTGTTCAACTGGATCGCCAATCAGGGGCTTGATCGCAAGCAATTCATAGCCGTCTACCAATCCTTTGGTATGCAGGGACAGCTTAACCGCGTCAATGAACTGGGTCGTCTTCTGCAGGTCCGTAGCGTGCCCGGCTTTGTCGTCAATGGTCGTTACCTGGTACAGGTGCACGAAGGTGACGAAGACGGCCAGCGACTGTTCAGTACCATCAATGAACTGTTGGCAACGGATCGCGCCAAGGACAAGACTGCCGGCAAATAGGCCGGCTCCGCGATGAATATTGCCTATGCTGGGGTGACATCTCCCAACCCCTTGCAGGCGTTATGTTGCACGTGAAACATAGGCACCTGCCGCCCCGCCCGGCGGCAAGTGCTTGTAAGGGCAGCGGAACCCGCTACAGATTTGATAGAATCCGCGCCAATTCTTCCCGGCCAGGGCTTAAGACACCAGTTCCAGGCCGACCCCAAAACCTGGCGCCACCCGCGCCCAAGCAAATGGAAGCGACCCCATGAGCACCAATATTCCTAGCGATCTGAAATACGTAGCCAGCCACGAATGGCTGCGCGTCGAAGCCGACGGCGTCGTGACCGTGGGCATTACCGACCATGCCCAGAGCCTGCTCGGTGACGTGGTGTTCGTAGAAGTCCCGTCTGTTGGCGCCAAGCTGGCTGCCGACGGTGGCGCCGGCGTCGTGGAATCGGTCAAGTCCGCTTCCGATGTCTATGCCCCCATCGCCGGTGAAATTGTGGCCGTGAACGAAGTTCTGGCTGACACACCGGACATCGTGAACAGCGACCCCTACGGCGAAGGCTGGTTCTTCAAGATCAAGCCGGCCAACCCCGCCGACCTGGACGGCCTGATGGACGCCGCCGCCTACGGCAAGGAAATCGGGGCCTAAGCCCTACTCCCTCCCCCATCGGGGCGGGACATGAAACCCACCGGCCGCCACAAGCGGCCGGTTTGCCATTCCTGTATTTCGCCCTGCGCGATGAAACCTAAGGGTCATACCATGACGCCGTTGTCTTCCCTCGAAAACCACAACGAATTCATCCACCGCCATATCGGACCGGACGACGCCGAGATCACCAGCATGCTGGCGACCGTCGGATCCGATTCGCTGGACGGACTGGTGAAGGACACCTTGCCCGCCACCATCCTGGGCGGCACGCCCGTGGCGCTGCCGGATGCGGTGACCGAGGAAGCAGCGCTGGCCGAGATTCGTGCCATTGCGTCGAAGAATGTCATCGCCCGCTCCTTTATCGGCATGGGCTATCACGAGACCATCACGCCCAAGGTCATCCTGCGCAACGTGATGGAAAATCCGGGCTGGTACACCGCCTACACGCCTTACCAGGCCGAGATCAGCCAGGGTCGCCTGCAGTGCCTGCTGAACTTCCAGCAACTGGTGCTGGACCTGACCGGCATGGAACTGGCCAACGCCTCCCTGCTGGACGAAGCCACCGCCGCCGCCGAAGCCATGGCCATGGCCCGCCGCGTGTCCAAGTCCAAGTCCAACCGCTTCTTCGTCGATCGCGATGCCCTGCCGCAGACCATCGACGTCATGAAGACCCGTGCCGTCGCTTTCGGTTGGGAACTGATCTACGGCACGGCCGCAGAAGCCAAGGATCACGAAGTCTTCGGCGCCCTGTTCCAGTACCCCAACGTGAACGGTGAGATCGCCGAGCTGGAAGCCGCCGTTGCCGCCATCAAGGCCATGGGTGGCCTGGTCGCCTTCGCCACCGACCCGATGGCCCTGGTACTGCTGAAGTCACCCGCCAGCCTGGGTGCCGACATCGCCCTGGGTTCGGCCCAGCGCTTTGGCGTGCCCATGGGTTTCGGTGGGCCGCACGCCGCCTTCTTCGCCACCAAGGATGAATACAAGCGCTCGGTACCGGGCCGTATCATCGGCGTGTCGGTTGACTCCGCCGGTAACCCTGCCCTGCGCATGGCCCTGCAGACCCGCGAGCAGCATATCCGCCGCGAAAAGGCCAACTCCAACATCTGTACCTCGCAGGTACTGCTGGCCAATATGGCCTCGCTGTATGCCGTCTACCACGGCCCGGTCGGCCTCAAGCGCATCGCCGACCGCATCCATCGCCTGACCGCCATCTTCGCCGAAGGCCTCAAGCGCGTCGGTGTATCGGTCCAGACCCGTCACTTTTTCGATACCGTGGTGGTCGACCTGGGCGCCAAGGCCCATGCCGCCTATGAAGCCGCCCAGGCTGCCGGCTACAACCTGCGCCATGTGTCGAGCAGCCAGCTTGGCGTGAGCTTCGGCGAACGCTCCAGCCGTGCCGACGTGCAGGCCCTGTGGACCGCCCTGGTTGGCGACGCCGCCAAGGCGCTGGACGTGGAACTGCTGGACCAGGACCGCGTTGCCGCCCTGCCGGCCTCGGTACTGCGTACCGACGCTATCTTGACCCACCCGGTATTCAACGCCCACCACACCGAGACCGAGATGCTGCGCTTCATGAAGAAGCTGCAGAACAAGGATCTTGCGCTCGACCACGCCATGATCTCGCTCGGCTCCTGCACCATGAAGCTGAACGCCACCGCCGAGATGATCCCGGTGACCTGGCCCGAGTTCGGCGACATCCACCCGTTCGCACCGGCCACCCAGACTCGTGGCTACCTTGAACTGGTGGAAGGCCTGAGCGAACAGCTCAAGGCCATCACCGGCTTTGACGAGATCTGCATGCAGCCGAACTCCGGCGCACAGGGCGAATACGCCGGCCTCTTGGCCATCCGCCGCTACCACGAAGCTCGCGGCGAAGGTCATCGCAATATCTGCCTGATTCCGCAGTCGGCGCACGGGACCAACCCCGCCACCGCCCAGATGATGTCCATGCAGGTCGTGGTGGTCGCGTGTGATGACAACGGCAACGTCAATGTCGCCGACCTGAAGGCTAAGGCCGAGCAGCACTCGCAGAACCTGTCCTGCCTGATGATCACCTACCCGTCGACCCACGGCGTGTTCGAGGAAGCCATCCGCGAGATCTGCGACACCATCCACAGCCACGGTGGCCAGGTCTACATGGACGGCGCCAATCTGAACGCCCTGGTGGCGCTGGTGAAGCCGGCCGAGATCGGAGCCGACGTGTCGCACATGAACCTGCACAAGACCTTCTGCATCCCGCACGGTGGCGGCGGCCCCGGCATGGGCCCGATCGGCCTCAAGGCCCATCTGGCACCGTACATGGCCAACCACGTCGTCGCCCCGATCGACGGCCCGCACCGCGGCCAGACCGCCGTGTCGGCCGCGCCGTTCGGTTCGGCCTCCATCCTGCCCATCTCCTGGATGTACATCCGCATGATGGGTGGCAATGGTCTGAAGAAGGCAACCCAGGCTGCGCTGCTGAACGCCAACTACATGGCCAAGAAGCTGTCGGCCCACTACCCCATCCTGTACACCGGCAAGAACGGCCGCGTCGCGCACGAGTGCATCGTGGACCTGCGCCCGCTCAAGGCCGAATCCGGCGTGACCGAGGTGGATATCGCCAAGCGCCTGATGGATTACGGCTTCCACGCCCCGACCATGAGCTTCCCGGTGCCCGGCACCTTCATGATCGAGCCGACCGAGTCCGAATCCCAGGCCGAGCTGGACCGCTTCATCGACGCCATGGTCGCCATCCGCAAGGAAATCGACCAGGTGCAGGCAGGCGTCTGGCCCGCCGACAGCAACCCACTGCGCAATGCGCCGCATACCCAGTTCGCCGTCATCGGCGAGTGGGAGCGTCCATACAGCCGCGAAGTGGCCGCCTACCCGCTGGCCTGGGTGCGTGACAACAAGTTCTGGCCGAGCGTCGGTCGTATCGACGATGCCTACGGCGACCGTAACGTGGTCTGCTCCTGCCCCAGCATCGAGGCTTACAGCTAATATGTCGTAGGTCCAACCCCGGCCAGCTTATGCGGCCGGGGCGTGTTCCCGGTTTCGACCGCAAGCAAAACCCGGCAGTTGCCGGGTTTTGTACTCAGCAAGGACTGACCATGACCGCCCTGCCCGCCATCATGCAAGAACCCATCCAGGCCCTGCTGGATGAAGGCGATAAGCTGTTCGACAAGGGCAAGCTCGACGCCGCCCTGCTCAAGTACGAAGAAGCAAAAGCGCTGTTGCCGTCCGATCTGGAACGCTGGGAAGCCAGCACCTGGGTCCTCGCCGCCATCGGCGACGCCTGCTTCCTGAAGGAAGACCACCAGCGCGCCCAGGAAGCCCTGCTGCAAGCCAGCAACTGCCCCGAGGGCGCCACCAATCCCTTCGTCCAGCTCCGCCTCGGCCAGGCCGAATTCGAACTGGGTCGCCTCGACCAGGCGGTGATCGCCCTGAGCCTGGCTTTCGCCACCGGTGGCGAGGAAGTGTTCGAGGACGAAGACCCGAAGTACCGTGCCCTGGTAGTCAAACCCTGAGCATCGGCATCGCGTCGCGGTGATTCTGGCGCTGGTGATACGCCCGGCATAAGTCGGGCTCGCCGGTGGCGTCATATACCGTAGCAAGGGCCATCAGACCCGCACGAACGAAGATTGGCCCGTATTGCTCATCGGCAAGCGGCGTCTACTTGGGTCGCTTCGCGCTACCCTGCACCCTACCTGTCACGATCTCTGCCATGCTGACCTATGCGCTTTTTCTGTTGGCCTTGGGCAAGATTGATCACCGTATGGCGCGACGTTGGGATGCGCCGCTGGTCTACGCGCTGCTGGTCGGTGGTTTGGCGGTGTTCAGCGGGCGCTGGCTGGCGGCGTTATGGCTGACGCCTTTGGCGGGCCTGCTGGCCCTCGGGCTATTCACGTTGCTGCGCCACTTTGGCGACCATATCGTGCTGTGGCTGTTGATCCTGCTTGGCGGTACCTTGCTTTGCAGCGGCGTGCTGGCCGGTTTCCGCTTCTCGCTGGATTAGCCGTGTAGGGCGCAACCCCCGCAGGGCGTTGCGCCGTAGGGTTGGCTGGCAGCGTAACCCTACGTCGCCTCGACCTGCGCCAGCCACTGGCTGTAATCCTCCACCCCCCAATGCGCACCAGCGGAACGCGCGGCGGCCGGGCGTAGGCCGGTCAGGATGGCGGCCACCTTGCAGCCGGCGGCAAGGCCCGCCGTGATGCCCAGTGCCGAATCTTCATGCACCAGCGCCTGCTCGGGTTTGACCCCCAGCTTTTCGCAAGCCAGCAGGAAGGGGTCCGGGTGCGGCTTGCCACGGGCCACGTCCTCGGCGCCGACGATCACGTCAAAGCCCAGCGGCAGGGCCAGCTCCACCAGCGTGAACTCGATATTGATCCACGGGGCATTGGTCACCAGCGCGGTCTTGATGCCCCGCTCAGCCAGCCAGGCACGGTAATGCACGAAACCGGCGATGGCCTCGAGCTTGCCGCGCGCCATTTCATGGAACAGCCGCTCCTTGGCTATCGCGAGTGCCAGCGCCTCGTCGTCGGGCATGTCGCGACCGAAGACCGCCTTGAGCACATCCGTGGTACGTCCCGGCGCCAGGCGCGGGTCGCCGGCAGCGATACCCTTGCCGGTATGGGTACGGGCAAAGTCACTCCAGGCAGCATCATGCAAGGGGGTGGTGTCGGTGATGGTGCCGTCCATATCGAACAGCACGGCTTTGAAATCGAAATCCATGGGGCAACTCGCGGCATATGAAAGCCTGACCCATTCTTACGAGTAACTCGGCATCCGGCAACTACATGCTGCACGGCAACAAAAAACCCGGCCTGGGCCGGGTCTTGCTCCGTGCCCGATATCCATGCCAACGAGCATGAGCGAGGCTCCCTCGCGGAGGCGAGGGCGGGGGGAGTGGATGATATTAGCGGAGCGCGTTTCAGATATCGAATGCAGAGTAACACCCGGCTAGGCCGGGTGATGAACTGCCCGCGGGATCGCTGCGTCTTCCGTTTATTTCTTGAAACGAAGCTCAGCGACGCGGTCGGCTTCCACGCTGGTCGACACACCTTCCGCATCGGCACGCTCGAACACCTCGGCCAGGGTCTCGCCGATCTTGCGCACGTGGGCTTCCACTTCGCTTTCCGGCTTGTGCAGGTACTCGTAGCAGACCTTGATGATGCCGCCGGCGTTGATCACGAAGTCCGGGGCATACAGGATGCCCTTCTGGCGCAGCGCTTCGCCGATATCGGCAGTCGCCAGCTGGTTGTTGGCGGCACCGGCCACGATGCGTGCCTTCAGGCGACCCAGGGTGTTGGTGTTCAGCGTCGCACCCAGGGCACACGGTGCGTAGATGTCGGCCTGCACGTCATAGATGGAATCCACTGGCACGATCTCGGCGCCGAACTCGGCACGGGCGCGCTCCAGCGCACCCTGGTCGATATCGGCCACGACCAGCTTGGCACCGGCTTCGTGCAGGCGACGGGCGTAGTCGTAACCGACGTGGCCCAGGCCCTGCAATGCCACGACCAGGCCTTCCATGCTGTCGCGCTTCAGATGGTGCTTCACGGCGGCTTGCGCGCCGACAAAGCAGCCCAGGGCGGTGAACGGCGACGGATCACCCGTCTCGCCCAGGCCGGCGACAAAGCGGGTCTTGCGCGAGACATTGGCCATGTCGGCCGGGCTGGTGCCCACGTCTTCGGCGGTCACGTAGCGGCCACCCAGGCGCTCCAGTGCTTCGCCGAGGGCTTCGAACAGCGCCGGGGTCTTGTCGGTCTTGGGGTTGCCGATGATCACGCTCTTGCCGCCGCCAATCGGCAGGCCGGCTACGGCGTTCTTGTAGGTCATGCCGCGCGACAGGCGCAGCACATCGGTGATCGCTTCGCCTTCGGAGGCGTAGTTCCACATCCGGCAGCCGCCCATGGCGGGGCCGAGGTTGGTGTTGTGCACGGCCAGGATGGCCTTGAGGCCGGATTTCGGCTCGGAGACAAACACCACCTGTTCGTGGTGGTCGAAGTTCGGTTCGTTGAATACAAAGGCGGTCATGGCTTTTGGCTCCGCACGGTTGCGCTCGTCGGCGGCAAACCGGTAGGTCTGGCGCGCGGCACGCATCCCGTTCTAAGGCATGTTTTGGGACTGATGGAGGCGGCGATGACCGTCCCCACGGCGAGGCCGGCGATTGTGTCGCCAGCCGGCCGGCATCGTATAGCGAATGGCGCCCGCTTGGTAGTACGGGATAGCCCGGCTACAGGGCGGCCCGACAGTCGGCGGTAGGGCTAGCCGCTGACAAGTCCGTTTTCGAGCCTGGGCGGGGCTTCCTCGCGGTGGCGGGGGCGGGGGAGTGGGCTAAATCGTCAGGAGATCGTTGATATTTTGCTGCCTGTTAGCGCCCGGCTGCGCCGGGCGGTGAGCGGAGGCTTCATGTTTCGGAATTTGCAGATAATACCTAACGCCTGAAGGTGCCGAGCAGCACGCCCGCGCCGACGAAGGCACCACCGGCCAGCCTGTTGAACCAGCGCATGCGCGTCCCCTGCCGCAGCCACTGTGCGAGCCGGGCGCCACCGCCGGCATAGATGCACATCCAGCCGGTCTCGATCACGATAAAGCTCAGCAGCAGGATGGTCGCCTGCGGCGCCATGGGCTGGTGCTGGTCCAGGAACTGTGGGAAGAACGCCACCCCGAACAGGATGGCTTTGGGATTGGACAGCGCCACCAGCACCCCGATACGAAAACGCGCCCAGGCGCTGTCGGCATCAGGCCGGCCTTCGGTCTCCAGCTTGCTGTCCGCGCTGCGCCAGGTCTTGATACCGAGGTAGATCAGGTAGGCCGCGCCCACATACTTGATGATCTCGAAGGCATGGCTAGACGCCAGCAGGATGGCACCGAGCCCACCCATCGACGCCGACAGGATCACCGCCAGGCCTACCAGCAGGCCCAGCATGCTGCTGAAGGTCTTGTTCAGGCCATGGTGGATACCATGCGTCATCGCCAGCAGCATATTGGGACCGGGCGTGCCGGAGATGAAAAAAACAGCGGCGACGTAGGCGAGCCAGACGTTGAGTGACATGGTCAGATTTCCAAGGCAGGTAGGGCAACAAAAAACCCGGCACAGGCCGGGTTTTCTGGAGACAGCGATCAGGCTTGCAGATCGGCAACCATCTTTGCCAGTTCGCCGTTCTGGTACAGCTCGCCGACGATGTCCGAACCACCGACAAACTCGCCCTTGATATAGAGCTGGGGGATGGTCGGCCAGTTGGCGTATTCCTTGATGCCCTGGCGGATCTCGTCGTCAGCCAGCACGTTGACCGAAGCGAACTCCACGTTCACCGCCTTCAGGATGCTCACGGCCTTGGCCGAGAAACCGCACTGCGGGAAGGTCGGCGTACCCTTCATGAACAGCACGACGGGGTTGTCGGTAACGGTTTGGCGAATTTTTTCTTGGGTATCCATGACATTTCCTTGCCGATAGCAGACCGCCCTTTGGTGCTGATCTGCAAATAGTCGATTAATTCAGTCAGGTATTTTACGCGGTGCATTGGGCGCTAAGCAAGCGAGGTTTGGATTTGCGGTGCCTGGGTATCGTTCCCGTCACCGCCATTCAGTCAAAACAAGGACAGGCTGCGGTGCCCTACCTGGGTCTGCTCAAAGGCCAGCAACGCCTGCTTCAGCGGCAGGCCGCCGGCATAGCCGGTCAGGGAGCCATCGCTGCCGATCACCCGGTGGCACGGCACGATCAGCATGATGGGGTTGCGGCCATTGGCGTGGCCGACGGCACGCACCGCCTTGGCGTTGTCCAGGGCCTTCGCCTGTTGCAGATAGCTGCGGGTTTCGCCGTAGGGAATCGCCAGCAGTGCCTGCCAGGCGGCCTGCTGGAAGGCGGTCCCATCGGGCGCCAATGGCAGGTCGAACTGCCGCAATTCGCCGGCGCAATAGGCGGCCAGCTGCCGGCCAACCTCGGCCAGGAGGGCCGGTGCATGTTGGCCCTCCAACGCGGCCCGGGCTTCGGCGTCCCGGGCGGAACTGAGGCTCAGCAAGGCGCCCGCCTCATTCGCGGTTGCGACCAGCCGTCCGAAGGGGGTATCGAAGGCGGCCCAGTTGATCCGCTTGTCCATGGTGCTCCCGCTGTGCGAAATGACTATTTCGCAGTCTAGCGCGTCGGCGCACTGCCGGACTCGCGTAAATCGGCCCTGATAATTCAGCTCGGGTTAACCCGAAAAGGCTTGCAATGCCGTTCAAGTAGTCAGCAAACCCGAACGGCCAAGGAGCCTGCCATGAACAAAGTCTTGTTACCCCTCTTGCTTGCCACCGCCTCGCTGGCGGCCTTGGCAGAACGCGGCAATCTGGTCGATCTTCAGGTCGAGGACCGGGACGGCCGCGACTACCGGGAATACCGCGCACGCGGCCAGAACTGGGTGGCTGGCGAAGACGGCGAGCCCTACCAGCTGCGTCTGCGCAATCGCGGCAACGAGCGGGTACTGGTGGTGCTGTCGGTCGATGGTGTCAATGTGGTCAGCGGCCAGACTGCCAGCTACCAGCAGACGGGCTACGTGCTCGAACCCGGTCAGGACACGGTCGTTACCGGCTGGCGCAAGTCGCTGGGCAGCGTGGCGCGCTTCTACTTTACCGATCTGGGTGACAGCTACGCCGCCCGTACCGACCGGCCGGACGATATCGGCGTGATCGGCGCTGCGGTCTTCCGTGAAAAGCGCTACAGCCCGCCGCCGGTGCAGTACAAGTCCGATGCGAACGGCCGTCCCCCGATGGCCGGCATGCGCGCGGAGTCGGCCTCACCGGCTCCGAGCCTGGGTACGGGCCATGGTGAGATCGAGAGATCGAACGTGCGACGGACCGAGTTCGAACGCGCCAGCAGCCGTCCGGCGGAAACGCTGGCCATCCGCTACGACAGCCGCCGCAACCTGGCCGAGCTGGGCGTGATCCCTGCTCCGCGCTGGCGAGATGGCCCCAACCCCTTTCCACAGCAAGGCTTCACCCCGGATCCGCCCCGCTACCGATAAGGTGCTCAACCTGGATCACGGCGACCGGCTGAGCCGGGCGCTGTGACATCTGCGCAGCCTCGTTCGGCTTTGATGGGTCCTATCCCCTGCCGACGCAGGGACGTCTCGCTGATGCTCGTTCGCATGAGGCGCCTGTCGCAATCAAAGAGGTGACCGGCAAATCAGTGAAGGTACACGATGTGCGGGGAAAGGCTCAGCCCGACAGAAAACCGCCACTGACGCGATCCAGGCCAGCCAGGTCGGTCCAGCTGCGCGCATCGTGAAAGCCGGCGGCCTTGAGCAGGGTCCGGCTGGCGTCCCCCTGGTCGTAGCCATGCTCGAACAGCAACCAGCCACCGGGCTGCAGGTGCTGCCGGGCACCGCCGATGATACGGCGGATATGTGCCAGCCCGTCGGCCTCGTCGGTCAAGGCATTGCGCGGCTCGAAGCGCAGGTCTCCCTCGACCAGATGGTGATCACCCTGGGCGATATAGGGTGGGTTGGAGACGATCAGGTCAAAGCGTTCGTTGGTGAGTGCGGCGTACCAGTCGCTTTGCATCAGTTGCAGTGGCGTGGCATGCCGATCGGCATTGCTGGCGGCGACCGCCAGGGCGGCCGTGGAGATATCCACCGCCCGCATGTCCAGCAGTGGTCGATGTTTGCGCAACGCCACCGGAATCGCACCCGAGCCGGTGCCAAGGTCCAGTGCGCTACTCGGGGTGTCCAGCGGAATACGCTCCAGTGCCAGTTCGACCAGCAGTTCGGTTTCCGGTCTCGGGATCAGTACTGCCGGGCTGACCAGCAGTTCCAGGCTGAAAAACTCGCGGGTGCCAATCAGGTAGGCGACTGGCTCGCCGGCAAGGCGCCGGGCCAGCAAGTCCCGGTAGCGTCGCACCTGTTCGTCAGGCACTTCGGCTTCGGGCCAGGCCGCCTGGCGGGTACGGCTCAAGCCGCTGACATGCTCAAGCAGCAGGCGCGCTTCCAGGACAGGCAGGCCCTGCTGGCGTGCCTCGGCAATCAGGGTCGTGACACTGGGGTTCATCGGCCGGCCCAGATAGGTCGCGCCGCCTGCGAGACCGATACGAACTGCTTGCGGTACAGAAACCCCTGTACGCAATCCACATCCAGTGCGCGGGCGAGAGCCAGGTCCTCGGGCCGTTCTATGCCTTCCAGTATCACCCGGCAGTTGCACTCGTGAGCAAAGGCGATCAAGTGCATCAGCGCCGCCCGGCTCTTGCTGTCGCGTGCCCGCGCCAGCCAGGAGCGATCGAACTTGAACCAGTCCACCTCCATCATCACGTCCAGCGAGATCATGGAATTGGGCGCACCGATATCGTCCAGCGCCAGCCGTATGCCGCGTGCCGCAAAAGCCTGGGCCAGCAATTGCGACAACTGGGCATCGGACACATCGGTGTTCTCGATGATCTCAACGACCAGCCCGGGCCGGCGCGCCATCAGGTTAAGCAGCGGGTCTTCGGGTTCATGGGCGGTCACGCCGTAGGCATCGGGATCAAGATTGACGAACAATTGCTCCGCGCCGACCGGCGCGTAGCTCAGTTGCAGCTCCTTCATGTCGTACTCGACCTGATAGAGGCTCAGCGGGCTGGCGTGCAGGGCATCGAACACTGCCTTTGGCGCCAGCGGCTGGCCGTCGGCGGCATAGAAGCGCGCCAGCGCCTCGTAGCCGATGACCTCATTGCAACCGAGTTCGATGATGGGCTGGTATTCCACGCCATAGCGCTGGTGGCGCAAGAGGTCGAGCAGCAGGGTAGCTGGCAGTCGAGGCGCCGTGGTGTGGACGCCGCGATCAGAAATGGGAGAGAACATTTGGTAATACTACCATCAGGGCTGCCTGCCAATTGATGACCAGCATCAAGTGACAGCCCATCTGTCAGGTCAGGAACACAGTCGCCAGACCCAGGAAGATAAAGAAGCCCATGCTGTCGGTCGCCGCCGTCAGGAAGACCGACGAGCCATAGGCTGGGTCACGGCCCAGTTTCTCCATCGTGAGGGGTACCAGCATGCCCACCAGCGCGGCAACCTGCAGGTTCAGCACCATGGCTGCCGTCATCACCACGCCGAGCGACACATCGCGGTAGAGCATGGCGGCGATCACCCCGAGTACCCCGCCCCACACCAGCCCGTTGAGCAGCGCGATCGCGTGCTCCTTGATGATCAGCCGGCGGGCGCTGGCAGGGTTGATCTGTCCCAGTGCAATGCCGCGGACGACCAGCGTTACCGTCTGGGTGCCGGTGTTGCCGCCGATACCCGACACGATGGGCATCAGCGCCGCCAGCGCCACCAGATGCTGGATCGTGCCCTCGAAGGCGCCGATCACCCGGCTGGCGATAAAGGCGGTACAGATATTGACTGCCAGCCAGGGCCAGCGGTTCTTGGCCGAGATCCAGACCGAGCTGAACAGGTCTTCGTCTTCCTTCAAACCACCCAGGCTCAGCACTTCAGCGTCGGATTCCTCGCGGATCACGTCCACCATCATGTCCACGGTCAGGCGGCCGATCACCTTGTTGGTGGAGTCGACGACCGGTGCCGACACCAGGTCATAACGCTCGAAGGCCTGCGCCGCCTCGCCGGCATCCTCGTCCGGCCGGAACATCACCACCTCGTGCGCCATGACCTCGGCTACTTCCTGCTCCGGGTCGGTGATCAGCAGCTTCTTGATCGGCAGCACACCCTTGAGGCGCTGATCGTTGTCGACCACGAACAGCTTGTCGGTATGGTTGGGCAGCTCTTCAAAGCGGCGCAGGTAGCGCAGCACCACTTCCAGGGTGATATCGTCGCGGATGGTCACCATGTCGAAGTCCATCAGCGAACCCACCTGGTCGTCGGCATACGACAAAGCGGACTGCAACTCCGCCCGCTCGTCCTCTTCCAGGCCGCCGATCAGCTCGCTCATCACGTCTTGCGGCAGGTCGGGCGCCAGGTCGGCCAGCTCGTCGGTATCGAGATGCTCGGCTGCCGCCAGGATCTCCTCGCGGTCCATGTCGGCCAGCAGGGTTTCCCGTACCGAGTCCGACACTTCCAGCAGCACGTCGCCCTCAATCTCCGGCTTGACCAGGCTCCAGGACATCAAGCGCTCTTCGAGCGGTAGCGATTCGAGGATAAAGGCGATGTCGGCCGGGTGCAGCTGCGCCAGCCGGCTTTCCAGCTCGGTCAGGTTCTGCTTGTGGACGATGGACTCGACCAAGTCGTGCTTGGGCATCTCCTGCTTGTGGACGAGGCTTTCCACCAGCTTGTGCCGATTGAGGATGCGCACCACCTGCTGCAGGGTTTCCTGCAGACTTTCCTTGGGTTTGGGAGCGGGTGCGGTCATACCATCAACCTCGAGTGCATAAAGTGCAAAAACAACGTACGACGGGGCTATCCACGCCGTGGCCGCGGGAATCTGGCCGACAGGCGGAACGGAGCAGTACTTCCGGCTGTCCAAAAAGCCGCGCGAGTGTAGCACGCAGGTGGCTTGAAACTGGGCTCGGCAGCCTTATCTAGGCATGATCACCTTCGTTGCTAGAGGCCGTGCGCTCGGCCCCCGCAATCGACTATCCTAAAAGCCCGGGTTACCGACCCAGACAGGTTCCATGCCATGAACGTCCCCCACCTTGCCACTGCCCTCACTGGCCCGCTGCTCGATCTGGAGCGCAAGATGCTGGCTGCCCAGACCGATATCGAAGCCTGGTTCCGCAGCCAGTGGCTGGAGCATGCGCCGCCTTTCTATGGCTCGGTGGATTTGCGCAACTCGGGCTTCAAGCTGGCACCGGTGGATATGAACCTGTTCCCGGGCGGCTTCAACAACCTCAATCCGGATTTCACGCCGCTGTGCGTGCAGGCCGTGCAGAGTGCGCTCGAGAAGATCTGCCCGGACGCCCGTCGCCTGCTGCTGATCCCGGAAAACCATACCCGTAACCAGTATTACCTGCAGAACGTCGCTTCGCTGGCACGCATACTCAAGCTCGCCGGCCTCAATGTCCGGCTAGGCAGCCTGAATCCCGAAGTCACCGAACCCACTACGCTGGAACTGCCCAACGGTGGCAGCCTGGTCGTAGAGCCCATCCAGCGCAATGGTCGCCGGGTCGGCCTGGCGGGCTTCGATCCCTGCGTCGTGCTGCTCAACAACGACCTGTCGGCCGGCATACCGGACATCCTGCGCAATATCGACCAGAGTCTCCTGCCGCCGCTGCACGCCGGCTGGTACGTCCGCCGCAAGACCAACCACTTTGCCCAGTACGACGATGTCGCCAACGAGTTCGGCGACATGCTCGGCATCGACCCGTGGTACATCAACCCCTACTTCGGCCAGGTCAGCCAGCTCGACTTCCAGACCCGCGAGGGTGAAGAGCGCCTGGCGGCCGAGGTGGACCGCATCCTCAGCCTGACCGCCGCCAAGTACCGCGATCTCGGTATCGACGCTGCCCCCTACGCCATCGTCAAGGCGGATGCCGGCACCTACGGCATGGGTGTGATGAGCGTGAAGTCGGCGGAAGAGGTCATCGGCCTCAACCGCAAGCAGCGCAACAAGATGGCCGTCATCAAGGAAGGCCTCGAAGTCAGCGATGTCATCGTGCAGGAAGGCGTACCGACCTTCGAGACGGTCGAGGATGCCGTGGCCGAACCGGTCGTCTACATGATGGACCGCTACGTGGTGGGTGGCTTCTATCGCGTGCACACCGAGCGCGGCAGCGACGAGAACCTCAACGCGCCGGGTGCCTACTTCAAGCCGCTGGCCTTCGATACCCCGCTTTCGACACCCGATTGCGATGGCAGCCCTGATTGCGCCCCGAACCGCTTCTACGCCTACGGCGTGGTTGCGCGCCTGGCATTGCTGGCCGCCTCGCGGGAGATCGAGACCACCGAGCCGCAGGTCGAGTTCACCGTCGCAGCCTGAGCCTGCTACACCGATTGTTGGCGTCGCCCGGCAGAGGTCGCCGTTTTTATATATAAAGCGACTTCCAACAATAAAGGGAGAGACTCATGGCTCACTGGCGCCCGCTGTTGCTGGCCTGTGTATTGTCGACGACGGTACTGGCAACGCCGGCCCCCGGCGACGGTTTTCCGAAGGAAGCCCGGGTCTATTTCATCGGCCTCAAGGACGGCGACGTGGTACCGCCGACCTTCAAGGTCAAGTTCGGCCTCAAGGCCATGGACGTGCGCAAGGCGACCGAGGATATCTTCGACCGCAAGACCGGCCACCATCACCTGCTGGTCGATATGGGGCCGATACCCCAGGGCGAGATCATCGTGTTCAGCGAGCACCATATCCACTACGGCAAGGCGCAGACCGAGACGACCCTGACCCTGCCGCCCGGTGAGCACACGCTGACCATGCAGTTCGCCGATGGTGCCCACATGTCCTACGGCCCGCAGCTCGCCGCGACGGTAAAAATTACGGTTAAGGCGCCGTAGCCGCCGCAGGGCAAGGGCTGACCGGAGGGGGGCAATCTAGCACTGGCCGCGACGCGATACGGTTCTATGCTTAAGCATCCCGCCGCTCACTGGGCGGGTTCCATGAGCGTGGTCGGCCTTGCGGGTCGCCATACGCGGTTTGCGTTGCGCCGGCCTGTGGCCGACGCGCGCAGTTTCCCCTGCCCCCGGGGCATGCTGCTACAGGAGTGTTGCCATGACGCTGGAAGAAATCTTCGACAAGGCTACCGGCCGTTTGCCCATGGTGCCCAAGGTCGTGCAGGAGCTGCTGGCCAGCTTCGAGCGGTCCGATGCGAACGTGGACGAGGTCGTCGAGCAGGTATCGCACGACCAGGTACTGTCGGCCAAGGTGCTGCGGCTCGCCAACAGCACCAAGATGAGCGGTGGCAAGGCGGTCAAGAGCATCGATGACGCCGTGGTGCGGCTGGGTTTCGACAACCTGCGCTTGCTGGTAGTGTCCTCGGGGATGTCCGGCATGCAGGTCGACAGCGCCGGCTTTGATCGCAAGGCGTTCTGGCTGAAGAGTTTCAAGACCGGCAACCTGTCGCGCTGGGCTGCCAAACTGGCCAAGCTCGATGGCAATACCGCCTATACCTGCGGTCTGCTGCACAATATCGGCGAGCTGCTGATCCACATCGCCGCACCGGGCGAGATGGCCAAGATCGACCGCATGGTAGTCGCAGGCACCGACCGCGCCCAGGTCGAGAACATGGTGCTGGGCGTGGATCTTGCCGCCGTCGGTGGTGAGCTGGCGCGCCGCTGGCAGTTTCCGGCCGAGATCCAGCGTGCCATCGCCCAGCATCCGAACCCGGCCGCGCATGAACAGTTCGAGCCCTACGCCGGGCTCGTGGCGCTGTCCAACCTGCTGGTCGCCCAGTTTGACGCCCAACTGACCAATGGCGACATCGCCGAGATGCTACCCGCCAAGTTACTGGCCAAGCTTGAGATCGATCCGACGGTCATGGTTGGTGAACTCGACAAGGCCCGCGCCTCCTGCGAGGGCCTGGAAGAATTGCTGTAACCCCTGCCACGTCGGGCGGGCCCAGGCCCGCCCCGTTTCCGACCCATGGCGACCGTGTTGCCGCCACCTGATAGCCCAACCATGCAGATAGCTTTCCTCGCCGACCCGCTTTCCAGCTTCAAGACCTACAAGGACTCCACGTTTGCCATGATGCGCGAGGCCGCCCGCCGCGGTCACACGCTGTATGCCTTTCAGCAGCAACACATGCGGGTGAACGCCGGCCGGGTCGTCGCCGACGTGCAGGCCATCACGCTGACCGGCGACGCCCACGATTGGTATGTCGCTGCACCGATAGAGACGCGCGAGCTGGCCAGCTTCAACGCCGTGCTGATGCGCAAGGACCCGCCGTTCGATAGCGAATATCTCTATGCCACCCATTTGCTCGAGCATGCCGAGCGACAGGGCGCGAAGGTCTTCAACAAACCCAGGGCACTGCGCGACTACAACGAGAAGCTCGCCATCCTGCGTTTTCCCCAGTTCACCGCGCCCACCCTCGTCAGCAGCCGTGAGGATGACATTCGGGCTTTCCTGGCCGAGCAGGGCGACGTGGTGCTCAAGCCGCTCGACGGCATGGGCGGCACCGGCATCTTCCGCCTGCGGCCCGAGGACCCGAATATCGGTTCCATCCTCGAGACCCAGACCCGCAACGGCAGCATCACGCTGATGGCGCAGCGCTATCTGCCCGCCATCAAGGATGGCGACAAGCGGGTACTGCTGATCGGCGGCAAGCCGGTGGACTGGTGCCTGGCGCGCATCCCCAAGGCCGGCGAGACCCGTGGCAACCTGGCCGCCGGTGGCACCGGCGTGGCACGCCCGCTGACCGACGCCGATCGTGCCATTGGCGAGGCCTTGGGCCCGCAGCTGTTAGCCGAGGGGCTGCTGCTGGTCGGTCTGGACGTGATCGGTGACCGATTGACCGAGGTCAACGTCACCAGTCCGACCTGTTTCCAGGAGATCACCGAGCAATCCGGCATCAACGTCGCGGGTCTGTTCATCGATGCCCTGGAGGCGGCGCTGGCCTGAAATAGCCGCCGCAAGCGCCTGGGCGACGGTCGCGCACTTGGTACGGTCGTGCAGCGGTTTTTCGCGCCACGCCTGCACGCTGCTAGAATCGGTCCCAACGCATTTGTTTGAGCCTCATCATGGTTGGAATCCTGCTGGTTACGCATTATGGCTTGGGCGAGAGTCTGGCCGAGTGCGCTGCCCACGTGCTTGGCCGTCCCCTGCCGCAGCTACGCTACCTCCCGGTCTATCGTTCGGATGACCCGGACGTGGTGCTGGAGCGCGCGCGCAAGCTATTGGGCGAACTTGATACTGGCGCCGGTGTCCTTGTTCTATCGGATATCTACGGCGGCACGCCTTCCAATGTCGCCTACCGTCTGATCGTGCCTGGCCATGTCGAAGCCGTCGCCGGCGTCAACCTGCCCATGCTGGTCCGTACCCTCAACTACAGCCACGAGCCCCTGGACGTCGTGGTGAGTAAAGCCGTCACTGGCGGGCTGGAAGGCGTGATGTACATGCTACCGCCCGCGACACAGGTATAACTGGAAGCGCATATGGCCCAACAAGAAGTCGAGATCATCAACAAGCTGGGCCTGCATGCCCGTGCCTCAAGCAAGCTGACCCAGCTCGCCAGCCGCTTCAAGAGCGAAGTCTGGCTGAGCCGCAACGGCAAGCGGGTCAACGCCAAGAGCATCATGGGCGTCATGATGCTGGCCGCCGCCAAGGGCAGTCGCATCAGCATCGATATCAATGGCGAAGACGAGGAAGCCGCCATGGCGGCCCTGGTTGAACTGATCGCCAACCGCTTCGATGAGTCCGAATAAGAACAGGTAGAAGCTGGAGGAGTCATCGCCATGACTATTACGCTACATGGCATCGGTATCGGTGGTGGCATCGCCATAGGCCGCGCCCACCTGCTGAGCCATACCGATCTCGAAGTGGCCCACTATGAGATCACGCCGGCCGAAGTGCCGGCCGAGATCGCTCGTTTTGACGCCGCCGTGCGTCTGACCCGCAAGGAGCTGGAACAGCTCTGGGGCAGCATTCCCGAGAACGCCCCGACCGAGCTCGGTGCCTTCCTGAGCCTGCACGTAATGTTGCTCAACGATCACACCATCAGTCGCGAACCGCGCGACATCATCTTCGAGCAGAGCTGCAACGCCGAGTGGGCGCTGAAGCTGCAACAGGATCGCCTGCTGGCCCAGTTCGACGAGATCGAGGAAGAATACTTGCGCGAACGGCGCAACGACGTGATCCAGGTGGTCGAGCGGCTGTTCAAGGCCCTGGCCGGCCAGGGCGGTGGCCACTACGTGCCACCGGACGACAGCAAGGAACGCATCCTGGTCGCGCACGATCTGTCGCCGGCCGACATGGTGCTGTTCAAGGAGGCCGAGTTTGCCGCCTTCCTGACCGACGTCGGCGGGCCGACCTCGCATACCGCCATCCTCGCCCGCAGTCTCGACATCCCTTCCGTCCTGGCGCTGCACCATGCCCGCCAACTGATACGCGAAGACGAAACCCTGATCATCGACGGTACTGCCGGCGTCGCCATCATCGACCCGAGCGAAACCATCCTCGCCGAATACCGCAAGCGCCAGGTCGCGCTGGCGGCCGAGCGCAAGAAGCTGCAGAGCATCAAGCGCACCGCCGCCGTTACCCGCGACGGCACCGCGATCGAACTGCAGGCCAATATCGAGACGCCTACCGACGTCGAACAGGCTTTGGGCAACGGTGCCATGGGCATCGGCCTGTACCGTTCGGAATTCCTGTTCCTGGGCCGTGACGACCTGCCTGACGAGGAGGAACAGTATCGCGCCTACAAGGCCGTGGTCGAAGGCATGAAGGGCCAGCCGGTCACCATCCGTACCATCGACCTGGGTCGCGACAAGATGCCGCGCTGGGCCGACGAGGAGACCACCTCGGCCCCGAACCCGGCACTCGGCATGACCGGCGTGCGGCTATGCCTCGCCGAGCCCCACCTGTTCCGCACCCAGCTGCGTGCGCTGCTGCGTGCCGGCCAGCATGGCAAGCTCAAGCTGCTGGTGCCCATGCTGGCCAGCCTTGCCGAGGTGAAACAGGTCCTGTTCCACATGGAACAAGCCAAGGAAAGCCTGCGCGACGACGGCATCGACTTCTCCGATGAGGTCGAGGTCGGCGGCATGATCGAGGTACCGGGTGCCGCCCTGACGGTAGGCCACCTGATGAAGAAGCTGGATTTCATCTCCATCGGTACCAACGACCTGATCCAGTACACCCTGGCGGTGGATCGTGGCGACGACAGTGTCAGCCACCTCTATGATCCCTTCCATCCCGCCGTGCTGCAGTTGATCGGCCACGTCATCCGTACTGCCGACCTGGCCGGCGTGCCGGTCTCGGTCTGTGGCGAAATGGCCGGCGATGTCCGCCTGACGCGTTTGCTGCTGGCGCTCGGCCTGCGGCGTTTCTCCATGCACCCTGCCCAGTTGTTGAACGTGAAACAGATCATCCTCAAGAGCGACCTGACCCAGCTGGCTCCGCTGGCACACGAGATTGAGACCGCGCCGGATGCCGACGCTGTCCGTGCCCTGTTGAGCGGGGTCGCCGCGTGAAGCAGCCACCCTATCGTCGTGCCCTGGTGATCAAGCTGCAGCATCACGGTGACGTGCTGCTCACCAGCCCGGTCGTCAGCACCCTGGCACGCGCCGGCATCGAGGTCGATGCCCTGGTCTTTGACGAGACCCGCCCCATGATCGCCGGCCACCCTGATCTGGCGCAGCTGCATGGCATCGTCCGCAACGGCCATCGCGCCTTTGGCCTGTGGGGCTGGATCAAGACCGAATGGCGCCTGCTACGCACCCTCCGGGAGCGTGACTACGACCTCATCGTCCACCTGACTAAGCGCCGCCGTGGAGCCTGGCTCACGCGCCTGCTCAAGCCACGCGTCTCGGTCGCGCCCGAGGCCCTGACCGACCGCTTCTGGCGCAAGAGCTTCACCCATCTCTACTACGAGCTGCAGGGTGAACGTCATATGGTGGAAGTGCATCTCGATGCCGTCCGCCGCGTCGGTGTGCAGCCGGTGCCGGAGTCGCGCCGCTTGAGCCTGGCGCTGGACGAGGCCGCCGTGAAGTTTGCCCGCGCGCTCCTGGCCAGCCACGGCCTTGAGCCGGGCGGTTATGTGCACATCCATCCCACGTCGCGCTGGATGTTCAAGGCCTGGTCGGCCGACAAGATGGCCATGGTCATCAACGCCCTCACGGCTGCCGGCGAGAAGGTCATCCTCACCGCCACCAAGGACCCGGAGGAAGTCGAGATGGTCGAGGCCATCAAGGCCCTGCTGGAGCGCCCGGTGGTGGACTTCACCGGCCAGCTCAACCTCAAGCAGCTCGGCGCCCTGATCGCCGACGCCAAGCTCTGGTTCGGCCTCGATTCCGCCCCCATGCACATGGCGGCCGCGCTCGGCACACCGACGGTCGCCATCTTCGGCCCGACCGGCGAGAACAAGTGGGCGCCGTGGATGGTGCCGCATCGCGTGGTTGCCAGCCCGGAATACGGCTGCCGCCCCTGCTTCCGTGCCGGCTGTGGCGACGGGCGGGTCAGCGACTGCCTGGTCAACCTGCCCGTTGAGCCGGCGCTGCGCGCCATCCGTGAGCTCTCGCTGGAGGTCGGTCGACCGATCGCCCTGGCTTGAACGGAGGGGACATGAAAAAAGCCGGCATAGCCGGCTTTTTTCATGAGGCGGTCTGTCGCGCAGCCTTGCGCCGTGCCCGCCAGCGCTTGGCCGCAAACCAGGGCGTCAGCAGCCAGGGGAAGGCTGCGTAGACCAACAGTCGCAGGCGGATCGCCAACGGCACGCCCTGCGCTGCCAGGAACAGACCCAGCTTGCTGCCCGCCCCCTCTGCCAGCAGGATGTCGTGGATGAACCGCTCGCGCTGGAGCTTGGCGGCGAAGGCCGCGTCCACCGCCGCCGCCTGCCCTGCCTGCCTGGCGGCATCCCATAGCAGCGGAATCTCGATCAGCGCACTGCGCGCCCCACGCAACAAGCGACGAGCTACATCCTCGGCCGACAGGCTGCGCTGCTTGGCCGAGAAGCCGCCACGCCGATAGCGCACCAGCGGCACGTCCAGGGTCAGCGCACCGCCGCTGATGATGGCGCGGAACACCATGATCAGGTCCTCGAACACCACCCCCTTGGGCAGGCCGCCAAAGCCCTCGAACACGCGCCGGGTCCAGGCCTGTGCGGCCCCGATCACATAGGGGGGCTTGGCCAGCCAGTCGGTGGCATTGTAGTAGTCGGCCAGCTGGTCGGGGTGGATGCGCTCATGCTCGACGCCCGCCTCGTCGATATCGACCAGTGCGCTGGCGATCAGGTCCAGCTTGCGGCCCGAGGCTTCCCACGCTGCCATCACCTGCTCGCAACGCTCAGGCAGCGACACATCGTCCCCGGCGGCCACGAACAGCATCTCACCCTGGCTCAGCTTCACCATCTGGTCGATATGGGCACCGATGCCCAGGTTCACCGGGTTACGGTTGAGGATGATCTGGTGCGGACCCTGATAATCGCGTACCGCTGCCTGCATGCGTGCGAAGGTGTCATCCGGCGACGCATCGTCAGACAGGATGATCTGCAGCGGCTGATAGGTTTGCGCCAGGGCACCGGCGATGGCGTCCTCGATGGTATCGGCCTGCCGGTAGGCAATCAGCAGCAGGCTGGCGAGCGGCCGCCCGCTGGCGGGTTCGCTCAGCGGTAGATCCATTGCCCGCCGCGCCGGTCCATATGCAGCGTCATGCCCGTCGCGGCCAATTCGGCTGAGCGCCATTGCCGTTCGCGCTGCTTGCGCACGCGTTTATAGGCTTGCCGGCCCCACCAGGAGAGCCCCAGCTTGCGGTAGAGATAGCGATGGTCGCCAAACTCGGTCACGCCGGCTTCGAGCTTCATGGCCTTCTGGGTGATGGAACCGAAGTGGTGCATGACCGCCTCGCCCACCGTCGCCATCTTGACGCCATTGCGCTGGCAGCGGAACAGGAACTCGGTATCCTCGCGGCCGAACAAGGCTCGGTCGGTATCGAGGAAGCCGATGCGATGGAAGACTTCGCGCCGCACGGCAAAGCACACGCCATGGAAGAAATCGGCCCGTTGCTGGCCGGCCATCTTCTGCACATAGTCGGCGGTAAAGGAGCGGATGTCGTAGTCGAGCTCGCCCTCGATCAGGGCCGTGCTCACCACCTCCACGCCCAGCCGTTCGGCCGCTGCAATGCTGGCCTCGATGGCATTGTGACCCATCACCACGTCGTTGTTCAGCAGCACCACCCATTCGCTGTCCCAGTGCAGCGCACCCTGGGTCCAGGCACCGCCACAGCCGAGATTCACCACATTATGCAGCGAGGCATACTGCGGATTGGCGGCCAGCCACTGCGGCGTCTCGTCACTGCTGCCGTTGTCGATGATCAGAATCGACGCTGCCTTGACGCCATTGGCGAGCAGCGATTCCACGCACTGCTGGGTGTAGTGCAGCTGGTTGAGCACCGGGATGATGATGCTGTACTTCATGCTTGTTCTCGATCAGGTTGTCAGCGCAGCAAGGCCGCGACCAGCACGGCGATCACCATCAGATAGATCAGGTGCAGATAGCGCCGTTGCCGCTTGTAACGCTGCGCATAGTCGAGCGCGCAACGCCGGCCGTATTCTGTCACGGTCTTGATCGGGTCTTGCAAGGCCTGGGCATACTTTTCGGTGTTATTTGCCACGATCTGTTGGTGTGACTTGTCAATCCGGCCGCATTTCAGCTGCTCGGTCGAGCGCGATACTGCCTGTACCCGGTAGATGTAGTAAGGGTAGTCGAGCCGATGCACCACCGCGTCGGCGTCGAGCATACGTACATACAGCTCCCAGTCCTCGTAGCCATGGACCATGGCCGGTGAGTAACCGCTGCTGCGTTCGAACAGGCTGCGCCGGTAGATCGAGGAATTGAACAGGCAGTTATGCCAGAGCAGGTCCTCATAGCGGTAGGGCGGTAGCCGCCAGACCGAACGCTGCTCACCAAAACGACGGGCGTGACTGTAGACCAGCGCGGTGGCGGGTGCCACCTCGAACTGGCTGACGGCGGCGGCCAGGTAGCCGGGATGAATCTGGTCATCGCCATCGAGCGGCAGGATCAACTCGCCCTGAGTCAGGCTGATACCCAGGTTGCGCGCCGATGCGACGCCGCCATTGGCCTTGTGCACATAGCGAAAGCGGCTGTCTGTCTTGATCCAGCCTTCAACCACGGCCGCGCTGTCGTCGCTGGAGCCGTCATCTACCACTACGCAATCCCAATGGGGATATTGCTGTGCGGCCACCGAGCGCAACGTGTCGAGTATGGACGCGGCCTGGTTGTAGCAGGGAACGATGACGGAAACCGTAAGGGGTCTGGACATGGGGTGTTGCGGGCTTTACCGAGAGGCTAGTGGCGAGCTTTTGGCCAACAGGGTTTGCAGGTCCATCCGGCGGCAGGATGGCGTATCGCTGCAATGGCGTAGCGCATCCAGGGATCGGCCGCGCCGCAGCATGTCGCGGAATATATCATTGACGGATCAATTGTCTGCAGTGCTTTGCATAGGGGATAGTGCGGATGGCGCAACGGCCGGTTGAATGAACCACGACGGTGCGCCCTGTCTAGACAAGTTGCACCAAAACAGGGCGGAATCAGTGTCAGAGGGTGGGCCCGCGTAAACCGATGGGATTGCCCCATGGGTCCAGTACCTGGCACATGGTCAATCCTTCCTCGATCGCCATCGGACCGCGGTAGGCTCGCGCGCCCAGCGCCAACAGTGCTTCCCGGCGTGCCGCGAAGTCCTCTGCCCACCAGTACACCACGGTACCAAAGGCGCCGCTGCCGACCTTGTCGTCGGCGCGCACCACTTCCAGCGCCACGCCGTCCACGTCCAGTTAGGCAAATTCGCTTCCCGGAAGTTCCATCCGGCGGGCAGACGGAAAAGCCTGCTGGTACCAGGCCAGGCCTTCCCGCCAGTCGGGCACGTGCACCAGCAGCGCAGCAATGCGCTGCCGGCTCATATATCGCCTTCGGCCAGGTTGCCGTTCTCTTCCAGCCAGGCCCGGCGGCTTGATGCCTCGCCCTTGCCCATCAGCATGGTCATGATGCGGCGGGTATCTTCCTCGATCGCATCGAAGTCGATCTGCAAGGTACGGCGCGTATCGGGATTCATGGTGGTATCGAACAGCTGTTCGGCGTTCATCTCACCCAGACCCTTGAAGCGGCTGATGCTCCAACTGTTCTCGCGCACCTTCTCCAGCCGCAGCTTGTCCAGCACGGCCTCCAGTTCACCATCGTCCAGCGCGTAGAACTTGCGCGGCGGCTTGCTCTTGCCCGAACCCGGCACGTCGATCCGGAACAGCGGTGGTTGGGCTATATGGATATGGCCATTCTTTACCAGTTGCGGGAAGTGGCGGCAGAACAGCGTCAGCAGCAGCACCTGGATGTGCGAGCCATCCACGTCGGCATCGGACATGATCAGGATCTTGCCGTAGCGCAGCCCGCTGAGATCGGACGGGCCATCCAGCTTGTGCGGGTCCACGCCGATCGCCACGGCGATATCGTGGATTTCGTTGTTGCCGAACAGCTCGTTCTGGTCCACTTCCCAGCTGTTGAGCACCTTGCCGCGCAGCGGCAGGATGGCCTGGAAGTCCTTGTCTCGACCCTGCTTGGCGCTACCGCCGGCAGAATCCCCTTCGACCAAGAACAATTCGCGGCGGCTCACATCCTCGCTGGTGCAGTCGGTCAGCTTGCCCGGCAGCACGGCCACGCCACTGGTCTTCTTCTTGATGACGGTCTTGGCGGCCTTCATGCGGCTCTGGGCCTGGCGGATCGCCAGCTCAGCCAGCTTCTTGCCGTAATCCAGATGCTCGTTCAGCCACAGCTCGAACGGGTCGCGCACCTGGGTGGAGACCAGGCGCAGTGCATCCCGGCTGGATAGCCGCTCCTTGGTCTGGCCCTGGAACTGCGGGTCCAGCACCTTGGCGCTGAGCACGAAGGAGGACCGGGCAAACAGGTCTTCCGGCAGCAGCTTCACGCCCTTGGGCAGCAGGTTGTGCAGGTCGATGAAATTCTTGATCGCATTGAACACACCGTCGCGCAGGCCGGTTTCGTGCGTGCCGCCAGACGGCGTGGGGATCAGGTTGACGTAGCTCTCACGGGCGATGCCACCCTCCTCGGTCCAGGTAATCACCCAGGCCGCACCCTCACCGGTCGAGAAGCTCTCGTTCGCTTCGGTGATATAGCGCTCGCCCCGGAACAGGGGCACGATCAACTCGGCGTCCGCCAGCTGTTCGTTCAGGTAGCCCGCCAGGCCGTCCGGATAGGTCCAGCTCTGGGTATCGCGGCTGCCGTCCTTCTTCTCGATGATCAGGTTGACCGTGATCCCGGGCAGCAACACCGCCTTGGAGCGCAGGATATGCGCCAGCTCTCCCATGGGAATGTTGGGCGAGTCGAAATACTTGGGGTCCGGCCAGCAGCGCACGGCGGTGCCGGTGTTCTTCTTGCCCACGTCCTTCAGGACAGCCAAGGGCTCGATCACGAAGCCATCGCCAAAGGCCAGCGCATGCTCGGCGCCATCACGCTTGACGCGCACCTCCAGCCGGGTGGACAGCGCATTGGTCACGCTCACGCCCACACCGTGCAGGCCGCCGGAGAAGCTGTACGCGCCGCCATCCTTCTTGTTGAACTTGCCGCCGGCGTGCAACTGGGTGAACACCACCTCCACGGTAGGCACGCCCATCTCGGGGTGGATGCCGACCGGAATGCCGCGCCCGTCGTCGGATACGCCGATGGAGCCATCCTGGAACACCACGACCTCGATGGTCTTGGCGTAGCCTGCCAAGGCCTCGTCAGCGGCGTTGTCGATCACTTCCTGGATGATATGGAGCGGGTTCTCGGTGCGGGTATACATACCTGGCCGGTGTTTAACCGGTTCCAGGCCCTTGAGCACCTTGACGGAAGATTCGTCGTATTGCGGAGCGGCGGCCATCTTGGTTTTCCTTGCAGCAGATGGCGCGGAGTCTAGGGGGGAGTGCGGAGACGGGCAAGCTTCGCTGTGTCGACTATCGTTGTCATCGAGCGACAAGCTGCCTGCAGCAAGGCTCGCAGGGGCTGTGACCGGGTAGACGACAAGGCGGTGATCGCCGTCCGCTCAGCGCATGCCGCCGCTGAGAACGATGCCGAACTCCCGACCAGGCTCCACCCCCAGCGTCGGCATCAGCGTATCGGCGCTGCGCAGCTGGCGGATCGCATCAGCGTCTACCGGCTTCTTTTCATCCTGGTCATCCAGGAAATTATCGGTCAGACCGAGCGAGGCCTTGCCCAAGGCGGAGCGGGCGGTACGCATCAGAAAGTTCTGCTTGGCCTGCGCGCCAACGCCGGCCAGCAACAGCTCACGCGCCGTCTGGGTCCAGACGATAGGGCTCTTGAGCCCGGATCGGGCGTCCTTGTCCACCGCAAAGCCGCGGACCGCCCGCGCCAGCACCTCCTTGCCCTCAGCATCGAAGCAGCGCAACACACGGGGATTGATATTGACGCGCTCGGCGGCCAGATTGGACCAGGCATCGGCCTCGAACAGGCATTCGGTGTACTTCGCATCCAGCCTGGGCAGGCGGCTCAAATCATTGATACGCAGGATCAGCGGGGTGGGCAATACCGCGCCATCAATGCCGGAAGCCACATCCGCACCGATGGTGACCGCGACCGGAATGGCCTTCTGCCACATGGGCGGCGGTGCTGCAGGTACTGGCGGTGGCGGGTCGGCAGCCAGGCAAGCGGTCGCCAGGACGAGCAAGCAGGGCATGACGAGATAGCGCATGAGGCACTCGGTTCAACGCATTGAACACAATTCATACTAGCCCATCACCCGGCTTGCGTCGGATTGACGCAGGGTCGGGCTGGCTGCATGATCATCAGCATGAACTTCCCACTTATCACTACCACTACTACCACCACGACCGCGACAGGCGGGCGTGAGGTCGGCACGTGAGCGTCAGCTAAAACGTATACACCCCAAGGCCCCGCCAGCAATGGACGGGGCCTTGTCGTTTCTCCGTCCCTGTTGGCACACGACAAGGAGAAACAGCATGTCCCAACCCGCACTTCAGCGCGCTGCGCTGCTGATCATCGATATGCAGGTCGGCTTGTTCCATGGCCCGGAACAGCCATTTGAAGGTCCGCGCGTGCTGGCCAACATCAACCGGCTGATCACTGCGGCCCGAGACGCAAACGCCCCGTCTTCGCAGTCCGCCATACCGGGCCGGACGGCTCCCCAATCGACGCGGGCAGCCCGTTCTGGCAACTGCTGCCGACGTTGTCGATCGATCCTGCCCGGGATCATCTATTCAACAAGTCACGGCCCAACTGCTTCCAGGCGACGGATCTGGCGGCGCAGCTGGCTGCCCTGGCGTGTGACACGCTGGTCATTACCGGCATGAAGACGCAGTACTGCGTCGACACGACCTGCCGTGCCGCAGCGGACCTGGGCCTGAAGGTGGTGCTGGCCGCTGATGCTCACACCTGCATGGATACGCCCGCCCTGTCGGCCGCTGCCATCATCGCGCACCATAACGCCACGCTGAACGGCTCCTTCGCCACCTTGGTGCCGACGGTGGAAATCCATTTCCAGGTGCTGCCAGTGCTTGAGCGGTAAATAGAAAAGGCCCTCGGTTTGCCAAGGCCTTTTCGTTTTGCTGTGCGTTGTCCGGCCACGGCATGAACATGACCAGACAGAAAAGCAAAAGGGCCTCGCCGAAGCGAAGCCCTTTAAAACTGGTTGCGGGAACAGGACTCGAACCTGTGACCTTCGGGTTATGAGCCCGACGAGCTGCCAACTGCTCCATCCCGCGACAGAGAAAAAGATTATGGAGCATGAACCGACATGCGTCAAGCACTACGACAGAAAAAAGTCTAATCAGCCCAGTTTACCCAGCCGCTGTACGCCGTCAGCAACACCACCAGACCAAAGGCGATGCGGTACCAGGCAAAGGCCACGAAGGTATGGCTGGCCAAAAAGCGCAGCAGTGCCCTCACGGCGATCAGGGCGAACACAAAGCTCGCCACAAAACCCACGGCGAACAGCACCAGGTCATTGCTGTTCAGGCTATGCCAATGCTTGAGCAGGCTATAGAGCGATGCCGCACCAAGCACCGGGATGCCAAGCAGGAAGGAGAACTCGGTCGCCGCCTGACGCGACAGACCAAAGAACAGGCCGCCAATAATGGTGGAGCCAGAACGCGAAGTGCCCGGTATCAGGGCCAGACATTGCGCCAGCCCCACCTTCAGCGCATCGCGCGCACTCATGTCCTCGAGCCGCGCCACTGTCACCTTATGCTGCCGCTTCTCCGCCCAAAGAATGATCACGCCGCCCACGATAAAGCTGATGGCGACGGCAACCGCATTGAACAGCACGGCCTTGATCTGCTCGCCGAACAGCTTGCCCAGCAGCAGGGCCGGGATCGCAGCGACCACCAGGTTGATCAGCAACTGCCGGCCCGGCCCCGGTTCACGCGCATGGCGCACGGCGTCGATCAGCCGCGTCTGGTACTGCCAGACCACGGCCAGGATCGCGCCGAGCTGGATGAAGATCTCGAATACATCGCGCTTTTCCTTATCGAGAAAACCCAGCAGGTGGCCAGTCAGGATCAAATGGCCGGTGCTGGAGATAGGCAGGAATTCGGTGATCCCTTCGACGACGCCCATGATGAGCGCCTTGAGCAGCAGGAGGAGGTCCATCCAGTTATACCGTGGGCAGGAAAATCGCGATTATAAGCAGCTTGTCTTCACTCACTCTTAAAGCGGGCAAGACGAAGCCGGGAAATGCACTTTATATATTGTCGGGTGAGGAGCAAGGAGGTTTGGCTTGCCGGCCGACTGAGCTAGACTGAGATCAAGCCGGCGCAGAACGGTTCAACCCGGAATCCACCCTGATGATCAAGCGCATCTCTTCGGCCGAACTGCGTGTCGGCATGTACATCCATGATCTGGCTGCCGACTGGTCACAACATCCCTTCATGCGATCCGCCTTTCCGGTCAAGACGGACAAGGAAATCGAGACCATCCTCGGTTGCGGCATCCCCGAGGTCTATATCGATACCGAACGCGGTCTGGATGTGCCTGACGCCCCCACCCAGGAAGAAGTGCAGAGCGCTCTGCAGGCAGAGATGATCGCCATCGCCGAGAGCGAACCGGCGCCGCGCATCCGCATCTCCACGGTCGAGGAAATGGGACGCGCCAAGGCGATCAAGAACCAGGCCGCCAACCTGGTGCGTAGCGTCATGGCCGATGTCCGGCTTGGTAACGCGGTGAATATGGAAGCCGTCGAGCCGGTGGTCGCCGGCATCACCGAATCCATACTGCGCAATTCCGGCGCCCTGATCGGCCTCATGCACATCAAGGACAAGGACGACTACACCTTCCTGCATTCGGTCAGCGTCTGTACCTTCCTGGTCGCCTTCTGCCGTTCTGCCGGGCTGGACCCGGAGACCACCCGCCAGGCAGGCCTCGGCGGCTTACTGCACGATACCGGCAAGGCCCTGGTGCCGGACGCCATCCTGAACAAGCCAGGCCGGCTGACCGACGAAGAATTCGACATCGTCCGCCGCCATCCGCGAGACGGCTACGACATCCTGCTCAAGACGCCCGGCATCGGCGAAATCCCGCTCGACATCACCCTGCACCACCATGAACGGGTCGATGGCTCTGGCTACCCGGACAAGCTGCCCGGTGAGCAGATCAGCACGCTGGCCAAGATGGCCGCCATCGTTGATGTCTATGACGCCATCACCGCCGACCGGGTCTACCACAAGGGCATGCCGCCGACCGATGCGCTACGCAAGCTGTTCGAATGGAGCAAATTCCACTTCGACCCCACCCTGGTCAAGGCCTTCATGCGCTGCGTCGGCATCTATCCGGTTGGCACTCTGGTTCTGCTGGAAAGCGGCCGGCTCGGCATCGTGACCGAACACAACGAAGAAAGCCTGCTGCAGCCCAAGATCAAAGTGATCTTCGATACCAAGAAGGGCTACCTGACCCCGAGCGAGGTTGATCTGGCCCGCCCCATGGGCAAAGGCGGTGCGGACAAGATCATCAGCCATGAGAGTCCGTCGAAATGGCGGATCGACGTGCAGCGATTTATGTAGTCGCTCTTGCTGTTGTGAAGGCTTGATACTTTAGATCGGGCGCCCGGGAGACGCGGGCGCTAATTGGCAGTTGATGCTCCAGCGCGCATCGCTTTTTTATGTCCCACTCTCCCCGCGCTCGCCCAAGGCGAGAGAGCCTCGCTGACGCTCGTCAGTGGATTCCGATACTCATATATAACGCCCAAGACGTCACCACCCCGTAGGGAGGCGGTGCCCGAAAGCGGTGGGTCGGGACAAGGACTTCGATCTGATCTTTATACAGAGGCCGCATTGCCGCCAACATGGACCCATCCGTAGGGCGCAATCCCCGAAGGGCATTGCGCCGTATTCCTGCGAGCAGCATCAACTGGTCGGCTTGTATTCGCTGCCGGATGATAACCATCCCGCTCAGCGCAGCGCCTTCCACCAGATTCGCGCGCCGTACGTTCCGTAAGTGATGATTCAGGGAAAGCACACCCAGTCCGATCAGGCTTGGGCCGGGACCAGCGCTATCGTCTCAGCCGAACTTAAACGCTTACCAACACCTGAAAACTCCCCGTCTCGCGCTCCAGCCAGCCAAGGTACTGCATGGCGCCGTCGCGGCTGCTGCCACACATTTCGGCATCCGGTTGCAAGCCGCCGCACACCGCCGGGCGGCGTGGGTCGCCAAAGATCTTGCAGCGCAGGTCTTCGTCGAGCTGTATGCAGGGCACTCCGGCCGGCTTGCCATTGGGCATGCCGGGGATGGGCGAAGAGATGGAGGGGGCGGTGCAGCATGCGGCACAGCGGGGGCGGCAGGTGAGGCTCATACGGCTTGGCAGCCGCAGGATCAGCGCGGCGGGTAAACGGGCAAGCCTTTGATTCTACAGTAATATGGCAGATGCCGCTGCTCAGTGGTTCAAGTCGTCGTGGTCTTCCGCACTGACCGGGTCGAAGTAGACCACCTGGTTGCGCCCGGCCCGCTTGGCGATATAGAGCGCCTGGTCCGCCTGCTTGAGCAGCACCTCTAGCGTCATCTCCTCGGGTCGGCAATGCGAGCTGCCTATGCTCACGGTGACAAACAGCGGTGAACCGTCCGCCAGCAGGATGGGGGTGGCCGCCAGGCTGTTGCGCAGGCGCTCCGCCACTTCCCGCAGCAGGGCGTCGTCATTTTCCAGCAGCAGGACAGCAAACTCCTCGCCACCAATGCGGCCGAACACATCGGTCTCCCGCAGCTGCGTCTGCAATCGATCGGTAAACGCGCGCAGCACCTGGTCGCCGGCATCGTGGCCGTAGCTGTCGTTCACCAGCTTGAAGTGGTCGATATCCAGCAGCAATAGACATAGCCGATGATCGTAGCGTCGTGCCCGGAACCACTCCTGCTCGGCCCGTTCCATGAAATAGCCTCGGTTGGCGATGCCGGTCAGCGGATCAACCGTGGCCTTGTACCACAACGTTTCCTGCGCTGCCTTGCGTTCGCTGATGTCCTGCAGGCTCAGGAAGTAAGCCGGCTGGTCTTCGTATTCGATCAGCGAGCCCGACAGTTCCGCCCAGAAATGGCTACCGTCCCGGTGCCGGAACTTCAGCTCATAGTTGCTGACCACCTGTCGTTCGGCCAGTTGTGCCACGATATCGGCGTGGTGCTCGGGCCGCAGGTAGAGGCTGGGCAGATGTAGGCCGACCAGGGTTGCCGGCGTCTTGCCACATAACTGTTCGGCCGCCTGATTCGCGCGCACGATCACATCATCTCTGGCCCGCACCAGTAACAGGGGGCGGGAGATCGTCTCCAGGGCTCGCAGGATGTGCGCATCGCGCTCTGCCATGCGGTTTGCGCTCAGTTGTACCGCCAGCGCCAGCTGCGCCTCTCGCCAACCACGCCAGGCCATGGCCACGCCAAACAGCAACAACATCAGGTAGGCCGCCGCATAGGCCGCTGCCTTGAGCCGCCAGTCGTTCAGGTAATTGTTCTCCGGCAGGCCCACCAGCACGATAAAGGGAAAATTCTCCAGCCGCCGGAAGCTCACGCCGCGCTCCACCCCGTCATAGGCCGAGAGCCAGACCATATAGCCGTTGCTTCGCCCGTTGACCCAGCGATCAAAGAGCTCGGCCTGGGCGACCGGCTTGCCGATTGCCTGGTCCACCTCGGGGTAGCGAGCCACCAGGGTCAGATTGGTATCGAGCAGGGCAAAGGCGCTGTGCTCTGGCGCTTCCAGCCGGCGCGCCAACTGGTTGAAATACTCCAGCGTCACCGTCGCGGTCACCACGCCGGCCAGGCTGCCATCGTCCCGGGGGATCCGCCGTGCCACCACAAAGCCCAGGTCCCGGCTGCCGGGCAGGGTGACGGGCTTGGAAAAAACCAGTTCCTGCCCGGGGTTGCCCCTGAGCTGCCGCCACAGCGCGTACTGGTTGGTATCGGCGGTGGTGATCCGTTCCGCGGTGATCGACAGTTGGCTATCCGGTGACAGGAAGGTCATGGTGTCGACCTGGGACAGGGTCGACAGTTTTTCGTCGAGCAGGGCGTGCAAGGTCTGACGGTCGGCGGCCGGCATATGGACCATATTGCCCAGCATGGCCGGCTCGACCTTGCCAGCCAGATCGCGCAATACCAGGTCGGTCTCGCGAAACGCGCCGTCGAGCTGCTCCTTGAGCAACATGGAGAGGTTTTGTGCCGCCAGTTGCGATGCAGCCCGTGCATCGCTGTGCGATTGCTGCAACTCCCAGCCTATCAGGCCCGCCACCAGCAGGCCCGCCAGAGCGAGCCAAAGCAACAGCTTGCCACGCGCCTTGATGAACGCAGGCAGGTCCCGCCGCAACGGGAGAGCCGGATCAGGACTGGGCGCGAGGCCGGACATGGAGATCGATGGGCATAGGGCTACCTCCAGTATAGAGGGCGAAACTGCCACACGTTGCGACCTGCTCCGGGTCGCGCGGAACTAGCCTTTCAGCCAGCGTGCTGCTTGTGGCGCAAAGTAGGTCAGCACGCCGTCGGCACCGGCACGCTTCATGGCCAGCAGGGCTTCCAGCGCAACGGCTTTCTCTTCCAGCCAGCCATTCTGCGCCGCGGCCTTGATCATCGCGTATTCGCCGGACACCTGATAGACATAGGTCGGCACCAGGAATTCGTCCTTCACCCGCCGCACGATGTCGAGGTAGGGCAGGCCGGGCTTGACCATGACCATGTCGGCACCTTCCTGCAGGTCCAGTGCCACCTCGTGCAATGCCTCGTTCGAGTTCGCCGGGTCCATCTGATAGTTGTACTTGTTGCTCTTACCCAGGTTACCGGCCGAGCCCACCGCATCACGGAACGGACCGTAGTAGCTCGAGGCATACTTGGCCGAGTAGGCCATGATGCGGGTATGGATATGGCCTGCCGCATCCAGTGCCTGCCGGATGCCGCCGATACGACCATCCATCATGTCGCTCGGTGCAATCACGTCCACCCCGGCTTCGGCATGGCAAAGCGCCTGCTTGACGAGTACCTCGACGGTTTCGTCGTTCATCACATAGCCGCTGGCGTCGATCAGGCCATCCTGGCCATGGCTGGTATAGGGGTCGAGCGCGCCGTCGGTGATGATGCCCAGCTCCGGAAAACGTGCCTTCAGCGCCCGCACCACGGTCGGCACCAGGCCTTCCGGATCGTAGGCAGCTTCGCCGTTTTCAGTCTTGGGTCCCTGGATCACCGGAAACAGCGCCAGCGCTGGTATGCCCAGTTCGAGTGCCTCCTCGGCCCGCGGCAGCAGGCTTTCCAGGCTCATGCGCACCACGCCGGGCATGGATGCCACCGCCTGCTCCTGCTTGCCCTGCCCTTCGAGCACGAAAACCGGCCAGATCAGGTCATTGCTGGTCAGCTCGTTCTCGCGCATCAGGCGACGGGAAAACTCGTCGCGGCGCATACGACGGGGACGGAAGCTGGGGAATTGGCGATTGGCGTGCATGCGAGGTCCTTGTCTTGCCGATGTTGCAGGTCAGGTGGGCGGCGTCCAGACCATGTCGATATGCTCGATATCATCTTCGAGATAGATGTCGCTGATGGGCCGGAAACCCAGCGACTGGTAAAAGCCATTGAGATAGGCCTGGCCACCGATGGTGTTCGATTGACCCGGATAGCAGCGACTATGTTCCGCCAAGGCTTCCAGCATCAGCGCCTTCCCGGTGCCATTGCCGCGGGCGGACGCCGCGGTCACCACCCGGCCGATGGACGGCGTCGGGTACTTGTGGCCAGCCGGCACCAGGCGCAGATAGGCGACCAATTGGCCGCTGCCATCACGGCCCAACAGGTGGCGGCTCTCCGGATCGATATGATCGAGATCCGGAAACGGGCATTGCTGCTCGACGATAAACACCGACTGCCGCAGTACGCCGACCTCATGCCACTCGGCTGCGGTCAGCGTATCCAGCGTCGCCCAGCGCCAGTTCAGCATCAGGCATCACCCAGGCGGGCACGGGCGCGAATGATCGCGGCACGAACCTGCTTGGGGGCGGTCCCGCCAATATGGTCGCGGCTGGCGAGCGAGCCTTCTGGTGTCAGTACGTCGAACACATCCCCGCCGATCAACGGCGAAAAGGTTCCGAGCTCCACCAGGCTCAGTTCGGCCAGGTCCTTGCGCTGCTCGCCGGCATAGCGCACGGCCAGGGCCACGGCTTCGTGGGCATCACGGAACGGCAGGCCTTTCTTGACCAGATAGTCGGCCAGGTCGGTCGCGGTGGCGTAGCCCTGCTTCACCGCACGGCGCATGGCTTCCGGCTTGACCACGACACCACGCATCATGTCGGCGACGATACGCAAGGTGGCCGTCAGAGTGTCCACCGTATCGAACAGCGGTTCCTTGTCTTCCTGGTTGTCCTTGTTGTAGGCCAGCGGCTGTGCCTTCATCAGGGTCAGCAGGGCCATCAGGTGGCCGGTGACACGACCGGTCTTGCCGCGGACCAGCTCCGGCACGTCCGGGTTCTTCTTCTGCGGCATGATGGATGAACCGGTGCAGTAGCGGTCGGCCATGTCGATAAAGCCGAAGCGTGGGTTCATCCACAGCACCAGCTCTTCGGAGAGGCGCGATAGATGCGTCATCACCAGTGCCGCGGCCGCCGTGAACTCGATGGCGAAGTCGCGATCGCTGACGGCGTCGAGCGAGTTGTAGCAAACCTCGTCAAAGCCCAGCTGCCGCGCCACGTATTCGCGGTCTATCGGGTAGCTGGTGCCGGCCAGTGCAGCCGAGCCCAGTGGCAGGCGGTTGACCCGCTTGCGGGTATCCAGCAGTCGCTCCACGTCGCGGGCCAGCATTTCCACGTAGGCCATCAGGTGATGGCCAAAGGTGATGGGCTGGGCGACCTGCAGGTGGGTAAAGCCCGGCATCACCGTTTCGGCATGCTTCTCGGCCAGTTCCAGTAGCGCGCGTTGCAGGTCCTGGGCCAGCAGCACCAGTCCGTCGATCTCATGCCGCAGCCACAGGCGAATATCGGTTGCGACCTGGTCATTGCGACTGCGACCGGTGTGCAAGCGCTTGCCGGCGTCACCGATCAGGTCGGTCAACCGCTTCTCGATATTCATGTGCACATCTTCGAGATCCAGCGACCATTCGAAGCGGTCTTCGCGGATAGCGGTCAGTATCGTGCTCATGCCGTCGGTGATGGCCGCAAGGTCGGTGGCGCTGAGCACCCCGACCTTGTTGAGCATCTGGGCATGGGCGAGCGAGCCCTGAATGTCGAATTCAGCTAGGCGTTTGTCGAAAAACACCGACGCCGTATAGCGTTTGACCAGTTCGGCCACGGGTTCGGAGAAGCGGCCTGACCAGGCTTTAGGGGAAGCGTCTTGCATGAACGCAGGTTCCAAGTTTGGTGCGATGGCGCGATTATAGGGCAATAGGTACTTTTGCCGCAGTGCGACAAAGACTTGCAGAGAGTCAGCGTCTATTCAGAGTAGCTGGCTATAATGCGCCGATTCGCGTGGCGTAAGCCGCGCCGCACCAGAGTGGAACATGGGCAAGGACTACAAAAACTCCAGCAGGAAGCCCGCATCGAGCGGCAAACGTGGCGGTGGCAGTGGCGGCGGGTCGGTATTTGCCGGCCTGATCATCGGCCTTTGCCTTGGGGTGGCGATCGCCGTGGCGGCAGCCCTTTACCTCAACAAGACACCCAATCCCTTTGGCAACAAGGCGCCGAGCAGCTCATCCGCACAGCCGGCTGCGCCGAATGCCCCCAAGCAACCCGAAGTCCTCGCGCCCAGCGGCGGCAGCAAGTCTGCACCCGGCAAGGTCGAGGCACAGCCGCCGGCCGCGCAGGCCAAGGCGGGCAATAACCAGCAGGATGACCGGTTCAAGTTCTACGACATGCTGCCGGACCAAGGCAAGGAACCGAAACCGAATACCGTTGCCAAACCGGCCGATGTGACCCCACCGACCACGGTGCAGCCCGCCAAGGGCAGCTATCTGCAGGTCGGCGCCTTCCAGACCGAGAAGGACGCCGACAACCTCAAGGCCAAGCTGGCCCTGCTCGGCATGGAAGCCACCATCCAGACCAGTGAAGTGACCGGCAAGGGCCTGCTGCATCGTGTCCGCGTTGGCCCTCTGGCGGCTGCCGAGGATATTGACCGGGTCCGCGCCCAGCTCAAGATCAACGGCATTGAGTCTGCACTGGTCAAACAGTAACCCGCCATAAACAAACGGAATAAATCAGGAGTCTTGCATGCGGATCGCCAAGCTGTTCACCCGCCTACTTGCCACTGGCCTTGCCCTGGCAGCCTTTAGCGCCCACGCCGAAGTACGCGCCGGGGTGGATTTCGACTACCTGCCCAACGTGATGCCGACCGAGGCGCCCGGCAAGATCGAAGTGATCGAGTTCTTCTGGTATGGCTGTCCGCACTGCTACCACCTGGAACCCAAGGTCGCCGCCTGGGAAGCCACCCTGCCGAAGGACGTCGTGTTCCGTCGTGAGCATGTGATGTGGGATGGCCGCAGCGATATGGCAGGCCACGCCAAGGTTTTCGTCGCGCTGAAGGCGCTGGGCCAGGTCAACGCCCTGACGCCCAAAGTATTCAATGCCATCCAGAAGGACGGCATCGAACTGCGTGACGAGAAGACCCTGTTTGACTGGGTCGCCAAGCAAGGCGTCAACCGCGCCCAGTTCGAGTCGGCATACAAGTCCTTCGGCGCCCAGAGCACCTTCGCCCGTGCCGCTCAGCTGACGCGTGACTACCGTATCGATGGCGTGCCCAACTTCATCGTCAACGGCAAGTACAAGACCTCGCCCAGCAAGACCGGTGATGAGGACAAGCTGTTCGGCGTCATCAATGAGCTGATCGCCAAGGAGCGCGCAGCCAAGCCTGCTGCCGCTGCGGCGCCTGCCGCCAAGCCGGCCAAGAAGTAATCGCGGTCTTGGCCAAAAAAAAAGCGCCCCGTGCAGGGCGCTTTTTTTACGTCCATCGTCATCACTCAGCCGGATCGTCGCGCCAGCAGGAGATAGCCCTCGATGGCCGATACCATCGACCCCACCAGGATGCCCAGCCGGCTGGTGACCAGCAGATGCGGATCGGCGTGCTCGAACGCCAGCCCCGAGATGAACAGGCTCATGGTAAAGCCGATGCCGCACAGTACCGCCGCGCCATAGATCTGGCGCCAGCCGACCCGCTCCGGCAACTGCCCCACTCCGCTCTTCACCGCCAGCCAGGCAAAGGCCAGTACACCGATCTGCTTGCCCAGGAACAGCCCCAGCGCGATGCCCAGCGGCGCCGCCTCCAGCAGGTTGGCCGGTGTCAGGTCGGCCAGCGGCACACCCGCGTTGAAGAAGGCGAATACCGGCAGTACCAGGAAGGCCACCGAGCCATGCATGCCTTCTTCCAGCGCACGCAGCGGCGATTCGCCATGCCGGTTCTTCGCGCGCAAGGGCATGAAGAAAGCCGCTGCCACGCCGGCCAGCGTGGCATGCACGCCGGACTTCAGTACCGCCACCCACAGCACCAGGCCCACGACCAGGTAGACAATCCAGTTTGTCACCCCGCGCCGATTCAGCAGCCACAGCACCAGCAGGCAGGCCCCGGCGATGGATAGCGCACCGAGGTCGATCCCGTGCGAATAGAAGAACGCAATGATCAGTACCGCGCCCAGATCGTCGATGATGGCCAGTGAGACCAGAAACACCTTGAGCCCCATAGGCACGCGGCTGCCCAACAGGGTCAGCACCCCCAGCGCAAATGCAATATCGGTCGCGGCTGGTATCGCCCAGCCCCGCAGGGCCGTCGCATCCGGCCAGGCACAGGCCACATAGATCAAGGCCGGCAGCAGCATCCCACCCACCGCCGCGATGGCCGGCAGCATGGCCTTGCGGCGGTCGGCAAGCTCACCTTCCAGTATCTCGCGCTTGAGCTCCAGCCCCACCAGATAGAAGAACACCGCCATCAGGCCATCGTTCACCCACAGCAGCAGGGGCTTATCGATGGCAAAGCTGCCGAGGCGCACGCTGGTCGGCAGGTCCAGCAACTGGGCATATTGCACCGCCCAGGGGCTGTTGGCCGCAAACAGCGCCAGCACGGTGGCCAGCATCAGCACGATGCCGCCGGCTGATTCATGGTGGATGAACTTCTGGATGCTATTGAGCAAAGGCGCTCCTTTTCGATTATCGGGTGGACAGATCGGCCGGGTGGTCAATCCTTGGCAGAAGCCACCGGCTTCTTCTGGATGAATTCGATCTTGTAGCCATCCGGGTCTTCAACAAAGGCAATCACGGTCGTGCCATGCTTCATCGGCCCGGCTTCGCGGGTCACCTTGCCGCCGCGGCTGCGTACCGCATCGCAAGTGGCATAGGCGTCATCCACCTCGAGGGCGATATGGCCATAGCCGTTACCCAGTTCATAGGCCTCGGTATCCCAGTTGTGGGTCAGCTCGATCACCGCGCCGTCGGCCTCGTCCTGAAAGCCGACAAACGCCAGCGTGAAGCGGCCTTCCGGGTAGTCGTGGCGACGCAAAAGACGCATGCCCAGCACCTCGGTATAAAAAGAAATTGCGCGATCAAGGTTGCCTACACGCAACATGGTGTGCAAAATACGCATCTAGTGGACTCCAAGTCGGGGAACAAGAGGTGCTTAGTTTAACCGCACCGGTGGTCGTTCCCCAGAATTTGCAGCAAAGCTCTTGACGCCGGGAAACATGTCGCTATAATGCGCGGCTCCCTAGGGGTCGTTAGCTCAGTTGGTAGAGCAGCGGACTTTTAATCCGTTGGTCGCAGGTTCGAGTCCCGCACGACCCACCACAGGGAAAACCGAGTAGTACATCGGGGCGTTAGCTCAGTTGGTAGAGCAGCGGACTCTTAATCCGTAGGTCCACAGTTCGAATCTGTGACGCCCCACCAGAACATCAAAAAGCCGTAGCGTAAGCCGCTACGGCTTTTTGTTTTTTCGTTCACGTACCAGCCTATCTACTTAGCCGCGCACCATGCTGCTATGCCAGTGCGGGCCGGACCAACCATCCTGCAACGGACGACGTAAATCGGCCCGCCCTTGGTGCCTAGATCGGTAACGTCACCAGCAGCAGGCCGCCACGCTGGGCAACCACAAAACGGCGATTCCCCTGGTAGCGTATTGCAACTGGGTAATCTAACCCACCCGGCAGCGCGCCAAGCCGGGTACCAATGCGATGACCCGTCTCGTCGCCAGCAACCGTGCTGACGGCGCCATTGCTGACCTTCTGGATCAGGCTTCGTAAATAGTTGGCCAGATAGACGCTGCCGTGCTCATCAACCGCAATCCCCTTGTATTCCCGGTCCAGCATTGGCCCCCGATACAGGGTACTGACTACACCTGCGGGGCTAATTTTCCTTACAGCTGCGGCGGCGAACTGCTCGGAACTGTTGATCGGAAGGCCAGTGTCAAAGACATAGAGATTGCCGTCGGCATCAATGGCCACGGCAGTCATGACGCCAAACTGTGCGTTTTGGCCCGTTCCGTCTGCGGTACCCGGCGTCAGCTGGCCAGCCAGCGTGCTTAAGGTACCATCCGGCGTCAGTTTCTGGACCTTGTAGCCACCGCCAACCACATAAGCATTGCCCGCGGCATCGGTAATGGTTGCCAAGGCCTGTTGCTGGCCGCTGACTGCGGTGCCCGCTCCTGACGGGGAGTACTTGCTGATCAAGTTGGTGCTCGGATTTGCGCCAAACAGGTTTCCGCTCCGATCAACCGAGATGCCGTACAGATTCCACTTGTAGGCATCGTCAGTAAGCGGGGGAGGAAAGGCATAACCTGTCGATACCGCCCCTTCCAGGCTGACTTTGCGCAAATAGCTGCTACCTTTGCTCAGCGGTGTGTCCACAAGGTAGATCAAGCCATTCGCATCCGTGGTCATCGCGATAATGCCGCTAAAGATCGCCTGGCTGCCTACGCCGTCCCTCATCTGGTCGCCCTGGGGGGGCGCTGTGCCGGCCAGGGTACTGACGGTGCCGTCTGGCGCGACCTTGCGTACCGTGCCATTGCCCCGGTCAACCACCAGCAGATTGCCCAGCGCATCCAGGCTCAGACTGTCTGGGTTATTGAAACGGGCGGCCACGCCACGGCCATCTTCACTGCCATGCTGGAACGGCATACCGGCAAACACGGCGGCGGTGCCGTCTGGCGCTATCCGCAGCAGATAGCTTTCGATCACGACAGGGTAGTACCACTGGCCGTTGGTGTAATCACCAACCGCGAAGTAGAGACTGCCCTGGCTATCGAGGCGCATGTCGGAGAACTGGGTACGTAGCAACGGGCCGGTCTGTGAGGGGGGCTCGACATAACCGCCGGGTGGCGGGAAGAGTGTCGGTATCGCAAATTGTCGGTTGATCGTACCGTCTGGCCGGATTACATAGATCGTTCCCGGGCTCGATGTCGCGGCATAGATCATTCCGGCATCATCAACGGCGATCTGTTCGATACGGTCGTTGACGCCGGGAAGGGCCAGCGTGCTGACCTGGCCTGCCGCTGTAATGTGGCGGATCACCTTGGATGGTGCACTGGCCACATTCGGGGTATCAAGCAGATAGAAACCACCACTGCCATCGGCACACAATTCGGATGGCGAGTTGAAGCGTGCGCTGGCCAACGGGCCATCCAGCAGCGTTGCTGGTTCGACTGCGGCGCTTACACCACCCAGGGTAACGACGGTACCGTCGGGGTTGACCCGGCGGATCGTGTTCTCGTCAATCAGGGTGAGATTGCCAGCCTTGTCCGATACCAGGCCAGTGACACGGCTGAAGCGGGCTTCGCTACCCTTGCCATCTTTCAGTTCCCTGCTCATGTCGGCACCGGCCAGTGTGCTGACCACGCCATCCGCGGCGATCTTTCTTACCGTAAAGCGGTAGGCCTCAAAAAGATAGACATTGCCGGCACCGTCACTGGTGATATGGGATGGCGAATGGAATCGCGCATCCCGTGCCTGGGGCGCATCCAGCGTGCCGAGGCCGCCTGTGGTGCCGGCCAGCAGACTGATGGAGCCGACCACGGGAGGCGTCGGGGGCGAGGGTGGCGGGCTGCTATCGCCACCGCCGCCACACGCAGCCAGAGATAGTAGCAATCCGGCACTGGTCACCCCCAGCAGGGCGTGATCGAATCTCCTCGTACTGAATACCATCGAATTCCACCTCAGCTATGTTGTTATTCAATGGTCACCACAGATAGCCTGCAAAAAGGGGGCCGGTTTGTACTCAGCTATCTTGTGAGTGACGCCACGCTACGCATCTTTGCGAAGCAGGGGAATCCTCTACCTGGGGGATGGGCGGTGAGGATTGTGATGCTGCTGAAGCCGGTATGGCTGATTCGATGGACTCGGAATTGACTGTTAACGTCTTTGCCAGACGGTTTGCCGAGAGGGTGCCAAGGCTGTGCTCGGGCTTTTGCCTTGCATGGGCCCGCGCCATGCGAGCCCACGCATCCGACTACTGCAACGCTTCGATCGGCTGCAGCGCGATCGCTAGGCGGACATGCCGCAAGGCGGCCAGACCCGTAATCAGCAAGATAGCGACGCAGCCCAGTCCCAGGGCTAGGACCGGGCCGGCAGTGATGCTTACCCAGTACTCACGCACGAGATCATGAATTCGCTGACGTCCATCCTCAGCCTGAGCCAGATCGCGTTGAGACAACTTGATGAACCTGCTGCGGAACCCGAGTTGCGCGGTGCGCTGGATGCGATCACTCCTCGGGCCAGAAGCCTGTCGAGCTTTGCTGGGACCTATCGCAAAGTCATTCAATGGCCAGTACCCAGCATGGCTTTCATGAGTCTGCAGGACCTGTTTCGGCGTTTGCAACAAGCGATCGAGTCTGACTGGTGTGAGCGTGGCGGGCGGCCGGCTTTGAATTGGCTGCCTCGAGCCTGCTTGCAGATGAATAACAACGGGAACAGGCCATGCTGGCACTTCATTCGCAATGTTGAACAGGTCACGGTGGAGCAAGCCACGCCGCGGCTGTGGGTGCAAGCCCGGCAGGGCCGCGGTGGCCGCCAGCAGATCAGACTGAGCGACAATGGTCCCTGTTTGCACGCGGGTCTGGAGCGGCAGACATTCCTGCCTTTCCTCTGCGCGCGGGAGGGCGGTCAGGGCGTCGGCCTGACCGTGCAAAGACAGCTGATGTACGGCGTGGGCGGGCGGGTCCGCCTTGTTCGTCCGATCGAAGACGACGCCGCCATGGTGCTGAGTGCCTGATCGTTAACGGTTGGCGACGTACATGGCCTTGTATCTCGGTCGCTTCTTGTGCCTAAATGGGCCACCTCAATCCGGTACATGCTCATGTCGTCCTGCCGTCCACTGTGCCTGGTGCTTTTGCTGGCCGCTGGCAGTGCCTCCGCGGAATGGCAGGGCCTGCTCGACCTGCGTGCCGTCCATGCGCAGGGCGCGCCTGGCTGGTTGGAGGCTGGTATGGGCAAGCAGCGTATCGACAGCCGCCATGACGGCTTGCGTCTGGGCCAGGCCATGCTGGTCGGACGTGGTGAACTGATCGATGAGTTGACCGGTACCGTGGTGCTGAATGCGGCTGACGATCGCAGGCACCTAGTTGACATCACCGAAGCCTACCTCAACTGGAAACCCATCCCGCAGGGACCGTGGCGTAGCCGTGTCAGGTTAGGCGCCTTTTTTCCGGCCATGAGTCTGGAGAACGATGGCCTGGCCTGGACCACAACCCGTACCCTGTCGGCTTCGGCGGTCAATAGCTGGATCGGCGAGGAATTCCGGACGCTGGGCCTCGAGTACACCCTGTCACGGCCCGGTGTATTCGTCGGTACACCACACGATCTGTCGCTTACCGCCGCCCTTTTCCAGGGCAATGATCCATCAGGCACCCTGCTTGCTTGGCGAGGCTGGGCCATCGGTGACCGTATTACAGGGCTGACCGAAACGCTCGTTCTGCCCAATCTGCCTGTCTATCGCCCCGATGGGCAAATTTCACGTCAGGACGCCGAGGTCGATAACTTTCGCGAACTGGATCATCGTCCCGGTTATTACCTGTTGGCGAGATACGGCTACGCCGGTCGCTGGGCCGTGGGGGTCATGCATTACGACAACCGCGGTGACCCGCTGGTGGTCAAGCGTGGTCAATACGCCTGGGACACGCATTTCAGCCATATTGACCTGCGGTACCTGCCGGGTGCTGATTGGGAAGTACTCGCGCAGGCGCTGGGTGGCAAGACCAGTATGGGCCCGCGCGCGGTCTATCTGACTTACCGGGCCTGGTATGTATTGCTGGCAAAGCACTTTGGCGAGAACACCCTGGCGATCCGCTACGACCATTTCCTGACTCACCAGAACGACAGGTTGCCGGCCGACAACAATGATGAAAACGGTCACGGCCTTACCCTGTCCTACACCCATGCCATCGACCGGCAATGGCGTCTGACGGGCGAGTGGCTGCATATCAGCAGCACGCGCCCAGCCCGCAGCCTGATCGGCCAGGCACCCTACGCCCGCGACGACAGCCTGACGCTGGCGCTACGCTGGCAGTTCTGAGCGACGACTGGGTAGGCACGATAAGCTGCAACAAAACCGGTGTTAGATGTCGTGGCCGCGGCCGGGGTCTGCTGCTCGAATCGCAACAGTGACGGGGCCGACGGGGGTATCTGCTTGAGTGTGTCGGCCAGCTGGGCGACACTCACTTTCGGCCGTGCAGGTGATCGCTGCCGGTGCAGGTATCGAACTCACCTACCCAGGAGTCATCCACGAATGCAGAAACACATCCGCACCATGGAACCCTCATCCGATGCGACCATGTCCGCATTGATGAAGACACCGGCCACCACTGAACAGCAGCACCTCAAGCAACGACAGCACAAGCGCGAAGTCCGTCGCAAACTCGAGGACTTGCTGGAAATGGCATCCGAGACCAAGGAATTGTGGTGAGCATCGCCTGACCGATATCCCGATACAAGGCCCGTTTACTTCAAGGTAAGCGGGCCTTGTTCTTTCCAGGACCGCCCGTCGCGGTAGTGCCGGTACCAATCCACGAAGTAGCCAAGGCCAAGCGCCAGTGATGTCTGCGGCCGGAATCCCGTCAGCGCTTCCAGTGCATCGGTATTCGCGCAGGTGGCCAGCACGTCACCGGCCTGCATCTCCACCAGCTCCCTGACCGCCGGCCGGCCGATCACCTCTTCCAGTGTCGAGATCATTCGCAGCAGCGGCACGCTCTCGCGGTTGCCCACGTTCAGTATCCGCCACGGTGGCTGGTCGCCCTCGCCAACCGGCGCAAGCGGCAGCAGGCGGATCAGGCTGTCGACGATATCGTCGATATAGGTAAAGTCGCGCCTGAGCTGGCCGTGGTTATGTACCCGTATCGGCCGGCCTTCCAGGATGGCCTCGGTAAACAACCAGGGCGCCATGTCCGGCCGGCCCCAGGGGCCATAGACGGTAAAGAAGCGCAAACCGGTACAAGGCAGGCCGTGCAAGTGCGCATAGGCGTGCGCCATGGCTTCATTGGCCTTCTTGCTGGCTGCGTAGAGGCTCAGCGGGTGGTCGCTGTCATCGCTTTCCTGGTAGGGCAGGCGGGTATTGCCGCCGTAGACACTGGAGCTGCTGGCATACAGCAAATGCCCGATCGCATGTTGCCGGCAGGCTTCCAGCAGATGGCCAAAGCCGACCAGGTTGGACTGTATATAAGTGGCAGGGTGGTTTGCCGCATGGCGCACGCCGGCCTGGGCCGCCAGATGGATGACGGCGTCGAAACGGTCACGGGCAAAACAGGCCTCCAGTGCGGCGGCATCTGCCACATCCACCTGGGTGAAACGAAACCCGTCCAGCGGTTCAAGCTGCGTCAGCCGCGCCCGCTTGAGGCTGACGGCGTAGTAGTCGTTCAGATTATCGATGCCGACCACGGTGTGGCCTGCCCGCAGCAAGGCGCGGGCGGTATGCAGGCCGATAAAGCCGGCCACCCCGGTCAGCAGGATGTTCACGAGCCAGGGTGCTCGTGCCGGTGCCAGCGTTCGATCAGCTTGGCGTATTTGACGAAGGCAAAGAAGCTGCCGATGGCGATGTGGGCGAAGCCGGCGGCACCGTCCAGAAAGCCGAGACGGAATACGTAGTAACGGAAAAAACGCACCAAGGGCGAGGCGATCAGCTTGACTGCCCCTGCCCGCTTGCCTGCTGCGAACAGCTTGTCGGCCTGGATATCGGTATAGCGGTTCTGCTTGTTCAGATAGTGACCGATATGCTCGGCCGAGTCGTGCAGCAGGTCACCCGCCAGCGTACCGGCCTGGCCGCTGGCGAGCCTGACGGTTTCATGCACCATGTCCTCGCTCCAGTTGGCCTGGCGGCGGTCGAACAGCCGCAGGCACCAGTCCGGGTAGGCTTCGCCATGCCGCAGGTAGCGGCCGAAGAAACGGTTGCGGCGCGCAAAGCGATAGGCAATCCGGTCCGGTGCGGCCAGGGCCGCTGCGATGCTGTCGCGCAGCTCGGGTGTCAGGCGCTCGTCGGCATCCAGGCACAGTACCCAGTCATGTTGCGCCAGGCTGACCGCCAGGCGCTTTTGCGGACCAAATCCGAGAAAGGCCTGATGCACGACCCGCGCACCATAGCGTTGGGCAATTGCAACGGTCTCATCCTCGCTGCCCGAGTCGAGCACCAGGATGTCGGCGGCCAGCGAACGGGCCGATTCCAGCGTTTGCGCCAGTTGGCTGGCGGCATTGTGGGTAATCAGTACCAGGGAGAGGGCAGGCGTAGTCATGGGCCGGATTGTAGCGGCGAATCCGCTACGCCGCGCGAGCCCACTGGACAGTGCTGCTAGAATTATCGGATGCCGAAAATCCTGCTGATCCGCCTGTCGTCGATGGGCGATATTATTCATAACTTTCCCGCCCTGACCGAACTGCGCCAGCATTTCCCTGAAGCCGAAGTGCACTGGGTGGTGGAAGAAGCCTATGTGGGCCTTGCCGGCCTGCACAAGGGCATCGACAAGATCATTCCCTTTGCCTTGCGCCGCTGGCGCAAGAAGCTCTGGTCCGCCAGCAACCGGGCGGAGATACGCGATTTCCGCAACACTATCCAGGGCGCCCGTTACGACCTGGCGCTGGATTCGCAAGGCCTGATCAAGAGCGCCTTGGTCGGCAAGCTCAGCGGCGCACCACTAGCCGGCTACAGCCGCAAGACCGCGCGTGACCCGCTCTCCAGTTTCTTCTACGACCGCCCGATCGATATTCCGCGCCTGCATGTGATCGAGCGCGCCCGTCAGCTGACCGGCCGGGCGCTGGGTTATGAACCGCAAGGCCTGCTCGACTATGGCGTCACTCCGCCGGCCGAAAAGCTGTCCTGGCAGCCGGCCGACCCCTACGTGGTCTGCCTGACCGCCACGGCGCGCGATGCCAAGCTGTGGGAGGAGTCCCGCTGGATAGCCCTTGGTCGCTGGCTGAACCAGCAAGGCCTGCGGCCGGTCTTCCCCTGGGGCAACGAACAGGAGAAGCAGCGTTCCGAACGTCTCGCCGCCGCGCTGGACTTCGCCCTGGTCCCGCCGCGCTTCAGCCTGGTGGACGCGGCCCGCCTGCTGGCGGATGCACGGCTGGCCATCGGTGTGGATACCGGCCTGATGCACATGGCCGCCGCGGTCGACATTCCCACGGTCGGCATCTTCTGCGACTCCACCTTCGAGCATGCCGGTGCCACTGCCCGTACCTTCTCGCGCAATATCGGCGGGCTGAGCCAGCAACCACCGCTCGAAGCGGTCCAGTCGTTGGTGGCCGAGGCTCTGCAGCAACCGCCTCGCTCGCAATGATCTGGCGCGCCTTCTACACGCTGGCCTGGTTATTGGCGCTACCCCTGGCCTTTCTCTACCTGTGGCGACGTGGCAGCAAGCAACCGGACTATCGCCTGAACTGGGGTGAACGACTGGGCCGCTATCCCTCGGCACCCGACAAGCCGCTGATCTGGCTGCATGCCGTCTCGGTGGGCGAGACTCGCGCTGCCGTACCGCTGGTGCGGTCACTACTGGCACGCCACCCCGACCACGCCATCCTGCTGACGCAGATGACACCGACTGGTCGCGACACGGCGCGTGAACTGTTCGGTGACAGCGTGATCGTCGCCTACCTGCCCTACGACCTGCCCTTTGCGGTCCGGCGTTTCCTGCGCCATTTCCGGCCACGCTACGGCGTACTGATGGAAATGGAGATCTGGCCCAACCTCTTGCACGGCGCGGCGGCGAGCCAGATACCGCTCTATCTGGTCAATGCACGCCTGTCCGAGAAGTCGCTACGGGGCTATCGCAAGGTGGCAGGCCTGGTGCGCCCGGCACTCGCCTGCCTCACCCGGGTACTGGCACAGAGCGAGGCCGATGCAGACCGGCTGCGCGAAATCGGTGCGCCGTCGCCGCAGGTCCTGGGCAATATCAAGTTCGACATGTCCCTCGAGGAGAGCGTGCTGGCGCGCGGCCGCCACTGGCGGACGCTGTTCGGCGACCGGCCGGTCTGGGCGGCCGCCTGTACGCGAGAGGGAGAGGAAGCCTTGCTGCTGGCCGCGCTGGCCAAGGCCGACCTGCCGGCAAATACCCTGCTGGTGCTGGTGCCGCGCCATCCGCAGCGGTTCGATGAAGTTGCTGCACTGCTGGCGGTACAGGGTCTACGCACCGTGCGTCGCAGCGCCTGGTCGATGGACGCACCGCTGCCGGCGGATACCCGGGTCCTGCTGGGGGACAGCCTCGGTGAACTGGCTGCCTACTACGCGGCGGTGGATCTGGCCTTTGTCGGTGGCAGCCTGCTGCCCTTCGGCAGTCATAGCGTGATCGAACCCTGTGCCCAGGGGGTGCCGGTATTGCTCGGGCCGTCGAGCTACAACTTTGCCGATGCCGTGCGCGACACGGTCGCGCAGGGTGCCGCGCGGCAACTGAACGACGCGGACGAAGTATTACGACAGGTTGGCGAGCTGTTGCGACAGCCGGAACAGCGGCAGCGCATGGGTGAGGCCGGGCTGCGGTTTGTGAGCGGTCATCGCGGTGCCCTGCAACGCATACTGGCGGTCCTGCCCTGAGCCGACAGGTCGGGTGAAGTCAGCGTTTCTGGCGCTTGGCGACCAGTTCCGCGAAGGCGTCGCGCAGCGGAGACGGCGGCAGGGTATCGGCGGCTTCCTGCAGGATGGCAAGGGCCGGCGCGCTGATGGTCAGGTTCTTTGGTGGCTTCTTTTGCTCGTGCGACCGTCTTTCGACTTGTATTCGGCAGCGTATTGCGTTAATTTTCAAGCCCTTATCATTCAGTTGCAGCACGAGCCGTGCTTCCATCTGCCTGAGCTTGCTCGCCACCGCCGCACTGCGGGTCGATACCTCCAGGCAATCTCCCTCTATCCCTACCGCCTCACTCAAGCCGGCAAAGCCGGCAGGTAGCGTCGAGCGCCACAGCTTTTCAAGCTGGCGCTGACCCGCTGCCAGCTTTGCAAGGCGGGCCAGCTCGGGGGATTGCAGGAAGTTCTGGAAGGCGCGGGTGCTCATGGCTTGGCGCCTGGCTGCAACGAGGCTATATCAGTAAGCATGAATATCATTTTAGTCTCCAACCGCCTGTCGAGGGCGGTCACGCTGGGTCCGCGCCACCTGTGGCTGGTCGGCCTCTTCTGTGGATTCGCCCTTCTGGGCCTGCTCACCGTCGCCAGCTGGGCCACCTACAACCTGACCCGGCCCTTTGGCATCTCCCTGCCGACGCTGCCGGGCACACCGGTATCGCAACAGCGGCAGATCGACCTGCTGGCGGTGCGCCTGGGCCAGATGCAGGCGCAGCTGGTCCGGCTCGACGGTCTGACCAAGCGCGTGGCGGATCGTACCGGTATCGACGCCAAGCCCTTCCAGAGCAATGTCGCGGCCCCGCAGGGTGGCGCGGTATCGTCGCTGCCTCAGCATACCCTGGCGCTGAACGATTTGCAGGCCCTGGTGAATGGTGCCAACAGCAAGATCGAGGACGCCATCGACCAGTATGACCTGTTCGACACCATCCTGACCCAACGCAAGCTCAATGCCTTCCAGGCCCCGGCCAATCTACCGACCTCGGCCGGCGTGCGCTCCTCCCCCTACGGTTGGCGTATCGATCCGTTCACCGGCCATCAGACCTTCCATGAAGGTATCGACTTCATCGGCGATGTCGGCACCCCGATCTACGCCGCTGCCGGGGGCAAGGTGCTCAAGTCGGAGTGGCATAACGAGTATGGTAATATGCTCGAGATTGACCATGGCAATGGCATCATCAGTCGCTATGCGCATACGTCGCAGCTGCTGGTGAAGGAAGGCATGCAGGTGAACGTGGGTCAGAAAGTGGCCTTGCTGGGCAGTACCGGGCGCTCCACCGGCCCCCATCTGCACTTCGAGATACGCTACAAGGGCGTGCCACAGAACCCGCTGTATTTCCTGCAGCTTGCCGCCAAGCCGACCACGGTCAATGTGGCTGCAGATTGAAGGTTGTTGCAATCGGTCGGCGTCGCCCCCACATGGCTGAGGCGATCCAGAATTGATTGCAGGGAATTGAGACTGCACGGCGGATCGGTTACCCCCGGTCCGCCGTGTTTTTGCGCACCTAAATAGTTTGGCCGACAGGGCCCATCTGGAAACACCATGATCTCTTCTCTCCTGAAGAAAGTATTCGGTAGCCGCAACGACCGGCTGCTCAAGCAGTACGCCGTCAAAGTCCGGCAGATCAATGCGCTGGAAAGCCAGATGCAAGCCTTGTCGGATGCCGACCTGCAGGCCAAGACACCCGCCTTCAAGGAGCGGGTCGCCAATGGCGAGTCGCTGGAATCCATCCTGCCGGAAGCCTTCGCGGTTTGCCGCGAAGCCTCGCGCCGGGTCATGAACATGCGCCACTTCGACGTGCAGCTGATTGGCGGCATGGCGCTGAACGATGGCAAGATCGCCGAAATGCGTACCGGCGAAGGCAAGACCCTGGTCGGCACCCTGCCCACCTACCTCAATGCCCTGAGCGGCAAGGGGGTGCACGTGGTCACGGTCAACGATTACCTGGCCCAGCGCGATGCCAACACCATGGCCAAGCTCTACAACTTCCTGGGCCTGTCGGTCGGCATCAACCTCAGCCAGTTGCCACACGCCCAGAAGCAGGCCGCCTACGCGTCCGACATCACCTACGGCACCAATAACGAATACGGCTTCGACTACCTGCGCGACAACATGGTCTACACCGTGGCCGAGCGGGTACAGCGTGGCCTCAACTTCGCGGTGGTCGACGAAGTCGACTCCATCCTGATCGACGAAGCCCGTACCCCGCTGATCATCTCCGGCCAGGCCGACGACAATGTCGAGACCTACGCCCGCATGAACCTGATCGTCCCGCACCTGACCCGCCAGGAAAAGGAAGACAGTGCCGAGGGCGATTTCTGGGTCGATGAAAAAGCCCACCAGGTCATCCTCTCCGAGCAAGGCCACGAGCACGCCGAGCAACTGCTGGCCTCCGCCGGCATCCTCGCGCCGGGCGACAGCCTGTATGCCGCCAGCAACATCGCGCTGATGCATCACCTGTACGCTGCCCTGCGTGCCCATGCGCTGTACCACAAGGACCAGCACTACGTGGTGCAGGACGGCGAGATCGTGATCGTCGACGAATTCACCGGCCGCCTGATGGCTGGCCGCCGCTGGTCCGAAGGCCTGCATCAGGCCGTCGAAGCCAAGGAAGGCGTGACGATCAACAAGGAAAACCAGACCCTTGCCTCGATCACCTTCCAGAACTACTTCCGCATGTACGGCAAGCTGTCGGGCATGACCGGCACCGCCGATACCGAAGCCTACGAATTCCAGCAGATCTACGGTCTGGAGACCGTGATCATCCCGACCAACCGACCCATGGTCCGCAAGGACATGAACGACCAGGTGTTCCGGACCTCGCAAGAGAAGTTCAACGCCATCCTGGTCGATATCAAGGGCTGCCAGGAACGTGGCCAGCCGGTGCTGGTCGGTACCACCTCGATCGAGAACTCCGAGCTGCTGTCGAGCCAGTTGACCGAGGCCGGCTACCCGCACAATGTGCTGAACGCCAAGCAGCACGCCCGCGAAGCCGAGATCATCGTGCAAGCCGGTCGTCCTGCGATGATCACCATCGCCACCAACATGGCCGGTCGGGGTACCGACATCGTGCTGGGTGGCAATGTCGAGCCGCAGATCAAGCAGATCGAAGCCGACGAGAACCTGTCGGAAACCGAGAAGCGCCTCGCCATCGACAAGCTGCGGGCCGAGTGGCAGCAGCTGCACGATCAGGTCGTGGCTGCTGGCGGCCTGCATATCATCGGTACCGAGCGTCACGAAAGCCGTCGTATCGACAACCAGCTGCGTGGCCGTTCCGGCCGCCAGGGTGACCCGGGCTCCAGCCGTTTCTACCTCGGCATGGAAGACCAGCTACTGCGTATCTTTGCCGCCGAGCGTATCGGCGCGCTGATGCAGCGCCTCAACCTGCCGGAAGGCGAAGCGATCGAATCGGGCCTCCTGAGCCGTGCCATCGAAAACGCCCAGCGCAAGGTCGAAGGCCGCAACTTCGATATCCGCAAGCAACTGCTGGAATACGACGACGTTTCCAACGAACAGCGCAAGGCCATCTACGCCCAGCGCAACGAGCTGCTGGAATCGAGCGACATCTCCGAAACCATCGCCAACCTGCGCGATGGCGTGGTGGCCGAGCTGGTCGACCAGTTCCTGCCACCGGGCAGCATGGAAGAGCAATGGGATGCCGCAGGCCTCGAAAAGGCCCTGACCGAATTCCAGCTGGACATCCCGGTTGCACAATGGCTCAAGGACGAGACCACGCTCGAGATCGAACAGCTCAAGGAACGCGTGATCGTTGCAACGCGCGAGACCTACGCCAACAAGACCGAAGCGGTCGGCGTCGATGTCATGCGTCACTTCGAGCGTGCGCTGATGCTGCAGATCCTCGACCAGCACTGGCGCGAGCATCTGTCGTCGCTCGACCACCTGCGCCAGGGTATCCACCTGCGTAGCTATGGTCAGAAGAACCCGAAGCAGGAATACAAGCGCGAAGCCTTCGAGCTGTTCGAACACCTGCTGATGAGCATCCGCCGCGAAGTGGTGCAACTGGTGATGACCGTGCAGATCCGTTCGGAAGAAGACGTCGCCGCGCTCGAGCAGCACGACGAGCCGGCCGAACTGCAGTTCCATCACGCCGACTACGAAGAAGCCCTGGCTACGGCCAATGCCCAGACCGCCGAGCAGGCCGTCCAGGAGCCGCAAGTGCGTGCCTTCGAGAAGATCGGCCGCAATGACCTCTGCCCCTGCGGTTCCGGCCAGAAGTACAAGCACTGCCACGGCAAGCTCGCCTGATCGCCTGTTTGAAGTAGTAGGCGGCGAGTAGAGCTGCAGTACAAGCGCCCGGGGGAACCCGGGCGTTTGCATTGGTGGGTGCGGATATAGCTGCGCTCCCTTTAGTGACCCTACTCTTACCGTCCCCACTCGCCCTAAGTCCCCGTTTCGCATGTTCACCAGAAACCCTGGCAGCCCCGCGAGGGAGCCTCGGTCGGCTGAGCGGACATCACTTCATCGCCATGAAAAAAGCCGCCTCAAGGCGGCTTTTTCGTGTGTGGCGCCGGTGCATCACGGCTGCCAGCGGGCGATGATCTGCGCCAGCTCGCCGCTCGCCTGCAACTGCAGCAGGCCGGCCCGCAGCCGGTTTGCCGCGGACGGTGGCTGCTGACGCGACAGCATCAGGTGGAATCGGTACTGGTCCACCACATAGGGCAATACCTCGAGCTGTTCACCCAGTTGGGCGAGTTCGATCTCGCGCTTGAGCCCCTGCAGGCGGTAGTAGAACAGGCGGCCGCGACGATTGACCAGCTTGGCCAGGTTCTGCTGCGGTGCCATGGCCGTGGTATCAAGACGGATATCGCTGCGGCGTTTCAGATTCTCGATCACGCCACTGCCGGCGACCAGGAGCACGGTGTTGTCGCCGGTGAGCTGCGCAACCTCATCCCAGTTGGCGGGTTTTGCCGTGTCACCGCGGCGTACGGCAAAACCGTAGCTGGCTTCGTAGGCGGGGGGCTGGACGACCTGGAATTTATTGGCGCGACTAGGGTTGAGGGCCAGGCCGCAGGCCATGTCCAGGTCACCGGTTTCCAGCATGCGTTCGATACGCGGCAAGGGGTAGAGCTGCTGCTCCCCACTGAAGCGCAGGCCGGCGTCGACCTTGCTCAGGGCCTGTAGCAGTTCTATGCAGATGCCGCCGATCTGCTTGTCCGCCAAGACCACGAACTTGGGGCTGGACCCCTCTTGGGCGGCAGTGCGCAGGGTCAGCGTATCGGCTGCGGCACTCAAGCTCAGCAGCGCCAGCAGCATTGCCCCTCCGAGCCAGCTCATGGATGGCAGCCCATTTTTTATTCCTCCTGAACCTTGTTATAGCAAAGGCTCAGGCGGCTGGCTGGCGAAGGCTAGGTCAGGTTCAGCAGGTTGGCCAATTCCACGGCCGACTTCACGCCCATCTTCTCCAGCACGCGGGCACGGTGTACTTCCACCGTCTTCATGCTGATATCGAGCTCGTCGGCAATCTGCTTGTTGAGCTTGCCTTCCAGGAACAGGGCCATGACCTCCTGCTCGCGCGGGGTCAGTTCACCCAGGCGGCGCTCTACCTGGCGCCGGTTTTCCCAGGCGGTCCGTCGCTCCTGATCCAGGTTGAGGCAACGCTCCACCAGGCTGACCAAGGCATTGTCATCAAACGGCTTCTCGATGAAGTCCACCGCCCCCAGCTTCAGGGCCGCCACGGCCTGCGGCACGTCGCCATGCCCGGTCAGGAATACGGTGGGTGGGGTATAGCCCCTGCCCTGCAGGGTCTGGAACAGCTCCATGCCGCCCATGCCTGGCATGCGCAGGTCCAGTACCAGGCAGGCAAAGCGGCTGGCATCCCGGTCTGCCAGCAACGCGGCGGCGGATTCGAACGGCGCAACCTGATGCCCGCGCGAGGCAAACAGCCATTTCAGCGCGTCGCGTACCGCGGCATCATCGTCAACCAGGGCAATTCGGGGGTCAGACAACATGATCTTCAGCTTCCTTCAAGGGCATCGGCGTGTTCAGGGGGAGGCTGACGACAAAGCGGCTGCCGCCACCATCGCGTGCCTCGACGGACAGGCGGCCCTGATGATTTTCCACAATGGTACGACAGATATTGAGGCCCATGCCCATCCCTTCCGCCTTGGTGGTATAGAACGGCAGGAACAGCTTCTCCACATCGTCCGGCGCAATACCGGGTCCGCGGTCCGCCACGATCATGTCGAGCCACTCACCGCGCACATGGGTCTCCACCGTCAATATCCGGCTCGACTGCACGCCTTCGGCCATGGCCTCGATCGCGTTCTTGCCGAGGTTGAACAACACCTGCTCCAGCATCACGCGGTCGGCGTACAGCACCGTATCGTCCGCCAGGCGTCGCTCCTTCAGTCGGACATGGTGGCGGTTCAGCGGGGCGGCCAGCAAGGACAGCACGGTATCGACCAGGTCACCGACCTCGCAACGCGAGCGCTGCGGCTCCCGCTTTTGCACAAACTCGCGTATGCCCCGCACGATGGAACCGGCCCGGCGCGACTGCTCGGCGATCTTCTGCAAGGCGCCATCGAGCTCCTGCTGGCTCAGTTGGCCGCTGGCGACCAGGTTGCGGCAGGCCGTGCTGTAGCTTGAGATGGCGGCCAATGGCTGGTTGAGCTCGTGCGCCAGGCTGGACGCAATCTCCCCCATCGCAATCAGCCGGGCGGTCTGTTGCAGTTTCTCGGTCTGCTGCCGCTCGCGATCCGCCGCCAGCTTGCGCTCGGTCACGTCGCTGGCGATATCGAGCCAGACATTGGAATGATCCACCCACTGGGTCTCGCGCCGATGATGCTGGTACCAGCGGCCGAGAATGGGATCGAACCATTCGCCGTCCGGGTCGTGGTGACGCAAGGGTAGCGCGCACAAGGGACCGTCGGGTGCCGGCAACTGGAAGGCTTCATGGAAGGCGCGATTGGACAGCAGCAGTTCGCCGTTGCGCCGGTCGGTCACCGCCACCGCCGCATCCAGGCCATTGAGCACCGCCACGAAACGCTCATGCGAAGCCTTGAGCGCTACCCGCTCGCGCTTCAGCTCGGTTACGTCGGTGATCGACGCGACCCAGCCGGTATGCTGCCCGTCGGCGTCGATCAGTGCACTGGAGTACAGCCGCACGTCAAAACGCTCGCCGCCCTTGCGCATATAGCGCAGCGAGAAACCATTGACCGGGCATTCGCCGCGCTGGATGGCGGCATAGACCTGCTCGCACTGCTGCAGGGTCTCCGGGGGCCAGTAGGGGAAAGGCGGTAGGCCGCCCAGCAGCTCGGCCGCCTCGAAGCCTGACATGCGGCAGAAGGCGCGGTTGACGTGCAGCATGCGGCCGGACTGGTCGATGGCGAACACGCCCGATACCAGCGAATCCTCCAGTGCCTGTCGCAGGTTCATTTCCCGCACCAGCGCGCGCTCGGTACTCAATCGCTCGCGCATATGGCGCTTGAGTACCCATAGCGACCACAACATCAAGCCGGACAAGCCCGCCAGCACCCAGTACAGCACGTGCTGCCACAGCGGCCAGCCAGTCTGGAACAGCACGGCACGCAGCTTCAGGCCATAGCCGGGCGGGTCGACCGAAATATCGTAGACCAGCGGGCCGGGGTCGGGCAGCGGCTGCTCGGGCCGGGCCGCCAGGGTCTCGCCTTCGATGTCCACAAAGCCCAGGTGGTAACGCTTGGCGATCCACCAGGGCACATAGACCCGCAACAAGCCCTTGAGCGATACCACCGCCACAAAAGTACCCAGCGTACGGTTGCCCTGTACGGCCGGGAAAGCCATCGCCACCGCCTGCCCGGCGCCAGGGAAGTCGAACGGCGGCGTGCTGGCCGGTAGTCCGATGCGGGCCGAGCGTTGCAGGGGTTCGATCACCGCCGGATGCAGCTTGAGCGGCGCCATGGCCTGGGCCGGATAGCTCCAGACCGCGTCGCCATATTCGTTGGTGTAGGCCAGCGCCAGTACCTCGGGGCTGCCGGCCATGATATTGGCGGCACGTTCGTAGAACGCACCCTCGCTGAGATTGCCGCGCACGAAGTCATGCGCCAGCCCGTCCAGTTGCCCCTGGCGCGTGGCAAGTTCGCTGCGCAGGGTCTGCACCTGCCACAGCGTGTCCTCGACCAGCTTGTCATGCTGCCGCTGCCGCTCGTTGTGGCGTATGAACAGCAGCAAGGCCACGCCGACCGCCAGGAAGCAGATCAGCGCGAGATTGGGCATCGCCCACAACCAGCGGTCCGGTCGGGGCAGGAGAAAAGCACGTCGCATCCAGCTAACGATAAGACGTGGCTGGCCCGATGCCGCTTGGGGCTTTCCCTCATGAGGCTGGGAAAGGGGGGCGGGGGCCGGCTTGACGGAGTAGCCGCTGACCGGGTCGCGCGGCGCGTTAATCCTGAGGGCCCTCATCGGTCTTGGCGCGGGGATGGGCCGCGTCGTAAACCTTGGCCAGGTGCTGGAAGTCGAGCCGGGTATAAATCTGGGTGGTCGCGATACTGGCGTGGCCCAGCAGCTCCTGGGTAGCACGCAGGTCCTGGCTGCCCTGCAGGAAGTGACTAGCACAGGCATGGCGCAAGCGGTGGGGGTGCAGCCGATCGGCCAGGCCCAGCCGGTCGGACCAGCCCGCCAGCCGCTGCTGCACCGCCCGGCTGGTCATGCGGCGGCCAAAACGGTTGACGAACAAGGCGGTCTCATCCGCCTGTGCCAGGCCGGTACGCGTGGCCAGCCAGCGTTGCAATGCCTGGTCGGCTTCTTCGCCGACCGGTACCTGCCGCGTCTTGCCACCTTTGCCCAGGACCTGCAGGCTGGCACCGCCATCGCGGAAGTCACCGCAATCGGCGCCGACCAGTTCCGATACCCGCAAGCCCGATGAATACGCCAGTTCGAACATCGCCCGGTCCCGCAGGCTCAGGACATCGTCGCCGTCCAGGCTCTCGAGGAACCCCATCGTCTCATCGACGGCAACGGGGCGTGGCAGCTTGCGTGGCGCCCGCGGCGCCTTCACCCCGTCGACCGGGTTGGTAGCGAAGCCCGCCTCGCGCACCAGCAGCTTGAACCAGCTGCGCCACGCACTCAGGCGACGGGCGATGCTGCGATGATCATGTCCCTGCAACTTCATTTGCCGCACATAGCTGCGGATCTCTCGCACCGTCAGTGCGTCCAGCGCGGTATCGCCGGCAAAGCGCAGCAACAGTTCGGCGTCGGCCAGGTAGGCCTCGCGCGTTGCCGCAGCTTTGCCCTGCTCACCGGTAAGGTAACGATCCAGCCGCTCCAGGGGGCTCATGCGGGATTCAATCCAGGCAGCGCCCCAGCGCGGCCGATGCCAGCTCGCCGATGCGGGAAAGATACAGCGTCCCCATCTCCGGATAGAAGCGCTGCGGGTCTTCGCTGGCCAATACCAGGATGCCGAAGGGAACCCCCTCGGTCTTGAGCGCAACCTGGGCAAAGGACTTGAGCCGCGGTGCGGATTCGCCAAGCCAGCCCATCACCTCGTCGGTCACGTAGGGACCGCAATAGGGCGTGACCAGGCTTAGCGCGAGCTTGTTCACCTCTTCGCCAACCGGGGCGAACTCGCTCAATGTCGCGTCTGCCTCGCCACCCCACAGTCGCACGGCGAGATGCGGGATCTGGAAGTTCTCCTGCAGGTGGTAGTTCAGCGTACCCAGTACGCCGGCCAGGTCACGTGCCTGCATCAGTGCGATCGACAGCTTGTGGACCTTGTCGCCGATCTGGTCATTCTCTTCGCCAAACTGCAGCAGCTCACCGAGCTTGTTTTCGATCAGCTTGTTCTTTTCCCGCAGCGTCAGGATCTGCCGTTCGGCAATCGGGATCGCGCGTCCGCCGTGCGGATGGGGAATGAAGATCTCCGCCACCAGGTCGGCATATTCCTCGAAGAATTTCGGATTGGCTTGCAGCCAGTTGGCAACATCAGTGCTTTGCATGGCAGTCCTGTCCTTCACGTAGGGTGTGCATCAGATTTCAATTTCGCCTTCGAATACGCTGACCGCCGGGCCGGTCATCAGCACAGGCTGGCCGGGTCCACCCCAGCGTATGGTCAGATCGCCACCACGGGTGTGAACCCGCACCGTGGCATCAAGCAAGCCCCGGCGTATGCCGGCCACCACCGCTGCACAGGCGCCGGTACCGCAGGCCAGCGTCTCGCCTGCCTCGCGCTCATAGACCCGCAGGCGGATCTCGTTGCGGCCGACTATCTGCATAAAGCCCGCGTTCACGCGCTGCGGGAACAGCGGGTGCGATTCGATGATCGGCCCATGGACCGGCACCGCGGCGGTATCCACATCGGGCACCACCTGTACCGCGTGCGGGTTGCCCATATTGACCACGGTCACCTCGATCAGCCGCTCCCCCACCTCGATGGGGTGGCTGATCGCCTCGGCATCGGCCAGGAAAGGGATCTCCGTCGGCGCAAAGCGCGGCGCGCCCATGTCCACCGTGACCAGGCCGTTCTCCTCCAGCTGCGGCACGATCAGGCCACGCGCCGTTTCCACCTTGATCGCCCGCTTCCGGGTCAGGCCTCGGTCGTGCACGAAACGCACAAAGCAACGTGCACCATTGCCGCACTGTTCCACTTCGCCGCCATCGCCACCGTTGAAGATCCGGTAGCGGAAGTCGGCATCGGGGTGGTGCGGATTCTCGACCAGCAGGATCTGGTCGCAGCCCACGCCGAAGTGACGGTCACCGAGCTTGCGCAGCTGTTCGGTACTCAGGGCCAGCGACTGGCTCACGCCATCGAGCACGACAAAGTCGTTGCCCAGGCCCTGCATCTTGGTAAAGCGAAGTTTCATCGTATGGCCGTCGGTGTCAGGAAGGGCGGGAGGGCGATAGCCGGGGCAGGCCCAGGCGTGCATGCTCGACCATGATGCAGCGGTCCATCACCACGATCAGGCCGGCGGCTTGCGCCTTCAGCGCCGCCGCTTCGTTGATGATGCCCTGCTGTATCCAGATGGCCGGCGCACCGATCGCGATGGCGCTGTCCACCACCGCCTCGACCTCGCTGGCATTGCGGAACACATTCACCAGGTCCACCTTGCCTGGCACCTGCTCGAGTTGCGCATAGGCGGTCTCGCCCAGCACGGCATCGACCAGCGGCCGTACCGGCACGATCTGGTAACCCCAGGATTGCATCTGGCGAGAGACACGGAAACTGGGCCTGTCCGGTTTGGGCGACAGGCCGACCACCGCCAGACGGCGGCTTTGCGTCAGCAACTGACGCAGGGTGGCATCGGATGGATTCTGGAACATGACAGGATGATGCCATGACAGCGCGCAACGGCATACCGGCCGGCGGATATTCGGCAGCGCTGGGCAGTGCTGCGCGGCGAACTAGAACAGCAGCGAGAGACCCGCCAGGGTGGCACCGATGCCGGCACCCGCCAGTACATCGCTGGGATAATGCAGCCCCAGCACGGGACGGGAGACGGCTACCAGCAACGTGAACGGAACCAGCAGACCTGCCAGTGCCGGAAAATACGCCAACGTGACCAGGGTCAGGCTGACGGCGTGCAGGGTATGGCCGGAAGGGAAGCTGTACTCGTCCAGCGTCTCATAGGCCCGCAGGATGGCGGCCGAGCGCATGAACGGCCGTGGCCGGGAGGTCGCGCGTTTCAGCCACTTGTACAGCAGCAGGCCGACGACGCCGACCACCACCATGCGCAGTACCGCCGGCAATGCCGCCTTGCCCTGGATCAGCAGCAACAGCGCCATCAGCCCGTACCAGAACACCCCATTGCCGAGCCGGCTGATCATGGCAAAGAAGCCACGCCAGAAGTGATAGTGGCTGGCGCGGTTACAGCGCAGCGTCCAGCGTTGATCAAGGGCCAGCCAGTCTTCACGGTTCAGCGGGATACGCATGCTGTTCTCCTGGCCAGGCCCTGGCTCACGTCAGCGAAGCGGCGGCCCGACCCAGGCCGTCGTCGAGATAGTCATTGCGCCCCAGCGCCGTATAGGCCACTTCCTCGAAGCGCTGCACGATCGTCTCCCAGCCCAGGTGCTCCGCCGTCAGGCGTGCCACGCTGCCCAGCTCACGCATCACATTGGGATAGCGGGCGGCATAGCAGGCCTGCTCGATAAAGTCCGCATCGTCGTCGAAGGTCGCCAGCAAGCCATTGTGGTTATGGCGTATATGCGCCTGCGCAGCCGCATAGTCATAGGTGACCACGCCCAGGCCGCTGGCCATGGCCTCGATCGTCACGTTGCCGTAGGTCTCGGTCGTGCTGGCAAACAGGAAGACATCGGCGGAGGCATAGTGGCTCGCCAGCGCCTCCCCGCGCTGCATGCCGGCGAAGTACTGCTCGGGATGGCCCGCCTGCAAGGCTGCCCGTTCGGGTCCATCGCCTACCCATACCATGCGGCTGTCTGGCCGTATCTGCCGCATCGCCCGGTAGGCGTCGAGTACCAGCGGCAGGTTCTTTTCCGCCGCCATCCGGCCGACATAGGCCACCACCAGCGTGTCGGCACCGGCATGCCAGCCGGCACGCAGCTCGGCCGATCGCTTGGCCGGGTCGAACAGCACGGTATCCACCCCGCGGGAGACAATCTCCAGGTGCCCGAAGCCCTGCCCCTCCAGGCTGGCCTTGACGTCGGCACTCGGCACCAGCGTCGCCAGGTTGCGGTTATGAAAGCTGCGCAGATAGCCCCGAAGCGGGCGCTGCAGCCAGGCCATGCCGTAGTGCTGGCTGTAGCTATGGAAATTGGTGTGGAATTCCGATATCGCCGGAATGCCTAGCTTGCGGGCGGCCCGCAAGGCGCTCCAGCCCAGTGGTCCCTCGGTCACCGCCACCACCAGGTCTGGTCGTTCCCGCCGCCACTGCCGCAGCAGGCGGCCGGTCGCCGGCAGGCCAAAACGCAGTTCCGGGTAGTTGGGTATGCCCAGGCCCCGCACCAGCAGATCCGTCTCGTCCGCACCGGGGTCGGCCTCCTGGCGCGGTCGGACCAGGTCCACCCGGTGCCCCCGGCCGCGCAGGCCCTGCACCATGCGGCCGCAGCTCATGGCTACCCCATTGACCTCGGGCGGGTAGGTTTCGGTAACGATGGCAAGGTGCAGGTGCGATGGCTTCATGCACCGCATGATCCGGAGTGTTCGGTGTCGGTGGCGTGACCGGGCGATGAAGTTTTTATGAACCATCATCGCGCCACCCCGGGTCCGTCCGGCGGCCCGGTGTTCCGCCCGGCCTGTTACACCTCGACCTGCACGTCGGCGGCAGCCGCAAGGTTCGCCGACCCCACCCGGCTGCGCGCCAGGGCGGCACGGTTTGCTTCCAGTGCCTGAAAACAGACACTGCGCCCCAGGCATAGCGCACGGGCGAGAGTATTGAGCTCGGCTAGCTTCTGGCGGGCGATATCCTCCCCCGCCTGATCCGGCCCGGGCGCCCGCTGCAGCAAGGTAGGGCTCGACGCCAACCAGAGTCCCTCCCCCAGCTTGCTGTGCAGCGGCGTGAGGAGGTTGAGGGCGGCATCCAGGTCGGTCTGCTGGTCATCGCGGCCGTCGACGATACCGACCGACAGCACCTTGCCCCGTGACCAGTCGCCAAACCGGGCCAATTGCGCCGGGGCCGAGACCAGATCGATGTGCACGCCCGCCACCGGCAGCGATCGGAGCAGTTCGGCATGCTTGCCTACCCCCTCACCATAGCTGGCCAGCAGGATCTGCGGATGCGCCAGGGCCAGCTCGCGATAAACCGGAGGGAACGCCGCCAGCCAGGGACCATCGAGTTCGGGGCCGAGCAAGGGTTCGTCCAACTGCACCCAGCTACCGCCCTCCGCCGCCAGTTGCCTGAGTAGCCGCACATAGGCCGGCACCAGCCGCGGCAACAGCGCTAGCGCGTCGATGCCATCCACCCTGGCCTGCCTGAGCAGCGTCAGCGGCCCCAGCAACTGCACCTTGGGTTTGAAGCCGGCTTGCACGGCCTCCCGTAGTACTTCGAATAGCCATGCCGGCCCGCCATCAAAGCGGCTGTCGATATCGAACTCCGGCTGCAGGTACGGATATCCGCTGCCAAACCATGGCCGTTGGCTACAGGCAGGCTGCTCGTGATTGCCATGCGCCAGCTCGAAGTACTGTCGACGGCTCAAGTGCTGTGCGTCAAAGCCGAAGCGATGGGGCAAGGCGCCCAGCAGCACCGCGGTATCTAGTACCTGGTCGGCGTAGGTGAAGTCGCCCACGGTGACAAAGCGCTGCCCTGCGGCCTCTTGCCTGCGCCAATACTGCAGCCGCAGTTCGCTACCCAGGGCGAGCCATTCCGCCTCTTCCCGCTCCTTGCGCCGGAATTGTTCGACCACGGCCGGCAGCTCGCCGTGGCGGCCTATGCACGGAAAGCCGAGCAGGTGGGTGGTGATCATGAGCGTGCCTCCGTGAATTGAAGAATATGAATGAATGCTTTGCATGATGCGCGTCAGCTGTCTATGATCAAAACGCATATTTTTCCAATCCAACATCGATACGGCTCATGAACTCCTTGCTCGAATTCCGTCATCTGCGCACTCTGGCCGCGCTGGTGGAAACCGGCGGCGTGGCCAAGGCGGCCGAACGGCTCAACCTCACCCAGTCGGCACTGTCGCACCAGCTCAAGCAGTTGGAGGACCACTTCGGCCTCAGCCTGTTCGAGCGTAAATCCCAGCCACTCAAACTCACCCCGGCTGGTCTGCGCCTGCAAGGCCTGGCGCAGGAAGTACTGCCCAAGATGGCCGACGCCTGCCGCGACATCGCCCGCATCCGCGACGGCGCAGCCGGCAGCCTACGGGTCGCGGTCGAATGCCACACCTGCTTTGACTGGCTAATGCCGGCGATGGATGAATTCCGGCCTCGCTGGCCCGAGGTTGAACTCGACATCGTCTCCGGTTTCCACGCGGATCCGGTCGGCCTGATCCATCAGGACGAGGCCGACCTCGGCATCGTTTCGGAACGCGACCCGGGCGAACCGATGCACTACTTTCCGCTGTTTCGTTACGAGATCGTCGGTCTCGTGGCCAATGACCACGCCCTTGCCGGCAAGCAGCAACTCGACGCCATGGACTTCGCCCAGGAGACCTTGATCAGCTATCCGATTCCCGACGACATGCTCGACGTGGTCCGTCAGGTACTGCGCCCGGCCGGCGTGCAACCCAAGCGACGCAGCAGCGAACTCACGGTTGCCATCCTGCAACTGGTCGCCAGCCGTCGCGGTGTCGCCGCCCTGCCGGCCTGGGCCGTCGCCCCCTACCTGGAGCGCCGCTACGTCACCGCGCTACCGATCACTACGCAACGGCTGTATGGCGAGCTCTATGCGGCCGTACCCAAGGCGCGTGCCGAACTGGCGTATGTGGAGGATTTCGTCGATACCGTAAAGGCAACCTGCGCCGCCAGCCTGCCGGGCATCACCCTGTTGTAAAACGGCTGCCGGCTGCGACGGGGTCCGCAGGCGCACGAAAGCGCGGTGTGGCATGCCCCTACTTTCCCGTGGCGACATGCAAGAATGTTTGCCTTTCAAGCACTTGCTTGGTTAAAGTGAGCGCCGCATGAACGATACCGCGAAACGCATACTCGACCTCGCCGAAGCCCTCTGGCTTGAGCGTGGCTTCAACGGCTTCAGCTACCAGCATCTGGCTGAGCCGCTGGGTATCCGCAATGCCGCCATCCACTACCATTACCCCAGCAAGGCGGATCTGGGCGTGGCGCTGGTGGCCCGCTTCCGGCGCCGTTTTCTGCGGACGGTCGAGCAATACGCCGCGACGACCACCGACCCCTGGGTCAAGCTGGAGTGGTATGTCGACCTGCTGACGATGGACTACGCCGATAGCGAGCGGCTTTGCCCCACCGGCATGCTGGCAGCCGAGTGGGCGACCCTGCCCGATCCGGTACGGGTCGAGGCTCGGGGTTTCATGCGGGAGCTGTATGAATGGTGTGCCTCGGTATTGCGCGATGGCGTCAGCCAGGGGCATTTCCGCTTTGCAGGCAGCTGCGAGGACAAGGCCGCCACGCTGCTGGCCACCCTGCAAGGCGGCCTGCAGGTCGCGCGTTTCGAGCCTGCCTGGCTCGATGCGATCAAGAAGCAGGTACGGCTCGATCTGGGCGCCCGCTAACGGCCCCGGACGTTTCAGGGAATATGAGATTCAAGCGCTGACTGCGGCTTGAGACCACTCCCTTGGCCCGCGTCAGCGTGGGCAGGGGTTTATCTGACAGGAAAGTAGACATGGAAAAGTTCAGCAACGCCTTCAGCCGTATCGTCGCCAAGTTCGAGAAGGTCCCCGGCCCCCTGCGCCGCTGGGCGCGCTCCAAGGCCCTGGGCAGCTATGTGAAGTTTGCCGGCACGGCCGGGATCGATTTCGAGGAGATCAGCACCGAGCGCGTGATCTGCCACATCCGCAATGTCAGCAAGAACCAGAACCATATCAAGGGCGTCCACGCTGCCGCCATGGCCCTGCTGGCCGAGACGGCCACCGGCTTCGCCGTCGGCATGAACCTGCCGGACGACAAGCTGCCGCTGCTCAAGTCCATGAAGGTCGAGTACAAGAAGCGTTCGCAAGGCGACATGAAGGCCGTTGCCGCGCTGACTGCCGAACAGATCGCCAATGTGCGCACGCTGGAGAAGGGCGATGTCACGGTGCCCGTCACCGTCACCGACGAAGCCGGCAACGAACCCATCATCTGCGAAATGATCTGGGCCTGGATTCCCAAGAAGCGCGGTTGAACCCACGGCCGTCTATCCTGTCCCTGATCATTATGAGGTGGCGGTGATCGTCCAGCCTGTGCGTGGACGCCCCCCGCCCTGAACCGAGCGGAGTCCCCATGAGCGTGCCTAGCTACACTACCCTCAGCCTGACGCTGGAAAACCACGTCGCCCATATTGCCCTCAACCGGCCGGATCGTGCCAACGCCATGAACGAGCCGATGTGGCGCGAGCTGCGCGATGCCATGCGCTGGCTCGATCAGGAACCCACCGCCCGGGTGGCGGTGATCAGCGGCAACGGCGCCAACTTCTGCTCCGGTATCGACCTGGGCATGCTGATGGCGGTACAGGGCCGCATCCAGGATGAATGCAACGGCCGCCAGGCCGAGAAACTGCGCCAGTTCATCATCGAGCTGCAGGACAGCCTGACCGCCATCGAGCTATGCCGCAAGCCGGTCATCGCCGCCATCCACGGCTCCTGCGTCGGCGGCGCCCTCGATCTGGTCGCTGCCTGCGACCTGCGTTACAGCACCCGCGATGCCGTCTTCTGCCTCAAGGAAGTAGACCTCGGCATCGTCGCCGACGTCGGTGTGCTGCAACGCCTGCCCAAGATCATCGGCGACGGTCGCACCCGAGAACTGGCTTTCACCGCCCGCAATTTCAGCGGCAAAGACGCCTTGCACATGGGCCTCGTCAGCCAATGCCTGCAGGATCGCGATTCGCTGTTCATGGAAGTGATGACGGTCGCCGACACCATCGCCGCCAAGCCCCCGCTGACCGTTCGCGGCATCAAGGAAAACCTCAACTTCGCCCGCGACCACACCGTCGCCGAGGGCCTGCGCTACGTCGCCACCTGGAATGCGGCCATGCTGATCTCCAAGGACCTGGAAGCCGCCGCCATGGCCCACATCACCAAGCAAGCCCCGACCTATCGCGACTGACCCATCGCGAGCACCAAGCAAAAGCCCGGCATCGCTGCCGGGCTTTTGCTTTTCCTGAGTGCTCGAACCGAAGGATTGTTCGCTGCCTCTTGCTTTAGCGGCTGTCGCCGCGAGATGCGCACTGCGTGCGCTTTAGAGCGGGAGTGCGTCCCGCGGCCGCCTTACTTTCTTTTGCTTCGCCAAAAGAAAGTAAGCAAAGAAAAGGCGACCCCGACAGCGCCGCCCGCTACGCGGGTTCCTTGCGCTTCTCGCGCCCTGCGGCCTGAGAGCGAAACTCGCCGGCAAGCCGGCTCAGACAACGCTCCCCGGACTACCCCGCAGGTCGCTGCGATGCTCAGCAGCGCTCACGGGGGCCTGGGCACTCCGTAGCCCAGAGCCGCGATGCCTTTACCCTTGCAGGGTGGAAAAGCGTAGCGCCTTCCACCAAGAACCTCACCCACAAGCCATCGAAGCCACCAACGAGCGTCAGCGAGGCTCCCTCGCGGCTGCCAGAGTTCTTGGTGAGCTTGCGAACCTAGAACCTGTGCGTGCAGAGCCGGCGAGGGCGGGGGGAGTGGGTGATATAGAAGCAAAAGGCTGCTTACACGTTCATATGCAGCAAAACGCCCGGCTATGCCGGGCGCTTCGTTGAGGTCATTGCTTCACCGATGGTGCTACTTTTCTATCAATGTTGCAGGATCTTCGACAAGAACTGCTGCGCCCGCTCACCACGCTGGCTGCCAAAGAACTCATCCTTGGAGCAGTCTTCCTCGATCTTGCCCTTGTCCATGAAGATCACGCGATTGGCGACCTTGCGGGCAAAACCCATTTCATGGGTCACGCACATCATGGTCATGCCTTCGTGGGCCAGCTGCACCATCACGTCCAGCACCTCATTGACCATTTCCGGGTCCAGCGCCGAGGTCGGTTCGTCGAACAGCATCACGATCGGGTCCATCGCCAGCGCACGGGCGATCGCCACGCGCTGCTGCTGGCCACCGGACAGCTGGCCGGGGAACTTGGCGGCGTGGGCCTTCAGGCCAACGCGGTCCAGCAGCTTCATGCCCTTGTCCATCGCCTCTTCGCGCGAGCGGCCGAGCACCTTCTGCTGGGCGATCGCCAGGTTGTCGGTGATGGACAGGTGCGGGAACAGCTCGAAGTGCTGGAACACCATGCCCACGCGCGAACGCAGCTTGGGCAGGTTGGTTTTGGGGTCGCCGAGCGAGATACCGTCGACGGTGATATCGCCCTTCTGGAACGGCTCAAGCGCGTTGACGCACTTGATCAGGGTGGACTTGCCCGACCCGGACGGGCCGCACACCACCACCACTTCGCCTTTTTTGACATCAGTCGTGCAGTCGGTCAGGACCTGGAAGCTGCCGTACCACTTGGAGACATTGTTGATTGCAATCATGGAGTAATCCTCAAATCCTTAGCGGATGACGGCGATGCGCGCGTGCAGGGTCTTGACCGCGCGCGACAGTGCAAAGCTGACGACAAAATAGATCACGGCGACCGCGGTATACATCACCACCAGCGAGTTATCACGGTGGGCAACCTTGTCGGCCGCACCCAGCAGGTCGGTCGCACCGACCACGTAGACCAGCGAGGTATCCTGGAACAGCACGATGGTCTGGGTCAGGAGCAGCGGCACCACGTTGCGGAACGCCTGCGGCAGGATCACGTAACGCATGTTCTGCATATAGGTGAAGCCCAACGCCTGGCCGGCACCGACCTGACCGCGCGAGATGGACTGGATACCGGCGCGCATGATCTCGCAGTAGTAGGCCGCCTCGAAGATCGCGAAGGTGACATAGGCGGAACGCTCGGCGCCCACGTCGTAACCGGTGATCAACGGCACCAGGATGTAGAACCAGAAGATCACCAGCACCAGCGGGATGGAACGGAACAGGTTCACATAGCCGGAGGCCAGGTTGCTGATCAGCTTGTTGCTGGACAGCCGGCCCATGGCCAGTATCGTGCCGAACAGGATGCCGAAAGTCATGGCAAAGCCGGTCAGCGACAAGGAGTACTGGAAGCCCTGCCAGAGAAAATCGGCAGAACGGGGAAGGGAGGACCAGTCGAGTTGCATTATTTGCCCCCTCCGGTGATATAGCCTGGCACCCGGACACGACGTTCGACGAAGGCCATCAGCCGGTTCACCGAGAAGGCCAGGATCAGGTAGATCGCGCTAACGATGGTCATCACCTCGATCGGATTGGACGGCGCGTACTCACCGGTGATCTGCCGCATCTGGAAAGTCAGCTCGGTCAGGCCGATCGCCAGCGCCACGGCGGAGTTCTTGAACACGTTCATGAACTCGGAAGTGAGCGGCGGAATGATGATCCGGTAGGCCATGGGCAGCAGCACATAGCGGTAGGTCTGCGGCAAGGTGAAACCCATCGCCAGACCGGCATTGCGCTGACCGCGAGACAGGGTCTGGATGCCGGTGCGCACCTGCTCGGCCACCCGGGCCGAGGTAAACAGGCCCAGGCCGATCATCGCGGTAAAGAATTCGGGATAAGGCATGCCCTGCTTCATCCAGTCGCCGGCTGCCTGGGGCAGCAGTTCGGGCAACACGAAGAACCACAGGAACAGTTGCACGATCAGTGGAATATTGCGGAACAGTTCCACATAGGCGGTGGCAAGGCCAGCCAGCCATTTGTTCGGCGCGGTACGCAAGGTACCGACCAGGGAACCCAGCAGCAGTGCGATCACCCAGGCCGACAAGGCCACGGCCACCGTCCAGCCCAGGCCGCTGATCAGCCATTGGTAGTAATGCTCACCGGTACCCATCACCTCTTCGAAGATGATGCCCCAGTTCCATTGGTAATTACCCATCTGTTTCTCCAAGCAAAGAGGGGCCTGACGGCCCCCCTTGCAAGCCCGACTTCAGCCTAATCAGATACCCACGTCGTTCGGGTTCTTGATCGCTTCCTTGAGCTTGTCGCTCATCGGCAGGTTGATCACGATATTCTTCGGCGCGATCGGCTGCATGAACCACTTGTCGTAGATCTTGTTGATCTCGCCCGACTTGTAGATACCGACCAGGGTATCGTCCACCACCTTCTTGAATGCTGGATCATCCTTGCGCAGCATGATGCCGTAGGGCTCGACCGAGAGGGCCGGACCGACGATGGCGAATTCCTTGGGGTTGGTATAGTTGGCGATCAGGCCGGCCAGCAGGATGTCATCCATTACGAAGGCGGAAGCACGACCGGTTTCCACCATCAGGAAGCTTTCCGAGTGGTCCTTGCCGTAGACGTTCTTCACGTCGATCTGCTTGCCCTGCTCGTTTTGCTTGATGTAGCGGTCCGAGGTCGTACCGGTGGTGGTGACCACGGCCTTGCCGTTCAGGTCATCCAGCGACTTGATGCCGGCGTTGGCCTTGGTCAGCATGCGCACGGCGGTCACGTAGTAGTGATCGCTGAAGGCAACCTGCTTCTGGCGTTCCTTGGAGTTGGTGGTCGAACCACATTCCATATCGATGGTGCCGTTGACCATCAGCGGGATACGGGTCTGCGAGGTGACCGGTACCAGCTTGGTGATCAGCGAAGGCTTGTTCAGCTTTTTCTTTACTGCATCGACGACCTTGGTGCAGAGGTCCATCGCGTAGCCGACGGGCTTCTGGTTGGCATCCAGATAGGAGAAAGGGATCGACGATTCGCGGTGACCGACGGTGATGATGCCGCTATCGGCAATCTTTTTCAGCGTACCGGTCAGTTCCTCGGCTTGTGCGGCGCCAGCGAAGGCGGAGGCGACCAAAGCCGAGACGATCAGGGATTTCTGCATTGCCATTGCTCCTTTTTTGGGGGGTGGTTCGACTGCCCTGCAAAAACTATAGCCGCTGCGCGGCGTGACGCGTAGTCCTGTGCGCTCAAGGCAACACGGAATGCCGAAGGCGCCGGCTAAGCTGGCAAAAGAAGGCGGTTCACGACCCCCTTATTTCGGCTCGGCAAGTGTAGCGAGGCCGAACCCCACAGCAAGCGGGGAATCCCTAATAAGTTGTCATAAGCGCGGAAAAGCCCTGAAAAAGGGGGCGTTTTCAGTGAATGTGTCTCGTCCAGCCGACAAACTGCCGGCTGGTGTGGGTACGGGCCGGCGCTTGCCGCATGCTGACGGCGGCGCTGCCGGCCCGGCCGTACTCAGACAGCCAGCGCGTTGGACAGCCGCACGTAGTCGTGGACCGACAGGTTTTCCGGCCGGATGCTGGAATCGATGCCCAATTGCTCGAACAGCGCGTCGTCGACCACGCCCTTGAGATTGTTGCGCAAGGTCTTGCGACGCTGGCCAAATGCCTGCGCCACCAGCCGCTCCAGGGCGGGCACATTGCTGGCCGGCAGCGGGTAGGGGCGGGGAATCATGCGCACGATGGCGGAATCGACCTTGGGCGGCGGATTGAACGCCTCCGGTGGCACATCCAGCAGCTTTTCCATATGGAAGTGGTACTGCAGCATCACGCTCAGGCGGCCGTAGTCGGCGCAGGCAGGCTCGGCCACCATGCGCAGCACCACCTCGTTCTGCAGCATGAAATGACAGTCGCGCACCAGTTCGGCATAGCTCGCCAGGTGGAACAACAAGGGCGTGGAGATGTTGTAGGGCAGGTTGCCGACCAGGCGGATCTGCCCACCGGGTGCAATCTCGCGGGCCAGCGCCGCGAAGTCATACTTCAGCGCATCGGCGTTGTGGATGATCAGCTTGCCCTTGGCGAAGCGGCCACTCAGGCGGGCAACGATGTCGCGGTCGATCTCGACGGCATGCAGCACATCGAGCTTGGCCAGCAGGGGCGTGGTGAGCGCGGCGAGGCCGGGGCCGATCTCGACCATCGCATCATCGGCCCTGGGGTCGATGCAGCTGACGATATCGGCGATCACGGCCTGGTCTTCCAGGAAGTTCTGGCCGAAACGTTTGCGGGGGATATGTGTACTCATGCCGCTATTGTAGGGTGCCTGGCCCCTTCCTACCCAGCACTGCGTAAGCGCAAGGTGCACCTCGCCATGCTCAATGCCTGCGGGAAGCCAGCTCCAGCGCCAATGTCACCGCCGCCGCCAGGCTGCCGCCATCGGCCCGGCCGGTGCCCGCCAGGTCCAGCGCCGTGCCATGGTCCACCGAGGTACGGATCAGCGGCAGGCCCAGGGTCAGGTTGATGCCCTGGCCAAAGGTCGCGTGCTTGAGTACCGGCAGGCCCTGGTCGTGGTACATGGCCAGCACGGCGTCCCCTTGCGCCAGCACCGGCGGGTTGAACAGGGTGTCGGCCGGCAGGGGGCCGATCAGCGTCATGCCCTCGGCCCGCAACTGCGTCAGTACCGGCATGATGACATCGATCTCCTCACGCCCCATATGGCCGCCTTCCCCGGCATGCGGGTTGAGCCCCGCCACCAGGATGCGTGGTGCGGCAAGGCCGAATTTGTCGCGCAGATCGGCGTGCAGAATGCGCAGCGTCTCGGTCAGCAGTGCCGGGGTGACGGCATCCGCCACCTCCCGCAATGGCAGGTGCGTGGTGGCCAGCGCCACCCGCAGTGCATAGCCGGTCGCGACCGCCGGGCAATCTCCGGCCAGCATCATCACGACGCGAGGTGTCGCCGTCAGCTCGGCCAGGTACTCGGTATGGCCGGTGAAGTCATGGTGGCCGGCATCCCGTATCACGCCCTTGTGCAAAGGCGCGGTGACCATCGCGGCAAACTCGCCGGACTGGCAGCCCGCCACCGCGCGGTCGAGCAAGGCCAGCACATAGTCGGCATTGCGCTGATCGAGCTGGCCGGCGGTACTGGCCTGCGCCAACGGTATATGCAGCACCTCCAGGCAACCGGCGGCGGTGGGCTGGTCCGGACGATAGGGCGCCAGCGCGACGGGCCGCGCATGGATGTCGGCCCTCGCCTGCAGCATGTCCCTGTCGCCCAGCAATACCAGGCGAGCCGGAAAATCGGCGCTCGACAGCGCCGCACACAATTCAGGGCCGATACCCGCCGGCTCGCCGGTGGTGATGGCAATGGTCGGGCGCGTAGCAGGCAGGGAAGTCACCGTCATGGCCGGGTCCTCATGTGAAAAGGGCCTGCCAGCTGGCAGGCCCATGGTCGGCGGCGGACAGGGCAGCTAATGCCACCACCGTCTTACTTATCGTCCAGGCGCAGTTCCACGAAGGCGGTATCGCGCTGCTGGCGGATCCAGTCTTCATACTGCTCGTCTGCCTTGCGATCACGCAATTCCATCCGCACGCGGGTGCGTTCTTTATCCTTGGTCACATCCTGCTCGCGACGCTCGATCACCTGGATCAAATGCCAGCCAAACGGGCTGCGGACCGCTTCAGACAGATCGCCAGGGTTCAGCGCGTTCATGGCAGTTTCGAATTCCGGCACGGTATCGCCCGGGGAGATCCAGTCCAGATCGCCGCCCTTCTGGGCCGAACCGTCTTCGGAGTGCAGCTTGGCCAGCTCCTCGAACTTTTCGCCCTTGAGAATACGATTACGCAGATCGTCGATCCGGGCCTTGGCATCGCTATCAGAGTTAAGCTCGTTGACCTTGATCAGGATATGGCGGGCATGGGTCTGCTTGATGATCTCCTTGCCATCGCGCTGGCGCTTTTCAGCCAGCTTGATCAGGTGAAAACCGGCGGGGCTGCGCAAGATCGGCGTCACGCCGCCATTGGACAGCTTGTCGATGGCATCGAGGAACACCGGTGGCAGACGACCGGCGGAACGCCAGCCCAGCTCACCGCCCTGCAACGCGTCACCGGCTTCGGAGAAGCTGGCCGCCACTTCGGCGAACGGCTTGCCGGCCGCCAGTTGGCGTGCGGCTTCTTCCACCCGCTTCTGCTTGGCGGCCACCACGTCCTGGCCGGCACCTTCCGGTATGGCGATCAGGATATGCGCCAGTCGGTATTCCTTCTCGGCCCGGTCCTGGTCCTTGTTGGCGGCAAGGTACTGGTCGATCTCGGCATCGGTCACAAACACGCGGCTGTCGACTTCGCGCTCGCGCAGGCGCTGGATCAGCATGTCCTGGCGGATTTGGTCGCGGAAACCACTGTAGCTGGTGCCCTCACGCTCCAGTGCCAGCTTGAACTGCGGGACCGTCAGCTTGTTCTGCTCGGCGATCCGCTCCACCGTCTGGTCGAGCTGGCGATCGTCGATACGCAGGCCGGTGTCCCCGGCATAATCGAGCAGCACCCGCTCGCTGACCAAGCGGTCCAGCACCTGGCGGCGCAACACGTCTTCCGGCGGCATGGCGACCTTCTGCCGGGCCATATTGGCCTTGACCGACTGGATACGGGTATTGAGCTCGTTTTCGGTCACGACGGACTTGTTGACCACGGCGACGATGCGATCCAGCGTCACGGGTTCAGCGGCAACGGCAGGGACTAGCGTGCTCAGCGCCATGAGCGTGGCGACGATGCGGGGGGTAAAAGAGGTCATGGTGTGTTCAACTTGGTGTAACCGGGAATGCTGTCTTTGAGCGTTTGCAGCGGATTGGAACCGATCCGCCCCACATCGTTCAGCTCAAGCTGCACAAAGAAAGGACTGCTGGTCTGGTTGCCGGAGGTGACGAAGCGTTGGGTAACCATGCGGAACACCCAGCAGCCACCATTGTATTCGAGCCCGACCAGCCGCTCCAAAGAGCGACGATCCTGGATGGACCAGTTCTGGCGGGCGACCAAGTTCCAGTTGCGGGCGATAGGCCACTGCCCGGATACGTCGACCTGCTTGATATTGGTCAGGCGGTCGAGCCGGTAGCGCAGGTTCAGCAGCTTGCCGGATTCCGGCTGGTAGCGCAGGTTGAGCGAAGACTTGTTGGTCTTGCCGCCGTTGCTGTCGGTCTGGATCGACGCATCGACCCACCAGTTGTCATAAGGCTGCCCACCCACGGTCGCGATCAGGTCAGAAGAGTTTACGTCCTGATTGCGGGCCGCTTCGTTCAGCGTCACGCGCTGCGGGCTGAAATAGAAACGCTGGCCGATCGCCACGCGTGCTCGCTCGATACCGGTATCAGCCTCGAACAGGCGCGAGGTGATGGCCATGGTCAATTGGTTGGCATCGTTGATGCGGTCACTTCCGGTGTACTGGTTCTCACCGAACATCTGCGCGAAATTGAAGTCGGCAAGGCCGGAATCAAAGTTCGGGAAGGCCGACTGATCGCGGTAGGGAATACGCAGGTAGTACAGGCGCGGTTCCAGCGATTGCACCACATCATTGCCCATGAAGCTGCCTTCACGGTCAAAGAACAAACCGGAATCCAGGCTGAAGATGGGCAGGTCACGGTTCAGCGTGCGGCCGTCGGCCAGGTTGTAGCGCGTCAGGTGGGCGCCGACCTTAGGCGTGACGAAACCCCAGGCCTGTTCGAGCGGCAGGCTGAAACTCGGGTAAAGCACGGCCCGCTCGCCATTGAGCTGGGTCGGATGACGGAATGACACCGCCTCGCTCTGCAAGTCGAGCCGATAAGGCGACGGCAGGCTGGGCTGGTAATTGAACGTCAGCTGCGGCATCCGTGCATAGGGGATGGCCACGGGGTTGGTCGGATCCTGTAGGGTCTGGTAGCGCTGGAAACGTGCTACGGCCTGCATGCCCGGCTGGGCGTAGCTGATAAAGCCTTCGCGCGGCAGAAAGGTCTGCGAGGCCACCGAGATCCGGTCGCCAAAGTCGGCGAAGTAACGATCGTCGGTTACCTTCTGCAGGTTCATCTCGCCATGCCAGCCCGGCGCAAAATCCTGGCGATGCTGGTAGTTGTAGGCCGCCCGGCTGCCGCCGAACATGCGGTCCTTGCTGATGGTCTCGGCCGACAGCTGCCCGCTGTAGCTCTCTCCAAGGTAACGGAACTCGTTACTCAGCATCACACCGCGCTTGGACATGATGCGCGGCGCAATGGTCGCGTCCATATTCGGCGCGATATTCCAGTAGTAGGGTATCGTCAGCTCCAAACCGCCCGAACTGGAGCCGAAGGACGGCGCCAGGAAGCCCGACTTGCGCGAACCATCCAGCGTGAAGTCCAGGTAAGGCGAATAGAGGAAGGGAATACCCTTGAATTCGATGGTGCTGTTATGCGCTACGCCAATATTGCGGGTGTAGTCGAGCTCCAGATCCTTGGCACGGATGAACCAGTCATCCTGCCCCACGCTACAGGTAGTGAAGCGTGCTGCCTCGAAGCGGTACTTGCTGGGGCCTTCGAACAGCAGCTTGACGGCGTCGCCGCGGCCCTGCCGCTCACCCAGCTGGTACTTGGGGGTCGCGAGCTCACCGGTGCGGGTGTCATTCTTCAGGTACAGCTCCCCCCCCTCGATCACGTCCTTGTCCTGGGTGATGCGTGTCTTGTCGCCCGCGCGGATCTCGGTCGTTTCCTGAAACAGCTTCATCCAGTCCGCCTGGATGCGACGGCCGTCCTGGTCGATCTGCACATTGCCGCGGGCAACGATCTCCTTGCCGTTGGTACCTTCCACGGTATCGGCGAGCAGGGTTGCGGGGCCTGCTGCCTCTTCCGCATGAGCGGTCAGGGCATAGCAAACGGCAAGAGCGAAAGGTAATGGGGCAAAACGCGGCATCGGCGCGGGAAGGGGGATAAAACGAAGTGCGCTAAAATCGCATACTTTCGGGTTACGCACAAACGGGCGATCACCGGCTTGTCACGCTTTCGCATCGCCAGATCGTGGTGACGATGCAATCCTGACGGTAAGAAGCGCGTCGGATAACGCCCCGGCGTCCCGGCAATCCTCAATTAATCAATGGAATACCTGGCCATGGAACGAATCGACTCACTGCGCAATTGGCTACACCAGCAACTCGATGGCGAGTATGCGCTCTCCGCCCCGATCGGGGATGCCAGCCAGCGTCGCTACTTCCGCCTCACGCTGGCCGACGGTAGCCGTCGCATCGCGATGGACGCACCGCCGGCCCATAACGACTGCCGCCCCTTTGTCCGGATGGCCGCCCTATTGCGCCCGGCCATCCGGGTGCCGCTGGTGCTGGCACAGGATATCGAGCAGGGCTTCCTGCTGCTGGAAGACCTCGGTGATATCGACCTGCAGACGGCGCTTGCCGCTACCGACGAAGCCGGCGCCGAATGGCTGTACCGCTGGGCGATCCAGAGCCTGGTCAGTATGCAGAGCAAGGTGGATGTCACCGCCGTACCGGCCTACAGTGCCGAGATCATGGTCGAGGACCTGAACCGTTTCACCGAGTGGTATGCCGACCGCCACCTGGGCCGACCGCTGCAGGGCGACGATCTCGCGGTGTGGGAGCGTAGCCGCGCCCTGCTGGTTGCGCGCGCCCAGTCGCAAGCCAGGACGGTGATCCACTTCGACTTCCACTGCCGCAACCTGATCGTGGCTGACAGTCGCGAGGGGGCCGGCGGCACCGACGCAGGCATGGGCGTCATCGATTTCCAGGATGCCCGCTCCGGCCCCATCGGCTACGACCTGGCCTGCCTGCTCAAGGACATGTACGTGCAATGGCCGGAAGCCTTCCGGCTCGACCTGTGCATACGCTACTGGGAGGCGGCCCGCAGCGCCGGCCTGCAGGTACCGGCCAGCTTCGACGATTTCTACGCCGACTTCGAATGGATGGGTGCCTTCCGCCACATTCGCACCCTGGGCACCTTCGCCCGGCTTGCTCACCGCGATGGCAAGCAGCAATACCTGGCCGACATGCCCATTGCCCTGCACTACCTGCGGGAAACCTGTGTGCGTTACGCCGAGCTGCACCCGCTGTACAAGCTCATCAACCGGCTGACCGATTTCCAGCCCGGTGTCGGCTATACCTTCTGATCCCTGGCCCGGTTTTCCGCCGGGCCGGCCTAACGCTAGGCTGCAATGCCCCTCTCCGCCCTCGCTCTGGTCGTCATCGCCGCCTTCACGCATGCATCCTGGAACCTGCTGGCCAAGCGCGCCGCAGACAGCCGCCATTTCGTCTGGCTGTACTCGGCCGGCACCGTGTTCCTGTGGTTCCCGGTCATCGTGTTGGTCTGCTGGGTCGAGCGCCCGCACATCGGCTGGCCGGAGGCCATCGCTCTGATCGGCAGTGCCCTGCTACATACGGCCTATTCATTAAGTCTGCAACGTGGCTACAAGGTGGGGGACCTGTCGGTGGTCTACCCCATGGCGCGGGGCACCGGCCCGCTGATCTCCTTCTTCGGTGCCATGCTGGTCCTGGGTGAGCGGCCGGGCTGGGTCGCCGCTGGCGGCGCTCTGCTGGTCGTACTGGGCGTATTTCTGCTGGCGGGTGGCCCGCGGCTGTTCAAGCCGGGTGCAGATCGCAAGGGCCTGCTATGGGGTGTGCTGACCGGCATTTTCATTGCCATGTACACCGTCTGGGATGGCCGGGCAGTCAAGGTACTGTTGCTGTCGCCCTTCCTGATCGACTATGCCGGTAACCTGCTGCGCCTGCTGCTGCTGACGCCGCGTGCCTTGTCGGACCGGCCGGCCCTGCTGCCGGAGTGGCGCCGCTACTGGCAGCCTGCGTTGGGGGTCAGCGTGCTCGGCCCGCTGGGTTACACCCTGGTGCTGTTTGCCATGCAGATGGCACCGGTCAGCCATGTCGCCCCGGCGCGCGAGCTGTCCATGATGGTCGGCGCCTGGTATGGCGCTCGCCTGCTGGATGAAGGCGACCTGCACCGCCGGCTGCTGGCAGCCGCGATCATCGTGGCCGGTGTGCTCTGCCTGGCGCTGGGTTGACGCCACCCGTCCTTGATCGCCAGCGTTCGTAGTGGACTTTTCAGCGCTTCTCACCCACTGTTTATCGCCTGTCCCCAGTTGAAGGAACCCACCATGAGCTACCCCCAGGCCCACACCGGCCCCGTCCTGTATGACTTCCGTTCCGATACCGTCACCCGGCCCACGCCGGGGATGCTGGCAGCCATGCAGGCCGCCGAGCTCGGTGACGATGTCTGGGGTGACGACCCGACCGTCAACCGCCTGCAAGCGGTCGCGGCCGAACGCCTGGGCTACGAGGCGGGCCTGTTCGCCCCCTCCGGTACCCAGACCAACCTGATCGGACTGATGACGCATTGCCAGCGCGGCGATGAGTACCTGGTCGGCCAGGACGCCCATACCTACAAGTACGAAGGCGGTGGGGCTGCCGTGCTCGGCAGCATCCAGCCGCAGCCGCTGGAAAACGCGCCGGATGGCACCATTCCGCTCAGCAAGCTGCAAAAGGCCGTCAAGCCGGACGACGCCCACTTCGCCCGTACCCGCCTGCTGGCCCTCGAGAACACCATCGGCGGCAAGGTGCTGCCGGCCGACTATGTCGCCAGCGCGACCGCTTGGGCGCACGGCAAGGGGCTGGCGACCCATCTGGATGGCGCCCGCCTGTGCAATGCCGCGGTCAAGCGCGGCGTCGAACTGGCCGAGATTGCCCGTGGTTTCGATTCGGTATCGGTCTGTCTGTCCAAGGGGCTGGGTGCGCCGGTCGGTTCGCTGCTGCTGGGTTCCCGGGATTTCATCAACCAGGCCAAGCGCTGGCGCAAAATGCTCGGCGGCGGCATGCGCCAGGCCGGCCTGCTGGCGGCTGCCGGCCTCTATGCGCTGGAGCACCACGTCGCCCGTCTCTCGGACGACCACGCCAACGCCGCCAGGCTGGCCCGCGGCCTCGCCGAACTGCCCGGTATCACGGTGGAGACACCACAGACCAATATCGTGTTCATCGAGGTCGCCGAAGCGCACGCCCAGGGCTTTGCCGACCACCTGGCGCGCCACGGCGTGCTGATCAGCGGCACCGCCCAGCAACGCTGGGTGACCCATCTGGACGTGAACGAAGCCGCCGTGGACGGTGCCCTCGCGATCGCCCGACAGTTCTTCGACTGACCACGCCAGTCGGAAGCGGGCATGTACGTGCCCGCCTCCGCTGGCGCATAATCTCGGCGCTTCCCTCAGCCCGACTGAATCACCATGATCGTTCGTCCCCGCCCCCACTGGCTGCGCCTGCTCTTTGTCTGGCGGGGGTCGGTCTTGCCGCGCATCCTGCCGCAGCTGCTGCTGGTCATGGCCCTCTCCATCGCCGTCGTACTGAGCCACGGCGAACTGGCCGACCGCAAGGTCACACTGACCGCCACACCCTTTACCCTGATCGGTATCGCGCTCGCCATCTTCCTGGGCTTTCGCAACAACGCCAGCTACGACCGCTACTGGGAAGCCCGCAAGCTCTGGGGCGCCATGCTGGTGGAGTCGCGCGCCCTGGCGCGACAACTGCTGACCGTGGCTGACCTACCGCCCGAGCACAGCCACCGCCTGATCCGCATGATCATCGCCTGCGTGCATGCATTGCGCCTGCAACTGCGCGAGCAGGCCGATCTCAACGCCCTGGCCGGCTGGCTCAGCGCCGAACAACTGGCCCGGCTCAAGGGCAGCGTTTCGCGCCCGACCCAGATCCTGCTGATGCTCGGTGAGGAACTGCGCCAGCTGCGCCGCGACGGTCAGCTGTCGGAGTGGCTGGCGCCGTCGTTGGAGCGGCATCTCGACGGGCTGGGTGAAGCCGTCGGTGGGTGCGAGCGCATCGCCGGCACACCGCTGCCCTTTACCTATGCGGTGATGCTGCACCGTACCGTCTACCTGTTCTGCTGCCTGCTACCGTTTGGCCTGGTGGACAGCATCGGCATCATGACGCCGGTCATGGTCGGCTTCATGGCCTACACCTTCTTCGCGCTGGAAGCGATCGGCGAGGAAATCGAAGAACCCTTCGGCACCATGCCCAACGATCTGCCGGTCGATGCATTGGCCGCCAATATCGAAATCAATCTGCGCGAACTGAGCGGCGAGACGGACCTGCCTGCGCCGCCCGCCGCCGTGAACTACCTGTTGCGCTGAACGTAATCCGACGAGAGAGCCGCCCATGCGCGCCATGATCCTTGCCGCCGGCCGCGGCGAACGTATGCGACCCCTGACCGACCACACACCCAAGCCGCTGCTGGACGTGGCCGGCACCCCCCTGATCGGTTGGCACCTGCGGCGGCTGGCGCAAGCCGGCATCCGCGAGGTCGTGGTCAACCATGCCTGGTTGGGGGGGCAGATCGAGGCTGCGCTGGGGGATGGCAGCGACTACGGCGTGACGATCCGCTACTCGGCAGAAGCCGTGGCGCTGGAAACCGCCGGCGGCATCGCCAAGGCGCTGCCCTTGCTGGGGGATGCGCCCTTCGCCGTCATCAATGGCGACATCTGTACCGACTATCCTTTCGAGCACCTGCCCTTGCTGGCGGCCAAGCTGGCGCAATCGCCACTGCCCACGGGCCATCTCATCATGGTTCCCAAGCCCGACTACAAGACCGGCGCCGACCTCGCGCTTGACCCCTCCGGCCTGGTACAGCCGTGTACCGAGGGCTGGATACCGCTCACCTTCTCCGGCATGGCGGTCTATACGCCGGCCTTCTTTGCCGGCGTGCCGTCGGATCGTCCCGGCGCCCTGTTGCCGCTATTCCAGGCCGCAATGTCCGAGGGGCGGCTCCATGGTGAGCTGTACCAGGGGGCGTGGCTGGACGTGGGCACGGTGGAACGTCTGGCCCAGGCCCGAGCGCAAAAGCGATCATGAGGCGGGGCGTAGTTAACAGCTTGCCACAGGGTTCTGGCCGCCTGTCGCCGAACTGGCGCAAAAGTATCGGGTATCGCCTATAGCTGCTGTATGGCACCCATATTGCGGTGTTATCAGGAGACCATCATGCGCCTGCTTGCCCTGACCGCCTGCCTCGCCTTGCTTGCAGGCTGTGCAACCCAATCCGAATACGTACTGGATCAACAGTACATCACCAAGGTGAACGAAGGCGCCAGGATCGGCGGCGGCCAGATCGTCTGGATCAACTATCCCACCAAGCGTGTTGCTCAGCAGCCTGCCACTGGCTCCTGACCTCCGTACCCGATCTGCCCACACCCTGTCGACAAGCTGTTGCAGCCATGCTGCAACAGCTTGTTTGCTTTTCAGGGCAGGGGATGAGCAGAAACCCGCAGCCGGGATATCGCCTGGCCGAGTAGGGGTTGGGACTGATCAGTGCTGATGGGCCGTTGCGTCGTGCACGGTAAACAGGGCGGGATGGTCCGGCATGGGCTTGTCGAGGTAATAGCCCTGCACCATGTCGACGCCGAACTCCACCAGCATCTTCAAGGTCTCTTCGTCTTCCACGAATTCCGCCACCGTCTGTTTGCCCATATCGCGGGCAATGGCGGCCATGCCCTTCACAAAGACCTGGCTGTCGTGGTCCCGGGGCAGGTCGCGGATGAACAGGCCGTCTATCTTCAGCACATGCGCCTTCAGGTGCTTCAGATAGGCGAAGGAAGAGAAGCCGGCGCCAAAGTCATCCAGACACACCGTACAACCGGTCGCCCGCAAGGCTTCGATAAAACGCTGGGCATCGCGCATATCGCTGACGGCCGCCGTCTCGGTCAGCTCCACCATCAGCCTTTCCGGCGCTACCTGGTAGTCGCGCAGCAGGTCGCTGATGTAGTTCGGCAGGCTGGTCTCGTCAAAGCTCCGGCCGGAGATGTTCACCGCCACCGACGGCATGTGCGGCTTGGAGGCCAGCAGTCGGATGCTCTGGCCGATCACCCAACGGTCGATGTCTAGGATACGGCCGCTCTTTTCCGCGTGCGGAATGAAATGCCCGGGTGGAATGATCTGGCTCGGATTGTTGGGGTCCTTCATCCGCACCAGCGCCTCCAGATGCGCGACCTTGCGGGTCTTGGCCTCGTAGATGCCCTGGAAGTACAGGACGAAGCCATCGCATTCCAAGGCCTGCTGGATGCGTTCGTTCCAGGTCAGCCGGTTGACCATCTCGCGGCTGCCATCGCGTTCGGCCTGGTACATGCGCCAGGTCGCCTTGCCGGCGCTCTTGGCCTGGTACATGGCGGTGTCGGCATGCGCCACCAGGTCCTCAGCGCTCTCGGCGTGCAACGGATACATGGCGATGCCCAGGCTGGACGAGAGACGCAAGGGCTGGTTGTCGACATTGAGCTGGATGCTGGATACCGTACTCACCACCCGCGCCGCCAGATGGCTGACCTCGGCCTCATCGCAGTTGGGGACCAGCATGGCGAACTCGTCGCCGCCCAGACGGGCGAAGAACTCGTTGCGGCGCACCTGGCCGGAAATATCGTGTGCCACCCGCTTGAGCAGCTCGTCGCCGGCACCGTGGCCAAAGGTGTCATTGACGTACTTGAACTCGTCAAGGTCGAAGTACAGCACCGCGAGCGCGTCCTGGCTGCGCTCGGCCTCGGCCAACATGCGCTCCAGCTGTTCCTGGAAGGCGTGCCGGTTATGCAGGCCGGTCAGCGCATCGCGCTCGGCCAGGAACACCATGCGTTCATTGAGGAAATGCTCCTGGGTCACGTCCTCGTAGACCCACAGCCGGCCGGTGAAGATGCCGGTCTCGTCGCGTACCGTATAGCTGTGCTGGGTGACGATACGACCATCGTTCATGGTCAGGTCCCCGGGGTAGACGTCCAGCGTGGTGATGGCGTCGCTGGCTTCCAGGTGGCTGGTGAAGTCGTAGTTGGCCGGTCGGTTCAGCGCGGTCTGTAATACCTGCCCGATCGGCTTGTCGATGATCACGGTCGCGTCGTCAATCAGCCACAGCGTCTTGAACGCGGGGTTGTGGAACACCACCAGGTTGTCGTTGTCGACAAACAGCACCCCGAAGCGCATGGCGGACAATAGCGCGGTCAGGCGCGCCCGCTCGGCCTCCGCCCGTGACAAATAGGTCTGGTTCAAGGATTGCGATTGCTGCAGTTCGAACACGGCACGCTTGAGCGCCAGCCGGTCTTCCTTGAACTGGCTGTTGTCGTAGATCGAGGCGCGGATACCCAGGTAGTTGGCCTGCGCATCGTAGATCGGTTGCCAGCTCATCGCCGACCAGAAGGTCTTGCCATCGCGGCGCATGGCACGGAACTCGAAGTCCTGCCCCTGGGTACCGGTCAGCGCCTTGTGCAGGGCCTCGCTGAGCTTGTTGCGTTCCTCCAGGACCGCCAGCGGCACCGGAAAGTGCAGCATCTCATGGCATTCGGCCACGGTATAGCCGGTCAGGCGGGTAACCGACGCGTTCACCCACACCAGCTTGCCTTCAGGGTCCAGCCACAGCTCCACCCCGTAGGTGTAGTCGGCAATGGCGAGGAACTTCTCCTCGCTCTGCTTCAAGGCCTCCAGCCGCTCCTGGATGCCGGCCGACATCTGGTTGAAGCGATGCGCCAGCTGGCTGACCTCATCGTCACCGTCGACCAGTATCGGTGCCGGCGCGGGTGCCGACGCCTGCTGCTCGGCCGCATCGATCAGTTGGTAGAGCCGGCGGGTCAGCCAGAAGCCGATCAGGGCCAGCAACAGTGCCGAGACCACGGCACCGGTGATCACCACGCTGGCGATCTGCCAGACGATCCGGTCGGCCGATTCACGCAACAGCTCGGTGGAAATACCAAAGCGCAGCAAGCCGTAGCGCTGGCCCGCCATTTCGATCGGGGTACTGACGTGCACGATAGGCGGCATGTCCTTGCTGGAGGTCAGCAGTCGCAAGTCGTCCGGCGGCGGCAGAGGGCGGCCTATACCCTGCTCACCGGCGTCCCAGCCCTGCTTGGCCACCACCTTGCCCTGCCGGTCGAACAGCACCAGATAATCGATGCCCTCCGGCGTACGGACACCACTCAGCAGCTCGGCGGCGGGCGCATAGTCCAGCGAGGCCATGGAGGGGGCGAGCGAGGCGTTGAGCAGGCGGGCCAGTTCCTGGACCCGGACATCGGTGGCTTTCAGCACCATTTCCGACCAGACCTGGCTGACGCTGGACAGCAGCACACCCAGTACGGCGAACTGCACCACCAGGATGGAAAGCACCAATCTGGCGCGCAAGGTGCGGAAGAAAGGAACCTGCATCGGGCTTAGTCCGCTCTCAGACGACGTTTCAATTCAAGGACGAAGGGGGCGACCGATGCGAGCTCTCCCGGCTTGATGGCATCGACCCCGGCGAAGCCGACACGACCGGCGAAGCTCTCGCCGTGCTCGCGCGAGTTCACGAACCCGGCCAGGCTGTCGGTGTAGGTTTTACGCTGCTGCGGGTCTGCCGCCTTGCTGATCAGGACCACCATATGTGGCAAGGGCCGGGTCTCGGCCAGCACCCGCAGTCCATCGCGGATGTAGGCCGGCATGTTGGCAAAGGCGGTCTTGTTGATGATGGCCGCCTGCGCGTCGCCGTGAATCACCGCCATCGCAGCGGCGTTATGGAAATCATAGTAGCGCAGCGCAGTTCTGAGGCCCTGCTTGCGCAGCCACTCCTCACCCAGCATGGCGGTTGCGGTCAGCGGGTCCGGCATGGCAATGGTGGCCTCGTTGAGCTCGTTCGCTTGCCGCGCACCCTGTTCACGTCGGACCACGACCAGGCCGATCAAGTTGCTGCGGCCGATCAATACCGGGACATAGCCCGCCGTTTCCTCGGCGTAGAGCGCCGTGTGTGGGCCGATCACCACGATATCGAACTCGTTCGCCTCGATACGGCGTACGAACTGTCGGTAGTCCGGCGCGGTCAGCAGCACGACAGGCCGACCCAGGCTTTTCTCCATGGCCAGTTGCAGCGGCTGGAAGCCGGAGATCAGCAGGCGCGGGGTGAAATAGGGCTCGAGTCCGATACGGACGTCCCGGTTTTCCGCGCACAGGAAGGGACTGATTGCCAGGAAGGCAAGCAGGTACAACCACCGCCACATCGTTGATCTCCGCCCGGTCTATGGGTCCGTCCGCCCGGTAGGCGGCGTGTAACCTCGTCGGTTCATTAAGCCTAGCAGATGGGCTGCCCCCCTTGCTTGGGGAAAAGTTACCGGCAGCCTTTCATGCAACGATCACAGTGGTTTGATGAAGACCTTGGAGCGGCGCTGCCAGTTATAGAGCGTCTTCTTCTTCATCGGCAGCACATCGAGGTCGGCCGGCTTGAAGCCGCGCTCGATGAACCAGTGGGCAGTACGGGTCGTCAGCACGAACAACTGCTTGATCTTGAGCCGGCGTGCTTCGCGCTCCACATGCTTCATCAATTGCTCGCCGCGGCCGCCGTCACGATAGTCCGGATGTACCGCCAGGCCCGCCAGTTCGGCGATTTCGCCTTCCTCGAAGGTATGCAGCGAGACGCAGCCGATGATCTTGCGGTCATGTTCCAGCACCGCAAAGCGTTCGATCTCACGTTCCAGCAGCTCACGGCTGCGCTTGACCAGCACGCCCTGCTCTTCCAGGGGCTCGATCAGCGCCAGGATGCCGCCGACATCGTCGATCGTCGCGCGCCGCAAGGTTTCCAGCGACTCGCGCGAGATCATGGTGCCGATTCCCTCATGGGTGAACAACTCGGTCAGCAGTCCGCCGTCCATATGGCGCGAGATTAGGTGGGCGCGGCCCACGCCGTGCCGCACCGCCCGGATGCAGCAGGGAAGGTAGAAGTCGATATCGTCGGTCACCCCGATCTCGGCCGGCACGAACTGCTCGGCTTCGGCGGCGGTCAGCTCATTGAGCAGGATGCCGTCCTCGTCGATCACGCCAGGTTGGTCCAGCAGGAAGATCAGCTTGTCGGCCTGCAAGGCCACCGCAGCCGATGTCGCCACGTCTTCCAGGGTCAGGTTGAACGCTTCGCCGGTCGGCGAATAGCCCACGGGCGAGAGCAGGATGGTTTCACCAAACTCCAGCCGGTCACGCATGGCGGCCACATCGAGCTTGCGTACTTCACCGCTGTACTGCATGTCCTCACCGTCGCGCACGCCCATGGGCTGAGCGGTGACGAAGTTGCCGCCGGCGACGCGGATATCCGCGTTGGCCATCGGCGAATTGGCCATGGCCATGGAGAGACCGGCCTCAATCTCGAAGCGGACCTGCCCGATGGCCTGCAGCACCGGCACGATGGAATCGCGGTCGGTGATGCGGATACCCTGCTCGAAGCGGCAGGGCAGACCAGCTTCGGTCAGACGGTCATTGATCTGGGGGCGGGCGCCGTGTACCAGTACCAGGTTGACGCCGAGGCTGACCAGCGTATTGAGGTCGTGGGCCAGGGGCCCGAAGTCCCCGTCACGGATCAGGTCGCCACCGAAAGCCACCACGAAGGTGCGGTTACGAAAAGCATGGATATAGGGTGCAGCCTGGCGGAACCAGAATACGAATTCGGGGGAGCCTATGTCGGGCATGGCGTTGTGCTCGCGGGCGGGGTCGGGAAACCGCGCAAGGTTAGCAGAAACTGTCGTCAGACCCGTGCAAAAAAAGCCTGCTTGATCCCGCGTTTGTCCGCGTCGCTGCTGATTATTTCACGGGTACTGTCTCACGGGCATTGCGCCAGTCCACGAAGGCCGGCGCCATCATCGGTTTGCCAAACACATAACCCTGGATGCGGTCGCAGCCCATTTCCCGCAATACGTCGACCGTGGCCAGGTCCTCCACGCCCTCCGCCACCACTTTCAGGCCCAGCCGATGACCGAGTTCGATCGTGGAGCGGACGATCTGCGCATCGCCCTCGTTCTGGGTGAGTTCCAGCACGAAGGCGCGGTCGATCTTCAGTTCGGTTACCGGTAGCCGGCGGATATAGGCCAGCGAGGAGTAACCGGTGCCATAGTCGTCGATCGCCAGCGACAGGCCCATGGCACGCAGCTTCTTCAAGGTATCGAGCGCCCGGTTCGGGTCCTCCATCAGGCCGCTCTCGGTAATCTCCAGGCACAACCACTCCGGCGCCAGCTTGGCCCGGTCGAGCAGGCTGGCCACCGTGGCAGCCAATCCCGGGTCCAGCAAGTCCTGGGTCGCGAGGTTGACCGATACCTTGACCGGTTGTCCGGCGTGCGCCCATTCGCCGGCCTGGCGTATCGCGTTGCTTAGCACCCAGCGGGTCACTTCGCGGATATAGCCGGTCTGCTCGGCAAAGGGGATGAACTCGTTCGGTGGTACAAAGCCGCGGGTAGGATGGATCCAGCGCACCAGCGCCTCGGCCTCGTCGGCCCGCCCATCGGCGAGGCTGACCTTGGGTTGGTAGTAGAGGGTCAGCTCATTGTGATCGACGGCTTGCTGCAACTCACCCAGCAAGGACAAGTGCTCCTCGCGGAAGCGCTGCATGCCGGGGTCGTAGACCAGATGGTGCTGGCCGCTGCTCTTGGCACGATACATGGCCATGTCGGCACAACGGATCAGGTCGATGCCGTTGTCGCCATGCTCCGGATAGCCGGATGCACCAATGCCGGCCCGCACATCCAGTTGTCGGCCATCCAGCTCCATCCGCCGCTCCAGCGAACGACGGACCCGGTCGACGCTGTGCATCGCTGTGCCGACGGCAACCCCAGGCAACAGGATGGCAAACTCATCGCCGGACAAGCGGGCGACGACATCGCCCTCGCGCACACACTCCGTCAGGCGCTCACCCACCTTGGCGAGCAGCCGGTCCCCAGCCGGATGGCCAAGGGTGTCATTGACCTGCTGGAAGCGATCCAGGTCCAGCAGCAGCAGGGTCAGCTTGCCGTGATCGCGCTTGGCACGGGCGACGGCCTCATCCAGCAACTGACCGAAGCGTACCCGGTTGGGCAAGAGGGTGAGCGAATCCTGGAAGGCGAGCGTGCTGATTCTCGCCTCCCGTTCGGCAATGGCTACCTGCATGTGGCCGAGGGAGTCCGCGAGCTCGCCGATCTCACTCCTGTCGTCGGTGAGAATGTCCTGCATATAGTGTCCCTGCTTGATCTGCCCGGCCGCCACAGCCAGGTTTTGCAGCGGGCCGGTAATGCGGCGGGCAATGCGAAAGCCGACCAGCAGGCAGACTGCCAGTGCAATCAAGGCCAGCACGATCAGGGTCCCCTGCAACTGGTAGAAGGGCTCCATCACCTCGGCCAGTGAGCCGGCCAGCAGCACATAGATCGGCCCCTCGGGGCTGTCGCCAAGCTTGATCAGGCGGATTTCATAGGCCACCTGGGCCAGCGTCAGGCTGCCGGTCGCCTGTTGGCGGTCCAGCAGGGCCGGCAATGCCTGCCGTTGCTCCGGCGGCAAGGTGGAGGCCTGGATACGCCAGCCCTGGCCACCGTGGCCGAGAAAGGAAACCTGCAAGCCGGACACGGCGCGCAAGTCCTGCGCGGTGCGATCGTTGATCTCGAACCCCATGGTGACCCAGGCGATGATGACCGGACTGCGGACCGGCACGGTGACCAGCTGGTAAAGCCGACCATCGATACGCTCGATGCCACTGGCACCACCACGCTGGCTGGCACGCGTCAACAGGGCCCTGAACGGGTAGGGTTGGCCAGCCCGCTCGGGCCGGACAGTATCGGCCTGTATGATGTTGTCCAGATTGGACAGCATTACCAGATCGGCGCGGATGCGTGCGCCATGGTTTTCCAGTGCTGACAGCAGGGTATCGGCATCATCGGCGGCGATCGCATCGCGCAAGCCGAAATCCTTGGACAGTACCTGGGCGCCTAGCGTCAATTGCTCGCCACGTTGTTCGAGCAGACGGCGAAACACCCGTTCGCCGGTTTCCAGGTCCTGAGCAGCCTCCTGCCGCGAGATACGCAGGTTGCTGAAGCTGACCAGCACGAAGGTCATGAGCAGGACCAGCGCCAGCAGGCTGGAGAAGGAGACGACGATGCGAAAGCCGAGGCTGTGAGTACGCATTCTTCCTGGCAGGTTGCTAATAGGCATTGCCACTCTGACGACTAGGCGGAGGGGCAAGTTTCAATCGGAAATTGAATCGGGTCTCGGCGCCTGCGCCAATCTTGACCTTCTGGCTCGCGGCGGCAGCTGTCTGGTACGGATGCCAGACCTTCAGCTCATAGTCGCCATTGGGCAGATCGGTCAGGACTACCTTGCCCTTGGCGTCGGTCTTGGCAAACCAGGGGGTATCGACGACCAGCAGGAAAGCCACCATCCAGTCGTGGATATTGCAGCCCAGTACCACCTGGCCTTCCTTGTCGAACACGATGGGGTTGGAGGGTGTGCCGGAGTAAAGCTTCAGCTCAAAGCGCTTGGCCGGCGAGAAGGAATAGATGCTGTGGCGGATGTTGTCCTTGTTCGGGAAGCTGATCGCCGTACCAACCTGGACCACGTTGACCAGCGGGGTAAACTCCTTGTTGACTTGGTCAATCACGCCGGTCATCTTGCCCTTGGTCAGTTTGCCGCCTACCGGCTCTGCATACACAACAGTTTCCAGCAGCGCCTGGCCACCGGGGTCCTGCACGGTCACCTCCAGGTTGGCGGCAAGCGCAGGCCAGGCCAGCAAGGTCAGCAGCCAGAACTTCATGGTTTCTTGTCCACTACGTCACGTTTCATCGGTGCCAACAGGGTCAGTAGGGCATTCTTATCGGCTTGCGTCACCCCCCGGGTGTCCAGAATCTCCCGCAGGTGCCCCACCATGCCATAGAACTCGCTCTCGGTGATACCGAGCCCAGCGTGGGATTGCTTCATGGTGTCGCCGCTGTACTTGCAGGGACCGCCAGTCAGCTGGCAAAGCTGCTCGCCCAGCAACTGCTTGAGCCGCTTCATGTTGACCTTGTCGAAGCTGCGCTGGGTGGCCGGATCGCTGGCGCTCCTATCGAGCGTCTCGGCGGCGATGGCGTTGACACCTTGTACGCCACCCAGACGGTCAAACAGGGTATCTGCCGATACTTGCAAGGCCAGGCAGGTGAACAGGGCAAGCAAACCATGACGAATACGCATGATCATTTCCTCCTCAGGTACAAATCAGCAGGTATTTCGTCAAAGTATAGACTGCATGAAAACGCATCATCGAACCAGGAGGAAATCCCATGCGCTACATACCCTGTATCGTGCTCTCGCTGCTGGTCGTCGGCAGCCACGCGGCCGGCGGTCGTCTACCGGCCACCGGCGGGATGACCCAGCTGGAAGGCGCCGGTGGTGCCGGTTTGGCACCCTGGGCCTTGATCGGCAGCTATGCCAGCCGCGATGAAGTGGCCGGCAATGCCTTCTATACCCGGGTTGAATCGCAGGGTTACCGGCTTGAATCAGCCGGTGCCGCCGTGGGTCTGTTCGATCGGGTGGAGCTGTCCTTTGCCCAGCAGCGCTTCAATCTGGGCGATACGGTGCCGGGCGAGCGAATCAGGCAGGACATCCTGGGCATCAAGGTGAAGGTCTACGGTGATGCGGTGTTCGACCAGGACAATCCCTGGCCGCAGGTGGCCGTGGGCCTGATGGCCAAGAAGAATCGCGACTTCGACTTTGTCCCCAAGCTGCTGGGCGCCCGGCATGACAGCGATGTCGAGCCCTATGTGGCCGCAACCCGCGTCTGGCTCGACGGCATCGACGGCAGGACCACCCTGCTCAACGGTACCCTGCGCTATACCCGCGCCAACCAGCTGGGCATCCTGGGTTTCGGTGGGGACAAGTCCGACAAGCGCAAGTTGCGCTTCGAGGGCAGCGCAGCCCTGTTCCTGACCGATGCGCTGGTGCTGGGGGTCGAATACCGGCAGAAGAACAACAATCTGTCGGTATTCAAGGAAGAGCGCTTTGCCGACCTGTTCCTGGCCTGGGCGCCCAATCGCACCTTCTCGGCCACGATCGCCCATACCGACCTTGGCAACATCGCCAACAAGGACAACCAGCGCGGCCCTTACGTCAGTCTCAAGCTCGATTTTTAGACTGGCTTTGTTTCGGGAAGGTATCTGGGAGTAAGCGGCTGTCGCCGCGTTATCCGCACCTTGTGCGGTTTGGGGCGGGAGTGCGTCCCGCAGGCCGCCTTACTCTCTTTTGCTTCGCCAAAAGAGAGTAAGCAGAGAAAAGGCGACCCCGACAGCGCCGCCCGCTACGCGGGTTCCTTGCGCTTCTCGCGCCCTGCGGCCGGAGAGCGAAACTCGCCGGCAAGCCGGCTCAAACAACGCTCCCCGGACAACCCCGCAGGTCGCTGCGATGCTCAGCGGCGCTCACGGGGACCCGGGCACTCCGTAGCTGGCAGACGCTCCGCTTTTGTAGGGAGGAAGCACCCGCAAGGGGTAGGCCGGGATGGTAGGGCGCCGATGGCGCCGACAATCCCGCTCAGCAACGCGCCTTCCACCAGATCCGTGCAAGAAAATGATCAGATGACGCCAAACCATTTCCTGCGGACCGAGCTTGATCGCTATCGAATGTTAACCACTTCGCCCACCGCTGATACCTGCCGTCCACCCCGCCCCCGGTCTACAATCGCCCCCCATGAGCAAACGCATACTGCTGATCGAGGACGAAGCCTCGATTGCCGATACCGTCATCTACGCCCTGCAACGCGAAGGTTATGCCGTGCAATGGCACACCCTGGGCAAGGCCGGCCTTGCCGCGCTGGATGCCGAGGGTGCCGATCTGTTGGTGCTGGATGTCGGCCTGCCCGATATCGACGGTTTTACCTTGTGCCGAGAGCTGAGGCAGCGTCATGGCCTGCCGGTGGTGTTCCTGACCGCGCGTGGCGATGAGATCGACCGGGTGGTGGGTCTGGAGCTGGGGGCGGACGACTATGTGGTCAAGCCCTTCAGTCCGCGCGAGCTGGTCGCCCGGATCAAGGCCATCCTGCGACGGGGGCAGGTCGTTGCGCCGGCCGTCGTGCTGCCGGCCGACCACGGCGGCCTGCAGCACGACGCGGCGCGTGCCCGTATCTGCCTGCATGGTCAGCCGCTGGCCTCACCCGCTATGAATACCGCCTGCTGGCACTGTTGCTGGGCCAGCCAGAACGGGTCTTCAGCCGCAGCCAGCTGATGGATGCGGTCTGGCAGGATTCGGCCGCAAGCTTCGACCGCACCGTGGATGCCCACATCAAGAGCCTGCGCGCCAAGCTGCGGCTGCTCGACCCGGACTGCGACCCTATCCGCACCCATCGTGGGCTGGGTTATAGCCTGTCCTGGACCGGTGACGCCCAGCCATGAGGATCGGCCTGCGGATTTTCCTCGGCTACTTCGTCATGACCGGCCTGGTCGCCTGGTTCCTGCTTTATACCGCGCGCGACCGACTGCAGCCCGCCTTGCGCCAGTCCATGGAAGACACCCTGGTCGATAGCGCCAACCTGCTGGCCGAATTCGCTCGCGAGGACCTCAAGGCCGGCATCGTGAACCAGGGCCAGTTCGCCAGGAATCTTGAGGCTTTTGCCCAGCGTCGCCTCAATGCCGAGATCTGGGGTGTGCGCAAGGACAAGCCCAATCATCGCATCTACCTGACCGATGCCCAGGGCAAGGTGCTGTACGACTCCGACCATCTGGCCGAGGGACAGGACTACTCCCGCTGGAACGATGTCTACCGCACCCTGCAGGGACGCTATGGGGCGCGGACCAGCAGGGGGGACGAAGCGGACCCGGAGAGTTCGGTGATGTACGTCGCCGCACCGGTCATGGATGCCGGCAAGTTGATCGGGGTCGTGACCGTGGCCAAGCCATCGGGTGCGGTACAGCCCTTCTTTGACCAGGCCTTCAACGGCCTGGCCAAGGCCGGAGTCGTGGTGCTGGTAGCTGGCCTGTTGCTGGGCCTCTTGCTGTCGTGGTGGATCACCCGCTCGCTGACCCGGCTCGAGGACTATGCCCATGCTGTAGGCCGTGGTGAACGCATCGGGCTGCCGCGCCTGTCGGGGCGCGAGGTCAAGGTGCTGGGGCGGGCGCTGCAGGACATGCGCGAGCGGCTGGAGGGCAAGCAGTACGTCGAGCACTATGTGCATGGCCTGACTCATGAACTCAAGAGCCCGCTGGCCGGCATCCGTGGCGCGGCCGAGCTGATCGGCCCCGACATGCCGGCGGCCGACCAGGCCCGCTTTCTGGGCAATATCCGCCAGCAGTCCGCCCGTATGACCGAGATCATCGACCGGCTGCTGGCGCTGGCCAAGCTGGAGAGTCGCCAGTCGCTGAGCGATGTCGGCAGGGTAGGTTTGTACGATCTGGTCGAAGAGGTCGTCGCCAGCCGCACGCCTTTGCTGGCGCAACGGCGGCTGCAGGTCAGCAATACGGTCGCACCCACGCTTGAGATACTGGGCGAGCGCTTTCTGCTGGGGCAGGCGCTGGCCAACCTGCTCGACAATGCGATCGCCTTCTCCCCGCCAGACGACACGCTGGTATTCAGTGTCGAGATGCGTGAGGACAGCGTCGGCATCCTGCTGCGTGATCACGGCCCCGGTGTGCCGGACTACGCCCTGCCCAGGGTATTCGAACGCTTCTACTCGCTACCCCGTCCCGACGGCAGCGACAAGTCCACCGGCCTGGGCCTGCCACTGGTGCGTGAAGTCGCCGCCTTGCACGGCGGCAGCGCCAGTCTGCATAACCATCCGCGGGGCGGCGCCGTCGCCCGCCTCGACTTGCCTGCCAGCGTGTCCTGAGGCCGTACCCGGACTTCATACAACTTCACACTGGCCGCACGCTCAGCGCACATGCCGCTTGCACACTGCCCACCATTAACCAAGGAGGGTGTGATGTTCAAGTCCATCATGTGGAAACTGGCGGCCATCGCCGTACTGGCGCTGTTGTTGCTGATCCCGCTGAGCATGGTCGGCGGTCTGGTGTCGGAGCGGCAGCACTACCGTACCCAGGCGCTGGCTTCCATTGCCGACGGGACGGCCGGGGACCAGGTCGTCGCCGGACCGGTCTGGGTACTGCCCTACAAGCAGCGCTTCATCGAAGTGACCGATGAAAAGACCGGTGCCAAGCGCGAAGTCTGGCGTGATGCCCAGGTGCGCATCCTGCCGGACAAGCTGGCCGTCTCCGGCCGCCTGCGGACCGAGCCACTGCGACGCGGCATCTACGAGACGCGTCGCTATACCGCCGAGCTGACCATCAACGGCCAGTTCAAGCTGCCGGCACTGGCGGGCCTGTCGGAAGGACAGGACTATGCCTGGGGCCAGCCCTATCTGAGCATCGGCCTGCAGGATGTACGCGGCATCAAGGCCAGTCCCTCCGTCAACTGGGGGAGTGAGCAAGTGGGCTTTGCACCCGGTGCACAGTTGAAGGCACTGGGCGGCGGTATCCACGCTACCTTGCCGACCTATGATGGCGCGGCGGCCAGCAAGGCCTTCAATCTGCGTCTGACCCTGGAAGGCATGGACGAGCTGCATGTGCTGCCGCTGGGTCGGGATACCGAAGTCTCGCTGCAGTCGGACTGGCAGCATCCCGGCTTTGTCGGTCGCTTCCTGCCCGAGAGCCGCAATATCAGCCCGGAGGGCTTTGTTGCCCGCTGGCGCAGCAGCTGGTTCTCCACCAACCTCAACGAGCATTTCGAGCAGTGTGTTGCCAGCACGGATTGCGACAGTTTCCGTTCCGCACGGCTGGGTGTGCGTCTGGTGGAGCCGGTCGATGTCTACCTGCAGACCGACCGGGCGGTGAAGTATGGCTTCCTGTTCGTGTTCCTGACCTTCTGTACCTTCTTCCTGACCGAAGTCCTGAAGCGCATCGCCATCCATCCGGTGCAGTACGGCCTGGTCGGCATCTCGCTGGCGGTGTTCTTCCTGCTGCTATTGTCCTTCGCCGAACAATGGACTTTTATTCCGGCCTACCTGCTGGCGGCGAGCGCCTGTGTGCTGCAGAACACCTTTTACGCCAGCCATGCCCTCGGTAGCCGTTGGCGTGGGCTGGGCTTCGGTAGTCTGCTCGCAGCGCTTTACGGCCTGCTGTTCGTGCTGCTGCGTTCCGAGGACCACGCCCTGCTGCTCGGCTCGTTGCTGATGTTCGGCTTGCTGACCGTCGTCATGGTGCTGACGCGCCGTCTCGACTGGTACAACCTGAGTACGGTGATGCCCACCGTCGCGGAGCTGGCTCGTGCGGATGAGGTGGCATGATGATCGCGGCCTCGTTTCCTGTCACAGTCCGGGCCGCACAGCGGCCGCGTCTGCGCCTGATTCGGGCAGCGCAATGGTGCGGCTTGCTGCCGGCGCTGCTCGGCACGGTCATCGTCTTCAGCTGGGTACAGACGGCCTCGACCTTGCTACCCTTGCTGGGTGCCCTGAACGTGGTGCTGGGGCTGACCCTGTTCGGCATCGGCCTGGGTCTGCTCTACGGCCTCTACCTGCAGGCGGGTCGTCGCCACCTGCCGGGTACCGGTCTCGCTATTGTCCTGCTGCTGGCCAATTTCCCGCTGGCCGTGGGCTATGGCGTACTGGCTGCGAGGGTGGAGGAGCGTCGGCTGCATGAGGCGCGCTGCACCGTTGTGCCTGCGGATGCCGGCGCAGAACCCACCGGGCTTGCCGATGCGCGCCGCCGGCCGTGCTGAAGTCGGATTTGTGTCAAAAACCAAGAAAACCGGTCCGTCGTGGCGGGTTTTCTGCTCGATGCAGGAGTAGGTCGTCATGCCAACCATCATGACCCATGCCGCAGTCCCGCTCGCCTTGGGCATCGGGCTCGGTAGCAAGGTCATTCCGCCGCGCCTGCTGGTCCTGGGGATGATCCTGGCCATGTTGCCGGATCTGGATGTACTGGATTTCAAACTGGGAATTCCCTACGGCGCCAATCTGGGGCACCGGGGCTTCAGCCACGCCTTGTTGACGGCCGCCTTGCTGGCACTGGGCCTGAGCGGGTTTCATCGGTGGCTCGGCACAGGGTGGCGTATCGCCTGCTGGTTCCTGTTCGGGTCGATGGCCTCGCACGGCCTGCTCGATACCCTGACCAACGGCGGCCATGGTGTCGCCCTGTTCTGGCCCTGGTCCGATGTCCGCTGGTTTGCACCCTGGCAACCCATCGAAGTCTCGCCTATCGGCCTGAGCCGTTTCCTGACCGCCCGCGGGGTGGCGGTGCTGTGGTCGGAGTGCTGCTATGTCTGGCTACCTGCCAGTGTGCTGGCCCTGCTGCTGTTCTGTTGGCGCAAGCGATTCACGCGCGCCGGGCCGGGGCGGCAAGGTGACGCGGGTTCAAGCGTGTTGTGAGGCGGTGGCGTGGGCGAGTTGCACCGCCTGGGTGTGGGTCGAGTACTGTGCCAGGTTGCGTTCGATATGGTGTTGCGAGACGCGGGTCAGGCCTTGTACGCAAACAAACATGGTCAGGCCGACGACGGCAGCGGTACCCAGGCGGAAGAAAGTGTTCTGGTTCTGCATGATGTGGCTCCTTCGTGATTCGGTTTTGATGGACGTATCCTGACAAAGCCGGGCGCACCAGGCAGGCGGCTTGCGACGATATGCAGAAACCGGGCAGCGAATGCCGCTGTGGTGGGATGAAATGCAAGCGGTGTGCTGAAGCAGCGAAAGCCGCTCACAACAAAAGAGGCTGCCAAGGCAGCCTCTTTCAATAACCAGCACACCCGCGATCACAACACGTAGCGCGCCAGGTCCTCCGATTGCGCCAGCTCGCCCAGGCGCTTGTCGACAAAGGCCGCATCCACGCTGACCTGGCCGGCGAGTGCACCGAAGGCGACTTCTTCCAGCAGGCGTTCCATCACCGTGTAGAGACGGCGCGCGCCGATGTTCTCGGTCTTCTCGTTCACTTGGTAGGCAATCTCGGCCAGGCGGTGCACGCCGTCCGGCGTGAAGATCAACTGCACCTCTTCAGTGGCCAGCAGCGCCTCGTACTGCCGCGTCAGGCAGGCGTCGGTGCCGGTCAGGATCTGCTCGAAGTCCGCCACGCTGAGCGAGTCAAGTTCCACCCTGATCGGGAAGCGACCCTGCAACTCGGGGATCAGGTCGCTGGGCTTGGCCAGATGGAAGGCGCCGGAGGCAATGAACAGGATATGGTCGGTCTTGACCATGCCGTACTTGGTGCTGACGGTGGTGCCTTCCACCAGCGGCAGCAGATCCCGCTGCACGCCCTGGCGCGATACTTCGCCACCCTGGCCTTCGCTGCGGCTGGTGACCTTGTCGATCTCATCGATGAACACGATGCCGTTCTGCTCCACGGCGGCGAGCGCCTCGGCCTTCAGGTCGTCCTGGTTGACGAGCTTGCCGGCCTCTTCCTCGACCAGCAGTTTCATCGCTTCCACGACCTTCAGCTTCTTGCGCTTGCGCTTTTGCGGCTGCATGCCGGCGAACATGCTCTGGATCTGGTTGCTGAGGTCTTCCATGCCCGGTGGTGCAAAAATCTCGGCGTTCATGCTGGCCTCGGCCACCTCGATCTCGATCTCCTTGTCGTCGAGCGCACCCTCGCGCAGCATCTTGCGGAACTTCTGCCGAGTCTCGTTCGATTCCCCGGTCGATGCCGGGTGGATGCCGAACTGGGCCGGCGGCGGTGGCAACAGGGCGTCGAGCACGCGTTCTTCCGCGGCATCCTCGGCCAGTGCCTTCACCCGCTTGGTGGCAAGGTCACGCGTCTGCTTCAGTGCCATCTCCACCAGGTCGCGGATGATGCTGTCCACATCGCGGCCGACATAGCCCACCTCGGTGAACTTGGTGGCTTCCACCTTGATGAAGGGGGCGTTCGAGAGGCGCGCCAGGCGGCGGGCGATCTCGGTCTTGCCCACGCCGGTCGGGCCTATCATCAGGATGTTCTTCGGCGTGATCTCGTTGCGCAGCGGCTCGGCGACCTGCTGGCGGCGCCAGCGGTTGCGCAAGGCCACGGCCACGGCGCGCTTGGCCTTGTGCTGGCCGACGATATGCTTGTCCAGCTCGTGGACAATTTCCTGCGGGGTCATCTGGGTCATGTTTTGTCGCCTGTCGGGCCCGGGTCGGTCGCGGCGGGCAAGCCGCCACCCTGCGCTCGGACCGCATCCGGATTACAAGGTTTCGATCACGTGGTTCTGATTGGTGTAGATGCAGATGTCTCCGGCAATCTCCAGCGACTTCTTGACGATCACATCGGGCGGGAGCTCGGTATTGTCGAACAGCGCCTTGGCGGCCGCCTGGGCGAAGGCCCCGCCCGAACCGATGGCGGCGATACCCTGCTCCGGTTCCAGCACGTCGCCATTGCCGGTAATGACCAGGGTGGCCGTCGGGTCAGCCACGATCAGCATGGCCTCGAGCCGCCGCAACATCCGGTCGGTCCGCCAGTCCTTGGCCAGCTCCACCGCGGAGCGCAGCAGATGCCCCTGGTGCTTCTCCAGCTTGGCCTCAAAACGCTCGAACAGGGTAAAGGCATCGGCGGTGCCGCCGGCAAAGCCGACTAGCACCTTGTCGTGATAGAGCTTGCGTACCTTGCGTGCCGTCGCCTTGATCACCACGTTGCCGAGCGTGACCTGGCCGTCGCCACCCAGGGCAACGCTGTTGCCCCGGCGGACGGAGACGATGGTGGTACCGTCAAATTGCTGCATGGATGGACTTCCCGTTTGGTGAAAACGATAGTCCAAAGATGGGAACTGCCAGCAGGATTGCAAGCCAGTCTGGATAACCGGCAGGCGGGAAGGGCTTACTTGCGGCGGATGATGGAAGCGACTTCGGCGATGCCCATGATGCGGAACAGCGCCACGATCAGCTCGTTGGCACCCATGATCACGACCTGCTTGGACTGGGCGGTCAGTGCCACCACGGTATTCATCAGCATGCCGGCGCTGACGAAATCCACCCGGGGTACATGCGAGAAATCGACCCGCACCTGCTGGTGGGTTTCCGCATAGCTGCACAGGCCGGCAAAGGTGGCCTCGCTGGCCGAGATGATCGGGCCTTCGAAGCGATAGGCGTCGACATGCAGCTCAGGCAACGGCGACTCGGCTTGCAGCTTGGCCTCTTCGGCGGCGACTTCGGCAGCCGTCTTGGTCTTGGCGGTGGCATCCCAGGAAGGCGGCGACATCTCGAACGTCACGGCGTAGTCTACCGCCATGTTCTCGAAGTCCTCCTGCAAGCCCAGCATCTGGAACAGCTCCAGCAATAGCAGCCAATAAGGGGCTTCATCTTCTTCGCGGCGCATGACCTCGATACGGGACTTGAGCTTCTCCACCAGGGTCGGGCCGCCGGCGGCCTGGAACTTGGCTTTCTTTTTCTTGAACTTGGCCCAACGCGTCACGATGGCAGCGGCCGCCGCCGGTTCGATCTCGTCGATGCGGCCGAACTCCACCCGTACCGGTACGCCGGCCAGCGTATGTTTTTCCAACTGGTCGAGCTGCGTCTCGATGTTGTCGGCCAGTAGCTTCTGCGGGAACAGGAAGCTCGGCCCGCCTGCCTTGGCAGCAGCGGCCGGGGCGGCAGGCTTGGCGCCACCATTGCTATCCCGCCATACCGGCGCGCTGCGCTCGAACTCGACCACGAACTTCAGGGCGAGCTCGTCGAATTCGGCGTGGCGATTGCGCATCTGGTACAGGTCGAACAGCATCAACCAGGTGTCGAAGGCATGCTGGCCTTCGGCGGTCTCGATATCCGCGGCGATGATGGAGATGGCGTCGTCGATCTGGTCATTGGCAAAACTGACCGCCGCCTGTTCCATGGCCGGCGACAGCATGTCGCTGGATTCGACCACCTGGATCTTGGCACCGGAGACCGTGGTCGGGCCGATGGTGGTGAAGTCGAGCACAGGCAGTTCACGCTGTGCTTTCTTGTCGGTTTCTTCGGTAGTCGATGCGGGAGCGGCCGGTGCGCCGGGCAGCGGTGCAGGCGGTTTGGGCTGGACGAGGCGAGGCCTCGCCGGCATCGACTCTTCCGGCTCTGCGTCTTTTTTCTTGAAGAAGGAAAACACCACAATTAGGCCCCGATTGTCCGCTGTCGCATCGCGCGGTCGGCAGATTCTACTGCCTCTACCCCGCCTTGCGCATCCCGGATTTGTATCAAATCGTTCCTGCACGGGCCTTGCCGGCTAGTGGGATACCCTAAGGGCGTCCCATTTTTTCCCGCAGCGACTTCGTTCCAGAAGCTGAAATTTGACTACAAATCGCGGTTTCCCCTGTTGTTCTACCAGTGCCGGCCAGTAAGCGCCAGCGCCCGGCGTCCAATCCGCGTGAGGGGCGTTGCACCGCGGCAACGCGCCGTCCAGTTGCCAGTTTAGACCGTCTGTCGTGCTGGCGCGAAATCGGATGTGTTGCCGATATCGCCACTCACTCGCCTCCGGACCCGTCCCGACCTCTCTCCAGAATAGACAATGCAAGACCGCCGACCGCCCGAAATGACCGGGCATTCCCTTGCCGGCGTGCGGTGCTGTCTGGAAAAGAATTTTTGTTGCAGTGCGGAACCTGCCAGGAAAAGGCCGGTCGTACCCAGCAGTTGCGTGATATGCCCCGCTTATCGCGTTGCTCTCCTCGTATCCTGTCCCCCAACAGGATAACTGCACGGCGCGGATTCCCCTCCGCGCCGTTTTTTATGGGCGGCTCAGGCGAGCATCAATACTTCGCCATGGCAGGGTCGACCGACTCCGCCCAGGCGGCAACGCCACCGGCCAGGTTGTAGACATCGTCAAAACCGGCCCGCTCCAGGAAGGCTGCGACCTGGTAGCTGCGCATGCCGTGGTGGCAGATCACGACAGTGGGGCGCTCGGCATCGAGTTCGCCATGGCTGGCGGGGATGGTCTGCATCGGGCGGTGCTCGGAGCCGGCGATATGGCAGAGCGCATATTCCCAGTCCTCGCGCACATCGAGCAGCAGCGGTTGCTTGGCACTGGCATCGGCCAGCCAGCTGGCGAGTTCGGCGGGGGCGAGTTGTTTCATGAAGGGTCCCTAGGGCTTGGTCAGGACGGCGATGGTAATGATGCGGCGCCCGCAAAACAAATCCTGCCGTGAGCCAGGGCCGGGCTCAGCTGGACGGACCGGCCAGTTCGGCCGGGTATAGCTCGCTCTTGCCATCGCGTGACATGGCGGTCCGGTTGCGGCCGGTATGCTTGGCCTGGTAGAGCGCGCGGTCGGCCGATTGCAACAGTTCGGTCGCCACCTGCTCGACCGGGAAACCATTCAACTCCTGCGGCAGCGAGGCACAGCCAAAGCTCATCGTTACCGGCACCCGGTCGCCATGCCAGCTGACGCTGGAGCATTCGATCAGCTTGCGCAGCCGGTCCGCCACTTCGGCGGCACTTTCGGTATCCGCCTCTGGTAGCAGAATGGCGAACTCCTCGCCACCGAGCCGTCCCACGGTATCCACCGCGCGGCGGTTGCCGTCGAGCAGCCGTGCCACATGGACCAGCACCGCGTCCCCGGCAGCGTGGCCCAGGGTGTCGTTGACGGCCTTGAAGTGATCGATGTCGGCCATGATGACCGACAGTGCCCGGCCACTGCGCTGGCTGCGCTTTGCCTCGGTCGCCAGCGCCGCCAGGAACTGGCGCCGATTCGGTATGCCGGTCAGCGAGTCGGTGGTGGCGAGCTTGCGCATCTCCGCCTCCACCTTCAGCAGCCGGGTGTGCTGCTCACCCAGCTTGGCATAGGCGCGGGCGTTGGCCACCGCTACCGCCACATGCGCGCTCAGGGTACGGAAGATCAGTTGCTCGCGCGGGCCATAGGCATGCTCGGTCGCCGACTGTATGGTCAGCACCCCCAGCAGCTCCTCACCCACCAGCAGCGGGCCGAACCAGGAGGCCAGCACCTGCTGGGTGCCGGGTATATGCGAGGCCCCAGGCTGGCCGGGCTGGTGCTCGACCAGGATCTCGCGCCGCTCACGGGCACAGCGCGCCGCGACCGAAGTCGGGCTGTCGAGTGGTACCCGCCGGTCCGGCATGGCCTCGCCGTTTTCCACCCCGCGCCGCAGCAGGTCCTTGCCATTGGGCTCCAGCAGTGACATCCCCACATAGGTTACCTGCATCAGTTTGCCCAGGTGCGACACCAGGGTCTGCAGCACGCTCGCAATATCCAGGTTGGCCGTGATGTCGCGGCCGATACGCCCGAGGTTCTCCAGCACCTGCATCGATGCTTCCAGCTCGCGGGTACGCGTCAGCTGGTTGTCGGCCAGCGTACGCTGATGCTCGGCCTCCATCCGCTGCTGTTCGGACTGGTGCCGCAATTCGAGCGCTACCAGCTGGTTGGCCACCCGCTTGTGCTCGGCCTTGTCGGCCTTGGCGTGGGCCTGGCGAGCGTAATCCAGTGCACGCGCCAGGTCGCCGTTCTGTTCGTAGGCCCGGGACAAGGATTGCAGCAGGGTCACGCTCTCGGAGTGCCCACCCATGCTGTTCATGACCTCGATGGCGCGCTCTAGGTGCGGCAGTGCGCTACGGCCCGGTTGCGGAAAGTTGCCGTCAATCTCGGCCAGCGCCTGCAAAGCATCGACCTGCCAGAACGGCAACTGATGTTGTTCGGTCAGTACCAGCCCCGCCTCGACCAGCTGGCGCGCGCGTTCGCCGTCGCCGAGCCCGGCGCAGGCACGTCCCGCCAATATCCGTGCATCGGCCACCACGGCATGGGCGCTGAGCTTGATGGCGATCTGCTCGGCCGTCAGCGCGTGCTGCAGCGCCTCTTCATAGCGGCCGGCGGCGAGCTTGACCTGGCTCAGATAGCAGTTGGCCGTGGCCATGCTGCGGGAATCCGGTACGGCCTTGAGCCAGTCCACCGCCTCGGTCAGCAGGCTGATGCTGCGCTCGGTCTGGCCGACGGCGTGGACCAGGTTGCCCAGCAGCGCCAGGGTTTCGCCCAGCGCAACCGGCCAGCCACTATGGCGCGCCAGCGCCAGCGTCTGCTCCACCCAGGGCAGCGCGCTTTCCTTGTCATCGAGATTGGCAAAGGCGGCGCTCAGCGTATTGCCGATCCGTATGCGCCAGTGCAGCATGCCTAGCCGCTCGGACAAGCCGATCAGGCGGGCGAGGTTTACCGCCGCATGGGCATACTGGCCGGCATTGAACTGATTGAAGGCCTCGGCCATGCCGAGTATGACCTGGGCCGGTTCGGCAAAGTCGGTATATTTTGCGCGCAGATCCTTGACACGCTGCGGGCCATTGGCCGGGTCCTGGTAGCTGCTGGCGTGTGTCGCCCAGGCTGCTGCAATCTGGCCACGGGTTAGGTCGCCTGCGCCTTCGTACCAGGCTGCGGCGGCTTCCGCCTCATGCAGGTTGGCCGCGCTGTCGCCGCGCGCGCTGGCCAGCAGGGCCGCCGCCATATGGCAGTCGCCTAGGCCCAGCGCATCATTCAGCGTCGTGAATACCTGCCTGGCGGTGTTGATCAGCTTGGCCGCCGAGTCAAAGCGGGTAAACAATACCTCGGCCTCCGCCCGCAAGAGGGCGATACGCGCGCGCAAGGACGCGTGTTCGGGGAGATCCTGTGCCAGCCGGGTCGAGGCTTCCGCCGCCAGCATCAAGGCCCGGCGCGTGTCGCGTTGGCGCAAATGCCAGGCCAGCGTCACCTGTCCCAGCGGCGTATAGCCGTCCTGGTCCGCAACGCGGGCCTCTAGCGATACCAGTTCGGCATCGTCGGCATATAAGTCTAGGTACATCGTTTCGGTACCCACGGGAGCGGTGGTGTGACGAACTGCTTCTCAGTAACTTTGCATACTGTTTCACAAAATGGCGTGCTCTGCTGCCAAATTTATATTGCGGCAAAGCAAGCAGGCGCTCGCTAGACCGTGCCTTGCCGCTGCAGCCCGCACCATGCTTGTCAACATAAAAGGCTGCCGGATAGGCAGCCTTTTATCTGTCGTGCCGGACAATCAATCCTGTCCGCAACACTTCTTGTACTTCTTGCCGCTGCCACAGGGGCAGGGATCGTTACGGCCCACCTTGGGCGACTCGCGCACGATGGGTGGGTGCTTGGGCGCATCCTCCAGCTCATCCTCATCGTCCTCATCCGGCTGGAAGCAAGCCCAGCGGCCGATTTCCGCCACGATATCGCGCGGGTAACCCCAGCCGTGGGCCAACTCGTCCTGCTGGCAACTGGCCCAGTCCCGCTCCAGCCGCTTCTGCGATTCGGCAGGCTCCAGAAACGCATCGTCGATCAGGCCGTCCTCGAACCACTCCGCCACGCGCGGGGCCATCTCGCTGGCACCGATCTCCTCCATGGTCACGACCAGTTCGGACAAGTAGTCGGTCTCGGTCCCTTGTTCCGGCTGCAACTTGTCGTCCACCATGCGTTCGGCTTCCCGCTCGCTCTCAGTCTGCAGCCAGGCAAGCAGGTCGGCACGCGGGTAGTCGCCTTCCAGCGTGCGCAAGGCCAATGCCCGAAGTGCGGCCGAACGGCTCCAGAAATAGGCGCCGCGGTCCGACGCCATGGCCTGCAGGGCTGCCTCGTTGCCAGGACAGGTGGCGGCCAGGGCGCGTGGCAGACCCTCGGTCAAGTGGTCACCCAGCAAGTTCTCCAGGGTTTCGCCATCAAGCCGGGCGATGCCCAGCAGCGGCGTAAACGCCCGCGTGTCGCGCAGCGTCGCCATCAGATGCATGGCGTACAGGTGCAGCATCCAGCCTTCGGCATCATCGGTGCGCTTTTGCGGCTCACTCGCGCAAGCTTGCAGCTCGGCCAGGAGGGCATCGCTGTAGGCGGCTGGCTGGTGCAGCACCGCCAGCAGGGCCAATTCCGGGAAGCGTTCCTGGAAACGGGCCAGGTCGGCTTCAACGGCGGCCCAATCCTGGGGCAGGTTGTTGCGCTGGAAGGAAGACAGCGGGGGGAGCGGGCGGGTCATCTGGGGAATCTTTCGTCAGGTACAGGCCTACGTGGCCAATACGGACCGTATTGTAGCCCGTGCCCGAGGCTGTCGCGAAAAGCCGGACCGGACGTACCGCTGTTCGGGCTGCCGCGCAAAGCCATCCCGGCTCATGGCACTATGCACCGCATGCTGCTCTCCACCCTACTTTCCCAACCCTCCTCGCCAGGCCGGTTCATAGGCTTCGCTCTGCTGCTGGCGATGGCGGCGGGTGGTGGCGCCACTGAGACGGTGCCTGCGCCGGCACCCGAGGCCCAGACCCGCGCACCACTGCAATTCACCGGCCTGCGTGATACCGAATGGCGCCGCTACCGGCAGATGGCCGAGGCCTTCACCGCCTACGACAGCTACCGCAAGCACGCCCCGACCGCGCCACTGGTGCTGGAGCTCGAACCGGTGGCCGAAGAAGCCATCCTGCAAGGTGTACGGCTGACCATCGTCAGCGACAACCTGCATATTCCCGTCCCGGTCGACAGCTGGGGGCGTTTCATCCTGCCCTTCAGCAAGGAGGCGCTGGACGAGGACGCCAGCGTGCTGATCAACCGCAAACAGGGCGAGATCAAATGGGGCGTCGCCATCCGTAGCGCCGACGTACCCTACAACGCCGTCCGCCTGGGCGATCTGCGCCTGGCCTGCCGCATCACCTGGGCCGTCGAACAGCTCGACACCCCTCTCGTCGTCCGGGAACGCATCGCCGCCGTCGGCGGCCTATGCGATTCCCCGCGCGCCCAACTCGCCCTGGCCCTGCCCGAGCCCGGCGCGAAGATCACCATGCTGCTGGGCCAGACCCGCACCGTGCTGCCACTGCGTTTCTACACCGGCTCGCAGGCAAGCTGGAAACCACCGGTCTACGACCGCGCCCTGCCGGACGACACCCTGTTCGAATTCGCCTCACCGGACCGTCCCCCCGTCATCCCCGCCGCATGCCAGGGCCGCCGCGCCAAGCACGGCCTGCATCCTGAGGACAACGACTGTTGAAGATGTTCTTGATGCACCGAATGCTGGAGCTTCAGCTCATCGCCCGGCTTATCCCCGCAAGGGGGAGGCCGAAGTAGTAAGCCACCTGAAGGTGGCAACGACTTCGCTCAGCCGGGCGCTAAGCTGCAGTTGATGCTCATACGCGCTTTGCTTTATCGAATCCGCTCCCCCCGAGCTCTGCACGCACAGGTTCTAGGTTCGCAAGCTCACCAAGAACTCTGGCAGCCTCGCCACCGCGAGGGCGCCTCGCTGACGCTCGACAGATGCAGGCTCAGCCGTTATCGAAGGTCCGCACACTGCATCTCCGCATGGTTTAGACCGGGGTAGCAAGCCTTATAAAGACGGCAACAGCCTCGTTTAGCCGAGGGCCAAGCACGCGGGCATCCCGCAGGCGTCGTGTTACTGAGAATGTTATGGGTTAGCGCTTTTGAACGGGGTGGCGAACGCCAACGCGTATTCAGAGGGCTGACGAGCGTCAGCGAGGTTCCCCGCCGGCGGGCGGGGCGGAGGGGTAGGGGTTAAATCAGGGAAGAGCCGCGGGCTCAGCCATCACCAATGGCAAGCGCCCGGGTTTCCCGGGCGCCAGCGCTGCACCTATCTACACGGTGCCGTCAGTAAAGGAGAGAGGCTCAAACCTTGTCGTACAGCTTGCCGCCACCCTTCATGAACTCGATGGATTTCACTTCCATCCCCTTCTGCAGCGCCTCGGTTTCGGCCAGACCCTGCTTCTCGGCAAAGTCACGCACATCCTGCGTGATCTTCATCGAGCAGAAGTGCGGGCCGCACATGGAACAGAAGTGCGCCACCTTGGCACCCTGCTGCGGCAGGGTCTCGTCGTGGTATTCGCGGGCGCGGTCCGGGTCCAGGCCCAGGTTGAACTGGTCTTCCCAGCGGAACTCGAAGCGGGCCTTGGACAAGGCGTTGTCGCGGATCTGCGCACCCGGGTGGCCCTTGGCCAGATCGGCCGCATGGGCGGCGATCTTGTAGGCCATGATGCCTTCCTTCACGTCGTCCTTGTTCGGCAGACCCAGATGCTCCTTCGGGGTCACATAGCAGAGCATGGCAGTGCCATACCAGCCGATCTGTGCCGCACCGATGGCCGAGGTGATGTGGTCGTAGCCCGGTGCGATATCGGTAGTCAGCGGCCCCAGCGTGTAGAACGGCGCCTCGTCGCACCAGTCCAGCTGCAGGTCCATGTTCTCCTTGATCAGCTGCATGGGCACGTGGCCCGGGCCCTCGATCATGGTCTGCACATCGTGCTTCCAGGCAACCTGGGTCAGTTCCCCCAGGGTCTTCAGCTCGCCCAGTTGCGCATCATCATTGGCATCCCAGCCGCTACCGGGGCGCAGGCCGTCGCCCAGGCTGAAGGACACGTCGTAGGCCTTCATGATCTCGCAGATATCCTCGAAATGCGTGTAGAGGAAGTTCTCCTTGTGATGCGCCAGGCACCACTTGGCCATGATGGAGCCACCGCGCGAGACGATGCCGGTCATGCGCTTGGCCGTCATCGGCACATAGCGCAGCAGCACGCCGGCGTGGATGGTGAAGTAGTCCACGCCCTGCTCCGCCTGTTCGATCAACGTGTCGCGGAACATCTCCCAGGTCAGCTCCTCGGCCTTGCCGTCGACTTTCTCCAATGCCTGGTAGATGGGCACGGTACCGATAGGCACCGGGCTATTGCGCAGGATCCACTCACGGGTCTCATGGATATGCTTGCCGGTACTGAGGTCCATGATGGTATCCGCACCCCAGCGCGTACCCCAGGTCATCTTCTCGACCTCTTCTTCGATGCTTGAGGTCACGGCCGAATTACCGATGTTGCCGTTGATCTTCACCATGAAATTGCGGCCGATGATCATCGGCTCGCTTTCCGGGTGGTTGATGTTGGCCGGGATGATGGCCCGACCGCGCGCCACTTCCTGGCGTACGAATTCGGGCGTGATGTCCTGCGGAATCGCGGCGCCGAAGCTCTGACCCGGGTGCTGGCGCGTCAGCAGGTCGACCATGCGGTCCGCGAGCTTGCCACCGGCAAGGCGCAGGGATTCGATGTATTCCTTGCGCTTGAGGTCCTCGCGCAGGGCGATGTACTCCATCTCCGGCGTGATGATGCCGCGCCGGGCATAGTGCATCTGGCTCACATTGGCGCCGGATTTTGCCCGCAACGGCTTGCGGGTCAGCTCGAAGCGCAGGCTGTCGAGCGACTTGTCGCCCTCGCGCGAGCGGCCGTAGTCACTGCTGAGTCCGTCTAGCTGCTCGGTATCGTTGCGTTCGGCAATCCAGTTGGCGCGCAGCGGTGCAAGGCCGTTGCGCACATCGATGCGAACATTCGGATCGGTGTACGGGCCGCTGGTGTCGTATACATAGATAGGCGGGTTCTTCTCGCCACCGAAGCTCGTGGGCGTATCGGTCTGGCTGATCTTGCGCATGGGTACGCGGATATCGGGCCGACTGCCCTCGACGTAGACCTTCTCCGAACTCGGAAATGGTTGGACCGAGGCTTCGTCTACATGGGCGGTTTGCGAGAGATGCTGGTGCGGCGCGTTCATCGTGCTTCCTTTGAACGGCGCAGGGGCGGTGTACGGATATCGGGACCGTGCGACGCTTCCCTACGCCGGTGTTAACCGGATCAGGTGCTGAGGGTTTTTCTCATCCCCTGCTACCTGATAGATAGCAAGCGGAACCCCTAGCGTCTGGCTGACCATGAAATCATGGTGAGCCGAAGTGCTGTGAAGCTAAGGCAAGTATGAAATAATTACAAGGATTTGATTCGATTGCCGACGCCGCCCTCGAGAGCGGCGATTTCGTCTGGAAAGGAAGTCCCCATGGATTGGGAAATAGCCCGTTTCAATATGGTAGAGCAGCAGATTCGTCCCTGGGACGTCCTGGACCTGACCGTGCTCGGCCTGTTGTCTGAAGTAAAACGCGAAGAATTCGTGCCCGCCGCCCGTCGCGACATGGCGCTGGTCGACATGGAAATCCCGCTGACCGCCAATGCCCGCATGTGGCATCCCAAGCAGGAAGCCCGTGCCGTGCAGGAAGTCGCCCTGACCGGCAAGGAACGCGTGCTTGAGATCGGCACCGGTTCCGGCTATCTCGCCGCGCTGCTCAGCAAGCTGTCCCAGCATGTCTACACGGTCGAAATCGACCCGATGCTGGCCAAGCAGGCGCAAGAGAACCTGGCCAAGGCCGGCATCCAGAACGTCACCGTGGAAACCGGCGACGCGGCCCTCGGCTGGAACGCCCACGCGCCCTACGACGTGATCGTCGCCACCGGCTCCTACCCGATTGCCCCGGAGTTCCTGTTCGAACAACTGGCCGAAGGCGGCCGCCTGTTCGCCATCGTCGGTGAAGAGCCTGCCATGAGCGCCACCCTCTTCGTCAAGCAGGGTGGCTCGGTCGTTGCCACCAAGCTGTTCGAAACCGTGGTCGCCCCCCTGGTCAACGCCCCGCAGCCAGAACGCTTCAGCTTCTAAGCAGCACACGCCGTAAATCGAAAAGCCCGGCATTGCTGTCGGGCTTTTTCTTTTCCTGAGCACTCGCGCCTAAGGATTGGTCGCTGTCTATTGGTTTAGCGGCTTACGCCGCCTATCCGTGCTTCGCACGGTTTGGAGCGGGAGTGCGTCCCGCGGCCGCCATACTTTCTTTTGTTTCGCCAAAATAAAGTAAGCAAAGAAAAGGCGACCCCGACAGCGCCGCCCGCTACGCGGGTCCCTTGCGCTTCTCACCCGTCTCGGCCGGAGAGCGAAACTCGCCGGCAAGCCGGCTCAGACAACGCTCCCCGGACAGCCCCGAGACGGGCTGCGATGCTCAGCGGCGCTCACGGGGACCCGGGCACTCCGTAGCTGGCAGACGCTCCGCTTTTGTAGGGTGGAAAAGCGCAGCGCCTTCCACCAAGAAGCTCCCTCGCGGCGGCGAGGGCGGGGGGAGTGGGTGATATCACGGGGCAAGCGCGTGTCTGAACATCAAGTGCCCGCAAACGCCCGGCTGTGCCGGGTGCTACCACTCAGTAATAGCTTGCTTCACCCTCAGGCCGAGTCTTAAAGCGCTTGTGTAGCCAGAAATACTGAGCCGGCTGCTTGAGCACATGCGCCTCCAGGATACGATTCATGCGCTCCGCATCCTGCAGCGGGTCCTCGCCGGGGAAGTCCCGCAAGGCCGGTTCGATCACCAGCGTATAGCCATCGGCCTCGCGCCGCGGATAGCAGGGCAGTACCGCCGCGCCGGACGCCTTCGACAAGCGGGACAGCGCGGTGATCGTCGCGGCCTTCACCCCGAAGAAATGGGCGAACACCGAATCGCGTGCACCAAAGTCCTGGTCGGGCAGATAGTAGAAGCGATAGCCCTGCTTCAGCGCCTTCAACGCCGGCCGCACGCCCGCCTGGCGCGACAGGATGATGCCGGTGTCAAAGCGCAGCCGCTTCTGCTCGACATAGGCGTCCAGCCCCTCGTCCTTCTGGCGCGAATAGATGCTGACCACCGGTGTTTCCAGGGAGATACGCAGGCCGGCCATATCGAGGCCGGTAAAGTGGCCGATGCACAGGATGACTGGTTTGCCCTCCAGTGCCTGCAGATGTTCGATGCCCTCGATGCGCATCAGCGAGGTGAAGCGCTCGCGTGAGGCAAACCAGCAGTAGCCGTACTCCAGCAGCATGCAGGCCAGCAACTTGAAATGCTCGCGCAGGATGGCCTCGCGTTCTGCTGCCGGCATGTCGGGAAAGCACAGTTGCAGATTGGTCTGGCCGATGCGGCGGCGGGAGCCCGCGACGCGATAGAGCAAGGCCCCCAGGGTCCGGCCCACGGATTCCAGCGCCGGGAATGGCAACCAGTGCATCAGCAACAAGGCTGCGGCGGTAAGCCGGGCGATCATGCCATGCCCTCTTCGGCGGTCGGTGCGCCGGTGGGGTGTTTGTAACGGTTGTAGCTCCACAGGTACTGGGCCGGGGCGAGTTGGATCATGGCTTCCACATTACGGTTCAGGGTTTCGGCATCGGCGCGCTTGTCGCCGGTAAAGGCACCTTGCATGGGGAACACGCGCACGACATAGCCGCGCCCCCAGGACAGACGCTCGGCAAAGAAGAACAACACCACCGCATCGGCCGATTCGGCCAGGCGCGGCAGCAGGGTCATGGTGTAGGCGGGCTTGTCGAAGAAATTCACCCAGATGCCTTCGCCGCCGCCCGGCGCCTGGTCCGGCAGGATCACCGTCGCCTCGCCGTTCTTCAGCGCCTTCATCAGCACCCGTACGCCCGCTCCGGTCGCCGGTGCGGTGCGGCCGTTGTCGCGCATGCGGCCGGCCTGCATCAGGGGTTCCAGCCAGCGCAGCTTGGGCGGGCGGTACATGGCCGTGAGCGGGTAGGGCAGCCGGCTGCTGACGTAGCGGCCGGCAATATCGAACCCGCCAAGATGCGGCGTGACAAACAGGATGGCGCGCTTGGCGGCGATCGCGGCCTCGGCATGTTCCCAGCCGTGGCACTCCTTCACCAGCCGGACGACGGCATCGGCCGGGCGGCCCCAGGCCGCCAGCAGCTCCAAAGCACCCTTGCCGTGCTGTCCAATGCTTTTACCAAGCAATCGGTTATAATCGTGCGGATAGGCTTGGCGCAGGTTGTCAAGCAGGCGCCGACGGTAACTGCCGTCCAGCCACCAAGCCAGCCAGCCCGTCAGTACGCCGATGGCGTGCAATATGACAAGCGGCCAGCAAGCCAGGAATTTCAGTAGTAAAGTCAGCATCTACATCATGTTCATTATGAATCCGCCTATTTTAGCGGGTTTGTTCACCCTGCCGCGCTAACTGCGGCACTGCGACAAGAGGAAAAATCCATGCGCGAGTTCCTGTTCTCCTCCGAATCGGTTTCGGAAGGCCACCCAGACAAGGTTGCCGACCAGATTTCCGATGCCATCCTCGACGCCATTCTGGAGCAGGACAAGCATGCCCGCGTGGCAGCCGAGACCCTGGTCAACACCGGTTTGTGCGTGCTGGCAGGCGAGATCACGACCCATGCCAACGTCGACTACATCCAGGTAGCCCGTGAAACGATCAAGAAGATCGGTTACGACAGCTCCGACCTGGGCTTCGACCACAAGGGCTGTGCCGTGCTGGTGGCCTACGACAAGCAGTCGCCGGACATCGCCCAGGGCGTGAACGAAGGCCAGGGTATCGATCTGGACCAGGGTGCTGGTGACCAGGGCCTGATGTTCGGTTACGCCTGTGACGAAACCCCGACCCTGATGCCGGCCGCCATCTACATGGCCCACCGCCTGGTGCAGCGTCAGAGCGAACTGCGCAAGGATGGCCGCCTGCCATGGCTGCGTCCGGACGCCAAGAGCCAGGTCACCCTGCGCTACGACGCCGATACCGGCCGTCCGATCGCCATCGACACCATCGTGCTGTCGACCCAGCATCACCCCGATATCGCCTACGAAGTCCTCAAGGAAGCCGTCATCGAGGACATCATCAAGCCGGTACTGCCGGCCGAACTGATCAAGGGCGACATCAAGTACTTCATCAACCCGACCGGTCGCTTCGTCATCGGCGGCCCGCAGGGCGATTCCGGCCTGACCGGCCGCAAGATCATCGTCGACACCTACGGCGGTGCCGCACCGCACGGTGGTGGCGCGTTCTCCGGCAAGGACCCGAGCAAGGTGGACCGTTCGGCCGCCTACATGGGCCGTTACATCGCCAAGAACATCGTGGCTGCCGGCATTGCCCGCCAGTGCCAGGTGCAGGTGGCCTACGCCATCGGTATCGCCAAGCCGGTTTCGATCATGGTCGACACCTGGGACACGGGCAAGATCAGCAACGACAAGATCGTCGAGCTGATCCAGCGTCACTTCGACCTGCGTCCCAAGGGCATCGTCCAGTCGCTGGACCTGCTGCGTCCCATCTACAGCAAGACCGCCGCTTACGGCCATTTCGGCCGTGAAGAGCCGGAATTCAGCTGGGAAGCGACCGACAAGGCCGACGCCCTGCGCGCCGACGCCGGTCTGTAAACGACCTGTCGTGACGTCCGGAAAAGCCGCCTGCGGGCGGCTTTTTTGCGTCCTGTCCCGGCAGGATGGCGACCGGCGGTCATGGCCGAATCGCCTTCACGCGTGCAAGCGCAATAACCTTGGTTATAATTGCAGCCTACCGGGGAGCGTTGCGAGGTCGTCCGATCCCAGGCCCGGTGTCTAAAACTGCGCTCACCTGACCAACCCCGTGCCGGGCACGGGATGCACAACAGGTGAGAACCGCATCCCGCATTACCCGGCCACATTGTTCAAAGGATGAACACCGTGGCTGAAACCAAAGACTACGTCATTGCCGATCTCTCCCTGGCCGATTGGGGCCGCAAGGAGATCCGTATTGCAGAAACCGAGATGCCTGGCCTGATGGCCATCCGTGAAGAGTTCGCCGCCAGCCAGCCGCTGAAGGGCGCACGTATCACCGGCTCGCTGCACATGACCATCCAGACCGCCGTACTGATCGAGACCCTGCAGGCGCTGGGCGCCCAGGTCCGCTGGGCCTCCTGCAACATCTTCTCGACCCAGGATCACGCCGCCGCTGCCATCGCCGCGACCGGCACCCCGGTCTTCGCCGTCAAGGGCGAATCGCTGGCCGACTACTGGGAATACACCCACCGCATCTTCGACTGGACCGACGGTGGCTACTCGAACATGATCCTCGACGACGGTGGCGATGCCACCGTGCTGTTGCACCTGGGCGCCCGCGCCGAGAAGGACCTGAGCGTGCTGGACAAGCCGGGCAGCGAAGAAGAGACCATCCTGTTCGCCGCCATCCGCGCCAAGCTCAAGACCGACCCGACCTGGTACTCGGTGCGCCTGGACAAGGTCCAGGGCGTGACCGAAGAAACCACCACCGGCGTGCATCGCCTGTACCAGATGCATCAGCGTGGCGAACTCAAGTTCCCGGCCATCAACGTCAACGACTCGGTCACCAAGTCCAAGTTCGACAACCTGTATGGCTGCCGCGAATCGCTGGTTGACGGCATCAAGCGCGCTACCGACGTCATGATCGCTGGCAAGGTCGCCGTCGTGGCCGGCTACGGCGACGTGGGCAAGGGCTCCGCCCAGGCCCTGCGCGCCCTGTCCGCCCAGGTCTGGGTGACCGAAGTCGACCCGATCTGCGCCCTGCAGGCCGCCATGGAAGGCTATCGTGTCGTGACGATGGATTACGCTGCCGACAAGGCCGACATCTTTGTCACCGCCACCGGCAACTACCACATCATCACCCATGACCACATGGCTCGCATGAAGGACCAGGCCATCGTCTGCAACATCGGCCACTTCGACAACGAAATCGAAGTCGCCGCGCTGGAAAAATACCAGTGGGAAGAAATCAAGCCCCAGGTCGATCACGTGATCTTCCCGGACGGCAAGCGCATCATCCTGCTGGCCAAGGGCCGTCTCGTGAACCTGGGTTGCGGTACTGGCCACCCCAGCTACGTGATGTCCTCCAGCTTCGCCAACCAGACCATCGCCCAGATCGAGCTGTTCACCCGCACCGCAGACTACCCGGTCGGCGTCTACACCTTGCCCAAGCATCTGGACGAGAAGGTCGCCCGCCTGCAGCTGAAGAAGCTCAACGTGCAACTGACCGAACTGACCGAAGCCCAGGCCGCCTATATCGGCGTGTCGAAGTCCGGTCCGTACAAGCCAGACCACTACCGCTATTGATCCGTAGGCGCTCGTTCAGGCTTCACGCTCAAACGCCCGGCTCTGCCGGGCGTTTTTGCTGTGGCCTACCCTTCGCGCCCCGGCTCCCGCGGGATCTGCCCGCTGTACCTATGATTCTGGTGCTCTTGTGCTACTAATCGCGTCCCCGGGGGCGACGTAGACTTGCTCTGCTTACCAGCACTTGTCAGTCCCACCCGCGGGACTGTTCCGATTGTCATCCGTCAGGGGATACGCCATGCAGCAAGCCATACCCACGCTCGATACCGCCCGCCTGCAACTGATCCCGCCAGACGAGTCGCACCTCGACGCCCTGCTGGCCTTCTATAGCGATCCCGAGTCGATGGCACACATCCGCGGCGGCCAGACCTTTGATCGTTCCGGCACCTGGTACAAGATCGCCACCCAGCTTGGGCATTGGCAGCTGCGTGGATATGGCTTCTGGTCGGTACGCGAAAAAGCCAGCGGCGCCATCATCGGCAATGCCGGCTTGCTGAATCCCGCTGACAACCCCGCCCTTGAGATCGGCTGGGGCATCAGCAAGGCCTATTGCGGCAAGGGCTATTCGCATGAATTCGCTGCCGCCATCCTGGCCTACGCCTTCGATATCGTCGGCGCGGACCGGGTCATGGCCCATATCGCGCCGGCCAACCTGGCGTCCCTCGCCGTCGCGCGCAAGCTGGGCATGGTGCTCGATGAAGCGATGTCGGACCACCAAGCCAGCATCCTGTTCGTGAACAAGCCGCAGGTCGCCGCATAAGCACATGCATATAATTCATTAACTGGCTTGGTTTGCGGTGCTAGCATTCATGTAATTCAAATCTAGCCTGCCGAGACTGCCGTGAGCCAAACCTTCAGCTTCGAGTTCTTCCCCCCCAAGACTGCCGAGGGCATCGAAAAGCTGCGCAATACCCGCCGGCAGCTGGCGCAGTTCAAGCCGGAATTCTTCTCCGTCACCTTCGGTGCCGGTGGCACGACCCAGGACGGAACCCTGGCCACGGTGCTGGAAATCCAGTCCGAAGGCTTCGATGCCGCCCCCCACCTGTCCTGTGTTGGCTCAACCCGTGCCAACGTCGCCAGCCTGCTGCAGACCTATCGCGACCATGGCATCCGTCGCATCGTCGCGCTGCGGGGCGATATCCCCAGCGGCATGGTCGAGTTCGGCGAGTTCCGCTACGCCAACGAGCTGGTCGAATTCATCCGCGCCGAGCATGGCGACTGGTTCCATATCGAAGTCGCCGCCTACCCGGAATACCACCCGCAGGCCCGCTCCGCCCACGACGACATCACCAACTTCGTGCGCAAGGCCCGCGCTGGCGCCGATTCGGCCATGACCCAGTACTTCTTCAACCCGGACGCCTACTTCGCCTTCGTCGACGAAGTCCGCGCCCGCGGCGTCGAGATCCCCATCGTGCCGGGCATCATGCCGATCAACAATTTCTCGCAACTGGCCCGCTTCTCGGACACCTGCGGCGCCGAAATCCCGCGCTGGCTGCGGCTCAAGCTGCAAAGCTACGGCGACGATACCGCCTCGATCAAGGCCCTGGGCCTCGACGTGATCACCGATCTTTGCCGCAAGTTGCTCGATGGCGGCGCGCCCGGCCTGCATTTCTATACACTGAACGCCGCCGGCAATGTCTCGACGATCTGGCAACGGCTCGGCCTGTAAGTATCGCGTTTCACGGGCACCGAACCGCCCGGTCTGGGTCGGATAGGAAGTGGTTGTTTTTGCACCGTTTGGCCGGTCAAGCATGCGCTTGGCCGGCAGGTGTTTATAATTGCACGCTTATTCCGGAATTCAGATCACTGCATGCTCAAGTATCTTGGCCTCGACAGGCCTTTTTTATTGCTCGCGCGCAAGCTGCTGTTCAGTGTCGTGCGCACCCATACCCTGTCCGATACCCCGCAGGCGCTGGGTCTCGACCCTAGCAAGCCGGTCTGCTACGTCCTGCAGCGCCGCTTCCTCAGCAACATCCTGGTCCTGGAGCGTGAAGTCCGCCGCGCCGGCCTCAATTCGCCGCTCGATGGCCTCAGTACCGACGGCGTGCGCGAAGATCGCGCCTTTTTCTTCACCACCCGGGCCGAAGCCTGGTTTGGCCGCAGCAACCCCACCGGCCAATCGCCGCGCCTCGAGCGCCTGGTCCAGGCCGTCCGCAACCGGCCGGACTTCGATGTCCAGCTGGTACCGGTCAACATCCTGTGGGGTCGCACGCCCGACAAGGAAAGCTCGATCTGGAAGCTGCTGTTCTCCGAGAGCTGGTCGCCGCGCGGCTCGCTGCGCCAACTGTTCACCATCCTGCTGCACGGCCGCAATACGCTGATCCGCTTCAGCCCGCCGCTGTCGCTGCGTGAACTGGTGAGCGACGCCGAAGACAACGAGCGCGCCCTGCGCAAGGTCGCCCGCGTGCTGCGCGTGCACTTCCGCCAGCAGCGCGAAATGGCCATCGGCCCCGACCTTTCGCACCGCCGCACCCAGGTCGAAGGCATCCTCGAGACCGAATCGGTCAAGGCCGCGATCGAGGCCCTGGCGCAGGAACAGGGCGGCGGCGCCAGCGCCACGCTGCGCGCGCAGGAAAAAGCCCGCAGCTACGCCTGGGAGATCGCCGCCGACTACAGCTACCCGGTCGTCCGCGTCTTCCACCGTTTCCTGACCTGGGTCTGGACCCGCCTCTACGACGGCGTCGAGCTCGGCAACTTCGACACGGTCACCAACGTCGCCCCCGACCATGAAATCGTCTACGTCCCCTGCCATCGCAGCCATATCGACTACCTGCTGCTGAGCTACATCGTCTACCAGCAAGGCTTGATGATTCCGCACATCGCAGCGGGTGCGAACCTGAACCTGCCCATCGTCGGTGGCATCCTGCGCCGTGGCGGCGCCTTCTTCCTGCGTCGCTCCTTCAAGGGCAACCCGCTGTACGGCGCGGTATTCAACGAATACCTGCACACCGTTATCTCCAAGGGCTTCCCGATCGAGTACTTCGTCGAAGGCGGCCGCAGCCGTACCGGCCGCCTGCTGCAGCCCCGCCCCGGCATGCTGGCCATGACGGTACAGAGCTACCTGCGCGATGCCAGCCGCCCCATCGTCTTCCTGCCGGTCTACATCGGCTACGAGAAACTGTTCGAGGGCCACAGCTACGTCGGCGAACTGATGGGCAAGCCCAAGCAGAAAGAATCGCTGTTCAGCCTGATCATGAGCGTGCGCGAGCTGAAGAAGAACTTCGGCAAGGTCCACGTCAACTTCGGCGAGCCGATCAAGCTGGCCGACGTACTGTCCGATGCCCACCCCGACTGGCGCGACGAACCCGCACTCGGCGAGGATCGCCCGGCCTGGTTCAGCCAGAGCATCAAGCAGCTGGGCCAGCGCATCGGCGACGGCATCAACAATGCCGCGGTCGCCAACCCGGTCAACCTCTTGAGCCTCGCGCTGCTGGCCACGCCACGCCACGCCATGGACGAAGATCAGCTGGTCGCCCAGCTCGACGGCTACCGCCGCCTGCTCAGCGCCGTACCCTATACCGATCGCGCCCAACTGACCGAACTCGACGGCCAGGGCATCGTCGCCCACTGCGAGAAGCTCAAGTTGATCCAGCGCCATCCGCACGCCCTGGGCGATGTGCTGCACTTCTACCCGGAGGACGCCGTACTCTGCAGCTACATGCGCAACAACGTGCTGCACTGCGTCGCCATTCCGGCGCTGATCGCCTGCCTGTTCTCGCGCAACGCCAGCCTGAGCCGCGAGCAACTGGCCAACCTGACCCGCACCGTCTACCCCTTCCTACGTGCCGAGCTGTTCCTGCGCTGGAAAGAAGACGAGCTCGCTGCTGCGCTCGACAGCTATCTCGCCGCCCTGGTCAGCATGGGCTGGCTGGCCGAGAGCCCAGGCCGCGAAGGCATCTACCACGCGCCCAATCTCAACAGCGACGAACACGCCCAGCTCATGCTGCTGGGCAATGCGGTCCGGCCGGCGCTGGTACGCTACTTCATCTCGCTGTCGGTGCTCACCCAGCAGGGCAGCGCCGCAGTCAGTACCGACGAACTCGAAGGCCTCTGCCACCTGCTGGCCCAGCGCATGTCGCTGCTGCGCGAGTTCAGCGCGCCGGAATTCTTCGACCGCGCGATCTTCCGCACCTTCATCTCCACGCTCAAGCTCAACGGCCTGGCGGCCGAAGACGACGCCGGGAAGCTCACCTTCAACGGCGCCCTGCGCGCCGCTGCGGCGGAATCCCGCTACGTGCTCTCGCCGGATGTCCGCCAGAGCGTGCTGCACCTCACCCGCATCGACCGCAGCACCATGGAACAAGCCCTCTCCCGCCTCGCGGCCAAGGGGAAGGCGTGACCGGGGCATAGTAGGACAAGAAAACGGGGCCTGAATGGCCCCGTTTTTTAATATGCGCTGCGCCGGATCATGGCATATATCCATACCCCGCATAGATCCGCTTCACCACCCCATGCTTGTTCAACTCCATCAACTGGCTGTTGAGCAGGTTGATATGCTCATCCGGCATACCCTTCTGGCAGGCCAGATACATCTCGGTCCGGTTGAACACCAGCACCGGCTCCAACTGGTCGATCTTCTGCTGCTTCAAACGATACTGGCCGATCAGCTTGCCGGTCGCCCAGAAATCGATCCGCCCGGCCAACACCTTCTTCGGGTTCACGTCGTCATTGGGCGCCACATCCACGATATAGCCCCGGGTCTGCAACCAGCTGACGATCGCATCGCCCTGATAGCTGCCGATGCGGGCGTTCTGCAACTGCTCCAGGCTCGCGGGGTGGGTGGCGGGCTTCTTGGCAAACAGCGCCCAGTCATTGGTCACCAGCGGCCCAACCCACTTGTATAGCGTCTCCCGCTCCGGCGTGCGCGACATCGAGAACACGCAGGTATTCACCTGGGTGCTGGCCATCTGGATGGCACGCGCCCACGGGAAGATCCCGATCTCATAGTCAAAATGCGCGGCCTGCATCAACTCGCGCACGATATCGGTCGATACCCCGGTCACCTCGCCCTTGTCGTTGCTCATGTTGTAGGGCGGGTACTCCTCGGTCACCAGCATCAACCGCTCGGCCAGCGCCGCGCCTTGCACCAGGCTGGTGAGCAACAGGATCAGCAGCACGCGCATGATGTACCCCCAGTCCGATCAACAATATATTCACTACCAATCTAGGCCACGGAATCCCCTGCCCGCCCGGCAGGGAGACGGGCGGCGGATACCACTTCCACCACCAAGCAAAAAGGGCCGGATTCAACTGAATCCGACCCCCTTGGTCTGCCCAGTGCCGTCGCGCCGCGACGCCTAGAACTTCTCGTCCGGACGCAGGTAGCGCCATTGCCCCATCGGCAGGTCGGACAAGGGAATCCGCCCGATGCGGATACGCTTGAGCCCCACCACCTTGATGCCGACCAGCTCGCACATGCGGCGGATCTGCCGCTTCTTGCCTTCGCGCAGCACGAAGCGCAACTGGTTCTCGTTCTGCCAGCTCACCTTGGCCGGGCGCAGCGCCTGGCCATCCAGGCTCAGGCCATGGTTCAGCAATGCCAGCCCTTCGTTGGACAACATGCCCTCCACCCGCACCAGGTATTCCTTCTCGATCTTGGTGTCATCACCGATCAGAGTCTTGGCCACCCGGCCATCCTGGGTCAGCACCAGCATGCCGGTCGAGTCGATATCCAGCCGGCCGGCCGGCGCCAGGCCACCCAGGTGGCGACGCAGGAACTCGATGCCGGAGCGGTCGCCCACATAGCGGTTTTCTGGCGTGATCAGCAATACCGCCGGTTTGTAGCCCTGCTCGGCCTGACCGGAGACAAACCCGATCGGCTTGTTCAGCAGGATGGTAACGCGCTGGGTCTGGGCGACCGCGGCCCGTTGGTCGAGCTCGATCCGCTGGGTCGGCAGGACACGGCTGCCCAGTACGTCGACCACGATGCCATCGACCTTCACCCAGCCACGCTCGATGTATTCGTCAGCCTCGCGGCGGGAGCAAAGACCCAGCTCGGCCATGCGTTTGGACAGTCGGAGGGTCTCGTCAGCTTCGCTCATCTTGATGTTCCTGCACTAAAACGCCATTTTAACCGTCTGTACCGCACCACGCCCGCGTAAAATCCAACTCTATGAATACACCAGAAGACCTCGATTACCAACGTCGCTTCGGCGGCGTCGCCCGCCTGTACGGCGATGCCGGCCTGGCGCGCTTCGAGGCTGCGCATATTTGCGTCATCGGCATCGGGGGCGTCGGCTCCTGGGCGGCCGAGGCTGTCGCCCGTAGCGCCGTGGGCCGCATCACGCTGATCGACCTCGACCACGTCGCCCCATCCAATGTGAATCGGCAGCTGCACGCACTCGATGGCAACCTCGGCAAGGCCAAGGTCAGCGCCATGGCCGAGCGCATCCAGGCCATCAATCCGCGCGCCCAGGTCACCGAGATCGACGACTTCCTGACCGACGACAACCTCGCCAGCCTGATCCCGCCTGGCCAGTTTGACTACGTGCTCGACTGTATCGACCAGATGCGGGTCAAGGTCGCCCTGGTCAACTACTGCAAGCGTCACAAGATCCCCTTGCTGGTGTCCGGTGGCGCCGGTGGCCGGCTCGATGCCAGCCGGGTGACGATCGCCGACATGGCCCAGACCACCGGCGACGCCCTGCTCTCCAAGATCCGCGCCGAGCTGCGCCGCAATCATGGCTTCCCGCGGGAAGGAAAGAAGTTCGGTATCGAAGCCGTCTACTCGACCGAACCCATCATCCGCCCCAAGCAAGACGCCTGCGAGCCGGCAGCGCCTGGCGGCGCCGGTCTCAACTGCGCCGGCTACGGCTCTGCGGTCACGGTCACCGCCAGCTTCGGCATGGCGCTGGCCGGCCGTGCGCTGGCCCGGTTGGCGAACCGCGGCGGCTGAGCTTGGTCAGAGCCTCAGGCCCCCATGCTATGATCACGAAAATCACGCTTACGCAAATGTCATGCAGTTTCTCTACCTCATCCGCCCGACCCGATCCGATATGCTGAAGCAAGGCCTGACCGACGCCGAATCACAGGCAATGGCCGCCCACTTCGCCTATCTGCAGGCCGCGCAAGCGCAAGGCCAACTGATCCTCGCCGGCCGCACGCTGGAGGTGGACGAACGTGGCTTCGGCATTGCCATCTACAACGCGACGGACGAAGCGGCCGCCCAGTCCTTCGCGGTGATGGACCCGGCAGTCCAGGCCGGCGTAGTGCGGGCCGAGGTCTATCCTTACCGGGTTGCCCTGATGAGTGCCGCCAACGCGGAGGTCGCCGCATGAAACGCTACCTGCTCCTGGGTTTGCTGGCCCTGCCGGCCCTGGCCGACATCTACAAGCATGTGGATTCCGAAGGCCGTGTCACCTTCTCCAATATCCCGATCAAGGGCGCGCAGAAGCTGGACCTGGGCCCCATTCCGCTGACCGTGCCCGGCCCCCGCGCCAAGACCGGTGCCGGGGCGCCGCGCGCCAGTGCCAACCCCACGCCGGCCAGCTTCCCGCGTGTCGATAGCGCCACCCAGAAGAGCCGCGACCAGACCAAGCTCCAGATCCTGCAGGACGAACTGGGCAGTGAGCAGAAACTGCTCGATGCCGCACGCCAGCGCTACACCGCCAGCCCGGCCGACGTGAAGCAGCGCGACAACGTCACCATGCACGAAAAGAACATCGAGACCCTTCGCAAGGAAATCGCCCGGGTCCAGTAAGCCCGGCCACGCCTCCTGCCTGCAGGGGCGCTATCCCCGCAGGGCATTGCGCCGCATGGCCCTTGGCGTTACCGCTGTCGAATAGATGCTATTGGTCTGGCAGGGCGGGTCTTCAGCCCGCGCATACCGCCTCCGCCAGAAGGCGAAGGGTTAAGCGGTCGACGTCGCCAGCGCCATCCCCAACGCAACCCCACCACCCTCACCTCAATGCACTACTATGGTGCATGAATGCGCCACGACCATGCTCCAAAACGGCGCATGCATGCCCTGCTTTCGTCTGCCGTCGCTAGGGGCTTGATTTCACAAGCGATTTGCAAGGCACACTGGCGTGGCCCGTTAATTGCTAATCCCTAGCCAACCATAGCCTAGCGATACATATGTCTCACCCTGCCTACGCCGGACTGGATCTGCTCGAAACCGCCGTCATCGTGCTCGATACGGCGCGTACCGTCCGCTATCTGAACCCGGCGGCAGAGACCCTGTTCGAACTCTCGGCGCGCGAGACCATCGGTCGCCCACTGTCGGCCTGCTTCTCCGAGCCGACCGAAATCCTGGCCGCGCTCGACGCCGCCGAAAAACAGAACGCCAGCGTCACCGAGCATGACGTCGCCCTCGCGGTCCGCCTTGGTAACACCATCCATGTTGGCTTTACCGTACGGGATGTCGAAGCGCCGGCCCTCACCGTGCTGGAATTCCGCCAGACCGACCAGCAGCGCCGCATCGCCAACGAAGAACGCCTCGCCGCCCAGCAGCAGGCCAACCGCCAGCTGATCCGCAACCTCGCGCACGAGATCAAGAACCCCCTTGGTGGCATCCGCGGCGCCGCCCAGCTGCTCAAGAAAGAGCTGCCGGACCCCGCCCTCAAGGAGTACACCCAGGTCATCACCGACGAGGCCGACCGGCTGCAGAGCCTGCTTGACCGCCTGCTCACCCCGCATCGCCTGCCGCAAGTCGGCGAGCTGAACATTCATGAAGTCCTGGAACGCGTCCGCAGCGTGCTGCTGGCCGAATACCCGAACGGCCTCGCCGTGCGCCGCGACTACGACACCAGCGTGCCGGACCTGTACGGTGACAAGGAGCAACTGATCCAGGCGGTGCTCAACATCGTCCGCAACGCTGCCCAGGCCATGCACGGCGCCGGCCAGATCGTGCTCAAGACCCGCGTCGCCCGCCAGGTCACGCTGAACCGTCGTCGCTTCCCGCTCGGCCTCACGCTCGAGATCATCGACAACGGCCCCGGCATCCCTGAACACATCCGCGAAACCATCTTTTATCCGCTGGTCTCGGCCCGCCCCGGCGGCACCGGCATCGGCCTGCACCTGGCCCATACCTTTATCCAGCAACACAACGGCACCATCGATTTCGAGACGCAACCCGGCCGCACCAGCTTCACCCTGACCTTGCCGCTGAACGGCTGGACGCCGCTCGACGTCAACAAATAAACCACCCAACCGCATGCTGCGCTCCCACGCCTCAATGACCGCCCGCTTGCGGTACCGCCACAAGCGGATAGGCCACCTAACGCAGCCTGCATGCAGCAAAGGTACAAAGGCATGAAACCTGTCTGGATCATCGACGATGACCGTTCCATCCGCTGGGTGTTCGAGAAGGCCCTGGGCCGCGAGGGCATTGGCTTTCACGCCTTCGCCTCGGCGGCGGAAGCCGTGGAAGCGCTCAAGCGTGAAACCCCGGCCGTGGTCGTCAGCGATATCCGCATGCCCGGCGAGTCCGGTCTGGACCTGCTGGCCCAGTTGAAGGAGCGTTTCCCGCGCCTGCCGGTCATCATCATGACTGCACATTCCGACCTCGAAAGCGCTGTCGCCGCCTTCCAGGGCGGTGCCTTCGAATACCTGCCCAAACCCTTCGACGTCGATCACGCGGTCGAACTGATCCGCCGCGCCATGGACGAGAGCCTCAAGCAGGAAGTCATCGAGGCGCCGCTGGAAGAAAGCCCGGAAATATTGGGCCAGGCGCCGGCCATGCAGGAAGTGTTCCGCGCCATCGGCCGCCTGAGCCAAAGCTCCGCCACGGTACTGATCACCGGCGAGTCCGGCGCCGGCAAGGAACTGGTCGCCCGCGCCCTGCACCGCCACAGCCCGCGCGCCAGCAAGACCTTCGTCGCCATCAATACCGCCGCCATCCCCAAGGACCTGCTCGAATCCGAACTGTTCGGCCATGAGCGCGGCTCCTTCACCGGCGCGCAGAACCAGCGCACCGGCCGCTTCGAACAAGCCGAGGGCGGCACGCTGTTCCTCGATGAGATCGGCGACATGCCGCCCGAGCTGCAGACCCGCCTGCTGCGGGTGCTCAGCGACGGCTACTTCTACCGGGTCGGTGGCCACGCCCCGATCAAGGCCAACGTCCGCGTCATCGCCGCCACCCATCAGGCGCTGGAAGAACGGGTCAAGGCCAACCTGTTCCGCGAAGACCTGTTCCACCGCCTCAACGTCATCCGCCTGCGCCTGCCGGCCCTGCGCGAGCGGCGCGAGGATGTCCCGCTGCTGGCCCGCCATTTCCTCGCCAAGTCCGCGCGCGAGCTGGGCGTGGAAGTGAAGCGGCTGACCGAGGATGCCATGCGCATGCTGGCCGGCTTCGAATTCCCCGGCAACGTGCGGCAACTCGAGAACCTCTGCCACTGGATCACCGTCATGGCGCCCGGCCAGGCCGTCGGCCCCAATGATCTGCCACCCGAGCTCAAGGGCGAGACGGCGGTCAGCGAGGGCGGCGACTGGGCCAGCCAGCTGGCGCAGGAAGCCGACCGCCGCCTGAGGGCGGGCGAGCGCGGCTTTATCGAGGCCCTGACCAACCAGTTCGAGCGCACGCTGATCCTGCGTGCGCTCGCCGCCACGGGTGGCAAGCGCATCGAGGCCGCCGAGCGCCTGGGCCTGGGCCGTAACACCCTGACTCGCAAGATCCAGGAGCTGGATCTGGAACGGGAAATCGGCGGCGAATGAGCGCCGGCCTGCAACTCAGGCGGGCCTCGCCCCGCCTGCCCGAGGCCATCGCGCTGATCGACGCGCTCGACGTCTACCAGCGCGCGCTCTATCCGGCCGAATCCAACCACCTTCTGGATATCGCCACGCTGGATCAGCCTTCGGTCAGCTTCCACCTGGCCTATGTGGATGGCGAGGCTGTGGGCTGCGGCGCCGTCGTCTCGCAAAGCGGCTACGCCGAACTCAAGCGCATGTACGTGGTGCCCGCCGCCCGCGGTCAGGGCAGGGCGCGTGCCTTGCTGGCCGCGCTGGAGCAGGCCGCCATCGCCCAGGGCCACACCCTGTTGCAGCTGGAAACCGGCATCCACCAGCCGGAAGCCATCGGCCTCTACCGCCGCGCTGGTTATACCGACTGCCTACCGTTCGGCGATTACCAGCCCGATCCTCTCAGCCTCTTCATGCAGAAGACACTCTGACGCCATCCCGCAGCCTGTCCAAGGCGCCTTGGCGGCCGCGGTTGGTCGCCGTGACGGCATGGTTTTGCCCCCGCTTGCCGACAGCCTGCATGAATCCCGTTCATATCCATAGATCGCCATAGACAAAGGTGCTACGGCGGTGCGTGCTAAAATCCAGGTTTCCCCCGCATTATCAAACGCTTCCCATGACCACGCGCCACGCTACCCTGACTGCCCTGCTCAAAGACCGCATCCTCATCCTCGACGGCGGCATGGGCACCATGGTGCAACGGCACAAACTCGACGAAGCGGGCTACCGTGGCGCGCGCTTCGCCGACTGGCCCAGCGACCTCAAGGGCAACAACGACCTGCTGGTCCTGACCCAGCCGGACATCATCGCCGGCATCCACCAGGCCTATCTCGATGCCGGTGCCGACATCATCGAGACCAACAGCTTCAACGCCACCAGCATCGCCATGGCCGACTACGACATGGAATCGCTGGTGCATGAGCTCAATGTCGAGGCCGCACGCCTCGTCAAGTCGCTGTGCGTGGCGCAGACCGCCCGGACGCCCAACAAGCCGCGCTTCTGCGCCGGCGTGCTCGGCCCGACCAACCGCACCTGCTCGATCAGCCCCGACGTAAACGATCCGGGCTTCCGCAACGTCAGCTTCGATGAGCTGGTCGAAAGCTATACAGAAGCCATCAACGGCCTCGTCGTCGGCGGTGCCGACCTGCTGTTGGTCGAGACCATCTTCGACACGCTGAACGCCAAGGCGGCCGTCTTCGCCATCCACAAATACTTCGATGAGCGCCCGCACACCGAGCGGCTGCCCATCATGATCTCCGGCACCATCACCGACCAGTCCGGCCGCACGCTGACCGGCCAGACCACCGAGGCCTTCTACAACTCGCTGCGCCATGCCGATGCCATCAGCTACGGCCTCAACTGCGCGCTGGGCCCTGACCTGCTGCGCCCCTATGTCGAGGAAATGGCGCGAGTCTCCGAAGGCTACGTCTCGGTCCACGCCAACGCCGGCCTGCCCAACGCCTTCGGCGGCTACGACCTCTCGCCCGAAGTCATGGCGGTGCATGTGCGCGAATGGGCCGACAGCGGCCTCGTCAACATCGTCGGCGGCTGCTGCGGCACCACCCCGGACCACATCAAGGCCATGGCAGACGCCCTGGCGGACCGTCCGGCTCGCCCGCTGCCCGACCTCACCCCCATGTCCCGCCTGTCGGGCCTCGAGCCCTTCAACATCGGTGATCGCGACCTGTTCGTGAACGTCGGCGAGCGCACCAACGTCACCGGCTCGCGTGCCTTTGCCAAGCTCATCCTGGCGGGCGACTACCCGGCCGCGCTGGAAGTCGCGCGCCAGCAGGTCGTGGCCGGCGCCCAGGTGATCGACGTCAACATGGACGAAGGCATGCTGGACGCCGAAAAGGCCATGGTGACCTTCCTCAACTTGATCGCCTCCGAACCCGACATCTCGCGCGTCCCGGTCATGATCGACTCCTCCAAGTGGAGCGTGATCGAAGCTGGCCTCAAGTGCGTGCAGGGCAAGTGCATCGTCAACTCCATCTCCATGAAGGAAGGCGTGCCCGAGTTCATCAAGCACGCCCGCCTGTGCAAGCGCTATGGCGCCGCCGTCATCGTCATGGCCTTCGACGAAGTCGGCCAGGCTGATACCTACGAGCGCAAGATCGAGATCTGCGAGAAGAGCTACCGCATCCTGGTGGACGAAGTCGGCTTCGAACCCGCCGACATCATCTTCGACCCGAACATCTTTGCCGTCGCCACCGGTATTGAGGAACACGCCAAGTACGGTCTGGACTTCATCCAGGCCACCGGCTGGATCAAGCAGAACCTGCCCCACGCCAAGATTTCCGGCGGCGTCTCCAACGTCTCCTTCAGCTTCCGCGGCAACAACAAGGTGCGCGAAGCCATCCACGCCGTCTTCCTGTACCACGCCATCCAGCAGGGTATGACGATGGGCATCGTCAACGCCGGCGCGCTGGAAGTCTACGAAGAAGTCCCGGCCGAGCTGCGCAGCGCCATCGAGGACGTCGTCCTCAACCGCGCAGCCGCCGACGGTGGCGATACCACCGAGAAGCTGATCGCCTTGGCCGAGCGCTTCAAGGGCGACGCCAACGCGCAAAAGGGCGAGGACCTCAGCTGGCGCAACGGGCCGCTGCAGGACCGCATCACCCATGCCCTGGTCAAGGGCATCACCACCTATATCGTCGAAGACACCGAGGAAGCCCGCCAGAGCCTGCCCCGCCCGATCAATGTGATCGAAGGCCCGCTCATGGACGGCATGAACCATGTGGGCGATCTGTTCGGTTCCGGCAAGATGTTCCTGCCCCAGGTGGTGAAGTCGGCCCGTGTCATGAAGGCCGCGGTTGCCTATCTCGAACCCTTCATCGAAGAAGAAAAGAAGCGCCTCGGTATCTCCGACACCTCGGCCAAGGGCCGCATTGTCATGGCCACGGTCAAGGGCGACGTGCACGATATCGGCAAGAACATCGTCGGCGTGGTCCTGCGCTGCAACAACTACGAAGTCATCGACCTCGGCGTCATGGTGCCGGCACAGAAGATCCTCGATACCGCCCGCGAAGTGAAGGCCGACATCATCGGCCTCTCCGGCCTGATCACCCCTTCGCTGGAAGAAATGGCCCACGTCGCCAAGGAGATGCAGCGCCAGGACTTCGCCGTGCCACTGCTGATCGGGGGGGCCACCACCTCCAAGGTCCACACCGCCGTCAAGATCGCGCCCAACTACGGCCAGCCGGTGGTCTACGTACCGGACGCCTCGCGCGCCGTCGGCGTCTGCTCCAACCTCCTGAGTGAGGACCTGGCGGCCGACTACATCACCAAGATTGCCGGCGAATACGACAATATCCGCACCATCCACGCCAACAAGGGCAAGCTCGACCTGCTCAAGCTCGCCGATGCCCGCGCCAACGGCTTCCAGTTCGACTGGCGCAACTACACTCCGCCCAAGCCCAAGCAGCTCGGCCTCATCAAGTTCGAAAAATACCCGCTGGCCGAGATCGCCGACTACATCGACTGGAGCCCCTTCTTCAACGCCTGGGAGCTGTTCGGCAAGTACCCGCGCATCCTCGATGACGAAGTCGTGGGTGAATCCGCCCGCACCCTGTTCGCCGAGGGCCAGGCCATGCTCAAGCAGATGATCGAGGGCAACTGGGTCGAGGCCAACGGCGTCATCGGCCTGTTCCCGGCCAACCGCGTCGGCGACGATATCGAGATCTACGATCCCGCCACCGGCGACAAGCTCATGGCCATGCACTGCCTGCGTCAGCAGAACCGCAAGGCCGAGGGCAAGCCCAACTGGAGCCTGGCCGACTTCATCGCGCCAAGGGACAGCGGCAAGACCGACTACGTCGGCCTGTTCGCCGTCACCGGCGGCATCAATATCGACCCGCATGTCAAACGCTTCGAAGACGCCAACGACGACTACAGCGCCATCATGGTCAAGGCCCTGGCCGACCGCCTGGCCGAAGCCTTCGCCGAACTCATGCACGCCAAGGTCCGCCAGGAGATCTGGGGCTATGTCCCGGACGAAGCCCTGACCGTAGACGACCTGACCGAGGAACGCTACCGCGGCATCCGCCCGGCACCGGGCTACCCCGCCTGTCCGGATCACACCACCAAGACCGACATGTTCCGCGTCCTGGGCGCCGAGGATATCGGCATGATCCTGACCGAAGGCTACGCCATGCTGCCGACGGCGGCGGTCAGCGGTCTCTACTTCAGCCACCCCGATGCGCAGTACTTCGCCATCGGCAAGCTGGAGAAGGACCAGGTCGAGGACTACGCCGCCCGCCGCGGCGTATCGGTCGAACAGGCCGAACGCGACCTCGCCCCCAACCTGGGCTACAACGCCTGACCAGCGCCTGGCATCAGGTGTAGGGCGCAATCCCCGTAGGGCATTGCGCCGCATGAAGGCTCAGGCAAGCAAAAGGCCACCCGATCGCTCGGGTGGCCTTTTGCTAGTCTGTCGGCGCTACACACCGCAGCGCCACGACCAGATCAGGCGTTGGCAGCCTGTGCACCGCTGTAGCGGCTGGGGCGTACGCACGGCAGGTAAGCTTTGCCGCTGTAGCGGGCATCGCTCATGCCGAGCTTGGAGTTGAACCAGACCTGGTATTGGCTACCGATCTGTTCGACGGCTACCACTTCGAAGCGGATCGCTTCGCCGTGGCTTTCCTGGGTGAAATGGTCACCGGCCTTGAGATGTTGAATGATCATGATGTTTCCTCTTGTTGCTTGCCGCCGCATCCGGTCTTGGCCGGATGTGCGGGTGCCGCCGGTCCGCCCCTGTTCAGGCGGGCTGGGCGCGGGCATATGCCTGCGCAGCCTGTCCTGCCCGAGGGGACGGATATGCCGGTAGCGGGAGACGCTTTCAGACTGCGAACGGTGGCCAAGGCCAACGACTAAGCAGAGATGCACGTGCGTCTCAGGCATGCAGTACATGCCAAATCAAATAAACCAGAACGATGCTAAAAGGGGCCTTCGTGCCAGGCGGCTTCGTCTTGGTGCAAAGCCTTCATTACAGCGGGCGAAGCGGGCGCACATTGGGCGCCATTCGGTAACAAGCCTGGAAGGTATCGAGGGCCAGGTGGCTTGCTTTGCAAGGACCTGCCGAGGGGAACTGAGCTTGAAAACTGCAAGGGAGGCATGACCCAACAGAATCAGGTCAAGTAGCGACAATATCACGCTCTTGCGGCGGCTGCAAGCTAAGTGCTTGTTTTTATTTACCTGCCCTCGGGCTGCGCTTGCCGACGAGCCTCAACCACCCCGCCAGGCGCCGTCCGACTCACCAATCTGCAAGACCGGTTGGCACAGCATCTGCACCTCGCCCAAGGGGTAATCGCCGCTGATCACCCGCTTGATCATGCGGGCCATGTGCAGCCCGGTGCGCTGCTGGGTGGGCTGGACGACCGAGGTCACGGACAGGCCGGACAGCAGGGTATCCGGCGGGATGCCGTCGTAGACGATGACCGATAGTTCGCGGCCCAGCGCGATGCCCCGGTCGAGCAGGGCACGGATAGCCCCCTCGCCCGCCAGGTTGTTGTCCACGATCACCGCGCTTGGCCGCTCCGCCAGATCCAGCAATGCCGTCATCGCGGCATGGCCGCTGCTACGGGCAAGGCCGGCGCTGAGCCGCCATTGCGGCTGCAGGGGGAGCCCATGCTGCCGCAAGCTACGCTCGAATCCGGCGTACCGCTGATGGGCAAAGTTGTACTGCAGCGAGGCATGGATATAGCCGATCTGCCGGTGCCCCAGCTCCAGCAGCCGCTCCACTGCCAGCACCGTGCCAGCCTCATTGTCAAAGTCGAACCACGGGTACTGTTCACACTGGGCGCTGCGGCCGTAGGCCAGGAAAGGAATGCCCGCCTGCCGCAGGTAGTCGATCCGCTCGTCCTGGCACAGGGTGCGGGCCAGGATAAAGCCATCCACCCGCTTGCCATGCACCAGCCGGTCATAGGTATCCAGCTCGCCACGATGGGTGGCCGAGGCAATCAGCAAGTCGATATTGGCCGGCGCCAGTCCTTCAGTCAGGCCGGCCACCACTTCCAGGAAGCGCGGGTCCGCCACATCGCCATGCTCCAGCGGATGGACGATACCGATTGCATTGGCGCGTCCCATGGCCAGGCTGCGCGCTACCGGGTTGGGCTGGTAGCCCAGTGTCCGTGCCGCGGCGATCACCCGCTCGCGGGTCTTCTCGCTGACGTCCGAATAACCGTTCAGCGCCCGGCTGACGGTTGTCATCGACAGATTCAGGGTTTGCGAGAGGGCTTTCAGGTCCATGGACGAGCAATCAGTGCGCAGGCGTTGTAAGGGGTTTGCCGCAGTGGCTTGGTCTCAACCTTAGCATGCAGCCGGGTGTGTAGTTTACCTACACAAAAAGATGGCGCGTGGCTGGCTGGTTTGAAACAGCCGGCCTATCGCGCCAGAGAGGAGTGATCAGTAGAACGGTGCAAGGCATCGCTCCGAAATTCCAGATTGCATCCTTCCCCATGTGGCCTCGGTGTGTTCGAGAATCCGGAGTCGGATGACAGCTTCGAGTAAGCTTCAAATGCGTTTTTATGCTTGTGCTTCAAGCAGATGCAGCGATACCGAAATCGATATGATGCTATCCCAAAACGCTTTGGTAAGTAAACTACAAATTGGTGCGCGCCCTGCTCGCTAGCTTGCCTGGGCGCACCCCCGATATCACTGCCGGCGGCGTGGCCGCGCAGGCCTGAGTGCGTCCGTTCGTGGCGCCATGAAAATCAATCCCGGGCACTGATCCGTACCGCCACCGCCCGGCCTCCCCATGCCGGCGCGCGGCCCATCAATTTTCGCCTGGTATTCCCTGACAAGCTGTCCGAAAGGGCAGTGACGCCGCCTGTTTTTTTTCGATTAAATCCGCGCCGATCAAGGACTTGCAGGGTCCGGCAGACAAGTTTCCCCGTGACGGTGTCCCCTCCCTGCTCTGTCGCGGGCCGGTGTTTTATACGTTATCCGTCGCCCCCCAAACGGGGGGCCGCGATGTTCATATGTCATTTCCCGGGTGTAAATCGAACATGGGTATTCTCGTTAAACACGAGTTTTCTCCGGAGGTCAGAAAGCATCTGACGCCGCTGTTTGCCTTGAACAACTGGTCCGGACCGCTGGGTATCGTGGCGGACCTCATGGTGATCATCGCCGCGGTGGCGGCGGCGCAATGGTCGGCCTGGCTGTACCCCCTGGCGGTACTGCTCATCGGTTCACGGCAGCGCGCGCTCGCCTCCTTGCTACACGAGTCCTGTCACAAGACATTGACACGGCATCGCAGGCTCAATGATTTCATCGGACGATGGCTGGCAGGCTTCCCGATCTTTCAAAGCCATCGGGCTTATGTGAAATCGCATGTGCTGCTGCACCACAACTTCTTGGGTGACGCACAGCGCGATCCTGACTACCGGCACTACATCGACAGCGGCCTGTTCCAAGTCAGGGATCGCCTGGACTTCGTCGTCCGATTCGTACTCCGTACCGTGCTGATGCTGAATGTAGGCAGCTACCTGCGCTACCTCTGCAATCATCGCCTGAAGGAAATCGCGGGCGACCGGCGCGAGTGCCTGGGTTTGCTGCTGGTGCATGCCGTGCTCATCGCCGCCTTCACCTTCACCGTCGGCCCCCTGGGCTACGTGGTGTATTGGCTGGTGCCGTTTCTTACCACCTTCCAGGTGATCGGCTGGTTCTCGGAAATTGCCGAGCATTACCCGTTGGCCCTGACGGCACGCACCAATCTCGCCATGACACGGAATCGCTTCCCGACCTGGACCGAGCGCGTGTTCATCGGCATGCATGGCGACAACTATCACCAGGTGCACCACCTGTTCGCGGGCATCCCGTTCTGGAATCTGGCGCGTGCCCATCAGGTGCTGCTCGCGGACCCGGCCTACGCGGCCACCAATCGCCACACGGGGGGCATCTTTACGGCACGACCGGGAGCGCGACCGGTACTGCTAGGCATCCTCGATGAAATCCGCGGCGATATCCGCGTCCCTGCTTTCCATCTGGTCCATGAACAGGTATCCCATGATTGAACTGCACTCCCTTGCGGCTGCGGCGCTGAAGCGCTGTGCAGCGGATCCCGCCCTGGCACGCTCTTTCCGTGATGCCGACAGCGAACTGCGCGCCTGGTTGCGCGCACCCGCCAGCCGCTACATCGTGGCGGGTGATGCGCCGACCGCCGTGCAGCGCATGCGCCTCCTGGCGGAAAAAAACTACGAGGTCGGCTTCGAGTTTGTCGGCGAGAACGTCACCGACCTCAAAGAGGTGCACCTCATTGCCCGCCGCTATGAAGAGCTGATCGGCCTCTTGCCCCAGGGTGGGCTAGGTCGGCGTACCGAGCTCAATTTCGACCTGAGCAATGTCGGCCTGCTGATCTCAAGGTCCCTGGCGGCCGAGACGACGGCCGGTATTCTGCATCGTGCCCAGCAGCAAGGCCTGTTTGTCACGCTGAGCATGGAACGCGCCTGGATGGTGGATGACATCCTCGGCGTCTACTTCGAGCTGGCGCAACGCTTTGGCAACCTGGGCATCACCCTGCAAGCCTATCTGCACAGAACGCCCCGGGACCTGGAAGCCGTATTGGCCCGCGGTGGCAAGATCCGGCTGGTGAAAGGGGTCTACGCCGAGTCGCCGGAGCACGCCATCTCCCGCTCCCCGGCCCTGGATGACCGCTATGTGGAACTGGCATCGCGCCTCGCCGATGCCGGCGTACCGCACAGTCTCGCAACCCAGGATGCACGCCTGATAGATCGCCTGGCCGCCGAAGGCCTGCTGGGCGAGGGCGCGGAACTGGAAATGCTGCACGGGGTGCAACCCGGATTGATGCAGGCCTGGCGTAACCAGGGCGTGCGCTGCCGCGTGTATGGCACCTACGGTGACAACTGGTATCTGCACCTGTTGCATCGCCTGGCCGAGGCCCCGGAAAACATCCTCCAGGCGCTGGCAGACCTGCAAGACCCGTCGCGTGTGATGGCAGGGGCGGAGTACTGAAATGAAGCCCGCCCACTTCAACACCGCCGGTGCCGGCCTCGTCGCGCCGGCGACCATGAGCACCATGCTCGCCTACCTGCAGGCCGAAGCGATGCACGGCGCCTACGAGGCCGAGTCGCTGCACCAGGGACAACTGCTTTCGGTCCGCACGGGTCTTGCCCGCCTGCTGGGTGCGCCGACGGTACGGCAGATCGCCCTGTTCGACAGCGGGACGCGAGCCTGGCAAACCTGCGTCGATGCGATTGCCGACTGGCCCCGGGGCGGTCGCGTCTGGGTCACGCCCTACGAATATGCGGGCAACCTGCTGGCGCTGCAGACCCTTTGTCATCGGCATGACCTGCAACTGGAGCAAATACCCACCTTGCCTGACGGCGACCTGGACATCGACTGGATCGCTCAGCATGCCGACGACACGCTTTGCCTGGTCAGCGTTGTCCACATCCCTTCGGCCTGCGGCATGGTGTTACCGGTTGAGCGCATTGGCCGGATATTGCGCGATGCCTGTCCAAAGGTGCTGTACGTGGTGGATGCCTGCCAGTCGGTAGGGCAGCTGGATATCCATGTCGGCCGCATCGGCTGTGATCTCCTGACCGCCGCCGGCCGCAAATTCCTGCGCGGCCCCAGAGGCACCGGCTTCGCCGCCGTATCGGACAACTGGCTGCAGCGCATAGACGGGCATCCGCTGGACCTGCATGCCGCCGAGGTCCTGTCCCTGCATGAGCGGCAGTTGAACGACCGCAGCGCGCGTCGTCTTGAGCTGTCCGAGATGCACCTGGCGGCGACGATCGGCCTGGGGCAGGCCGTCGCGGATGCGATGCAGCAGGATCTGGCCCCCGGCAGGGCACTGTACCGCCGCCTTTGCGAGCACCTGGCGACACGACGCGAGCTGGAGCTGCTGCATCCCGGTACCGACCACAGCGGCATCGTCACCTTTGTCCATCGGCGGCTGACAGCCACCGAGGTGGTCGGACAGCTGGCGCGCCTCGGCATCAATGCCTGGGCCATCCAGGGAGCGCACACCCCCCTCTACCTGCGTGCAAAAGGCATCGAGCGTGCTGTTCGGCTCTCGGTGCATTGCACCAATACGTCGGGTGATATCGACCGACTCGAATTCGCCCTATCCCTGCTCGAACGACGCGATGTAGCGCGTCAAACGGAGATCACGCAATGATCGATCTGAGAAGTGACACCGTTTCCAAACCAACGCTCGCCATGCGCAAGGCAATTTACGACGCCGAAGTCGGGGACAACTGCTTTGGTGACGATGCGGACACGCTGAGGCTGGAAGCCTACTGTGCAGAATACTTCGGCATGGAGCAGGCCCTGTTCATGACGGGCGGGACGCTCAGCAACCAGGTGGCGATGAAGGCGCTGACCCAGCCGGGTGACGAAGTCGTACTGCATTGCGCCTACCACATCAATTTCTTCGAGGCCGCCTCCACCAGTGCCTTCTCGGGGGTCAACTTCAACCTCCTCGACAGCGAGGACGGTCTGTACGGCGCCGCCGACCTGGATCGCATCTACCACTCCAAGGCGCGCTGGAATGCCAACTATGCGCTGCCGCGCGTCGTGGTGATCGAGAACACCGTCGGTTCGCGTGGGGGTACGGTGTTTTCGCCGAATGGCATGGCCGACATCACCCGGTGGGCCCACTGCGCAGGCGCCAAGGTTTACCTGGACGGCGCCCGTATCTTGCATGCCAGTGCAGCGTCGGGTGTCGGGGTCCAGCAATACACCCGACACGCCGATGCCATGGCGGTCTGCATGTCCAAGGCGCTGGGTGCCCCCATCGGCTCGGTGTTGCTGGGCGACGCGGAATTCATCGCCAATGCACGCAAGTACCGCAAATGGTTTGGTGGCGACATGCACCAGTCGGGCATTGCGGCGGCCGGCGCGCTTTATGCGATGCGCAATCACATCGAGCGGCTCCCGGAAGACCACGACAACGTGCGTTTTCTGTACGACGTGCTGTCCGGCGTCCCCGGCATTACCTGCACCTGGCGCGGCACCAACATGCTGCTGGTCGACGTCAGCGAGCTCGGCGTGCCCGCGAACGAGTTGGTCGCAGCGCTGCGACGCAAGGAGGTGCTGTGCCTGGCCTGGGACGACTGCACCCTGCGCTTCATGAGCTGCCTGGATATTGACCGCAAGACCATGCGCCGAGCGGCGGACATCATCGGTGCCTGCCTTGCCCGCTACACCACCCCAAGCCTGATGGCGCTGTCCTGACCACCGCCAAAGCCTGATCCATCTACCGGACCTACACCACCATGCAGATCAAAAAGCACGTCGCCATCATCGTTGACGCCTTTGTCACCGGTTCCTTCCTCGCTCCTGCACTGCTTGCGCATGGCGTCACCTGCATCCATGTGCGCTCACAGGCCAATGTCCGGGATGCGGTGAAGGCATTCCACCGTCCTGGCGATTTCATCAAGGAAGTGCAGTACACCGACGACGAGAGCCTGCGCGAGGCGCTGAGCGGCTACAAGGTGCAGTGGGTTCTGGCCGGTTGCGAAATGGGTGTCCGCCTCGCTGCACACCTTGCCGAGCTGTTCGATATCAGCGCGCGAAACGACGCGGCGCGGTCCGTATGCTGGCGTAACAAGTATGAAATGCACGAGGCACTCAAGCGCGCCGGTGTGCGGTCGATGCACCATTTGCGCACCCGCGAGCTCGATAGGGTCTTTACCTGGAAGCAGGAGCACCGGCTGGACTACCCCATCGTCGTCAAGCCGATCGACAGCTCGGGCTCGGACAATGTGCATATCTGCGAAAACGAGGCTGAAGTACGGGCCGCTTTCGAGGCGGTGATCTCGGCCACCAATACCATGCTGCAACCGAATACCGAGGTCCTGGTACAGGAATTCCTTCGCAACAACGAATTGATCATCGACAGCGGGACGCAGCAGGCAGGTCAGCATCTGGCCAACGCGGACGTCGAATATTGCGTGAACACGGTCAGCTACGCGGGCCGGCACTTTGTCAGCGAAATCATCAAGGTGCATCGCCTTCGCGTGGAGGGTACCTCCGTACACGATTACAACGAGCTGTTGTGCCCGGTGGCCGACGCGGGCATCTACGAGGTGTTCTCAAAGTACGTGTTCAGCGTGCTCGACGCGCTGGGCATCAAGTACGGCCCCTGCCACAGCGAGCTCATGGTGGTCGGAAAGCAGCCTGTCCTGCTGGAATCCGCGGCCCGCTTGCCGGGCGGGATTGATCTGTCGGCCTATACCAAGGCACTGGGGTACAACCAGTTGATGCTGTGGATCCAGTCCTGCATCAGCCCGCGTGCCTTCATCGAGCTTTGCACCCGGCCGAGACTGCCGCTGAATTTCCATTCCAGCTGCGTGTTCCTCATCAGCGACATCGAAGGCGATATCCAGCACATGCCGGACATTGGCGCCTGGTTGGCGCTGCCCAGTGCCCACAGTGCCAGCGTGCGCGATAACGGTCGGCTGGCACGCACCACGGCCCTGACCAACTATCCGGGCTATGTGTTCTTGCTGAACAAGGACAAGCAGCAGTTGCAGCGTGATCGTAGCGAGTTGCGGCGCCAGGAGCGGGCTGTCTACGAGCGCATGATCGCCGGCTCGGATCGATAGGTCGACGGGAGACACTGCCAATGAGACAGTTTCCGCTCTCGATCAGGGCGCTGCTGCTGGCATCGCTGGGTCTGACCGCAGGCAGGGCGATCACCTTGCCGGTGATTGCCGTGTATCTGTCCCGGGTGCTGGCGCTGGAACCCAGCGCGGTGGGTTATATCCTCGGCGCCAGCCTGACGCTCGGTACGTTATCCAGCCTGTACGGCGGCTATGTCGTCGACCGGGCGGACCGGCGTTTGTTGCTGGTGGGGGGCACGCTGGCTTGCGCCTTGTCGTACTTCGTATTTCCGGGTGTCGGCAGCGCCTGGGCCGCGCTGCTGTTGCTGACGGTCTCCTATGCTACCGCTTCGCTGCTGGATATTACGGTCAAGGCCTACATCGCCCAGTTGGTGACGGCGGAAGTGCGCGTGAAGGTGTTTTCGGTACGCTACACCTTGAACAATATCGGCTTCGCCGTCGGCCCCCTGCTGGGTGCCTACCTGGCAATACACAGCGAGCGCGTGTTGTTTCATGTATCGGGTGCAGTCGCCATCCTCTCGCTGTTGCCCTTGTTCGTGGTCTGGGGGCAACTGGCGGACAAACGCGCCCGCGATGATCTGGCGCCCGTACGCAGCTTCGCCGACACCCTTCACGCCCTGCGTAACGATGACCGCCTGGTCAAGTTCACCTTGGCCGGCATGCTGGCTGCCGTCGTCTACGCGCGGTTTTCGGCCTACCTGTCGCAGTACCTTGCGGTGGTCGTCAGCGCCGAAGTGGCTTACCGCACGGTGGCCTACGTCATCACGGTGAATGCCGTGGTGGTCATTGCCTTTCAATACCTCATCGGCTCGCGCATCACGGTGGACAACCTGCACCGCTGGATCGCCGCTGGCCTGCTGCTGTTCGCCCTCGGTCTGTTCGGCTTCCTCAGTGCCACGGCGCTGCCGATATGGCTTGTCGCCATGGTGGTGTTCTCGATCGGGGAGGTGATCGTCATCCCCGCAGGCTACCTGTTCATCGACGCCATCGCGCCCGAGGACATGAAGGGCAGCTACTTCGGTGTGCAGAGCCTGGGCAATCTGGGTGGGGCTGCGAGTCCTGTCCTGTGCGGCCTGATGCTGTCCGGCGGGCACCCGGCCGCCATGTTCTGGGTCTTGATCGCCATCACGGCGCTGGCGTTGTGGTTGTTCCACATCGGCCACCGTGCAGGGCATGCCCATCCCGCCGTTTCGGTGCCTACCCCCTAACCCTTGCGAGCCAGCTCAGACCATGTCCCATCTTGTGTTTATCGAATCGACCCGCGCCGGCATCCAGATGTTCGACATCGCACGTCGCCTGGGTGTACGGACCACCCTGCTGACTTCGGGGAAGTTTGATTGGCTGTACCCGCCTGCCGACCGGCAGCGTCTGCACGCGCTGGCCGATCAGGTCATCACCATTGCCGACACGCAGTGCGTGGACGATATCGCCATGGCCTTGCGTCGCTGCCATACCCAACACCCGGTCAGTGCCGTGCTGAGTACCTTGCAGATGTGCACGCTGCCGGCTGCGGAGGCGGCGCGCCTGGCGGGCTTGCGGGGAACAAGGGTGGAGGGCATCCGCAACGCCCGTGACAAGCCACAATGTCGACGATTGCTGGCCGCCATCGGTATCCCTTCCGTGGCACACGCGGTGGTACGTGATACGCAGCAGGCCCTGGCCGAGCTCGAGCATATCGGCTACCCCGCGATCATCAAGCCGATCACCGGTCTCGGCAAATGCCTCACGACCATCGTGCACAAGCCGGAAGACGTCGCACCCCACTTCGACCAGGCGGTAGCCGGGCATTCGGCGCTGGCATCGGGTCTGCAACAGGATGTGGGGCTGGAGTTCCTGGTGGAGTCGCTGGCGGAAGGGCCGTTGTATTCGATCGAGGTCGGCATCGGCGACCATGATGAATGGATGCCGCTGGCAATTGTTCGGCGCAAGACGGCACGGCACAACCCCGTCCTCGAGCTGGGTTCCACCATGCCCAGCGGGCTCAGTGACGCCCAGCAGCAGGAAGCGGCCGACTATGCCCGTCGGGTCGCACAGGCGCTGGGGCTGGGTATCGGCCTGTTCCATGTCGAGTTCATCTATACCGCGCAAGGCCCTCGCCTGGTGGAGGTGAATCCCCGCATCGCGGGTGGCTCCATACCCGATCTGATCCATACCGCCACAGGGGTCAACCTGTTCGAAGTGCTGTTGCGGATCTTCCTCGGGGAGCGGCTGGGCCTGAACCAGTTGCCCACGCACATCGCCTGCAGCCAGACCTATCTGTGTGCGTTGAAGGACTGCACCATACGTGAGGACTTGCCGATAGACTGGCTCGACCGGTTTCGCAGTCGCAACGTTGCCGGGCGGACCGAGATCTGGGCGGGGCGCCGACTGAAGGCCCATGACACGAATTTCGACGCCTACGGCATGGTCTCGGTGACGGCACCCTCCTACCAATTGGCGGTCGATTACGCCAACACGGTCCATGGCGACATCATGAAAATGCTGGATGTGGCTTTGGTGGAGGCTGCTTGATGGCGGCAGGCGATACGCCGTGCCGGCGTCGCCGCCGCTTGCCCTGTGCGATGGTGGCGCTCAGCCTGACGGCGGCAGCTGCGGGCAGCACGCTACCGGCCCAGGGCTGGAATGCCACCTTCCAGCTTCGCAGCTTCTATGACCGTCTGGAATCCAGCGACGGGGTCAGGCGCTTCGGTTTTCTGCAAGCCGGTCAATGGGCGATGCAAGGCGCCTGGTCCCCGGAGCCGGTCACGCTGGCGGCCGATGCCAGCCTGTTCGGCGCACTCAAGCTCGATGGCGGAGGCGGCGCCGGGAACCGCGCCTACGTGGGGAGCAACGGGCGCTCCCGGGACCGGGCGGCCTGGGCCTACCTGGGCGAAGCAGCCCTGTCGGCCCGCGGCGCTGCCGGCATGCTAAAGCTGGGGCTGCAGCGGGTGAATAACCCGTTTCTGGAACCCGACGATAGCCGCGCCCTGCCGCCGACCTTCCGGGGCCTGGCGGGAGGCTTTGCGATCTCACCGGAGACGCGGTGGGAAGCAGGTCGCTTCCATGCCGTCATCGCCCGTGGGCATGACCGGCCGCAGTCCCTGGCGACCAGCTACGGCGGTACGCCCGTAACCCGTTTTGACTACGCCGGCCTGCGCTGGCAGTCGGGGCGGGAGGGGGCGCAGCTATTTGCTGGCCGGGCGCAGGACGTATGGCGGCAGTACTACTTCTCGGTCAACCGTACCTTGCTGGATGCCGGCGCCGGCAGCCTGCAAGGCAAGCTGAGCGCCTACGTGACCTCGGAGGATGGGCGCCAGCGACAGGGCGCCATCTCAAACCGGGCACTGAGCGCATCGCTATCGGCATCGACGGCTGGTACGGTACTGACCCTGGGTCTGCAGCGTATTCTGGGCGATCAATATTTCGACTATCTCGCCGAAACCAACGGCATCTTGCTGGCCAATGTCTTCGGTGCGGACTACAACGCGCCGAACGAGCGATCCGTACAGCTGCGGCTACGCCTGGATGGCCGGCAACTGGCGATACCGCAGGCCGATCTCACCGTCTGGGCCATCCACGGCTGGGGCGTCAATGCCGAGGTGGAAGCGGCCCGTCATGCGAACCCGACGGACTATCTGCATGGCCTGTACTGGCGACAGGAGCAACCCATAGCCGGTAGCCATGGCGAGCTTGGCATCCGGCTGGGCTACGGCTTCACCTCAGGTAGGCTGAAGCAGGGGCGGTTGTCTTTGCTGGCCATGTCGCATCGTCAGACTGCCTACTACCCGAGCAAGGATTTCACCAAGCTGCAGATAGTGCTGCAACTGCCCCCCTCGACGCTGTTCCAATAGCCACGTTCGCCAGATCAGCACGGTAGCGGCTGGCTAGCCATCGCCGTTTGCCGTGCCGGAGCCGTCAACCCCAAGGAGCGTTGCGTGGTGTCGTCGAGGTCGATCCAGAAGGCGACTACCGGCTTGCCATCGATCAGCTGCGGCACCGCAATCCGCTGTACCGCGACGCCCATGCGTTTGAGCAGCCGCTCATTGCCGACGGCCGAGAAGGCGATCAGGCGCTGGGCACCGAGCTCGATGGCCGTCTTGACGATGCCGGCCATCAGGCTGCAGGTATTGGCCCACGCCTCCTTGGCATTCAACTGTGCCTGGGGCGGTGGACTGATGGCGAAGCGTGACAACTCCCAGACGCTGGCGCTACGGGGCAGCGGCATCTCGCCAACCAGGTGGGGAAAGATCGACTCCAGCAGGTAGGTACCTGTGGTGGTCAGCAGACGACCACAACCGCAGATGTTGCTTTTTTGGTCCTTGGCGACAACGTACACGGTGCCGTCATGGTCGAACTGATCACGCTCCAGCCCGCCTTGGGCAGGCAACGGCCAGCCGAGCTCCTCAACGAAGATCCGGTGGCGATATTTCGCGAGTGCGTGCTCGGTGGAAGGGTGGATCTGGGCCTTGTTACCGCTCGATATGTGCAGCATGGAGAGTCCGTCAGGTAGGGAACTCCCGCATTAAAAAGGTCTCGGCTATCGGGACATAGCTGACCGATCGGACAGCTGAACCTGGGAGGGCTTGCTGACGGAAAATGCCCGGTTTATCCTGTATTTAATATCGAATTGCCAATCGATTCGATGTAGCCAGGTCTGCAGCAGCGCCTCGGTTTGTTGCTGTCCCAGGTCGTAACCGTAGACATCCCGCAGCATCAGGTTGGTCGAGAATCCCCCCGGCGCCAGTTCAATCGGTGAACCTTCATCAGTCTGCAGCCATGTCCAGCCAATACTGATGGAAAGGGGGCCTGTGTCGCTGGCCCATTCGTCGTGACCTGCAAGGATGGCCGGTAGGCCCTGCATGCATAGCTCTTCCCGCAGTAGATCATCGGTCCAGCTCAGGTGAGGGCGAAATGGCAGTGCTCGAAGATGGCTGAAATCCGTACGCACTAGGCCATCGGGTGCAAGCGTTAGCATCGTATTCCTTCGACGATTCTCAATTGGATGCTACGTCGGCAGCGGCGTAGCGGTCCCGTCATAATGATGTGCTGAGTCATCCTACCCTCGCCCGAGGAGCGGGAAAACCTGCCCAAATGGACATTGAATAGCGGAAAGCAAACGGATGGCTAGGGATTGGCGTGGGGACTACCTATATGCCTTCGCTGCAGTGCAGGATGAGGCGACGGCCTTCGCGACGGCCGACCAGCTCGCGCGCGACCTGGGGTTCGAGTACGCATCGTACGGATTGCGTGTTGCACTCCCGGTAAGCAATCCCAAGTTCTCCCTGCATTCCAGTTATGACAAGGACTGGGCGCTACGTTACGTCGAGCGGAACTACTTCTCGGTCGATCCGACGGTGCGTCACGGTTTGACCAGTACCGAGATCATGGTCTGGTCGGCGGATAGCAGTATCGAGGCCGGCCCCAAGGAATTCTGGTCCGAGGCCCATGCCCATAAGCTCCGGCACGGGCTCTGCATCCCGGTCCAGACCGGGCGCGGCATCAACGGCATGATGAGCTTCGTACGTTCCGCCGAACCCATGACCAACCTTGAGCTCGATGCCAAGGAGCTGCGTCTGCAGTACCTCACGCGTGCGCTCCACACGGTGATCAGTCAAATTGCGGTGCCGAAACTCATGCCGGAGATTACCCTTTCGCTGACCGCCCGGGAGCGCGATGTCCTGCGCTGGACCGCCACGGGAAAGACGAGTCATGAGATAGGACTGATCCTCGCCATTGACGAACGCACGGTGAAGTTTCATATGCGCAATAGCATGAGCAAGCTCAATTCGGCCACCCGGACCGAGGCCGCGGTCAAAGCGGTGAAGCTGGGCTTACTCGACTAGCCGACTGTGGAATGCGCCATTTCCGCCGAAGTGGCGCGTCATGTCTGCGCCGTCCGGCTTTTCCCGTTAATGGGGAAGCTGGTAAATTAGATTTTGCTGATAAATATTTTCCGGGCGCACTCAAGTGCCCGTTTCCGCTGCCGATAGATAGGGATTGTCACCAGGATCTGGCAGCACGAACCGCTCCGGCACCATGCGTATCCATCCCGATCTATCGGCGCTTATACCGTCCGACCACGCATCGCCGCCTGCCCTGTCATCAACAGGTTTGGCGTCGCAGGCTGACGCGCGCACCCTGCTGAGACAGCACCTGTTTCGCCCCATGGTAGAGGCCGAGAACGCCATGCGTCATTTCGCCCAGGCCTGGCAGGTATTGCAGCGTCATCTGGAGGCGGTGCAACCAGCGCTGGCGGAGCAGCAATATGATTTCGTCCTGCTGGATGAAGGTTTCAAGGTCATCTCGCCCACGCTGTCCATGGCCGACACGCAATGGCTGACGGCGCAGCTCAACCGCCAGGTGGGCATGCTGTTCGCCGCCCGCATGTTCTGCCGGTCGGTCATCCGCTATTACACTTCGCCCTGGCCTGCGAAGGACGTCGCCCCGATCAACCGTATCTCGGCATCGGTCTCGGGTGGGGGCATACGCTTTCGCGCCTTGCTGGCCGCCTTGTCGTCACAGGCCAGCCGCGACAGGGACAGGCTGAGCGGCAGCGCGGCGGTCAATAAACTGACGCTCGGCCGGCCCTATCTCTACGCCGTGCGCCTGGTGCCCTACGGCTTGCTTGCCCCCTGATCCGGAACGTGTCTGTTCGGTTATCGCCCGCCCGGCGCTAAGATGGCGCCATGAACTACCTCGCCCACATCTACCTGGCCCGCCAGAGCGATGCAGCGATGGTCGGCGCACTCCTGGGCGATTTCGCCAAGGCCGACATACGCGGCAAATTTCCCGGCGAGATCGAGCGGGAAATCCTGCTGCACCGCCAGATCGACCGCTACACTGACAATCACCCGCTGTTCAAGGCGGCGGTTCAACGCTTCGCCGAAGGTCGGCGCCGCTACGCCGGTATCGCGCTCGACGTGTTCTACGACCACCTGTTGAGCCAGCGCTGGGCGCAGTATGCCGACACGCCTCGTCCCGCCTTCATCGCCCATTTCTACCAGGCCCTGCTGGCGCATCGGCCCATCCTGCCCGAACGCCTGCGCGACATTGCGCCCTGGATGGTGGAGCAGGACTGGCTGGGTTCCTACCATGAGTTCGCCGGGGTGGAATCCGCCATCAACCGGGTCTCCCAGCGCCTGAGCCGCAACGGCCACCTGCTGCGCGCATCGCTGGCGGACCTTGCCCTGCACTATGATGGACTGGCGCAGGACTTCGACCTGTTCTTCCCGGAACTTATCTTGTTTACTGAGCAGCAGCGCAGCCAGCTGCAGCAAGCGGCCGACCCCGATCACGCCGGAGAGGCCACCGCGTCGCAGCCCAGGTAGCCACCTCGCCACCCCTCGACCACCGCAGGAGATCGCCATGCTCATCGTCCTGATCACCCTCCTTGCCCTACCCTGCATCGCCCTGCTGGCCATTGCCGCCGGCATCCTCCGTTTCCATGGCAGCATCAGCGCCCAGCACCTGCGTGGCCGCTACACCTGGGCGGACGAAATGGCCGCACAGGAGGCACAACAAGGCAGCCACGAGGACCGTTGAACAAAACCGACCGTTACGCCGGCTGAGCCGTCAACCGGGCCTGCCGATGTCGCCTGGTCCATGCCACGCCTTGCCAGACTGCCAGCGCATAGATACCGAACAACAGCGGGATGGGCAGCAGGAACGGCCCCAGCCAGAAGACCGGCGTGCACGCCACGAACCAAGCCGGGACGGAAAGCCGGAAAATCCACCGCCATCGCACTGGCGCAATGAACTGGAGGGCGATCAGCCCGATGGAAAACGGCAAGACCAGCAGAATCCAGACCGCTGCGATCAGCAACACCAGACCCATCATGGCTGGCCCGCCACTGGCGTGCGCGCCCGACGACATGCCGGCCACCAGCAACACTGCCAAACGCCTGACCCACCGCCCCATACCCATCTCCCTTCGTCAAAATGAGCGGTCAGTGTGCAAGCCCGGCCGGTAGCGCTGATGCGGTAAGCGTGAAGTTATGTGAACTGGCGGCATCAGGCACACCAGGGATGGAGACGCGGATTTCGTGAAAGCAGGGGTCACCGATTCCGGTCATCGCCAAGGTCAATCCGTACCTCGACGAGCACCGCGAGCTTCCCTCGCGGCGGCAATGCTCAGAGTGCTTAGAGTGCTTGGCCCGTATACGCCGAGAGCCTGTGTGCCCACCGTTGAGCGGTTGAAAGGATTGGATAGAGCGAAGGCCGCTTGAGCCCACGCCACAGTCAAACAACAGGCTGAGTGAAGTCGTTGCCACCTTCTTGTGGCTGACTACTTCGGCCTCGCCCTTGCGGCGAATGCCGGGTCTTATCATTGCTCCGGGCCTTCACTGTTGCCAATCTGTGCCCCGACGAGCGACAGCGAGCTTCCCCTGCGGCGGCACTGCCAGAGTTCTTGGCGAGCACACGAACCTAGAACCTGTGCGTGCAGCGCTGGGCGGAGGGGATGGATTCAATAGAGCGAAGCGCGTATCCGCACCCTATGCAGCAAAACGCCCGGCTTGGCCGGGCGCTGATCGAATGTTCACGCTCTAGCAGCACATCTTCTGTGATCACAGCTTCGGGATACGAATCCGACTGATCATCAACGACCCCGAAATCGCAAACATCAACACCAGCGGATGGAATTTGAAGCCACCGATCACATAGGTGCCAAACCACATCTGCGAGCCGATCGCCCCTTCGCTCACCGCCACGGCCAGTACGATGACCAGCAGCAGGGATGTGGGGATCGGCGTGCCCTCGAAGTACTTCACCTTGTCGCCACCTTCCGACAGCTTCTCGGCGGTGACGTTGTAGCGCGCCAGCCTTGATACGCCCGAGGCGACGAAGAAAAGCAGCACGATGCGGTCGAACAGGCCCTGCATGCCGCAGCCGTAGGCGATGACCGCCGGCGCGACGCCGAAGGAGATCACGTCCGCCAGCGAGTCGAGTTCACGCCCCATGGCCGAACTCTTCTGCCGCCAGCGCGCTATCCGCCCATCCAGCACGTCGAAAGCCAGTGCAACCGGGATCAGCGCACAGGCGAAATAGAGATGCAGCACCTCGGTGGTCTGCAGATAGGTCATCACCGCAAACAGGGCACCCACGCCGCAGAAGGCATTGCCCAGGGTGAACCAGTCGGCAAGGTGGAACTCGCGGATCATCGCGAAAGGCTTGGGTTTGGTCATGGCATCGTCCGGAAACGGGTTGCAGCGGATGGTAAAGCAAACGGCGAGTGCTGGGCAGATAGGCTATCCCCTGCCTTGGGGTAGCAGGCGGCATTCATGGGTCGACCTTTACGCGCCATAGTACCTTGTGGTTCAGGCGTACCGTATAGCTGGCGGGTACCGCGCTGCGGATCGCCTGGCCACCGGCCATCAGCCCGGCCTCGAAAGCATCGAGTGTCCGGTACATGCAGCGGGATCCCTTGCCACCCATCAGGTTGGCATTGGCGATGCTGCCATTGGGACGAACCTGGAAATCCACGCCCTGGATATCGCAGCTGAAGGTATCGCTGGACTGGAACTCGCCGTTCTCGCGTTTTTGCCGGAAGTAGGCCCCCCAGCCATCGCGATGCTTGGAAAAAACATGGCCGACCACCACCGCATAGCTCAGTTGCTGGTTGCGTTGCTTGGCAAACCGCATATTGGCAAACAGGCCGGCCAGCTCTTCGTTGATGGCGTCTTCCAGTGGGCCGGTACAGGCGTTCGGGGTATCCCTCGGGCCGAAGTCTGCAACATCGCCGTCCTTCCCGATCAGGAAGTTGTACACCGGCACCACGCAATCACGCTGCGGGCCGAACAAGGTGTCGTACGCGGCATTCAGGACTGCGTCGGATTTCACCACCACCGGCCCCAGAATATCGTCTGCTCTGGCCGAGGCCATTATTGCGCCTGCCAGCAGTAGGCCCCCATACCATCGCATCCTGCGTTCCTCATCCAGATCAACTCGGCCGGGCCATCTTCCGTGGCCTGACCGGCACGCACCTGCGCGCCAAGGATGGCAGCGTACCGTAATTGCCCCTAATCTGGGATGGCAATGGCAGGGTCTGCGTACCGGGCCTGTTTCTCATCCCGCGTCAGGAGTCGTCCATGTGGCGAACCATCAGTTCCATCACGATGCTCATATTCTGGCTGTCCGCCTGCGGGCCGAGGACGCAGCTTGCCCCGCCTGGCCTCGACAAGGCGGCGTTGCAGGGCAAGGTGATGGAGATGAACCCCATGTGGAATCCGTCCCGCTTTCAGACGGTATGGGCGGAGCTGTTGCCCGGCAAGCTGGTGACGCCAGTGCGATATGAGTTCGATGCAAGCTACGATGTACGCCTGCTTGCGCCACGGCAAGACCTTGACCCCGCCATGATGGCGCAGATCCGCCAGATGGTCGACAGTCAGGGCAAGGCGGCCATGCTGGAGCAGGGCTTGCAGGCACAGGCGGACTACGAGGCATGGCTGGCAAGACGCACCGCCGGCATGAAGGTCGGCGAACTACGTCGCTTTACCGATCATTTCGTCCTGATCAAACGCAATGGTCAGTGGCTGATGGAACACTGGCAGGCGGGTGCCGCACCGCTCACTTTCACGGCCCCGGACCATTGATGCCTGTTATCAGCGCTTCAGTGCGGCCAACACCGCCTGCGGGTCTTCCGTCTCGGCCAGCACAGCCCGGATGCGGTTGAAGGCGGCGCAGGCTTCAGCCGGGTATTTGCTGAACGGAATCAGATTGCTATGCCCCCAGCCCGCAGCGGCCATCACGCTGTTGCGATAAGGACCGCTGTTTTCCCCACCCAGCTGCATCAGTGCCCGGTCGATCAGCACGTGCGGAAACGGGTTGCGGGACAAGGTGCTGAAATGCTCGGCTTGTACTTCATCAAATTGCATGATGATGGCTCCAGACTGGGTAACTTGTTTTCTAGTCTGGTCTGCGCCTTTTTTCCACACACGTCTGTCAGGCCGCGTCGACCGCAACCCTTTGCGTGGGGTGCTCAGCCAAAGCGGATCCGGTTTCGCCCCTCGGCCTTGGCCCGGTAGAGTCGCTCATCAGCCTGCTGCAACATGGCTTCCAGGCCGTTGGCTTCGAGGTCGGCACAGAGCCCCATGCTCATGGTGACGCGCAAGTCCGGGTGAAGCTGCTGCCAGGGAAAGCGTTCCAGCATATCGCGCAATTTCTCACACAGCGCAGCTGCTTGCGGCAGTGCGGTCTCCGGCAGGGCGATGACGAATTCCTCACCACCGTAGCGGGCGACCAGGTCGGATTGCCGCACATGGCTCTGCAGGATGGCCGCCACCTGCCTGAGTACCGTGTCCCCCGTCGCGTGAGAGAACTGGTCATTGATGCGCTTGAAAAAGTCGATATCGGCGATCACCACCGTCAAGGGGTGCCCGTAGCGACGGGCCTGCTCATACATTTGCCGCGCTTGCTCGTCGAAGTGCCGGCGGTTGTAGAGCTCGGTCAGCGCATCCCGTATGCTCATCTCCTTGAGCTGTGCCGCCTGCGCAAGAATGGTCTGGTGGGATGCCTGCAAGGACGCATGGCTCTGCGCCAGCTCCTCGCTCATGGTATTGAATGCCTGTCCCAGCTTGGCGACCTCGTCCCGACCCTGTACCGGTACCCGTTGCAGCAATTTGCCGCCAGCCATGGCCTCGACCGCCAGGGTCAGGCGATGCAGCGCGCCACTCAACCGTCCTGCCAGCAACAGCCCCAGCAAGATCGCCAGCGCTGCCGCGATCCCGGCACCGTACAGCAAGCCCTCTCGCATCGCGCCGAGGTATTCCTGTTCCTGCTTGCTGGGTCCCAGCACGCCTTCCGGCGAGATATACGCGAGCACCTTGCCATTGATCACCACCGCCTGTGCATCGCGGCGGGCATGCTCCGGCAGCAACTCGTCCGGATGGTAGCTGCCGGCACCGAGCAGTACCCGAAACCCGGCGTCTGCCAGAATGAAATGAAACGGCGGCTCGCCACGTGGCGCACGGGGATCTTGGCCCCTGCCCTCCGGCGGGGGCGGCCTGCGCGGGCCCGGTGTGCCGGATTCATCATCCGGCCTGCCGGGCGGGCCTTCGGGCCGGGGTTGGCGCGCCACGAAGGCATGAAAACCCTCTTGCTGTTCCCCTGCCTGCCAGGAGCCATAGCGCTGCAGATAGGCGGTGACCATGCCGCGGAAGTGATCCTCGGCCTGGTGTCGGCGCAGGTCGTCGAACTTCCCGTTCACCCGCAGATAGGCCACCCCGCCGACCAGGGCGACGGCCATCAGGCTGGTAAACAGCAGGGCAAGGATCAGCTTCAATCGCAGGGACATGGAGGTGACCTGTGGGAAATAGGCAGCAATTTTAACGGGCGTGGTTGTCATTGCGATACAGCGATCCCGACACTCGTCCACAGGTCCTGTACGGCCGCCAGCCTGCATGTACAAGCCATTGATTACATTTGCATATTCTTATGTCATGACTCGGCGCCGTGTTGACTAAGCCGCACACCCAAGCGCTTGCTTGTGCAGAGCCCCTCGGCTCAGGTAGCCTAGAGCAAATATTCCAAGGCGACCTGATCGCCATCGGGCCCAGGGCCCGGATTTTCAAAGAAGACAGAGATCGAAGTAGAGGAACGTGCCCCGCCCGCTAAGCGAGGGTGCGACGTTACAAACGCTGGGAGACAAGATGAAAATCGGTAATACGTTCAAGCAGGGCCTGCTGGCTGCAGCATGCCTGTTGGTGCTCAATGGTACGGTGCAGGCTGTGGAAGTCGCAGGTGTCTCGGTCGACGACACGGCCAAGGTCGCCAACGTCGACCTCAAGCTCAACGGTGCCGGCCTGCGCACCAAGGCTTTCTTCAAGATCTACGTCGCCGGCCTCTACCTGGCCGACAAGAAAACCACTCCGGCGGATGCCCTGGCCGTTGCTGGTCCGAAGCGCGTTTCGCTCACCATGATGCGCGAAGTCAGCTCCGACACGCTGAGCCAGGCACTGCTCGACGGTCTCAACCACAACTGCAGCGACGAAGAGAAGTCCCGTTTCTTCAACCAGATGCTCGCCATCGGCCAGATCTTCGGCGCCTATCGTTCGATCAAGCCCAAGGACATGATCACCGTGGACTGGGTGCCCAACGTCGGTACCGTGGTGCACATGAACGGCAAGAAGCTCGGCGAGCCGCTGCCCGACCAGGCCTTCTACAACGCCATCCTGAAAATCTGGCTGGGCGATCGCCCGGCAGAGAACTCGCTCAAGCGTCAGCTGCTGGGCGCGCCTTGATTTAAACAAGCAAGGAAAAACGAAGGGGATGGGCCCATGGCCCATCGCTGACAGGGCGGACTCCCGTAAGGCGGCCCGCCCTTTTTATCGTCAGTGCACCCTAGACCAGCTCGGCTTCATCCGCTTCCTCACCGAGGAAGCCACCGCTCTGGTGTGCCCACAGCCGTGCATACAGGCCACCCTTGGCGAGCAGGCTGGCATGATCGCCTTCCTCCACGATATGCCCCTGGTCCATCACGATCAGCCGGTCCATGGCCGCGATGGTCGACAGCCTATGGGCGATCGCGACCACGGTCTTGCCTTCCATCAGGCGGTAAAGGCTGCTCTGGATCGCGGCCTCCACTTCGGAGTCCAGCGCGCTGGTCGCTTCGTCCAGCAGTAGGATAGGCGCGTCCTTGAGCATGACCCGGGCAATCGCCACCCGTTGCCGCTGCCCACCGCTGAGCTTCACGCCACGTTCGCCCACATGGGCCTCGTACGCCGTGCGCCCCTTGGGGTCGCTCAGGGACTGGATGAACTCATGCGCCTCCGCCCGGCGCGCGGCGGCCACCATGGCCTCGTCGTCCGCATCGGGCCGGCCGTACAGCAGGTTGTCGCGGACCGAGCGATGCAGCAGCGACGTATCCTGCGTCACCATGCCGATCTGCCGGCGCAAGCTGTCCTGGGTGACGTGGGCAATATCCTGCCCATCGACCAGGATACGACCGCGCTCCACGTCATAGAAGCGCAGCAGCAGGTTGACCAGTGTGCTCTTGCCCGCACCGGAGCGGCCGATCAGGCCGATCTTCTCACCCGGCTTGATGGTCAGGTTCAAGTGTTGCACCACCGGCTTGTCCGCGCCGTAGCCGAACATCACGTCCTCGAACTTCACCTCGCCACGGCTCACCGTCAGTGGCTGCGCATCGGCCTTGTCGACCACCGCGATCAGGCGGGACAACGTATTGATGCCGTCCTGCACGGTACCGATCTGCTCGAAAAGGCTGGCCATCTCCCACATGATCCAGTGCGAGATGCCATTGAGCCGCAGGGCCATGGCGGTCGCCGCCGCCACCGCGCCGATGCCGACCTCGCCATGGCTCCACAGCCACAACGTGGCCCCGGCCGTGCTGGCGATCAGCAGCATGCTCAAAAGATGGTTGACCACCTCGAAGCCGCTGACCAGCCGCATCTGCTGGTACACGGTCTGGATGAAGTCCTGCATCGCGCTCTTGGCAAAACTTGCCTCGCGCTGGGCATGGCTGAACAGCTTCACCGTCGCGATATTGGTATAGGCGTCGGTAATCCGCCCCGTCATCAGGCTGCGTGCGTCGGCCTGCTCCTTGGCTACCTTGCCCAGGCGCGGCACAAAGAAGCGCAGGGTCAGGATATACAGCGCCAGCCAACCCAGGAAAGGCAGCAGCAACAGCGGGTCGAAGGTCCCGACCACGGCCACCATGGTGATGAAATAGATGACGATGAACACCATGATGTCGGCGACGATCATCACCGTGTCACGCACCGCCAGCGCGGTCTGCATGACCTTGGTCGCCACCCGGCCGGCGAACTCGTCGCCATAGAAGCTCATGCTCTGGCCCAGCATGTGGCGATGGAAGTTCCAACGCAGCCGCATCGGGAAATTGCCCGACAGCCCCTGGTACTTGCACATGGCCTGCAAGGCGATCAGCAAGGGGCTTGCAATCAGGATCCCGGCCAGCAACAACAGGTTGCCCTTCTCCTGCGCCCACAACTGGCCCGGCGCAACCCGGCTCAACCAGTCGACGACCGAACCGAGCATGCTGAACAGCAAGGCCTCGAAGGCGCCGATGGCGGCCGTAAGCAGAATGACGGAACCGATCAGGCCACGCATGCCTTGGGTGCCCGCCCACAGGAAGGGAAAGAAACCCTTGGGCGGCTGCTGCGGTGGACTATCGGGGTAGACGTTGACGCGACGCTCGAACCAGCTATACACGAAGCTTCCTCATGCAGCAGCCGTCATGGACGATCTCCGTACGGGCGGAGAGCGGGCCATCGCGGGCGCGGCTTATCAGGTTTTGGGGAGTCGGCAGTGTAGCACCACCCCGTTTCTGCGCAGGGCCGGCCGGGCGCAATATAAAGCAAAGCACCGGCCCAGGGCCGGTGCTCGTTGTTTGCTACGCCAGCGAGGGCTGGCGACGCGCGATCAGGACTTCTTTTCCACCTTGGCAGGCTCGGTCGGCTTCGCATCCGCCGGCTTGGCCTCGGTCTTGCCTTCCGTCTTGGCTTCAGCCTTGACCTTGTGCGCCACCTTCTTGTGCTGCTTGGTGGTGGCCTTCTCTGCTGCTGGTTTGGCAGCGGCTTCCGCCGGCTTGGCTTCCGTTGTCGCGACCGGCTTGGCAGCAGGGGCGGCGGCAGGTGCATCGGCAGCCAGGGCGCCGAACGAAGCGGCGGCGAAGGAAGAGGCAATCAGGGTGGCAATCAGCTTGTTCATGGTCAGTTTTCCTTGAGTTCGATCAGTATCTGGGGAGGCGACGTAGTCGTTCAGACTCAGGACTTCTTCTCGGCCTTGGCGGCTTCAGCCGGCTTGGCTTCGGTCTTGGTCTCGGCTTTCACTTCCGCCTTGATTTCGGTTTTGACCTCGGTCTTGTGTGCTTTCTTGTGCTGCTTGGTAGTGGCCTTTTCGGCAGTGGCCGGCTTGGCCGCATCGGCAGGCTTGGCTTCCGTCGCGGTCGCGACAGGTTTGGTGGCCGGGGCGGCGGCAGGTGCATCGGCAGCCAGGGCGCCGAACGAAGCGGCGGCGAAGGAAGAGGCAATCAGGGTGGCAATCAGCTTGTTCATGGTCAGTTTTCCTTGAGTTCGATCAGTATCTGGAGGGGTGACGTAGTCGTTCAGGCTCAGGACTTCTTCTCGACCTTGGCGGCTTCAGCCGGCTTGGCCTCGGTCTTGGTCTCTGCCTTTACTTCGGCCTTGGTTTCGGTTTTGGCCTCGGCCTTGTGTGCTTTCTTGTGCTGCTTGGTGGTGGCCTTCTCGGCGGTGGCCGGCTTGGCCGCATCGGCAGGCTTGGCTTCCGTCGCAGCGGCGACAGGCTTGGCGGCTGGCGCTGCGGCCGGTGCGGCGGTGTCAGCTGCCAGGGCGCCGAACGACGCAGCAGCGAAGGAGGTGGCAATCAGGGCAGCAAACAGCTTGTTCATGGTGTTCATCCTTAGCGAAGGTTTCTTTCCCGGCCCGACCGTTGCACCCTGCAGCGGCCGTCCTTGGAACGCACATTAAGCGCCGCTAGCTGAACGGATCCTGACGGCCGGAATGTGCAGTTTTACCAAGCCAGGCGCGTATTCCAGCCGGGCAGCCGGCGCGTTATCGCGCGAGATTCACGCCCGGGACGACAGGCAAGCCAAGGCATCGGAAGGGGAGAAGCGGCAGCGCAATCACGCCACACGGAGAGGGTGATAACGAGCAGGACAGAAGACGTGCAATGAAATTGCGCGGCAAGGCGGCACCCAAGGTAGGGTGGGTTTACAACCCACCAGTCCTGCCCAAAGGGCCTAAACCGAAAACTGCGCATACGACCCGCAGGCCCGACCTCGCCTCCGGCGCGCACACCCACCCCAATTGCCGTCTACGCCACCAGCCCAACCGCTGCAGCTAACGGAGCAAGGCAGAACGACGTGCGATGAAATAGCGCCGCAAAGCGGCACCCCATGTAGGGTGGGTTTACAACCCACCAATCCGGCCCAAAGGGCCTAAACCGAAGCCTCGTTCAATCCGACCGACAAGCCCGCCCAAGCCGCCACCCGTTCCGCCAACCAAGCCGGATCGTCCAGCGGCAGGTCATGCCCCGCCGTCGGGTGGCTGTACAGCGGCCACAGGCTGGCCCGGGCCATCGCTGCACTGCAGGCTGGGTCTACCAACCGGTCCCGTTGGCTATGGATCAGCAGGGCCGGACAAGCCGGCCACGCTGCACCCGGCCGAAAACGCGCCGCCGCCGCCAGCTGTCGCAACAGGTTGGCGGCACTGACCGGACACTCGGCCTGCCACGCCTGCCAGTCCGCCAGCACCGCCGCCGCGCGTTCCGGCGCATTGCTGCAGATCGCCAATATCGCTTGCTCCCGCGCCGCCAGGCTGCACACCGGCAAGCGCAGCAGGCGCGGATAATTGCGCCAGCGTAACCGCTGCCAGAACGGGCTGAGGCTGGCCAGGCTGGTATTGACCAGCACCAGGCGCGCCACCTCCTTCGGCTGCTGCTGCGCCCAGTCCAGTGCCACCATGCCGCCGAGCGACAAGGCCAGGACATTGACCGGCCCCTCGGCGAGCGTCGTCGCCAGTTGCCGTCGCAATCCCTCGCGCTGGCCCGCGATCGTGGTCGCGCTCGGTTGTTGCCAGCGCTGGCCATTGCCGTCCAGGTCTGGCGCCAGCACCGTCCCGCCATCCAGCGCCTGCGCGAGCAGGGCTGGAAACGCCCCCCAGTGGCGTGCCTCACGCCCCAGACCGCGCAGCAGTACCCAGGGTCGATGGGTCGGATTAGGCATCGCGATACCAGAGGTGCATGGCATCCATCCGGTGCCGGGCACTGCGCTGCCGCCCTGCCAGCCAGCGCTCTTCGCTGCTGGCCACGCGGGTCAGGAACTCCATGAAGGCCAGGTGGGTGCGCATCACCCGCTGCTGGCGGTGTGGCGCAATCGGGTTGAACGCGCCGAGCCGCGACAGCAACTGGCGTGGATTCTTGCGTACCCAGGTCCAGGACCCCATCTCCAGCGTCAACGGCAGGAACAGGCCCTCGGGCTTGAGACGTGACTGCAGGTAGAGGTGGTCCCACAGGTCGCCGTGGGTCAGGTACTGGTGGCTCTGTGGCTCGAACACATAGCGGTGGTGCGGATAAGCCTGGTCGAACAGGGTCTTGAGCGTGTAGATCTCGCCCAGCACCTCGATCGGCCGCCGGCTGCTGGCGAGCGGAAACCAGATGCGATCCCGCAGCCCGAAGCCGGAATGACAATCGAGCGCCAGCGCGAGCGGGCGACCGAGCATTTCCTCTTCCACCACCTGGCACAGCGCCAGGCTCTCCACTGCCATGCCCTCGTCCTGCGCGCCGCGATACCACGGCAGCCAGCGTCCGAACCTGTGCCCGCCAAGCAGCCAGGCCACCGGCTCGTTCGCCTCGATCGGCGCGTTGCGCATCAGGTCGATGCCACCCGGATTGGCGCGCCGGTGCTGCAGCATCCCGCCCGGGTTCACCAGCGGCATGAACAGCAGGCGCACGCCCCTGAGCTGGTGCTCCAGCAGGCTGTCCCAACGTAGCCGCATCAACAGGTTATGGATGAATGCCAGGATCACCTGGGTACCGATACGCTCCAGCCCATGCACCCCGCCGAAGAAACCGACGATGGGTGCCTGCGGGTCCTCGCTGCCCAGGCTCAGTACGCGCACCGGCAGCTCATGCCGGCCGGCCTGCACGCTGGTGACGGTACGCGCCCGCAAGCGGCCCTCACCGTGCTTGATCAGGCGTTCCAGTTCGGCAAGTTCAGGCAGATGGGGATAGGCCGTGCGCATGGTAGGGATGAAGGAAATCCCTCCAGCATAGAGAGCCGCACGGCCCGCGCGGGTGACGGTTTTGTGACATGCCGTCCTGGGCGCCAGGCAGGGGCGGCATTAAGCACCGTTTAAGCGCTTTTGCGCACACTGGCGCCCCTGCTGTCCCAGACCGCCTTCGCCCATGCACCGCCTCATCGTCTACGCCTTCCCCGTCTTCGCCCTGCTGATGGGGGCGGAATTCGCCTACGGTTGGTGGCGTGGCCGCAATACCTACCGCTTGAACGATGCCCTCGGCAGCCTGAGCCAGGGCCTGCTGAGCCAGTTGGTCGCCCTCTGCAGCGAGCTGTTCCAGATTGGCCTCTACGCCTGGCTCTATCCGCATCTGGCGCTGTACCCCGACGTCTCGTTCTGGGATGCCTGGTACGGCTGGTTGCTGGCCATCGTGCTGTTCGACTTCTGCGACTACTGGCTGCATCGGGCCGGCCATGAGTCGGCGCTGTTCTGGGCGGCGCATGTCGTCCACCACCAGAGCGAGGACTTCAACTTCTCCACCGCGCTGCGGCAGGAGAGCACGGTCGCTTTCCTCGGCTGGCCCTTCTACCTGCCCATGGCCCTGATGGGCGTACCGCCCGAGCAATTCGCGCTGGCCGGCCTCGCCGTGCTGCTCTATCAGTTCTGGATCCATACCGAACACATCGGCAAGCTCGGCTGGTTTGACCGCGTGTTCTCCTCCCCGTCCAACCATCGTGTCCACCATGCGGTGAACGACCCGTACATCGACAAGAACTACGGCGCCATGCTCATAATCTGGGACCGCCTGTTCGGCACCTTTGCCGAGGAGGCCGAGCCCTGCGTCTACGGTACCCGCGCCCCGCTACGGAGTTGGAATCCCTTGTGGGCCGTCGCCCACACCTACTGGGGCATCGCCCGCGACATCGGCCGTACCCGCCGCTGGGCCGACAAGTTGCGGCTCTGCTTCAAGCCGCCTGGCTGGCAGCCGGCCGATCTCGCCGCCAGCCATCCCCACCCCACCTTCCGGCTGGACGCGGTCGAACGCTACGATCCGCCGCTGGCAAGCTGGCGGCGCGGGTTTGCCGGCCTGCAGTTCCTGCTCCTGCTCGCCGCCAGCGCGGCGCTGCTGTGGCAGGCCGACGAGCAATCGCTGGGCCTCAACGCGCTACTGGCCGCCTGCATCTCCGCCGGGCTATGGGCACTCGGCGGCACGCTGCAAGGCTGGCGGACAAGGACCGTGGTGCTGGTCCATGCCCTCGCCGCACTGGTGGCGATGCTGAGCTTACATCTGATGGTCACATAGCCCCGCTAGACTCGGGCCATACGCCCGGAGGGCATCGCGGAGCCCCGCCCATGAACCCCAGCTTCACCCCCGCCAACTACGGTTCGGACCATACCGGCCTGGTCTGCGGCTACCTGTTCGAGCCCGGCCAGGTCGGCCAGGAGATCGACTCCGCCGCCATCGAGGCCTGGCTGGCGCTGCCGGCGGAACAGACCGGCACCGCCTTTCTGTGGCTACATTTCAATCTCTCCAACGCCATGTGCGAGAAATGGATGCACCGCCAGCTGCCGCTGTCCGAGGTCTACTACGAGGCCCTGCGCGAAGGCTCCCGTTCCACCCGCATCGAATACGCCGACGGCGCCCTGGTCGCCGTGGTCAACGATGTGGTCTACGACTTCGACTTCGCCGCTTCCGATATCTCCACGCTCTGGCTGCACGCCGACCAGCGCTTGCTGGTCAGCTCCCGCATCAAGCCACTGCGCTCGGCCGACAAGCTGCGCGCCGCGGTCAAGCAGGGCGAGCACTTCGGTTCCCCCTTCGCCCTGCTGGTCCATCTGCTGTCCGACCAGGCCGACGTACTGGTCGACATCGTCCGCGCCACCACCCAGCGCGTCGACGGCATCGAAGACAAGCTCCTGTCCGACCGGCTCAATACCCAGCGCGCGGATCTCGGCGCGTTGCGGCGCGTGCTGGTTCGCCTGCAACGGCTGCTGGCACCCGAACCCGCCGCCCTGTTCCGCCTGCTCAACCGCCCACCGGCCTGGATGGCCGAACGGGACCTGCAGGCCTTGCGCCAGTCGACCGAGGAATTCTCGGTGGTGCTGAGCGACCTCACCGGTCTGCTGGAGCGCATCAAGCTGCTGCAGGAAGAAATCGCCGCCAAGCTCAACGAGCAGACCAACCGCAGCCTGTTCGTCCTGACCGTGGTCACCGTGCTGGCCCTGCCCATCAACATCATCGCCGGTCTTCTGGGCATGAACGTCGGCGGCGTGCCGCTGGCCGATCATCCGCACGGCTTCTGGGTCGTCGTCGCCATCGTCATCAGCTTCACCGCCATCGCCGCCATCTGGGCCTTCCGCAAGCGCGGCGACTGAGCCCGGTTTGCGCAGGCCGGGCTTTGCGCTAGGCTGCCGCCATCCAGAACCCCAACGGTCACTACCATGGACATCGAACGCATCAACCCCGTCGCCCGCTATTCGGACGCCACTATCTACGCCGGCCTGATCCACTTCGTCGAAGTCCCGGCTGACCTTGGCACCGACGCCGCCGACCAGACTCGCCAGATTCTGGCCCAGGCCGAGGCCACGCTGGCGCTGGCCGGTAGCGACAAGTCGCGCCTCCTGATGGCCACCGTCTACGTCACCGACTTGCGCAACGTCCCGGCACTGAACGAAGTCTGGGACGCCTGGCTGCCCAAGGGCTGCGCACCCTGCCGTGCCTGCGTGAAGGTCGAGCTGGTCAGCCCCGGCATGCTGGTCGAGATCGCCTTCGTCGCCGCCCGCCCCTGATCATCTCCATCGCTGGCTAAAGCGCCACGCTTGCCCTCTTGGCGAGCGGCGCGGCTTGCGAGGCGGCGGTCGCCTTGGCGAGAATGCGTCTCCGCTTCCTCACCCCTGATCCGCCATGGACCGCTCCACGCCCGCCACCAGCGTTTTTTCCGACAGCGAAATCGAACGACTGCTGGGCCGCCTGCACAAGGAGGGCCAGGAGTTCCTGCGGGAGCGCTTCCGGCAGATCCGCAAGGGCGCCCGGCCGGACGAGCGCGAGATGCTGCACTTCAAGGTGCTGTCGCGCGCCGAGGTAATCCAGCAGGCTTCGCAGTACACCTTCAGTCGCTGGTGCAGCAGCAAGGCCGAGCTTGAACTCGACGATGCCCGCCGCCTGCTCGAATACCTGGTGGAGCAGGGCCTGTGGGACGAAGTCCGCGAGCAACTGGCCATCGCCCGCGCCCCCGACCAGTACTTCTGGAGCCTGGTGCACGAGCTGGAGTCGGTCCGCACCACCCGTCAGAAACTCAAGGACGCCGCACCCGGTGTCTACCAGCTCTGGCGTCCGGCCGTGGTCTGGCCCGGCCGCTACGTGCTCGGCATGTTGCTGATCTACTTCAACAGCCGCACCGGCGCTATGCGCACGCTGGAGATCCACCGCATCAATGGCGAGCAGGATGACGCGCGCGGCCTGGTCCGCACACCGCAGATCACCGAATGCCTGCGCGGCTACCTGGTCAAGAAGTCCAGCCAGTTGATCATCCACAGCTTCCAGCAGGAAACCCACAACTTCCAGATCACTGTGCTGGCCAACCTGCTGCAGCAGGACAGACAGATCCGTGTCATGAGCGGCCTCTGCCTGGGCCTGATCGGCCAGCGCGGCCTCTTTTGCCGGCCGGTGGCCCTGGTCCGCCAGGCTGGTATCAGCGAGATGCTGCAGGTCTTGCTCGACAGCCAACTGGACGAAGACGGCTGGCCGACCGACGCCTTCCTCGCCGCCCTGGCCGATGACCCGCTCTATCAGTCGCTGAACGTGGTGGAGGGGAGCGAAGTACCGGACTTCGTCCGCCAGCAACTGGCCGAGAGCGCCGGGTTGACGGCGTTCCAGCCGCCGACCTTCTGAACGGGCGCTGCTGCTAAGGGGGCGGATCGGCGCCCGCTATCGCGTCGCCACGATCACATGCGCCGAAATTTTGCCAGCCACCGGGCCTGCGCCCTGGCGACGGGCGATCATCGCGGTTGCACGGTCTGTCGCGAGCGCAAGCAGCCTGGCATCACGTGCCTCGATCTCACTGCGCAGCGGCGTTCCCTGGCAATAGGCGGTGGCGACATCGCGAGCCGAGGGCGCACGACTTACAGCCTCGCGTGTCTCGATCACGATATCGGCAAACCCGGCACGCTCCAGATCCTCGCGGATCAGCGCGATATCATGATAACCGTGCGGCGTACGGGCGAGAAATTGCGGTGGATCGTCTGGAAACACCTCGGCGACGGCCTGCGTGACCGCCTCCGCAAAGGCGTTCTCTTCGATACGGTCCCAGACACTGAACACAAAGCGCCCACCGGGTCGCAGCACGCGACGCGCCTCGGCGTAACCGGCGACCCGGTCGGGAAAGAACATCGCGCCGAACTGGCAGCAGACGATGTCGAACACGGCGGCCTCGAACGGCAGATGCAGCGCATCCGCCTGCCGCCATTCGATACGGCTGTCCGCAGCCTGCCTGCTCGCGGCATGGTCGAGCATGGGCTGGTTGAGGTCGGTCACCACATAGCGTGTGTCGGGGCCGAGCCTGGGCGCCAGCGCCCGAGTGACCACGCCGCTCCCGGCCGCGGTTTCCAGTACCGAGCCCGGAGCCAAGGCCGCGACCCGCGCCGCCAGGTCGGCCGCATAGACCTCGAAGATCAGCGGCACCATCAGCGTGTCGTAGCGCTCCGGGATCGAGCCCGCGAACAGCTTGTCGCTCTCTGCCATGAGACCTCCTTGGAAGTACCGAACGGCATCCTCGGCCACCTGCGCCAGTGCAGGCTGACACACCATCGTGGTCGCGCCCGCCCGCCTCGTCAACGCCGTCCCGCAGACGGCTCCGGCGAGCAAGCAACCGCTCTGCAATTTATCCGCCGCGAAATTGCAGCGATTGCAACGCAGCACACAAACCCTTGCAAAACAGCCAGTTCGGCCGCCCTGTGATTGCAACGCACGGCATGAGAGCCTCCCACTTGTACATACAACGATACGGAGTGGGGAAATCATGGACCAACTGGAACAAGGCCGCTTTGCGGCCGAGGAGCAATGGCGTGCTTATGCGATGGGTGAAGAAGGCGGCAGCTACTACGGGCAGGAAGAAGAAGCGTACCGGGCCGGGCGTATCGCCCGACGGCAGGCAGCCAGACAGGCGAGCCATGCCGCGCACGGAACGCGAGATGTGGCACAGGCCGGCTGGCTGGTCGGAGCACTGCAACAGATCGGACGCCGGCTTGGCCGATGGCGAATACGCACCGAAAGCGGATAGCTGGACGATAGACTTGCAGGATAAAACAGACACAACGGGAGCAGACATGCTCCCGTTTGCTTTTGGCCGGCGCGGTGCGGGCTATAGTGGCGCATCGTCCTCAACGTGCCCATCATCATGCTGAAAAGTCGTGCTCTCCGCCTGCTCCGCTACGCCGGCTTGCTGCTGGTGGGGGTATACAGTCTTGCCTCGGTGGGGCGGATAGAAGCAGCTGGTGGCGATGTCAGCGTGATCGCCCGCAGCGGCGAGATACGCCCCAGTACGGTCGGTAGCTGGCTGGAACCGGGCGACGCCGTGAGCACGGCCGGGGCACAATCCTGGGCCGTACTGCGCATGGAAGACGGCGCCAGCTTCACGCTGCGGCCCAATACCCGCATGCGCATAGACCGCTATCGCTACAGCGAGGACCACCCCGATGAAAACGGCAGCTGGCTGAGCCTGGTCAAGGGTTCCTTGCGCGCAGTGACCGGCTTGATCGGTCGGCAGAGCCCGGACAGCTATCGGCTCAATACCCCGACCGCCACCATCGGCATACGCGGCACCGACCATGAAACGGCCGTGATCGAAGAAGCCGACGCAACCCGCGACATGCCCGCCGGTACCTACGATACGGTGAACGCCGGCGAGACCGTGCTGCGTAGCGACAAGGACGAACAGGTGATCGGCGTGGGCAAGACGGGCTATCTGCAACGCGAGGGCGGCTTTGCACCACGGCTGCTGGCCAAGCGACCCGGCCTGTTCCTACGCTGGCGGCAGTTTGAGCAGCGGCGCGGGGTATTGAAGGTGCTGGGGCGCCTGCACCAGTCGGTAGCCGGCGGCGGCTTTACCGCCCACCCTGACCTGCGCGAACGTTTGAAGCGGGAATGGCAGCGGCGGCAGGACGGTGAAGGTGGCCGACCGGAGGGCGCCGGCGCAAACGCCGAACGCAAGGCCGAGCGGCAAGCCCGGCGCGAAGCGCGACAGGAACGCAGGGCTCAGCACCCACACCGTAAGGAATAAACTAGTCCGGTCGCAGCCAGGCCAACTGGCCGTGACAACTCTCGTTGAGCAAGGCCTGCAGGGCCGCAGCCTGTGCTTCGACCACACTGAACTGCAGGCTGACCTGGCTCGCGTGATCCACCTGCAGCAAGCTCGCGCCCGCCGCAGTGAGCTGGCGGCGCACGGCACCTTCGAGCGCATAGGGCACACCGCAGCGCAGGGTTTGCAGCTTCTGCCGTTCTATCTTCTGCGTAGTGAGCAGGGCTTGGGCAACCGCATCGGTATAGGCCCGCACCAGACCACCCGCACCCAGCTTCACCCCACCGTAGTACCGCACCACGGTCGCTAGCACCCCCTCCAGGTCCTGGTGCCGCAGCACATCCAGCATGGGCCGGCCGGCGGTACCGGACGGCTCACCATCATCGACCGCCGCCGATTGCCCTCCCGCCAGCAAGGCCCAGCACACATGCGCCGCCGCCGGATGCTCAGCCCGAAGCGCCGCCACACGTTGCTGCGCAGCAGCCCGGTCGACCATCGGCTCGACACACCCCAGAAAGCGGGACTTCTTGATATCCAGCTCGCTATGACCGGGACCAGAGAGGGAAAAAGACATGAGTTGCGCTGTACCTCTCCGGATAAAGCTAGCTCAATGCGTGAGCTTACGAGCGTAGCGAGGCCCCCCTGCGTAGGCAGGGGCGGGGGGGATGGGGTCGATCAAGAGAGGGCCACACGTCTGAGCGTGATGCCATGTTTAGCGCCCGGCTACGCCGGGTGCCACCGCAAATGGCTGATACCAGCCCATGCTGATCCGTCAGGCCCTACGCGCAGTTCGCATTCCAGTTCTGTATCGCCGCCTTGCGATTGGGTGCCTGGGCGCTGATCACATTGCAATTACCGTTGCGGCCAAACTTGGCGCACTCCACCCAGAAACGGTTCGAGCCGGCCTTCATCACTTCGCCGGGTGAACCGCATTTCTTGCAAGGCTTGGGGGTGAGGGGAGGGGCGTCACTCATCTACGGGTTCCTGGTTTGCATCGGTCACCTCGCTGCAAGTGCTGCAGCAAGGCCACCAAGCTTAACGCAGAACGCCAATTGATTCGACCGCTCGCCCGGGCCTAGACGTGCTCAAGCAGCTCCTCGACCTGCCCCAGCCGCGCCCGTTCCAGCGGTTCGGACCCACTGCGCGCCCCCAGCCGCTCCATATGCTCCGGCCGCACGCTGACCCGCACCATGCTGCCGTCGACAAAGAAGGCGAGTGTCGGATAGGTGGAAGACGACGCCTCGGTGCGATAGTCGATCCCCAGGTTCAGGCAGCGTATCTCCACGGCCTTGTCATTGTCGGTGTAGACCACCAGGTTGATGTCGGAATGCGCGCCGGCGGTGCCGCTGAGCACCGAGCCGACCAGATAAGGCTTGAACTCGCTGAACTGCCGCATCGCTTCCAGCGCCTTCTGCCGCAGTTCGTCCACGATCTGGCTGTGGCCCGGCTGGTAGAGGCTGCGGTAGTCCCGCAACGCCACCTCTATCTCTTCATTGCTGGGCAGGTTCTTGCCTTCCGGCATGCCCAGCCGCTTGGCGGCCTTGCGCTTGGCAGCGCCAAAATCATCGATATGTTCTTCGGCCATAAGGCGGGCGGCGAGATGGACAATCTGCTCTCGAACGCCGCGTGGAGATCGGTCCCGGTTGTGCATGCTGACCTCGGCTGAGTAAAGAAGGGTGACCTGATTGAAAGATGGCCCGTTTACCTGTACCTAGCGTATCGCATTGCGCCGATGTTTTCATGACTACTGCGTGAACCTGTCACGGGTGTTGCCCGCAACCCCCAACCTCTCCTGTGCAATGCAGCAGAAACGCGGCCAGTCCGGGCCGATGCCGCTACACTGAGAGTTCACCGCCGCCCGCTCCGCCGTCCCATGTCCGCCTCATCCCTCGCCGATCTGCACTGGCTGCTCACCGCCCCCTCCCTGCTTGAGGCAAGCGCGCTGCCATCGGGCGTCCTGCATGGCGATGCCGCCCAGGGCGCCGCCTGGTGGCAGCTGCTCGATCCCGCCGCGCTGACCTTGCCTGAGCCGGACGCCAGTCCAGCATTCCGGCTCGGTCGCTATGCCGAAGGCCTGATGCAGGCTGCCTTTGCGCAGCTACCCGGCCATCGCCTGCTGGCCAACCAGCTCGCGGTGCGCGAACAGGGCACCAGCCTGGGCGAGTACGACTTCCTGCTGGCCCAGCCGGATGGTCTGCCTGCCCTGCACATCGAACTGGCGGTCAAGTTCTACATCGCCCTCCCCACCGAACAAGGCCTGTACTACGTCGGCCCCGGCCTGCGAGACGCCCTTGAGCTCAAGCTGGCCCGCCTGTACGAGCACCAGCTGCGGCTCTCCCACACCCCGGCCGGCCAGGCCGCCCTGCCGGAGCCCCTGGCGATCAGCCCCATGGCCTGGCTGCGCGGCCGCATGTTCTACCGCAACGAGCAGGAACAGGCCTGGGCCGCCCTGGCCAACGACCATCAGCGCGGCTGGTGGCGCTGCTGGGGCGAGGAGCTGCCGCGCAGCCAGGCCGACAGCCGCTGGCGCAGCCTGCACAAGGCCCATTGGCTGGCGCCGGACCTGGCCGCGAGTGAAGCGCTGGGCTTCAAGGACTGGCAGCACCAGGCCGCCAACCATTTCCTGCACAGCAAATGGCCGCTGATGGTGGCCGAATACGCCGCGCCGGAAGCCGGCGGCCAGGAACTGGCACGCGGCATGGTGCTGGCGCCGGACTGGCCGGACCCGGCCATGCTGCAACGACTCTGCGGCCGGCTGGCCGCCCTCGCCTGAGCGGCGCAGCAAAACACTCGCTGCACCGTGAGCGATCAGGGACAATACCGCCCTGGCGGTCTCACCCCGCACGCCAGCATCAAACCGAACCCGCCTGCCAGCCATGACCCACGACGCCGCCCTCCCTTCCGCACATGCCCCGCAGATCGCCATCATCGGCGGCGGCCCGGCGGGCCTCATGGCGGCCGAAGTCCTGAGCGAGGCAGGTCATCGGGTCGCGGTCTACGACGCGATGCCCTCGGTAGGCCGCAAATTCCTGCTGGCCGGGGTCGGCGGCATGAACATCACCCACTCCGAATCCCTCGCTCCCTTCCTGGCACGCTACGCCGAGCGCGAGGCGGAGATCACCGCACTACTGGCCGACTTCAGCCCCGATACCCTGCGCGCCTGGATACACAGCCTCGGCATCGACACCTTCGTCGGTAGCTCCGGCCGGGTTTTCCCGACCGACATGAAGGCCGCACCCCTGCTGCGCGCCTGGCTGCACCGGCTCAAGGCCGCGGGCGTCACCTTCCACGTCAGGCATCGCTGGACAGGCTGGACCGCAAACGGCGCGCTGCGCTTCACGACGTCTGATGGTGAAATAATGGCCCAGCCGTCTGCCACCGTACTCGCCCTGGGCGGCGCGAGCTGGCCTCGGCTCGGCTCGGATGGCAGCTGGCTACCACTATTGCAGGCACGCGGTACCGACGTCGCTCCCCTCAAGCCCGCCAATTGCGGCTTCGAAGTCCCCTGGAGCGAGCATTTCCGCAGCAAGTTTGCCGGTGCTCCGCTCAAGTCGGTCGTACTGTCGTATACCGATCTCGATGGTGTTGAACAGCGGCGCCAGGGCGAATTTGTCGTCAGCGAAGCCGGCGTGGAAGGCAGCCTGATCTACGCCCACGCCGCCCGTCTGCGGGAAATGGTCGCCCGGCAGGGCCAGGCCACCGTCTTCCTCGATATCGCCCCCGGTCGGGATCTCGCCCGCGTGACCGAAGAAGTCGCCCACCCCCGCGGCTCGCGCTCACTCTCCAGCCACTTGCAGAGCCGGCTCGGCATCACCGGCGTCAAGGCCGGCCTGCTGCGGGAATGCCTGAGCAAGGAAGCTTTCAACGATCCCATCCAACTCGCCGCCGGCATCAAGGCCCTGCCGCTGACCCTCTACGCACCGAGCCCGATCGCCGAAGCCATCAGCAGCGCCGGCGGGGTACGATTCGAAGGGCTGGATGAAGGCCTGATGTTGCGCGGGCTACCCGGGGTGTTCTGCGCCGGCGAGATGCTGGACTGGGAAGCCCCAACTGGCGGCTATTTGCTGACCGCCTGCTTCGCCAGCGGCCGTCGCGCAGGTCGCGGCGTCCTCGACTGGTTGACTACCCAGTCTTGAGTTCAGCCGGTTCGACGCCATCTGAGATGGCAAGAAAACACCCCGAAAGCCCCCATGCGCCAGCCCGTCGACCTGAAAAAAGCCTACCGCCTGCTCAACCACGGCCCCACCGTCCTGGTCTCCAGCGCCCACGGCGGGCAACAGAATGTCATGGCCGCCGCCTGGAGCATGCCACTTGATTTCGACCCGCCCAAGGTCACGGTCGTCATCGACAAGAACACCCTGACCCGCGAGCTGGTCGATGCCTCGGGCGAATTCGCCCTGAACATCCCCGCCCGTGGCCTCGCCGCCGCTACCGTGGCGGTTGGCTCCCAAAGTGGACGAGAAGGCGACAAGTTCGCCGAGTTCGGCCTCAAGACTTTCGCGGCCGAGAAGATCGCCGCCCCACTGCTGGAAGGCTGCGTCGGCTGGCTTGAATGCCGCGTGATTCCCGAGCCACACAACCAGCAGACCTACGACCTCTACATCGCCGAAGTCGTCGCCGCCTGGGCCGATCCGGCCGATTTCAGCGACGGCCACTGGCACTTCAGCGCCGATCGCGAGCGCTCCATCCACTACGTGGCCGGTGGCACCTTCTTCGAGACCGGCGACGAATTCAAGGTCTAGCACCCCAAAAGCACAAGGGCGGTAAAAACCGCCCTCGCTTCGTTCAGGATGCCTTGCCCGCCTGTATCAGCTTGACCACCGGCTCCGCCAGCTCATTGGGCACGGGTATGGTCAAATGGTACTGCTCGATCTTCCATTGCCCCTCGATCTTGCGCAGCACCCCGCTGCCCCGGCAACGGCCCAGGTTGGTATTGTCCAGCAACTCGTCGAACCAGGCATGGCTGCCATCGGGTGACACATCCACATGCCGCTCAACCATCTTGTAAGTCCAGCCACGGCCCTTGTCGAAATGCGGCTTGGCGTAGGCCTTGAACTGCGCCACCGTCCAGCGTTCGCCCGCATCGGTGCCGATAAACACCCCATCCGGCGCAAATAACCCGAAGTAGCGATCAAACTGCGCCTCGGCGGCCGCCTGGTGAAAACGGTCCAGCACACCATCAATCACCGCCTCAGGCGCCCCCTGCGCCATGGGCGTCAGCAACAGCACCAAGCCCAAAACCTGGGCACGCAGCAGGGTCATGTCGGATTCCTCACTCAAACGGGTTCGCAGGCGCCTCATTCGTACAGTGAGGCTTCTGGCAGTTTAGACGCGCAACAGCACCATTTTCAGCGGATGCTTGCCATCGCTGCTGGGGAAGTCCTCTTCCGGCGTGATCCACTCAAAGCTTTTGACCTCGCGCCCCGCCTTGACCGTGCTGCGCTGCAGCTGGTCCAGCCAGGCATCGGCATCCACTTGCGCCACATTGTTGCAGCAGATGATCGTGCCGCCTTCCACGGTCGCCAGTAGCGCCGGCTTGAACACCGACGGATAATCATTCACCAGGTCCACCACGCCGAACAGGCTCTTGGCGTAACGCGGTGGGTCCAGGAACACCAGGTCGAACTGCCGGGCTTCCAGCTTGGTGAACGGAGGCATGCGCTTGCCACGCACCATCGTCGGCTGGCCAATGCCGGACAACTGCCGCACGGCCGGGAACACATCGCTTTGCACAAAACGTGGACGGATCGGCAGCTGGTTAAGGCGCGCATTGTCCTTACCCACCATGATGCTCGATTCGGCAAAGTCCACGTTCACCACATACTCCGCCCCCGCCTTGGCAGCGGCAATGCCCACGCCACAGGTATAGGCAAACAGGTTGAGCACCGACTTGCCGGCCGCCTCCTGCATCACCTTACGCCGCCCGGCCCGCAGGTCCAGGAACAGCCACGGGTCCTGCCCGGCATGACGAGCCTGGATACGGTAGCTCACCCCCATTTCCTGCGCCTCACGCGGCAACATGGCGGCATCCAGCTCGTCTTCGGACAACGGATTGCGGATACGCGAATTGGCATCGCTACGATCGTTGTAGATCGTGGTCAGGCCCGGCAGCACGCCGGCGTAGAAGTCGCTGATCGCCGCCAGTTGGCCTTCGGCCAAAGGCTGGTGAAAGGTCTGTACCAGCAGCAAATCGCCATAACGATCCACCGTCAGACCCGCCTCGCCTTCCACGCTGCCATGTAAAAGACGATAGGCATTGGTCTGCTCGGCATGCAGGCGGGTCAACAGCTCGGTACGCTGGGTGTAGGCCGCTTGCAGCAACGGGATAAGGTTGGCGGGCATGGGTACTCCGGAGGCTAAATAATGAATGCCGACGCCCAAACGGGTACGTCGGCCAACAATGTTGATCGGTAAATTGCCGCCATTTTAGCTGGCAACGGCGCTAAGTGCCGGATTGCCTTGATATTCAGCTACAAAGCGACGAGCTCGCCACGTCGTGGACGGCGCAAAAACGCAGCAACTTTCCCTCGTTAGGTGAACCCCGTCGAGAGCCCTGCGCCCCCTCCGAAAAGCTTAACGACTAGGAATCGAGGCTACTAACGAGCAGCAGCGAGGCAGGGGGATGGACGATATGAAAACAAAGCGCGCTCAAGCCTCGATGGCTGATGAACGCTCGGCGCTGCCGAGCCTGACTGATCGCACAGAATGACTAACTGAAGTTCTGTGCTCAATAGTGCGGAGGGATTTCATCCAGCAAGCTAGTCGGCTTGCCCCCATCCTGATTGCGCTGCAACTCCTGCACCTGCCGCACCTCGCGCGCCAGCCACTCCAGTTGCTGCTGCTGCCGTGCCACCACGCGGTTCAACTCATCCAGCAAGTCGTCCTGCAGGGCGATACGGATCTCAAGTTCGGTAATACGGTCTTCCATGATGCTTCCTGCAACCAGAGCGCAGCATCAAAGGACGCCGCAATGCGCCGATGATAGCCCAGTCGCCAAAGAAAAAGCCCGTCGCAGGGCGACGGGCTGATTTCAGTGCGAGAACAGGCTTACTTGCCGGCGACTTGTGCCTTGTCGCCAATATATTTATTAAGGAAGTTCTCGTAGCTGTTTGCCCAGAGGTATTTGTTCTCGGGTTTAGCCCAGCCGTGCCCCTCGCCGTTGAAGACCATCCACTCGACCGTATTACCTTTCTTGAGCAGCTTGTCGCGCATCTTTTCACCGTGAATCAGTGGCACGCGCACGTCTTCCGAGCCATAGGCCATCAGCACCGGTGCCTTGAGCTTGGCCACATTCTCATCGCTAATCGCCGAGGTCTTACGCATGTACTCCATGTCCTTGTCCGGATCGCCATGCATATCACGCTGCTTATATTTGGACCAGGCGCTGCCGGAGGTATCGGACCAACTGACGCTGAACAGCAGGGAGATATCGGTCACACCGACAAAATTCACGCCGCATTTGTACAGGTCAGGGTCCTTTTCCAGGCCGTACATGGTGGCATAACCACCGTAGCTGGCACCCATGATACAGACGCGTTTGGGGTCTACCTTGCCTTGCTTGACCAGCCATTCCACGCCATCGGTGAGGTCGTCCTGCATGGCGAGGCCCCATTGCTTCCAGCCCGCATGGTGCAATTTCCAACCCAGCCCCGTCGACATACGGAACTGTGGCTGCAGCACCGCATAGCCGCGCGATGCCAAATGCTGGACATAGGGGTTATAGCCCCATTCATCACGTGCGTGCGGGCCGCCGTGCACGAACACCACCAAGGGCAACTGGCTTTCTGCCTTACTCTTCGGGAGCGTCAGATAAGCCGGAATCGCCAATCCATCCCGCGCCGGGTATTCCACCACCTGCATGGGCGACATCAACTCCGGCTTGATATCTTCCTTGAAGGCCAGTATTGATTCCAGCGTCTTCTTCTGCTCGTCATACAACAACACCTCACCCGGGTTGATATCCGAAGTGGACCGGATCAGTACCCGGCTACCGCGCTTTTGCATCGAATTGTATGCCTTGGGCAGGGTGACATCGATGCTCGCCTGCAGGTCCGCATAGGCCTGATCGAAGTAGTACTGCTCCGGCTTCATGGCATCGATCGCCAGGCCGATCACCTTCTGGGTACTGGCTTCGCGGATCAGTGTCCCCTCATAGTCGGCACGCGGATGGCGGAACAGCAGCTCCTTGGGCGCATTTTTCGTAAAGTCCCAGGTATAGAGCCCCACCGTATCGGCATCGCCGCGGCCGGAGACATACATGGTCTTGTTGTCCGCATCGAATCCGATTGGCGTGTAGCCATCCTCAAGGAAGCGGTGTTCTTCGATCTTCACCCACGGCGCCTCGTTATTCTCGCGATGATAGACATAGGCCATGAGCTGCTTGCTCGCCTTGTCATTACGTACCGACATCGCAATCCGCACCTGGCCGGCGTTGTCCATGACCCACGACACCACCTTGCCCGGTGAATTGAATGTTTGCAGCTTCGATTTGCCGGTCTTGGTGTCCAGGCGATAGACATCTACGCCACCGAAGTCATCTTCGCCGCCGTCACCATTCCGCTCGTTGTACGTAACATAGATATCGTTGGAATCATCACCAACACGGCCGATATACCTACGTCCGCTGAAGCGCATATCCCCGTCTGCCTGCGCCTGCTTCACTGTCTTGCTCAACATTCGGAAACCCGTACTGTCGATATTGACCGCAAACAGTCCGCCTCCGCGGTTGTCGGCCATGCTGACCTTGTTGTCGCTGATGGAAAACAGCAGGCGCGAGTTGTTGACCCAGACTGGCGAGGTCACATCCCATTCCGGGTCGGCGGCGGCCAGACTGGCTTTCCGACTTTCCAGATCAATCACCACTAGGGCCATGCGGCCCTTGACCGGAGAAACCACGGCAAGGCGCTTTCCATCTGGTGAGAGCAAGGGTTGACCATATTTGGCGTTGCTGAACAACTGCTCGACGGTCACGGAGGACGGCAGGCTGCCGGTCACTTCGATCTTGTCCGCCGCCAGGCTGAAAGGTGCAAAGCCACACATCATGGATGCGGCCAGTAACGATACGGCTAGATTGCGTTTCACGCTTACGTGCTCCCTATTACCTTTTGTATTTGAGTCGTTGCTGGAAGGCGCGGGCAGCTTGGGCCGCTGCTGGCGGCCGATCTGTTTTCTGGCGTCACTTCCGGGCCGAAATCGGTCATCGGCGATCGCTAACATACACAGCCAGTTTGGGCACCGCCACGATGGTCGTCATCCCACCGTCACAGTGTGGTGAAATCAGCAATTCCAGCAAAACCCACCTGGGCGTACCATTCGGCGCTCACCCGCCGTAAATAGAAACACACCATGACCGAGAAGTACGATATCCGCCCCGGCCAGTCCGTCGAGCTGCTCAAGGCACTGCACATCCTCACGCGCGACGGCAAGCTCAATCAGGACAGCCGCCGCAAGCTCAAGCAGGTCTACCACCTGTTCAACTTCATCGAGCCGCTGCTCAAGGATGCACTGGGCAAGCATGCCGATGTCCGGCTGGTGGATCACGGCGCCGGCAAGTCCTATCTCGGCTTCATCCTGTTCGACCTGTTCTTCAAGGAGCAGGCGCCGCAAGGTCATATCTACGGCATCGAAACGCGCGACGCCCTGGTCGACAGCTCGCGCGAGCTGGCCGATCGTGCCGGCTTCAAAGGCATGTCCTTCCTCAATGTCTCGGTCGCCGATTCGATCACCTCCTCGGCGCTGCCAGAGCAGATCGACGTCGTGACCGCCCTGCATGCCTGTAACACCGCCACCGACGACGCCATCCGCTTCGCGCTGGAAAAACAGGCCGAGTCCATCGTGCTGGTTCCCTGCTGCCAGGCCGAGGTTGCCTCGGTACTACGCAAGCACAAGGGCAATATGCTGAAAAACCCGTTGACCGAACTCTGGCGCCACCCCATCCACACGCGCGAATTCGGCAGTCAGCTCACCAACGTCCTGCGTTGCCTGCAACTGGAAGCGCACGGCTATCAGGTCACGGTGACCGAACTGGTCGGCTGGGAGCACTCCCTGAAGAACGAACTGATCGTCGCCCGTCGTACCAACCGCCCGGGCCGCGCCCAGGCCGAGCGGCTCAAGACCCTGCTGGAAGAAGTCGGCCTGACCGAACTCGAAACACGCTTCTTTACGCCGCAACACTAAGCTCGTCCCCATCGGGGAGGGGTGAAACAACAAAAAGCCCGCCACAGGCAAACCTGTGACGGGCTTTTTTTGGGGAGATGCGGTATCAGCCCCGGGTGCAGCTGGTCGAATCACAAACCGCAGTAAACGGTTTGCCATCCTTGCAGAACACGCGATACGCCTCCTTCATGCCGGGCTTGCTGATCAGCCAGGCACCCTCACCTTGGCATCCCGCGGCCTTGGCCATCTGCTCCACGTCATAGGACCAGGTGCCAAGCTTCAGATTGCTGGTGTCCACCTTGGCCGGGGCTTCAGCCGGGCTGGCAACTGGGGCGACATAGACGGGCGTGGCGGCGGGAATCGGTGCCCGAGGCTTGGCGGCGGGAGCTGTCGGTTCCACGGCCACGGGTGTCGGCTTTGCGGTGGCTACAGGCAGCGTTGGTACGTAGCTGACCGTCGGCGCGCTTGTGCCGGGCAAGGGCACCAACTTGGCGTCAACTACCTTCTTGTCATAGACGAACATGCTGCCGGTCTTGGCATCCAGCCAGAACCAACCCAGGGGGCCAAAGGAAAAGACGTTACCAACGCCGTACCAGCGGCTGCCATGTGCATCCAGCTCTTCCTTTTGGGTCTCGTAGCCTTCCTTGTTGAATTCGAGCACATAGTCATTGCGCTGCATATAGCCCGCGCCACGCGGCAAGGCCAGCGTAGTCGGCGTGGTCACTGTCTGCTTGAAGCTGCCATTGCGGGACTTGATCAGCACGCTCGCGCCCGGAGGTTCCGAAATGACGGTCAGTTCGTGCGTGGAACCATTCATGATGGACGCACAGCCCGCCATGAAAACGCTGGTCACAGCCAGCAAGGACAGAAGCAGTCTTTTCATATTTTTCTCCCTGGATAACATTATTTTTTGAAAAAGCCGCGCAGTTTAACAGCAAGCCCTTATTCGGTTGCGCCAGCGGATCGACGGTCCGTCGCACAATCGAGCGACTGACGCATCGGCGCATTAGAATTGTCGTTTTCTGATCTGTCGGAACCCCGAACGATGCGCGATACGCTCGCCAGCAACCCACTGCTGCAAGACTGGAACACCCCCTACGGCCTGCCCCCATTCGACCAGGTCGAGGCCGGCCACTTCGTCGCCGCCTTCGATGTCGCCCTCGCCCAGCACCTGGCCGAGATCGATGCCATCGCCAACCAGGCCGCCGCCCCGGATTTCACCAACACCCTGCAGGCTTTCGATGCCTCGGGCCGCCTGCTCAAGCGCATCGACCTGCTGTTCAGCAACCTGACCGCCAGCGAGACCTCGCCCGCCCTGCAAGCGGTGGAAGTCGAAATGGCCCCGCGCCAGGCCGCCCATGAGAGCGCCATCTACCTGCACGCCGGCCTGTTCCAGCGTATCGACACGCTCTACCAGGCACGCAGCACGCTGGGTCTGGATGCGGAGCAACTGCGCCTGCTGGAACAGGTCCATCTCGACTTCGTCCGTGCCGGCGCCCGGCTGCCGCAAGCCGATCGTGCCCGCTACGGTGAGGTCATGGAAGCCCTGGCCGGCCTCAGCACCCGCTTTACCCAGAATGTCCTGGCCGATGAAGCCGGCTTCGCCCTGGAACTCAAGACCGAGTCCGATCTCGCCGGCCTGCCGGGCTTCCTGCTGGCCTCCGCCCGCGGCGCCGCCACCCAGCGCGGCCTGCCCGAAGGCAGCCACGTCATCACCCTGTCGCCCTCGCTGGCCGAACCCTTCCTGACCTTCTCCGCCCGGCGCGACCTGCGCGAGATCATCTGGCAAGCGCGCATGGCCCGTGGCGCCCAAGCCGGCGAACACGACAATCGCCCTGTCGCCGCCCAGATCATGGCGCTGCGCCAGGAACAGGCGCGCCTGCACGGCTACGCCACCTATGCCGACTATGAACTGGTGAATCGCATGGCCGGCAAACCTGCCGCCGTGCATGCACTGCTCGCCAAGGCCTGGGAGCCCGCCAAGCAAAAAGCCGCCGAGGACCGTCAGGTCCTGACCGACATGGCTGCGCAAATGGGCGAACCCACCCCGATAGCCGCCTGGGACTGGCGCTACCTGGCAGAAAAGGTCCGCCAGCAACGCTACGACCTCGACGACGCCGAACTGAAGCCCTACTTCTCGCTCGACAACATGATCGCCGCGATGTTCGATTGCGCCGGCAAGCTGTTCGGCATCCGCTTCGTCGAACAGCAAGGCATCCCGCTCTACCACCCGGACGCCCGCCTATGGGAGGTCCGCAGCCGCGACGACGTCCTGATCGGCCTGTTCATCGGCGACAACTACGCCCGCCCAAGCAAGCGCAGCGGCGCCTGGATGAGTATCTTCCGCAGCCAATCCGGCATCGCTGGCGGCACCCTGCCCATCGTCATCAACAACAACAACTTCGCCAAGGCAGACACCACCCTGCTGAGCTTCGACGACGTCCGCACCCTGTTCCATGAGTTCGGCCACGGTCTCCACGGCCTGCTCTCCAACGTCCGCTACGAGCGGCTCGCCGGCACCCAGGTCCTGCGGGACTTCGTCGAACTACCGTCGCAGATCTTCGAGAACTGGGCTGAGGAAGAACAGGTCCTGCAGCAACACGCACGCCACTACCAGAGCGGCGAGCCCATCCCCGCCAGCCTGCTGGCCAAGCTCAAGGCCGCCCGCCAGTTCAACCAGGCCTGGGCCACCATCCAGTACACCGGCCCGGCCCTGATCGACATGGCCCTGCACTCGCTGCCGAACGGCACTGAAGTCGACATCGCCGCCTTCGAAGCCGAGCAATGCCGACAACTGGGCGTGCCGGATGACATCGGCCAGCGCCACTACCTGGCTCACTTCCAGCACCTGTTCTCCGGCCCCTGGTACGCGGCGGGTTACTACGTCTATATGTGGGCGGAGGTGCTGGATGCGGACGGCTACGATGCCTTCCTCGAGGCCGGCAACCCTTTCGACGCCGAGACCGCCGCCCGCCTGTACCGCCATATCTACAGCTCGGGTGACACCCGCGAACCGGCCGAAGCCTATCGCGCCTTCCGAGGCCGGGACCCCAAGGTTGAACCCATGTTGCGCAAGCGAGGCCTGATCTGAGCTGATGCACCCCGAAAGCCCCGCCCTGGCGGGGCTTTTCACTGCCTATGTTCGCCCACCCTCTCTGGAGACACGTGCCCCATGACCCCTGTCGACTACGCCCAAGCCCAACTGGAACGCTACAACGCCCACGATCTGGAAGGCTTCCTGGCCCTGTACGCCGAGGATGTCGAGATCTACGACTTCCCCCACACGCTGCGTCTGCAAGGCCGCACCGCCATGCGCGAGCGCTATGCCCAGGTCCTCTATCCCGGTGCTACCGTTCAAGCGGTGGTCAGCCAGCGCATCGTGACCGGTAACCGGGTGATCGATCATGAGCAGGTCAGCGGGCACCCCATCAGCGGGGAAGCCAGCCTCGCGGTGATCTACGAAGTAGGCGACGCCGGCATAGAGCGGGTCTGGTTCATGCGCTGAAGGTGCCGACCCCATGGGGCGCTGCAAGCCGTTTGGCACGATGCCCTGATCGACGGATGGTCCCACCTGCCGCAACAAGTCCTGGCCTGACTTGTTTCTGTGGCTGCGCCTACCTATGATCCCTTGCGAGCGCAGGTCCGCAATCCATAGCGGCTGGCGCCGCCATTGAATGCAAACCTTTCCATATTTTGCGGCAAATACCCCGAGGCATCGCCCTATGGCATCCATTTCCCGAATCGGGGCCGGCTACACCGCGTTTTCCCTGGCGCCGCAAGTCGCCAACAAGCAGGACGCCACCGCACTGCAGGACCTGAAACCAGTAACCACCAGCGGCAGCAAAAGCATCCATGTGGACCTGAGTCCGCTGGCACGCTCGCTTTCCGGCAAAGGCGGCATCGCCGGTGCCGGCGCGAACGATGATATCGACAAGAGCGATCTGCCCCAGCAGATCAAGGACATTCTCAAGCGCATTCGCCAGGTGAAGAAGGAACTGCGCGAGCTGGAAGACAAACTGGCCCAGGTCCAGGCGAATACCCAGTTGAGCGCCGAAGAGAAAAAGGTCCAGACCGAGCAGCTGCAGTCACAGATCAAGTCCACGACCGCAAGCCTGACCACCCTGAACGATGCCCTGGCCAAAGCCGTGAAGGCTCAGAAGCTGAACCCCGCGCAGAGCAGCACGGTGGCCTCGCTGATGGCGAGAGGCTGACAGGGTAAGCGGCGCGTGCGATGCAATGCCCGGCCGGGTTTGTACCTAGGAGGTGGGTGCCAGGTCAATGGCGAACAACAGGAGTTCGCGGTCATCGTCGGGCCGCCGGAATTGCCGAACCAGGCGCAGCCCCAGTTTCTCCAGCACCTTCACTGAAGCCTGGTTGTCAGGCCGGGTCGTCGCCACGACGCGTTTCAGCCCCAACTCAAGGCTGGCGTACCGGAGTACCGCCGCGGCCGCTTCGTGCACATAGCCATGGCCCCAATACAGCGGCAGCAACGCATAGCCGATATCCACATCGTCCAGATAGTCCCGCTTGGCCAGGCCACACATCCCCAGAACCGTACCGGTTTCCTTCAGTTCAACGAGATAGAACCCGAACCCCAGCCGGGCATAGGACTCGACCGGGCCATCGAGTATGTACCGGCGCGCATCCTCCAGCGTACCGACACCCCTGTCCCCGATAAAACGCAGCCAGGAAGGCTCATTCACCAACTTCAGCATGAACGCCGCATCGTCAGTGCAGATATGGCGAAGGATCAGGCGGTCAGTTTCAATCACGATCACGGAAGCACTCACTTTCTGGTCGTAACGCGGTCGCGTAGCTTGGGCGCACCTGCAAGGCGTGGCCGGAACGCTGAGGCGCCAATCCCCCCACAAACGTAGGGTGGAAAAGCGCAGCGCCTTCCACCAGGCACTGACGGGATGGTGGAACGCATCCCGGCCCGATACGCACGGCCTCCTGCATTGGCATCGCGCCGTATTGCCGTATCCTTACTCCCCCGCAACCTTCAACTTCTCACCCTGCACCAGCACCGTATTGGTCCCGTCCGACAGCCACAGCTGCCCGTCCTGTATCGTGGCCTGCAACTGCATGCCACGCTGGTTCATGGCCGCGAGCTGCGCCAGGGTCTCGGTGCTGATGCCGATCACATGCAGGTTCTCCAGGCGCCCGAGCTTGTTCTCGATGCCCTTCCACCACACCTCGGCAGAGCGCCCGCCATAGCTGTAGACCCAGACCTGGTCGGCACGGCCGCAAGCCTGCCGCATCCGCCGCTCGTCCGGCTCACCCAGGTCGACCCACAGCTCGATCTCGTCCGAATAATTCTTCTGCCACAAGGCAGGCTCGTCCTCACCGGCGATATCGCGGGTAAAGCTCAGGCGCTCGTCGGCATGCAGGATGAACACGGCGAGACGCAGCATCAGCCGCTCTATGGTTTCGGACGGATGCTGTGCCAGCGTCAGACTGTGATTGGCGTAGTAACCGCGATCCATATCGCTGATCGATACGTCGGCCTTGTGTATGGTGGCTTTCAATGCCATTGCGTCTAACCCCTCGAGAGAAGGGCGGCAGTGTAGCCAAATCACCGCCGCCCGTCCTGCCGCTCATCCAACTTCCCGTGCGGGATCAGGCGCTTGGGCTGTCTCCGGCGCCACGGGCCAGCACGGCATCGACCCGTCGGGCCAACTCCGGGTCGCGCACGGCAAACACCTCGAACAGACCCAGCGCCGCCAATGCCGGCACCAGGGCGTCCATATCCGCCGCCGCTTCCTCGCGCTGCCGGGGCGTCGCGCCGGGCTCGGCCAGGATGCGGGTATTGGCCAGAAAGGCACCTACGCTGCCCTTGCGCACGGTCATGCCCGCCATCTGCACTTCATTGACGGTATCCGGTAGCAGTTGTTCGGCTTTCATTGCGATGTACGCCTGTGAGTTGAAGAGCCCTCATCGTATCGGCGGGCAGTATTGGCAAGTTATCGTTAAAATGACAATAAATACGTATTCTCTGCCAATGTCCTCATCATCCCCAAGCCTGCAGGCCTACCGCCTGCCACACACGGCGGACCGCCAGACCGCGAGCCATGCCCATGCACAAGGTCAGCTCTATGCCTTGACCGACGGCATGCTCGTCATCCAGACCACCGGGGGCCGTTGGGTCATGCCACCCGGCCATATCGGCTGGCTGCCACCGCGCAGCGAGCACTCGGCAGAAGGTCACGGCGCGCTATCGGGCTGGAGCGCCTACCTGGAGGAAGCCCTGTGTCGTGATCTTCCCGCCCAGCCTTGTGTATTGGCCCCGTCTGCGCTGATCAGCGCCATCGTCGAGCGCGCCGTGCAATGGCCCATCGAACCGGCCGATCCTGATCGCCAGCACCGGCTGATCGCTGTCCTGCGTGATGAACTGATGGGCGCCACGCCCCAGCCACTGTCACTACCCATGCCGAAGGACCGGCGGCTTCGCGCCATCTGCACCGCCTTGCTGCTAGACCTGGCCAGCAGCCGGACGCTGACCCAGTGGGCCGCCTGGGGCGGGCTTAGCGACCGCACGCTCAGTCGCCGCTTCCTGGCCGAGACGGGTCAGCATTTTTCGCTATGGCGGCAACAAGCCCGCCTGCAGCAGGCCTTGCGCTGGCTGGCGCAAGGTCGGCAAGTCGGACATATCGCACCCGAGCTGGGCTACGAGACCGTCAGCGCCTTTATCGCCGTGTTCCGCCAGCAGTTCGGCACCACGCCCGCCCGCTATTTCTCGCCCTACCGCTGATCGACTAAATGCCATTGGCATTGCTATATGTCTTTGTCATTGGCATCATGCACATCCATGCTCATGGCATGGGCTGTGATTGATCAGGACAAGGAATTCAAGATGGACATGTTGGCTGCGATGCGCCGTTATGGCTGGGTTGTGTGTTTGATGGCAATTGCCGTGGGACAGTGTGGTGCTGCCCAGGCGGACGCTGACGTCGAGATCAAGCCCATGCTGGAAAATGTGGATGCCAAGGCCGAGACGCCCCAGCGCCCGGCCGAGGCCAGGTTGCAACTGGCCGCGGCCTCGACGGAAGCCTCAACCACGGCAGTCCGTAGCAGCAACAAGCTGCGTCTGGGCACCTGGTCCTACGAAGTCGAACAGATGGCCAAGGCCAACGGCTGCCAGGGCAGCGGTGCCTGGCTGGTCAAGGATGCTGAGGGCTCGCAGCACTACCGCATGCAATGCGCCTCGGGCGCCGTCTATGCCGCGACCTGTAATACGAACGGCCAATGCCTCGAAGACTAAAGCACGGCTTGGAAAGCCCTTCTGGCGTTGTTGCACGCGCTTGCCGTACTAACGTACTGTCTGCGCTTGTGCGCCTAGCCAGAACCGCTGCGCTGGGCTTTCCAAGCCGTGCTTGAGCAAGCCATTTTCCAAGCCACGCTTGATCTGGCGCAGGGTTGAACCCTGGCCCCACAAAGCAAAAGGCCGTACTGCATGTACGGCCTTTTGCTTTGCTGGATCTAGCCGCGCGCTGGATCAGCGTCCACGCGGCTTGCCGGCGGGTTTGCCGGCCGGCTTGCCCCGGCCGCCTGGCAGGTTGGGTTTGCGCTGGGCCGGGATGCGACCCACCGTGCCGGGGCCACCACCGCCGCGGGCATTGCCCTTGAGCGCCTGCTGCTTGCGCTCCTCGGCCGTCGGGTGCGGCACCAGGCAGTGCGCCGCACCGCCGATCAGGTCGGGGCGGCCCATCTCCACCAGCGCCTCGCGCAGGATCGGCCAGTGCTTGGGATCGTGATAGCGGAGGAAGGCCTTGTGCAGCTTGCGACGGTACGCATCGCGCACATTGTCGACAATCTCCGAGCTGCGGCTGACCTTCTTCAAGGGGTTGCGACGGGTATGCCACATCGTCGTGGCCATCGCCATCGGCGTCGGGGTGAAGGCCTGCACCTGGTCCGGGCGGAAGTTGTTCTTCTTCAGCCAGATCGCCAGGTTCAGCATGTCTTCGTCGCTGGAGCCCGGATGGGCGGCGATGAAGTAGGGGATCAGGTACTGCTGCTTGCCAGCCTGCTTGCTGAACCGGTCGAACAGCTCGCGGAAACGCTCGAACGCCTCCACCCCCGGCTTCATCATCTTGCTGAGCGTGCCCTCTTCGGTGTGCTCCGGCGCGATCTTCAGGTAGCCGCTCACATGGTGGGTGACCAGCTCCTTGATGTACTCGGGCGAACGCACCGCAATGTCGTAGCGCAGGCCGGAGCCGATGGTGATCTTCTTCACCCCCGGTATCGCCCGCGCCTTGCGGTACAACTGGATCAGCGGCGCATGGTCGGTGTTCAGGTTCTCGCAGATGCCGGGGTACACGCAGCTCAGGCGACGGCAGGCCGACTCGATCTTTGGGTCCTTGCACGCCAGCCGGTACATATTGGCGGTCGGCCCGCCCATATCGGTGATATGGCCCTTGAAGCCCTGCGTCTTGTCGCGGATCTCCTCGATCTCGGTCAGGATCGACTCTTCCGACCGGCTCTGGATGATGCGGCCCTCATGCTCGGTGATCGAGCAGAAGGTACAGCCACCAAAGCAGCCGCGCATGATGTTGATCGAGAACCGGATCATCTCCCAGGCCGGGATATGCGCCTTGCCGTAGCTCGGGTGCGGGTTGCGGGCATAGTGCATGCCGTAGACAAAATCCATCTCCGGCGTGGTCAGTGGGATCGGCGGCGGGTTGATCCATACCTCACGTTCACCGTGCTGCTGCACCAGCGCCCGGGCGTTACCCGGGTTGCTCTCCAGATGCAGTACCCGGCTCGCATGCGCATACAGTACCGGATCGTTGGCGACCATCTCGTAGGACGGAATCCGCACCACGGTCTTCAGCCGCGCCGCCAGCTTGGCCTTCACCCGTTCCGCCTTGCTGACGATACGAATCGGCTGCACGCCCTCCGGCAACACCTCACCGGCGATCTGCTTGGGCTGCTCCGGTTCCATCGCATACGGGTCCGGATGCGCATCGACCCGCCCCGGGGTATCCACCGTACTGGAATCCTCTTCCATCCACTCGCTATCGGGCTTCCAGCCCAAGGGCGCCATGAAGGCCGTGCCACGGATATCGCGCATATCGCGCAGCTTCTCGCCGGCGGCCGCCCGCTGGGCAACCTCCACCAGCGCCCGCTCTGCATTGCCAAACAGTAAGATGTCCGCCTTGGCGTAGACCAGGGCCGACTGCCGGACCTTGTCGCTCCAGTAGTCGTACTGCGCAATCCGCCGCAGGCTGGCCTCGATGCCGCCGATCATGATCTGCACCCCCGGGAAGGCCTCCCGACAGCGCTGCGAATAAATCGTCACCGCGCGGTCCGGCCGCTTGTCCGGCGCACCGTGCGGCGTGTAGGCATCGTCCGAGCGTGGCTTCTTGTCCGCCGTGTAGCGGTTGATCATCGAATCCATATTGCCCGCGGTCACGCCAAAGAACAGCCGTGGCCGGCCCAGCGCCCGGAACTCGTCGGCCGTATCCCAGCGCGGCTGGGCAATGATGCCCACGCGCAATCCCTGTGCTTCCAGCAAGCGGCCAATCAGCGCCATGCCAAAGCTCGGATGGTCGATATAGCAGTCGCCGGAGATCAGGATCACATCGCACTCGTCCCAACCCAGCGCATTCATCTCCTCGCGGCTCATGGGCAGCATGGGCGCGGGCGGACGCGTCACGGTACCGGCGGGCAATTCGGAGATAGGCTTGGGGCTGTCGGACATAGTCAGTTCAAAAGCGTGGAGCAATCGGCGATTTTCTCAGAAATACCCCGCCAAGTCTGCAAAAAACCGCTTTGATTTCATTGGGATAACGATCTCCATGCCGGATCGTCAGGTGACGATGCAAGGGCACTCCGCGTCGGAGCCACTTTTCGCCGTCCGTCGGCGCTCAAACCGGGACCTGCCGCGTTACACTCACTCGCCCACCTATCGTCCGCCACCCATGTCCACCACCATCTATCACAACCCCCGCTGCTCCAAGTCTCGCGAGACCCTGGCCCTGCTCGAGCAGCAAGGTGTCGCAGCCAACGTCGTCCTCTACCTCGACACCCCGCCCGATACCGCCACGCTGGAAAAGCTGCTGGCCATGCTGGGCTTCGACGATCCACGCCAGCTCATGCGCCAGAAAGAGGCCGAATACGCCGAACTGGATCTGGCGAACCCCGCCCGCACGCGCAGCGAGCTGCTGGCCGCGATGCAATTGCACCCGCACCTGATTGAGCGCCCCATTGTCGTGAAGGAGGGACGGGCCGTCATCGGCCGCCCACCCGAATCCGTAAAGGTGTTGCTGCAAGGCTAATCAGTCATTGCGTGGATAGCCCGACGAATACTTCCCGGCTATGATCCTGCCGCGCTGCCAGGCCCGATATTGAAGCCTGTGCGGGAGATCAATAACCATATCCGGGAGAATAATATGCAACGGCTTTTTGCTGTGCTGGCTGCTCTGGCGCTGTCCGCTTGTGCCACCAAGGCACCCCCCTACATCCCTTCGGTTGCCAACCTGTCCAAATTGGAAACCCTGCAGCCGGCCAAGGTCGGCCAGATCAAGGTCGCCCAGGAGAAGCTCAACAGCATCGGCCTGCGTGGCTCGAGCATGACCTCACCAGTGGGGGCAGGCTACGGTGACTATCTCAAGGAGGCGCTGGCCCAGGAGCTGAAGATGGCCAACAAGCTCAATGCCGATGCCTCGATCGTGATCAGTGGCGAATTGCTGGAAAACGAGATCGACGCCAGCGGTTTCTCCAAAGGCTACGGCAAGGTCAGCGCCCGTTTCGTGGTGAAGAAGCAGGATAAGGAAACCTACAACAAGCAAAAGTCGGCCGAAAGCCAGTGGGAGTCCTCCTTCGCCGGCCCGGTTGCGTTGCCCACCGCGATGAACAACTACCCCCTGCTGATACAACGTTTGCTGGCGTCACTGTATGACGACCAGGATTTCGTCGCCGCAACGCGCTAAGGAGCAAGACATGTTCGCTATTTCGAATCTGAAAACGCTGTCGTTGGCGGGCCTGGCGCTGCTGCTCGGTGCCTGCGCCCATCCGATCGTGATCAGTCCGGCGCCAGAGGCCATCCGCAATCCGGCTGCCGCAAGCAAGATCGACAAGCAGGTGGCGTATGTCATCTCGCCGGAAAACCGCAACAAGCAGGTGGAATCGCCAGGCGGTGGTGGAGACAAGATCAGCTACTACCCTTATCGGGATCTGGAGCTGGCTTTCTACCAGTCCTTGTCCGAGGTGTTCCGTAAAGTAAAGGTGGTTGGTTCGACGGCCGAGGCGCTGAAGGAGGCTGATGTGGACTACGTGCTCACGCCGACGTTATCGACCACATCGTCATCGACCGGCTTCATGACCTGGCCGCCGACCGATTTTCAATTGACCATCGCCTCCCAGGTTACGGATCGCCAGGGCACCAAGCGCTGGGAGGGCTCGGTGAGCGGTAAGGGCCACGCCGAGTTCTCGGAATTTGTGAAGGATTACCCGCTGGCGGCACGTCGAGCAACAGAAGCCGCGATCAAGCAATTTCGCGATAGCCTGACCCAGGCATCGGCACAGTTCGAGGGCGCAAGCCCACAGGCCGACGTGCGTACCGTGGCGCTCAGCCGCGATACGGTATCGGTGCCGATCGTACCCACGGTGGCCGAGGCTCCCGCTATGGCTGTTCCCGTCCCTGTCGCACCCCAAGTTGCCATTGCGCCGGCCAAGCTCGTAGCGGCGCCGACCGTGGCCCCCGTCGCCTACGCTGCCCCTGTCGCTCCCGTTGCGCCAACCATCAACCTGGATCTTTCCAAGGCCAAGCAGGGGGCCTGGTCGTATGAGGTCGAGCAACTGGCAAAGCGCGAAGGCTGCGTAGGTTCGGGTGCCTGGCTGCTGGCAAAGGAGGAACTGAGCGAACGTTATGTCGTCGTGTGCGACGGTGGCGCCAAGTTCGTCGCTACCTGCAATCGCGATGGTGAGTGCCTGGCTGGCTGATCATCACCACCCTGCTGACGCTCGCACAGACGGGCCAGTTACCTTGGTCGGTAACCGGCCCGTTTACCATCTCGCCGGCGGAACGGTAAGCTAGCAGCATGTCCCAGCACCTCTCCCTCGCCAGCGCCCGCGCCCTGCACCTCGCCGCCCAAGGCCTCCTCAGCCCGCCACGCAAGAAAGCCGTCAAGGCCGATGTCCTGAGCGCCATCGAGCGCATGGCCCTGCTGCAGATCGATACCATCCACGTTGTCGCCCGCAGCCCCTACCTGGTGCTGTTCAGCCGCCTCGGTCACTACGATCCCTCATGGCTGGAGCAGACCCTGGCCGAGGGCGGCCTCTATGAATACTGGGCGCACGAAGCCTGCTTCGTGCCTACGCGCGACTATGGCCTCCTGCGCCATCGCATGCTTGATCCTGCCGCCATGGGCTGGAAGTTCTCGGTCCGCTGGATGGAAACCCATCAGGCGGAAATCGCCGACCTGTTGGCCCGTATCGAGCGGCAAGGCCCGGTTCGCTCCGCCGACTTCGAGCGCAAGGGGGAGGGCAAAGGCACTGGCTGGTGGGACTGGAAGCCCGAGAAACGCCACCTCGAGGTCCTGTTCACCGCCGGCAAGCTCATGGTGGCGGAACGCCGCAACTTCCAGCGCGTCTACGATCTGGCCGAACGGGTAATCCCGCACTGGAACGACGCCCGCGACCTGCCCACGCCGGAGCACGCCCAAGCTGGGATGGTCCGCCGGTCCTGTCAGGCCCTGGGCATCGTCAAGGCCGGCTGGGTCGCGGACTATTACCGCCTCAAGCGCGGCAAGTACGACGCCGCCTTGCACGCCCTGGCCGACTCTGGCGAACTGATCCCGGTCCGGATCGAAGACTGGAAGCACGACGCCTACGTCCACCGCGACCTGGCCCCGCTGCTGGTCGATGCCGAAGCCGGCAAGCTGCAATCCACCGTCACCACGCTGCTCAGTCCCTTCGACCCGGTGGTCTGGGATCGCAAGCGTGCGTCCGAACTGTTCGACTTCGACTATCGCATCGAATGCTATACCCCGGCCGAGAGGCGCAAATACGGCTACTTCGTGCTCCCCATCCTCAGTCGCGGCAAGCTGGTCGGCCGGCTTGATGCCAAAGCCCATCGCAAGGAAGGCCTGTTCGAGGTCAAGGCCCTGTTCCTGGAACCCGGCGTGCGCGTCAGCCAGCGCCTGCTGGCCGATATCCGCACCGCCATCCAGCGCTGTGCCGATTGGCACGGCACGCCTCGCTTCACCGTACTCGATGCCCCCATGGGCGTGGCCGAGGCCCTGACCGCCACGGCCTAATATCGCCTTTCCCGATGGCTGGCTTTGCCTCTCCCCCCGTTCTCAAGCCCCCGTCCGCCGGTTAGGATGCGGCACCGCTAACGAAACGACGAGTGCAGCATGGCAACGCAAGAGGACAAGCAGGCAGCGCTGGCGAACGCCCAGCAGTGGCTGAACGACCACCAGATCGAGTACCTGCTCGCGCAGTTCGTGGACATCCACGGTGCCGCCAAGACCAAGATCGTGCCGGCCCGCCACCTGGACCTGATCACCCACACCGGCGCAGGCTTCTCCGGCTACGCCATCTGGGGCACCGGCATCGCCCGCAACGGCGGCGACTACTACGCCCGCGCTGACCTGGCCACGCTGGCGCCCGTCCCCTGGCTGCCCGGCTACGCCCGTGTCGTGGGCGATGGCCATGTCCACGGCCGGCCCCATCCGCTGTGCTCCCGCGTTTTGCTCAAGACGCAGCTTGCCCGTCTTGCCGATCGCGGCTGGACGCTCAACACCGGCGTCGAACCGGAATTCATCCTGCTCAAGCGCGATGGCAGCGGCGACTACCGCCCGGCCGACGAACTCGATGTGCTCGACAAGGCCAGCTACGACTACAAGGGCCTTTCGCGCGGCCCCAACCGCCAGTTCCTGGAACAGGTGACCGAGGCCATGGCGGCCGTCGGCGCCGACGTCTACCAGATCGACCATGAAGACGCTCCCGGCCAGTACGAGATCAACTACGTCTACAGCGACGCCCTCACCAGCGCCGACCGCTACACCTACTTCAAGATGGCGGCCAGCCACGCGGCCGAACAACTGGGCATGCTCTGCAGCTTCATGCCCAAGCCCTTCGCCGATCGCGCCGGCTCCGGCCTGCATTTCCACTTGTCGATCGCCGATCAGACTGGCCGCAACCTGTTCGAGGACAAAGCCGACCCGAATGGCTACGAACTCAGCGCGCTCGGCTACCACTTCCTGGCCGGCATCCTGCATCACGCCCGGGCACTGACGGCGATCTGCGCGCCCACGGTCAACAGCTACAAGCGCCTGGTGGTCGGCAACTCGCTATCGGGTGCGACCTGGGCTCCCGCCTATATCGCCTACGGCGACAACCGCACCGTGCTGGCCCGCTGCCCCGGCGGCCGCATCGAATGGCGCCTGGCCGATGCTGGCGCCAATCCCTACCTCGTCACCGCCGCCCTGATCGCCGCCGGCCTCGACGGCATCGAGCGCCAGCTGCAACCCGGCAAGAAGGTGGATGACGACCTGTACGAATACGACGCCCGTCAACTCAAGGAAGCCGGCATCGCCTACGTCCCGCAACACCTGGGTGAGGCCGTCGACGCACTGGAAGCCAACCCGGTCCTCGCCCAGGCGCTGGGCCAGGATTTCGTCACCGAATTCGTCCGCCTCAAGCGTATGGAATGGGTCGAATATTCCCGCCACGTCTCCGACTGGGAGCGCAAGCGCTACGCTGACTTCTTTTAGGCGAGGCTCGGCCAGCAGGGTGCGGCTGAGTTCAACTCACCGCCCGGCTTATCCCCGCAAGGGGGAGGCCGAAGTAGTAAGCCACCTGAAGGTGGCAACGACTTCGCTCAGCCGGGCGCTAACCGGCACTTGATGTTCAGACGCGCCCTCGCTTTATCGACTCCATCCCCTCACCCCTGCCGCCGCAGGGGAGCCTGGCTGACGCTCGTTCATGGCTTCGATGAGCTGCTGTAGCAACAGTGCCGTAGGGTGGAAAAGCGTAGCGCCTTCCACCAGGACCTTGTATCCATCCCGTCCTATCAACCGAGCCGATGCTGAGGCTACTTTGCGCCGACAGGCGCTCCATGCCTGAGCGCAGGCCGCCTGTGGCGGTCATTTGCCGTTAGGATGTGGCACCACACCCGTCATTCAGAAGAGCAACCCCATGCGCGCCTTGTTGGCCATCGCACTCGCTGTCACCGCTACCTCGGCCGCCGCCGGACCAAGGATAGGTACGCCCTACATCGTGGTGGTGATGGAGCGAGCCTGCCCGCAGGTCCTGCCCATGCAGGCCGAGCTCTTTCGCAATGCCTTCGGCAAGGTGTTCGGGCTTCCACCCGCCGCGGTGAAGGCGGAGCTGTCCGGTCGGGAGGCGCGGGAGGGGATCGCTGCCGCGCAGCTCAAGTGGGATCTCTCGACCGAGACCGAATGGCTGCAGGCCTGTAGCGAGTTGGCGCGGGATCTAAGCAAGCAGAAGTGAGCCACAGCGGCGACTCTGACACGCTGAACGATGGCGCTCGGCATGCTTGATTGCCCTTTCAATTCGCAACGAACTTTCGCGTTTTTTGAATGAATTGTCGACCTATGAATCTTTCTGAATATTTGATGGTGGGCGAGTTCCGGAACGACAGCCAAACCGATATGCGGCTTTTTCTTGAGATGAGCTGTGAAGAAGTGATTCTATCCCCGGGGCATCACGTAGAACTGTTCGCGATGCTATCGACGGATTTACAGCCAATAACAATTGCGCCTGTTGCCGATGGCTGGCATGTATTCCCGCACAAAGTGTTTGATCCCGACTGGCATATCCGGTTCAACGGGCAGCTAATCAAGGCTGGTTTTCCAACACGCTTGGCGGATTTCAACCCGCCTGGCGATCACGCTACCCAGTGACCGGCGAACAAATCTCCACCAGATAGCCGTTCAAATCCCGCACATAGCTCACCACCTGTCCCCAGGGCTTGTGCTCCGGCATCTTGAGCGCAACGGCGCCGTTCGCGACCGCATGCGCGTAGGCGGCTTCCGGCGCGTCCGTCACCAGGCAGATCTCGGTGCCCGCCGGGGTTTCGCCGGGGCGCTGGGGGCGGATGGCGATGCCGTGCATGTCCGCCATCTTTTCGTCGGCAAAGGCCAGCGCCGTGGCACCGGTCTCCATCTCCGCATACATCCCGCTCTCATGCACAAAGCGGCGTGTCAATGAAAAGGCCTGCTCATAGAAAGCAACGGTGGCAGTGACATCGGGCACGTAGAGGATGGTGTAGCCGAAACGCATGGTGGTCCTTGAACGTTGGATAGGTAACGCCAATGTAGGGCGGCCCGGGCGGCGTGTCTTGAATAAATCGGCCAGGCTTACAGCGGCAGGTCGCCGTGGGTCACCTGCTGTCGGTCGGATGGTGCGAAGCCGCCGAGGCGACGGAATTCCCGTGCCATATGGGCGTGATCGCTATAACCACCTTCGCTCGCGGCAGCGCTCAAACTGAGCGTGGGCTCGGCGCGCAAGAGGCGGGCAGTGCGCTGGAAGCGCAGGATGGAGGCCAGGGTCTTGACCGGCAGGCCGACAGCCTGCTGCATGGCACGGCGCAGGGTACGTTCGCTGCTACCAACCTGTTCGGCGAGGGTCACCACAGACAGGCGACCACCAGACACATGCAACAGGTCGATGGCTTCCTGCGTCGCGGGGCTGGCGGTCGGCTGTGCCTGGGCGGCAAGCCCGGAGGCCAGTGCGCGCAGCGCTGTGTGCAGGCTGCTCAGCTCGCGAGATTGCCGGACGGCGCGCAAGTGATCTCCCAGCAGGTCTGTTACCTCGGCGTCATCCAGGGTGGCATCGCACAGGTCGGCGGGGTGGAGTCGCAGGCAGGCGCCGCCCCAGCCGGCCCGAAAGCGTACGCCCAGAAAGGCGCTATGCCGGGTGACCGGCACCATGAAATAGCGGCGGGAAGGACCGGCGATGATGAACTCCAGCTGGCCGACGCCACCTTGCGGGTTGAGCTGGAAGTGGGCGATGAGGTCGATGCGCCCGTCTGGCAGCACCCGGTGCAGACCATCCGATTCTGCCAGGTAGGACCAGTCGGCTTCGATCGGATGACCGGGCGGCCAGTGGGCGGGGAATTCCTGGTAACCGTAGGGCAGCAGCATGCGTGACCGCAGGGGGTGAGAAACAAGGCGCAGAGTGTGCCGCAGCCTGCCCGGAACCGCCAGGCGCTCGAACCGGCTGCGCCTAACCGATCTCGCTGGGCATGGTGCCGGCTTGGAGCGCCTCGTCCAGTCTATCCGCCGGCATGGGTTTGCCGAGCAGAAAGCCCTGCAGGGCATTGCAACCCAGGCGGGTGAGGAAGGCTTGCTGGTCGGCGGTCTCGACGCCTTCCGCGACGATCTTGAGGTCCAGGGTGTGACCGAGGGCAACGATGGCCGCGACAATGGCCGCATCTTCCGTGTCCCGTGCCAGGTCGCGGACGAAGCCCCGGTCGATCTTGAGCTCGCTCGCGGGCAGGCGCTTGAGATAGAGCAAGCTGGAGTAGCCCGTGCCGAAGTCGTCGATGGAGATGCGCACACCCATATCGTGCAGGATCTGCAGGATACCCAGGCTGGCATCGGCATCGCGCATGGCGGTGGTCTCGGTGACTTCCAGCGTCAGGCCGGCAGGCTCCAGGCCATGCCGGTCGAGCGCATCCCTGACGGTCTGGATCAGCGAGGGGTGGGAGAACTGGATGGCGGAGAGATTGACGGCGATGGTCCAGTCGCTGCGGCCGGCATCACGCCAGACACGCATCTGGCGACAGGCTTCATCCAGGACCCAGGCGCCGATGGAGAGGATCAGACCGGTCTTTTCCGCCAAAGGGATGAAATCGTTGGGCGGTACCAGGCCACGGCTGGGGTGTTGCCAGCGCAGCAGGGCTTCGACACCGATCACCGGCCCGGCGGGAGCGCGGAACTTGGGTTGGTAGTGGAGCACCAGCTCGTTGCGGGCCAGCGCCTGCCGCAGGTCTTGCACCAGTTGCAGTTGGCGGTGCATGTCGGCATTCATGGAGGCCTCGAAGAAGCGGTAAGCGTCCCGCCCTTGCGCCTTGGCGTGGTACATGGCGGCATCGGCATTGCTGAGCAGCTCATCCTGGTGCTCGCCGTCGCCAGGGTACATGGCGATGCCCACGCTGACCGAGATGCGCAGTTCATGACCGTCGATCATGTAAGGGGCGCGGATCAGGGCGGTGAGCTTTTCGGCCATGGCGGCGGCATCGGCCGGCTCGTTGACGCTGCACAGCAATACCATCTCGTCACCGCCGACCCGGGCCAGGGTGTCCTGGGCGCGGATGCTGCGGGTGATGCGCTCGGCAACCGTGACCAGCAGTAGGTCGCCGATACGGTGGCCATACGCGTCGTTGACGCCCTTGAAGCCATCGAGGTCCATGAACATCAGGGCGAAGTGGCCATTGTCGCGACGGATACGCTGAATGGCCTGGGCCAGCCGGTCTGCGAGCAGCACACGGTTGGGCAGCTTGGTGAGATTGTCATGCAGGGCGAGATGCTGCAGCTCCTGGTTGGCTTCATCCAGGGAAGAGGCGAGCACGGCGGTCCGCATTTCCAGGCGCAGGTCGAGTACCGAGACGATGAGTGCGATCGCGAGGATGGCGAAGGTAACCACAATGATGATCAGGGCCAGCCAGCCGGTATTGACGCCACCACGGGCGGCGCCGCAAACGCTGCCGACCGGAAACTGGGCCGCGGCCATGCCGGTGTAGTGCATGCCGACAATCGCAACACCCATGATCACGGCGGCGCCTCCCCGCAACAGGCGGACCTTGGCGCCATGCTGGCGCAGCTTGAAGGCGATCCAGAGTGCCGCACCGGAGGCACCGATGGCGATGACGACCGACAGCAGGAAGGTGGACGGAATGTAGTCTATGCCGGGGACCATGCGCAGCGCGGCCATGCCGGTGTAGTGCATGCAGGCGACGCCAGCCCCCATGAGCAGCGCGCCGCCGGCCAGCCTTGGCCAGGGCAGGGTCTGCTGGCTGACGAGCCAGAGCGCAAGCGCAGAAGAGGCGATGGCGATGAGCAGGGAGAGCCCGGTGATGAAGGGGTCGTAGCCCAGCTCGATCGGCAACTGGAACGCCAGCATGCCAATGAAGTGCATGGACCAGATACCCACGCCCATGGCGCTAGCGCCACCGGCCAGCCACCAGTGCGCGGCGCGCCCCTGCGCCGTGGTAATCCTGCCCGCGAGATCCAGCGCCGTATAAGAGGCGAGAATGGCGACCAGCAGCGACAACAGGACGAGCAGCGGGTTATAGCTGCTGATCAGCATGGATTTTCTTCCTCCGGACTTCGTGCATGAGACGCGTCCGTTTATATCGAGCGTTCAGGTGGCCCGCTTACCTTCCGACTGTAGTTGCTCCACGAGACGAGCGCGCCGCACCCTGCACAATATATTACGTACGGTCGCCGACGACCGTGCTGGCGCTAGGCCGCCTGGCTTTGGCTCAGCAAGCGATCCAGCAAGGGACACAACTGGGCGATCTCGTCGTGCGTCAGGCCCATGGCGTCCAGCAGGGCGGGCGGCACGGCTTCTGCCTTGTTGCGCAAGGTGCGGCCGGCATCGGTCAGCATCACCCTCACTTCACGCTCATTCTCGGCCCGTCGCTCACGGCGTATCAGCCCACTCTGCTCCAGGCGCTTGAGCAAGGGCGTCAAGGTACCCGAGTCCAGCATCAGCCGCTCGCCGATGGACTTCACGGTCACGTCGTCCGCCTCCCATAGCACCAGCATGACCAGGTACTGCGGATAGGTCAGGTCCAGCGCCGCCAGCAAAGGCTGGTAGCAGCGTGTCACCGTGCGGGAGGCTGCATAGAGTCGGAAGCAAAGCTGGGCATCGAGCCGCAGCCAGTCGGTATCGTTCATGATGGTGATCGCCTGAAAAGCACAACGCGGCCCTGATGAACCGCGTTGTGCATTCTACGGATGAGTGAACACAGAGAATAAGTTTCCTTGTGCGTCGCTCCCCCTAAAGGGCCTGGTTCACAATCCGCCTGGCTAACGACGCGACCGCTACGAGCGTTAGCGAGGCTCCCTCGCGGCGGCGAGGGCGGGGGGGTGATAGGTAAGCAAAGCCCGCACGAGTATCAGATGCTGGCCAGCACCTGGCTTTGCCAGGTGGGGTGCTGTCCCAGGCCCCCCACACCTGGTTGACTGTGTTCAAACTAGATGGACATTGACGTCCACATTGCCGCGGGTAGCGTGCGAGTAAGGGCAGATATCGCTGTGGGCGGTCTCGATCAGTTGCTGGGCCACGGCGCGATCCATGCCGGTCAGGGTGACGGCGAGGTCGGCGGTGATGCCGAAGCCCCCGGCAGCACGCGGGCCGACGCCCACACGGGCCGTGACCGATGCGGATTCGATCTTCACACCCCGCTGGCGGGCCACGAAGCGCACGGCACCTTCAAAGCAGGCCGCATAGCCGGCCGCGAACAGCTGTTCCGGGTTGGTCGCTGCGCCGCCAGGGCCGCCCATTTCCTTGGGGATGGCCAGCTTGGCCTTCAGCACGCCATCGGACGATTCGATCTGGCCTTCACGGCCACCAACGGCGGTGGCTTCTGCGGTGTAGAGAACTTGGACGGACATGGCGGTATTCCTCATAAGTGGGTAACAGGTTTTGCCTGCTTGGCGAGACGAAATATAGTCAGCAATCAAATTGTATGCAATTTAATTGTTTCTATTTAAACGATAGCCAAAAAGCGAGCCGACGAACGGTCAAAAGTAGCGGCCCGATTCAGCAAGGATTCAGCCCCTCGGCACCACTATGCGAACCATAGACGGCCACCCCGCCGTGTCCAAGGAGCAAGACCATGCGTAAATCGATTTCCATCCTGTTGCTGGCCGGCGCACTCGCCAGTACGGCGGCGATGGCAGATTCTTCCCGCGCAGTCCTGGGCGGTGCACTGGGTGGCGCAGCTGGTGCGGCCATCGGTTACAACGTCAATGGCCGCGACGGTGCCCTGGTCGGTGCCGCCCTGGGTGGCCTGGTCGGCGTGGCAGCCAGCAGCCGGCACGATGGCTACCATCGCAACGATGGCTACTACCGTGGCGGCAGCAGCTACTCCCGTTATGAAGGCCCACGCGTCATCCGCCGCGAAGTCATCGTCGAACGCCCGCGCTACTACTACCCGCCCGAGCGCGTGGTCTACGTACCGCGCGGTCACTACGACCGGGGCTGGGATCGCCGCTATGACAGCCGCTGGGACCGCCATGATCGTTGGGAACGGCATGATCGCTGGGATCGCCACTCGCGCTGGGACTGATACCCGCCGCGTCCGGTCGCCGCAGACAAGGTAAAATAGCCAGACAGCCTCACCTCAGGGTGGGGCTGTTTTCGTTACCACCCAGGCGCCATGGCGATCAACTCCAAACCCCTTCCGCTCGAACGACTGTTGCAATCGCAAGGCTTTGGCAGCCGCAAGGCCGCCCGCAGCCTGATCGAATCCGGCCGTGTCCTGGTCAACGGCCAGCCCTGTCGGCAGCCGAACGCCAGCTTCTCACCGCAGGACCTGCAGCTGGACGTCGACGGCGAGTCCTGGCCCTGGCGCGAAAAACTCTATCTGGCACTGCACAAGCCTGCCGGGGTCGAATGTTCGCGCAGCCCGCAGCATCACACCCCCGTTTTCGCCTTGCTGCCGCCCCACTTCGTCGAGCGCGGCGTGCAACCGGTCGGCCGGCTGGATGCCGATACCACCGGCCTGCTGCTGCTGACCGACGACGGCCCCTTCAACCATGCGCTCGCCTCGCCCAGGCGCCATGTTCCCAAGACCTATGTGGTCAGTTGCAAGCACCCGGTCGTCGACGAACTGGTGGCCACCCTGCTGGCGGGCGTGCTGCTGCACGACGAGACCGAGCCGCTGGCCGCGCTGGCTTGCCGACAGATCAATGCCCATCAGTTGGAGATGACCATCGACCAGGGCAAGTACCACCAGGTCAAGCGCATGGTGGCCGCAGCAGGTAACCGGGTCGAGGCCTTGCACCGTTCCGCGATGGGCGCGCTGGTGCTGGGCGAGGGCATTTTGGCAGGTCTGGCCGAAGGGGAATGGCGCGAGCTGCCCGAGGACCTGGCATTGGCGCTGAAGGCTTAACGTCACGCCATGACGGCCGGGACCACGTACCGTCCGCAGCAGACAGGCACGCTGGCAGGCAATCGGGCGATTCCAGTAGTCCCGGTTTCTCAGTGAGGCAAGGCGCGAGTGAAAGGTATCGTCGCGCATATATCTGATAGGTAAGGAGATATTTTTCGTGAGCCACGCCGCATCACGACGAAAAAGGGGTTTCTGGAAGTGCCCAATACCCATAAAGAGGGCTGGCATCCTGACCTTTAGCCCCTAAAATGTGCCATCCGCATCCTGATCGCTTCCCGCCCATGTCCCTGCTCGACCTTGCCCAAACTGCCGTCTGCGCTGCCAGCCATTCCCACGGCGGCTATCTGTCCTTTGACCTGAGCGGGACCGACCCGGCCCTCGCCCGCAAGGCGCTCGCACAACTGGGTGAGCAACTGGATGCCTGGGCCGGCGAGGGCAGCGATGCCCGCAACTGCTGGGCAATCGGCATTGGTGCGGAAGCCTGGTCGCTGCTGGTCGGCGACGCAGGCCCCGCCGAGCTGGCGCCCTTCCCGGCATTCGACGACGCGATTCACGCCAACCCCAACACCCCGCACGCCGTTTTCGTCCACCTGCGCAGCGACCGCCACGATGCCTGCTTCATTGCCGGTGAACTGGCCCGGCAGGGCCTGGCCAGCCAGTTTGCCCTGGTGGATGTGCGCAGTGGCTTCCGCTATCGCGACAGCCGCGACCTCACCGGCTTCGTCGACGGTACCGAGAATCCGGCGCAGGACGAACGTCCCGCCGCCGCGTTGCTGGATGATGGCAGCGCCTATGCCGGCGGCAGCTTCCTGCATGTGCAGCGCTATGTGCACGACCTCGCCAAGTGGCGCCGTACCCCGGTCTCCACCCAGGAGCGCACCATAGGGCGGACCAAGGAAGACAATATCGAGATGGACGACGACATCAAGCCGCCCACCTCGCACATCGCTCGTACCGTGATCGAAGAGGATGGCGAGGAGCTGGAAATCCTGCGCCAGTCGCTGCCCTATGGTGAAGTGGGCGCCGAGCAGGGGCTGATGTTCCTGAGCTACTGCAAGACGCCCACCATCTTCACCCGCATGCTGGCCCGCATGGTCACCCGGCGCGACGGTCATAGCGATCACATGCTGCACTTCACCACCGCCGTGACCGGCGCCGCCTACTTCGTCCCACCGAGGGCCATGCTGACGGCCTGGGCTGGCTGAGTCCGCAGTAGCCCGGCGGCGACCGGCAAGGCGCAGGCGACCGACAAGGCGCCAAGCAGATAGACCGAGTCATAGCCGAACTGGCTGGCCGCCAGTCCCGTCAGCGGGCCGGCCAGCCCGAGTGCCAGGTCGAAGAAGGCGGCATACGCCCCCAGCGCCGTACCGCGACTGGCCGGTGACACCCGCTTGACCGCCTCCACCCCGAACGAAGGGAAGATCAGCGAGAAGCCCAGTCCCGTCAGCGCGGCCCCGGCAAAGGCCATCCACTGGCTGCTGGCCTGCCACAGCAGCAACTGGCCGGCACTCTCGATCACCAGGCACACCAGCGCAATGCGTGCGCCACCGAGCTTGTCCGGCAGGCCGGCCAGGAACAGCCGGGTACCGATATAGGTCACCCCAAAGGCGGTCAGCGTGGCCGATGCGTTGGCCCAGCCATGCGCCGCAAAGTGCAAGGTGATGAAGGCCGCAATGGCACTGAAGCCGACCGATGCCAGCGCCAGCCCCATGCCAGGTTGCCAGACGGCGCCCAGCACCCGGTAGAACGGCTCGCGCACACCGGCGGGTATCGCCACGGCCGGGATCATCCGGCTCAGCAGCAAGGCCAGCACCGGCAAGGCGATGACCGCGCCGGCGGCCGCCACAAAACCATAATCCTGCAGCAACAGCACCCCCAGTGGCGCACCGACCGCAATCGCGGCATACATGGCGATGCCCATCCAGGCCATCACCCGCCCGGCATTCGGCAGCCCAACCCGGCCCAGGCCCCAACTCAGCAGACCCGTTCCGGCCAGGCTCTCGCCGCTGCCCAGCAGCAGGCGCCCAGCCAGCAACAACGCCAAGCTCAGGGCTGCCTGCTCACGGACCAGCGCCGCCAGCAAATGCAGGCCCCCCGCCAGCGCCACCATGCTCAACCCCCGCCGGACCGCCACGTCGGCACCCCGGCTATCGGTCAGCTTGCCGGCGTAGGCGCGGGTCAGCAGCGCCGCCAGCGACTGGCTGCCGATCACCACGCCCACCCAAACCGCACCAAAGCCCAGTTGCTGGTGCACAAACAAGGGCAGTACGGGCAGCATGATGCCCAGCGTCAGAAAACAAAAAAACACCAGCAGCGAGATCGGCAACAAGCGTCCCAGCACTTGCTGCGGTGTCAGCGCCGCACCCGCGGCGCCAGAAGTATTGGCCATGGCTGGCTCCCATCCCCAACATCCGGCGAGCAGTCGGTGCGGAGATTGAATATGAATAATTGCTCGCGTTTTCTACGGGCAATGTTAGGGGCAGGTCCGCTTTGGGCATATTCGTGTTCGGTCGCCGCGGGCTGCATCGCAAGCCAGCCAGCAATGACGTGCCGCACGGTGGTTTTCACGGGTAAAGGTCGCGCCAGCCAGGGCAAGGGTGTTCGCATTTGCCGTACTTGCTCGCAAGACAAACAGGGAGGGGATGAATGCAATTCATGCGCATATCTGACCCACGCGATACAACAAGGCTAAAATAGCTTTTTGCCCAATTAAATAATCTGGACTCCCCATGCCTACGCTGATTTGCGGCTCGGTCGCCTACGACACCATCATGGTCTTCCCCGACCGCTTCAAGCACCACATCCTGCCGGACAAAGTCCACATGCTGTCGGTGTCCTTCCTGGTGCCCGAGATGCGTCGCGAATTCGGCGGCTGCGCCGGCAACATCGCCTACAACCTGCAACTGCTGGGCGGCGAGCCGGTGATCATGGCCACCGTCGGTCAGGACTTCGGCCCCTACGCCGATCGCCTCAAGACCCTGGGCATGCGCCAGGACTGCATCCGCGTGATCGACGACCAGTACACCCCGCAGTGCTTCATCACCAACGACCTGGACGACAACCAGATCACCGCCTTCCACCCCGGCGCCATGGGTGAGTCGCACAACAACCGCTTCGACCATGTGCAAGGCCTCAAGCTCGCCATCATCGGCCCGGACGGCCGTGACGGCATGCTGACCCACGTACGCGAACTCAAGGCCGCCAAGGTGCCGTTCATCTTCGATCCGGGCCAGGCCATGCCGCTGTTCTCCGGCCCCGAACTGCTGGATTGCGTCGCCGCCGCCGACTACGTCGCCCTGAACGACTACGAAGCCGCGCTGATGGAAGAAAAGACTGGCAAGGGCATCGCCGACCTCGCCAGCATGGTCAAAGCCCTGATCGTCACCCGCGGTGGCGAAGGTTCCACCATCTATGTCGACGGTAAGGAAATCACCATCCCGGTCGCCAAGGCCGCCGAAGTCCTCGACCCCACCGGCTGCGGCGACGCCTACCGCGCCGGCCTGCTGTTCGGCATCGACCGCGGCTGGGACTGGGAAACCACCGGCCGCCTGGCCTCGCTGCTGGGCTCGATCAAGATCGCCCAACGCGGCGGCCAGAACCACAAGTTCGACCAGGCCAGCCTGCGCGCCGACTTCCGCACCGCCTTCAACGCCGAACTGCCAGCTTGGTAAATCGGCCTATAGGTTGATGGCAGGAAAAGAAAATGCCGCCTTTCCGGGCGGCATTTTCATATCTAGTCCAGGCACGTCCCGGCTATGCACCTCGCTCCGGTAAGAGTGCCAATGAGGCCTGGTGCATTTGGTTGCATGGCTGGACGTAGGTCAGGGGCCGGTAGGTTGGCGCCGAGCTTGCGAGGCCCAACATGGAACGCAATTGCGCCGTCCTGATAGTCAGAATACTTAGGGCGCTATCCCCAAAAGGCATCGCACCGCATTGCCGCTCGTTGCGAGTTTGGATCACCATGGCTCTGCGCGTCGTGCCGTCGGCACCGCGGTGATCTCGAGTAAAGCCGGAGGCCGATACCGAAGTTCGGCGGCCATCTGTCAATATGCTTGATCCGGACCTTGCACCCCCAAGCCCCGGCACTACCCCCGCTTCCGCCAATGACTCACCTGCTGCCCCAGCATGGCACTCAGGCTCGTCGCCACGGCACCCCACAGCATGTCGGCCACCGTCACCGGCCAGGACCATCCGGGCAAGGTAGCGTAGTTGCTCAGGTCGTAGGTGCCGTACGCGCATAGCCCGAAGGCCGCGCCGAGCAAGCCGGTTCGCAGCGTCCGGTCGTGGGGCTGCAGCGGCCGCTGCACAAACAGCAAGATGCCCAGGGTATACAGGAGATAGAACAAGGCGGCCGGCACCCAGCGCGGCTCGACCAGCAACAGGCCGTTCAGTTGCTGCTGGTAGAAGTCGCGGGCCAGCAATCCCAGCCAGACGGCATCCAGCAACAGGAACAGCAGCAAGGTGACCAGCCAGGTCAGGGCATAAAGTCGTACCGTTGTAGTCACGTGGGGTCTCCGATCCGGGTCTTGCCCATGCCGTGAGGCATGGGTAGGCATCCCACTGTAAACAGGGCCGACGGCGCTTACCCCGGTTCCCGCTTGGCGAGAGACAGGCTCTCTGCCCAGCACTGCGTAGGGCGCAATCCCCGCAGGGCATTGCGCCTCATTGTTGCAGGCAGAGGCGCCTGGGTTGCTACAGGGCAGCCCTGAGCGCCGCCAATACCGGCGCCGTATCCGGCCGCACACCGCGCCATGCCAGAAAGGCTTCGGCCGCCTGCTCCACCAGCATGCCCAAGCCGTCCAGCCGCTGTGTTACGCCGTGCCGCGCCGCCTGCTGCAAAAAGGCCGTCTCGGTCTTGCCGTACATCATGTCGTAGGCCAGCACGGCTGGCCGCCACAAGCCGTCCGGCAATAACAGCTCGGCACCGGCAAGGCTGGCCGATGTCGCATTGATCACGATGTCGAATTCACCCTTGCCCAGCGCCGTCAGGCCCACGCCCTGCACCTCCCCAAACTCGCTGAAGTGCGCCGCCAGCGCCTCGGCTTTGTCGGCAGAACGGTTGGCAATCAGCAGGCTGGCGGGCTCCTCGTCCAGCAAGGGCAAAATCACGCCGCGCGAAGCACCACCCGCACCCAGCAACAGGATGCGCTTGCCCTCCAGCGTGGTATGGCGCAGCAGGTCGCAGACCAGACCAGCTCCGTCGGTGTTGTCACCCACCACCCCCTCGTCGTCCAGCCACAGGGTATTCACCGCCCCGGCCAGCTCCGCCCGTTCCGTCAGCTCATTGGCAAAGCGGAAGGCCTCTTCCTTGAACGGCACCGTCACATTGCAGCCGGCGCCGCCCATGGCCAGGAACTGCGCCACCGTCCCTATGAAGTCATCGAGCGGCGCCTCCAGCGTCTCGTAGACCAGTTGCTGGCGGGTCTGCTCGGCAAAGGCAGCATGGATGAACGGGGACTTGCTATGGGCAACAGGGTGGCCGATGACGGCGTAACGATCAGTCATTGAATATTCGCTGGAAAGTTGAAAAGAGAAGGCTCAGCCCTGCGACCAGGGCAGGCCGCGCGCCTTCCAGCCATTGATCTTGCCGCGCTGCCCATGGTCATCGCGGTCGCCTTCAAAGCCTTCGAGCACGTTGTAGCACTCGGTAAAACCATTGGCCGCCGCCAGCGCCGCCGCCTCGTGCGATCGTCCGCCGGTACGGCATAGAAAGAACAGCGCGTCTTCCGCGTCAACCTGGTGCTTGAGCTGCTCCAGGAAATTCGGGTTGGCCAGCATGCCAGGAAAGCTCTTCCACTCGATCTTGACGGCATTCAGCGGTGTCCCGACAAACTGCCACTCGGCACCGGTGCGCACATCCACCAGCTTGCTGGCGGGCAGGGTGCTGAGCAGGGTATGGGCCTCTTCCGGTGTCAATGCCCCGGAATAAGGCAGCTTCTGCGCTTCGGCGCGGGTGCGTGCGCGTTGCAGTATTTCATTGGTCAAGCTCATGACAGGTCTCCGCGTGATGCTGGTCTGCGGCACTGGCATCCCCGTCGGGGCGCCACCGCTGCGAATTCAGAAGTAGAGGGAAGCGCTTCAATTATGGCAAAGATCGGCCGCACACAGGCACTTGCTGCCATCCGCACATCGCCACGCAGGCTGGCAATCGGGCGGCGAACTTGTAACGTGCCAGACAGTCCACCGACAGGCATGCCCACACCGCCTGGCGCGGCCGCACCAAGCGCTGCACCATTTCGGTGCTGATGGCTTATTTGTGATCTAAAATGGTGCGAAAAGTGGTATTGCCATGCCCTCGAATGGCGCATTACTTGGGACTCGATCGCGTGGCATATTTCCTGCTACATTGCTGCCCGAACGCGGGCGCAAAGCATGAGCATGCACCCCGGTTTACATTTACATACTTAAGCACCTCTCCGGCACATATTGCTGCGCCGGTCCCTTCTACCTTCAGGAGTTATGCACATGGCGGTCGCCGACGTACTCAAGCTAATCAAGGAAAACGACATTCGTTTCGTCGATCTGCGCTTCACCGATACCATCGGTAAAGAACAGCACGTGACGGTGCCGTCGCACGTGGTCGACGAAGAGTGGTTCGAGCGTGGCCATGCATTCGACGGCTCCTCGATCACTGGTTGGAAGGGCATCCAGGCCTCCGACATGCTGCTGATGCCGGATCCCAGCACCGCCAACATCGACCCGTTCTTCGACGAGCCGACCGTATTCATCACCTGCGACGTGATCGAGCCGGATACCGGCAAGGGTTACGACCGCGACCCGCGTTCCATCGCCAAGCGTGCCGAAGCCTTCCTGAAGGCATCCGGCCTGGGCGATACCGCTTACTTCGGCCCGGAACCCGAATTCTTCATCTTCGACGGCGTGCAGTGGAACGTCGACATGACTGGTTGCTTCCTGAAGATCACTTCGGACGAAGGCGCCTGGGCATCGAGCGCCGACACCGACGGCGGCAACCACGGCCATCGTCCGCGCGTCAAGGGCGGCTACTTCCCGGTTCCCCCGGTCGACAGCCACCAGGACATCCGCGCTGCCATGGTCATCGCGCTGGAAGAGCTGGGCGTGCCGGTCGAGGTGTTCCACCACGAAGTCGCCAACGCCGGCCAGAACGAAATCGGCACCAAGTTCAGCACCCTGACCCAGCGCGCTGACTGGACCCAGATCCTGAAGTACGTGGTCCACAACGTGGCCCACCAGTACGGCAAGACCGCTACCTTCATGCCCAAGCCCATCGTTGGCGACAACGGTTCCGGCATGCACGTGCACCAGTCGGTCTGGAAAGATGGCAAGAACCTGTTCGCCGGTACCGGCTACGCTGGCCTGTCCGAGTTCGCCCTGTACTACATCGGCGGCATCATCAAGCATGCCAAGGCACTGAACGCCATCACCAACCCGGGCACCAACTCCTACAAGCGTCTGGTTCCGCATTACGAAGCCCCGGTCAAGCTGGCCTACTCGGCCCGTAACCGCTCGGCCTCCATCCGCATCCCGCACGTGGCGTCCGACAAGGGCCGTCGTATCGAGGCGCGCTTCCCGGATCCGCTGGCCAACCCGTACCTGGCCTTCTCGGCCCTGCTGATGGCCGGTCTGGATGGCGTGCAGAACAAGATCCACCCTGGCGATCCGGCCGACAAGAACCTGTACGACCTGCCGCCGGAAGAAGACAAGCTGATCCCGACCGTCTGTGCTTCGCTGGATGAAGCCCTGGACGCGCTCGACAAGGATCGCGAGTTCCTGGTCCGCGGTGGCGTGTTCACCAACGAGTGGATCGATGCCTACATCGAACTGAAGATGAACGATGTGAACAAGATCCGCATGACCACGCACCCGATTGAGTTCGACATGTACTACTCGCTGTAAGCGTACTTGGCCCCGGCAGTCGCTCGGGGAGCCAACACAAAAAGCCCGCACTCACCGTTTGGTGGTTGCGGGCTTTTGTTTAAGTGTTTCGTGCGGCTTCGGCCGGCATCAGCGGTCTTTTTAAAGGCGGGGGCTGTCAAAGTTTTGCGATGACGTGCAAAAATAAGCCCTGATGCATATGCAAGCCTTGTCATACATATCGTTGTGTGCGAATGACGCCTGATCAATGACGTTCTAGGATGGATTTCAATTGAAATATATATACCTGATGATTTCCCTGTTGCTCGTCGCCTGTGGCGGCGGAGGCGATTCTGCGCCGGCGCCTACCCCGGTCGTCCAGCCCATGACGGTCTATACGATAGGCGATTCGGAAACCGCAGGGTTCACGCCGTGCTCGACGCCGCCCTATGCCTGCTACACGCCGGAACATAGCTACCCGACGTATCTGCAAACCTTCCTGCCCGCAAATTTCAAGGTGCATGACATTTCCAAGGCCGGCACGACGGCGCTGGATATGCTGAGGGATCAGTTGCCCCAGGCTGTGGCGGGGAAGGCCAACTATGTTGTGATCATGAATGGCGTCTACGACGATAACCATTCTGTGGGACTGAATGACTACTACAACGCCAACTCCGCCATGGTGCAGCAACTGAAGCAGATCGGCGCGAAAATCATCATTCTTGGGCCTATCTGGCCGCATCATGATGCGGGCCAGATTTTCCTGGCCGACTTTGCTGCCGCAGGTCAGCGTATCGCCAACGAGCAGGGCCAGACTTTCATCGACCTGAAGGCGGCAGACCAGCCCACTTGGTGGGCGTGTGCCGATGCGAGCAATTTCCACCCTTGCCCGGAAGGCTACAAGGCCATCGGCAAGATCGTGGCGGACAAGATCGCCACCTTGAAGTAACTGCTAGTGGCCCATCAACCCGGTGAGGCCTTCTGCTCACCGTGGGCTGGGAAACAAAAAATGGGCCACCGGCCCATTTTTTGTTGGCGGGCAGTCAGTCTAGCCCTGCAGTATGGCCACGACCTGCCCCTTGCTTTCCTTGGCTTCCCTGCGGCCGTCCGGGTTGATGACCTCCTGGCTCGCCACCCAGTCCACGCTGATCTTGGCGCCCGCTTTCAACCCTTTTATCTTGAACAGGAAGTAGGGATTGTGCGCAAGGCCGCCACCCAGGTCGGCAGAGGCCAGGACCCGCTCTTCCGTCTTGATCACCAGTTGCTGAAGAAAGTTGGCGGGGATCAGCTTGCCGGTCTTGCTGTCGGCACGTTGTCCGTCTTCGCTCTGTTGTTGCGCACGTACCTTGATCTCGGCAATACGTTCGCGCAGTTGTGCACTGACTGTGACGCTCACGCTCCGCTTCCTTTCTTCGTCTTGCCGCCCTGGTCGGCGGGAACATAAGGCTCGGCGGCTAGTTTGACTTCCTTGCTCACCACATAAAGCTTGCCGCCTGCCTTGACGACAGCCCGGACGGTGCTGGTGCCTGGCAGCTTGATGGTGAGGCTGACGTCGGGCTCGGCATCGGTCGTCAAGTTGAACTGTGCCACCACCGGGCGCAAGGCCTTGTCGACAAGCAAGGTGATCTGCTCGGTTGCCGGCAGCGTGCTCATCACCCGGATCGGAACGAGATCGCCGCGGTCGGCGATCTCCGGCACTTCAAGCAGGATCCGCCTGCCCGGCTCGGCGGCGCCAGCCTGCAGGGCGTCGATCGCATCCCTGCTGGTCGGGGCGCTGAACAGGGCTTGCGGCCAGGCTGCCAAGGCCCGGGCCGGCAGCAGCAAGGTCGATATCCAGGCCAGCGGCGCAGCGGCAGACCATCGCAAAAGCTTACGGCGAGTGTTGAAAGTATTCATGGTGAGGGATTTTACCGGAGCGATCCGCTGTCAGAAGCCCCATTTGTTAGAATGGCGAACTCTTTATGTCATTGGCCACCATGTCCGATTTGTCGACCGTTCCGCTTGCCACGCCGCTAGGCCAGTTATTGACCGAACGCGCGCTCATATCCAGTGCGGATCTGGAGCGGGCGCTCGCGCTGCAGAAGCAGATCAAGGCCCGGCTCGGCTCGGTGCTGGTGCGCATCGGTGCCATATCGGAAGACATGCTGCTGCCCGTGCTGGCAGAGCAGTTGGGGTTGACGTTGCTCGATGAAGACACCCTTCCTGCCCGTGGCGACGATTACCGTCGCGCCATCGCTCTGACCGGTTTCAACCCCGGCTGGTTCGCAGATCGCGGCGCTTTATTGTGGGAATCTGAAGAAGGTGTCCTGCGCTGTGCCAGCCGCGATCCGATCGACGTGTTTCTGCAGGAGTCCGTCTGCGGCGCCTTGCCGGGGCGCGAGATCCGCTGGCACTTCATCCGCAGTCGCGATGCGGAGCGTTTTACCAAGCTGTTTACCTCCTCGGATGAACCCAACTACTCCGACGACGTCGCCCATCTCAAGGAGCTGGCCGAGGAAGCGCCGGTTATCGAGCTGGTCAACAACCTGTTTGCCGGTGCGACCGACGAGTCCGCATCCGACATCCATGTCGAGCCGGAGGAGCATGCATTCGTGGTGCGCTATCGTGTCGACGGCGTGCTGCAGACGCGCGGCACCTTCCCGCGTGAACGGTTCGATGCCGTCGCATCCCGTATCAAGCTGATCTCCGGTCTGGATATCGCTGAACGCCGCTTGCCGCAGGATGGTCGCATCACGGTGCGTGCTGCGGGTATCGAGATGGATATCCGGGTTTCCGTCATTCCCGGCGTGCACGGCGAGTCCATCGTCATGCGTTTGCTGCCCAAGGAGCGCAAGGACTTCCGTCTGGACAAGCTTGGCATGGAGCCCGATCACCTGGCTTCCTTCGAGCGCTGGGCCAAGGAACCCCATGGCATCGTGCTGGTGACGGGCCCAACCGGTTCGGGTAAATCGACCAGCCTCTATGCCGCGCTGGCGATGGCCAATGATCGCCATCACAAGATCATCACGGTCGAGGACCCGGTTGAATACCAGATGTCCGGGATCACCCAGATCCAGACGCACGCGGAAATCGGCTATACCTTCAGCCGTGCGTTGCGGGCCATCCTGCGGCACGATCCGGACATCATCATGATCGGTGAAATCCGCGACCTGGAAACCGCCGAGATTGCCGTCCAGTCCGCATTGACCGGCCACATGGTGTTCTCCACCATCCATACCAATGATTCCATCTCCACCTTCACCCGGCTGACCGACATGGGGGTCGAACCTTTCCTGGTGGCCTCGTCGGTGCGTGCGGTGGAGGCGCAGCGCCTGGTAAGGCGTCTGTGTACCCAATGTGCGAAGCCGACAGCACCGCCGGCGGGTCTGGGTGAGCTGCTCGCCGAGCTGCAGGACCGCTTCCCTGCCCTGTTCAATACCCCGCCCGCCTTCCGCGAGGCCGTCGGCTGCAGCCATTGCAACCAGACCGGCTATCGTGGCCGGGTCGGTATCTATGAATTCGTGGAAGTCTCGCCGCGTATCCAGAGCGCCATCATGCAGCGCCTGCCCGCGCACGAGCTGGTGGCCATGGCCCGCGAAGGCGGCTACCGCAATCTGCGCGAAGACGGCCTGATCAAGGCCTGGCGTGGGCAGACCAGTGTGGACGAGGTATTGCGCGTTACCGGCCTCAGTGGTGAGGACGAAGCCTGATGCGCTTCAAATACGAGGCGGTCAAGAAGAATGGCTCGCTCATGAAGGGCGAGATCGATGCGGCCTCCGAGCAGGATGCCTTTCGCCTGCTGCAGTCGCAGGATCTGACACCGGTCAGCCTGGGTGCGATCGGTGCTGTGGCGACATCCGGTCTGGATCGGGTGCTGGTGCCCAGCCGGGTGAGCATTCGCGACCGCGCCATCATCATTCGGGAGTTGGCGACCTTGCTGGGCGCGGGCGTGCCACTGGCGGAGGCGGTCGAATCCATCGCCGAGGCGCACGGTGCCGACAGCCTGGGCAGCGCGTTCCGGGTTATTCATGGACAACTGCGGGGTGGCGCCAGCCTGTCGGTTGCTGTCCGTGCTGCCAAGCTGGACGTGCCCGACTACGTTCATCAGTTGATCGCCGCTGGCGAACTGACCGGCAAACTCGCACCGGGCCTCCTGGCGGGTGCAAACCAGATGGAGTACGAAGAGAATCTGCGGCAGGAAATACGCAATGCGCTGATCTACCCGGCAGTACTGGTGTTCTCGGGTCTGGCTGCCACAATGTTGATCTTTGTGTTCGTCGTGCCAAAATTCGCCGGTTTGCTGAAGAATGCCAAGGCGAAAATACCGGATATCTCGGTCTGGGTACTCAAGACCGGCTTGTTCGTGAAAGAGAACCTGGCCTGGTTTGGCTTTGGCACCCTCGTCCTGGTGGCTGCCGCGGTCGTCGCCATGTCCAACCCGCAAGTACGCCGGCGCCTGCTGGAAATCGCCGTCAAGCTTCCCATTGTGGGCGCCTGGCTGATGGAGGCGGAAATCGGCCGCTGGGCCTCCATGCTGGGGACATTGCTGGACAACCGGGTACCCATCGTCAAGGCGATGGAACTCGCGGAAGGCAGCGTGGCTCTGAGTAGCCTGCGTCAGAAGCTCGAACTGGCGGTCAAGGATTTGCGGGCAGGCAAGAAGCTTGCGGATGCGCTGGCGCTGCATCGTACTGTCAGTCCGATGGGCTTGAACCTGGTGCGCGTCGGCGAGCGCTCCGGTGAGTTGCCTGCCATGTTGCGAACCTTGGCGGGTTTGTACGAAACCAGCAGCCGGACCCGCATGAAGCAGTTCGTGACCTTGCTGGAGCCGTTGACCATCCTGCTGATCGGTGGCGCGATTGGCTTCATCATGGTGGCCATCATGCTGGCTATTACCAGTCTTTCGGATGCGGCCCTGTAGCTGCTCCCTGATCATTATGGAGAATAACAAGCAATGAAGAAGCATCTTAACCGCGGTAACGCGGGCTTCACCCTGCTGGAAATGCTGGTAGTACTCGCCATCATCGGCTTGTTGGCCGGTGTATTGGGGCCGCGCATGTTCGGCAAGGTGGACGAATCCAAGATCAAGACCGTCCAGGTCCAGGTCAAGCAGTTCAAGGGCGCGCTGGAAACCATGCGCCTGGACATCAATCGCTTCCCGACTGCCGAAGAGGGCCTGACACTGCTGGTCACCCCGCCCACGGATGAAAAGCTCAAGACCCGCTGGAAGGGGCCTTACCTGGACGGCATCGAAGTGCCGCTGGACCCCTGGGGCACCCCTTACCAGTACTCAACACCCGGTGCGAGCGGCCAGCCATTTGCGCTCTATTCGTTTGGTGCCGATCTGAAAAAGGGTGGCGAAGGTAACGATGCGGATATCGGCATTCTCCCTCCCCAATAAGGGCAAGGGAGGGCAGTTGCTGCAATCTCAGCGGGCGTTCACCTTGCTTGAGTTGCTGATCGTCATGCTGGTGCTGGCCTTGCTGGCCGGCATGGCCTTGCCCCGCTTCGGCCGGCTGCTCGATAGCATTACACACGCCCAGGAGCGCCAGTCCGTCGTCGGCATGCTGGAAGGTTTGACCATGCAGGCCAATCTGCAAGGGCGCACTTTCGAGCTGCAGGCGGATGCCCCGAGCCACGAGATCGCCCGGCTGCCGTTCCTGCATCTGCCGGATGGCTGGAAGATCAAGGTTGCGCGTCCCATTCAATTTCACTTCAGCGGCTATTGCACCGGTGGCGAGGTCGAGCTGTTCGATCCCGCCGGCGAGTCCGAACACCTGCAGATGAATGCGCCGCGATGCAGTATCGAGTCCTGATTCCCCGCCACCGCCAAGCCGCCGGCTTCACCCTGATCGAAGCCGTGGTTGCGCTCGTCCTGATGGCGGTGCTGGGCATGGCGCTGTTTTCCTGGGTCAATACCAACCTGATTGCACTGGGCAGGATAGACGAGCTGAACCAGCGCACTGCCGCGACCTTGAACATCACGCACTACATGCAGTCGGTCAACCCCATGCAGCGGCCAGAGGGCAAGGCCAACTTCGGTCAGTACGAAATCAGCTGGAAGGCGGAGGCTGTCCTCCCGCCGCGCGATGGCACGGGCTATCCCCGCGGTATCAGCCTCTACAGCCTGGGCCTGTACCAGACACGCGTCGTCGTCAGCAAGCTGGACCAGCCCAACTGGTTTGAGTTGCAGCTCAAGCTCGTGGGTTACACGCAGGTGCGATCCAACCGCACCCTGCTGTTCTGATGGTGGCGCCGGACATGCAACGTTCAAAGGGGTTCACCTTGCTGGAAATGCTGGTGGTCATGGTGATCACCAGCCTGATGGCCACCATCCTGTTTTCCGGTCTGCACTGGGTCTTGCAACTCCGGCAGCGCTTTACCGAAACGGCCAGCACCGCGCCTAACCAGGCCATGTATCAGGCCTGGTTCCGGCAGATCATCGAAGGCCTGCAGCCCGACTACCGGGAGGGAAAGGGCTACTTCCGTGGCAGCGAGCGTGAAATCGCCGGCATGACGACCGCCCCCTTCACCACCGAATACGGTGCTCCCGAGCAAATCTCGCTCAGCCTCGCTTACCAGGCGGCGGATAACCGTACCGAGCTCAGGGTGATGCTGAGGGGGCAGTCCTACCTGCTCGACAGCTGGCCAGGGCGGGCCGGGCGCTTCGAATACGAGGACAACGCCGGTCAGCGCACGTCGGTGTGGGAGATCAAGGAGGCGAGTCGTGAGCAGATCCCGGCGGCCATCCTGCTGTATCGGGAGTCCAACGGTCCCCTGGTGGTGGCCGCAACCCCGCTCGGCCCGCACCTGACGCCGATGAATGTCCAGAACGCCATCTCGGGAGGCAAGCCATGAGAAGCAGGCAACAGGGCTTTATCCTCGTGCTCACCCTGTTCGTCCTCGCGGCCTCGGCCATTGCCGTGGGTTTCTTCGGCGAGCGGGTCGAACGCGCCTTGGCCGACGCCGCCGCGCGCCAGCGACGTACGGACGGGCTGGTCGCACTGGATAATACGCGCGCCGAACTGCTGTTCCGGTTCGCGACCTCCTATGTCTCGCCCATCGGCCTCATGCAAGGCACGGACATCCTTTCGCTGGATGACACGCTGTATCAAGGGGATCAGGGAACCTTGTTGCAGGTGCAGGACACCAATGGTCTTTTCAACCTGAACACCAAGAGCCCGGAAAAACTGGCCGCCTTCTTGAAGGCGCTGGATGTGGCGGATGAAAGGATACCGAGGCTGGTCGATACCCTGCTCGACTACACCGACCCCAACAGCACGCTGCACCGGCTTAACGGCGCCACGGCGGCAGACTATATCGCCGCAGGCATGCAGGCGCCGGCAAATCGGCCGCTGCTGTCGCCGCTTGAACTGCAGCGGGTGCTGGGCTGGCGGGAGCTGGTCAGGGAGCCCAGGGACGCCACGATCGAATCCCTCACCACCACCGCCGAGTCCAAGTTCGTCAATCCCGGCACCGCCAGCTGGCAGGTGCTGTTTTCACTGGGCGGCATGACCCGGGAGACCGCGAAATGGATCGTCGCGCAGCGAGATCCGCTGCGCCCGTTCGATGCCACCATGCTGGCCGGGGCAAACGGTGTGGACACATCGAGGTTCCAGTTCACTGCGTTACCGTTCCCGAGTGACACCTTGCGCGTGACTCAGGCGATACCCGGCTACGCCGTGGTGTTGAGATACAATGTTACGTTTACCCCTGATACGCCCGGCGGACCTTGGCGTATCGACAATTTCTATCGTATAGAGCGTCGAGAACAACCCGATACTGCGAATGGCACAACTCCCCCATCTGAACCCAGCAAAGTTGCAAAACGGCTTCCGGCGCTTCCTGAGCAAGCTGTCGCTGCCCTACCGGCTGTCGCTTTTTAGCCAGCAAGGGCTGACCCGCGCCGAAGGCAAATGGGGGCGACACGCGCTGGTGCTGTCGCGCGCCATGATCAGGCACACCTATTTCGATCTGGCGGCCATCCCCCGGCCGCGACGGGGTGCCGCCCTGTTGCTGATGATCCGGCAATGGAGCCCCTTCCCGGTCTACGGCCATCTGGTGAGCTGGGGTAATGAAGGCGCAATGGTCTGGTGCTGGGATGCCGCCGCCCTGGCGAGCAGCAATACCGAACCCGACGCCGCCGTACTGCCCGAAACCATCATGCGTCCGGCCAGCGAAACCGACGGCGTGCGACTGATTACCTGCATCGACGGCGTCGAAGCACAACACTGGCAATCCGGCGAACTGCGCCACAGCCGCTGGTGGGCCGCCCAGCCCAGCCCGGCCGAATGGCAGGCCTTCCAGCGCGCCTGCGGCTCACGCGCTGATGGTGTTGTACCGGCGCAACAAAACATCCCCTTCCAGGACAAGCCCTGGGGCCACATCTGGGAAGGCACCGCCGCCCGAGCCGTCTCCATCGACGGCTGGATCCTCGCCATCCTCATACTGGGTTTAGGATCATTCACCTCCCAGGTATTGATCGAACGCTGGCGCACCAACCAGTCCATCGCAGCACTGCAGACCAAGCTCGCCGACGCAAACAAAACCTCCCTGCCCATCATCCGCGCCCGGAACGAAGCCGAACGCTCCCTGGCCGAACTGGCAATGCTCCGACAACTGAACCCGTACCCATCCCAACTGAGCCTGATGGCCCAAGTCTCCGGCGAACTGGCCGACGACGGCACCTACCTGCAGGATTGGTCATGGGCGGACGAGCGTCTGAAGATCGTCATCAACTCCCCCAACACCAATATCGTGACCGCACGTTACCTGGAAGCGCTGGAATCGTTGGAATCTTTCGAAGATATCAAGTCCATACCTTCTGTCAGTCCCAAGCTGATGGAAGTCAACATGCGGATCAAGCCGTTCAAGGACGTAGAAACCAAGGCCAAAGATGAACGGCGTACTAATTGAACTGAAGCGCAATCCACGGCTGAGGCTGGGTTTGCTCGTCGTGATCGGCATTCTGTTGCTTAACCTGTTGCTTGGCATGCGGGAAGAGAACCAGCGGCTACACGCAAAAGAGCGGGAGCTCGCTCAGCGGCTGGCGCGCCTCGGACAAAATGACCTGACACCCGCCTGGCTAAAGCGCAAGGATGAGATTGCCACGGTATTGAGCCAGGAGCAGACCAAACTGTGGTCCGCCCCTAGCGAAGGCCGGGCTCAGGCTTTTTTCCAGGATTGGGTCACCACGCAGTTCGGTGCGGCGAAGATTCCGCGCTTCAATATGAAGCTCGCGGATGGTGGCGTCGGTTTTGGCGGCCGAAGCCTGGAGGACTCCTTGCCTGCTGGAGTCAAGCGTGTGCGGTTGAAGGTAGATTTTGACTTCGATCCCGTTAGCAATCTGGAATGGATGAAGCTGATCGAATCCGAGCCTAGATCAGTGCAGTTTGAATCCCTGACGATGCATCGCCCACGCATAGAAACGGTGCTGGTTGCTTATTTCCGTATCGAGCCCGACAAGCGTGCCGGCGAGGAGAAGGCCCGATGACTTTGACCCGTCTGATTGTGCTTGCCTTGGTCGGGGTGCTGCTCTTTAGCATCTGGCAAATATCACGTCCCGCAGATATCGCCCAAACCGCCACCGCACAAGGTGTTGCTGCGGCTTGGTTAATACCGCAACGCCCAACCGTGGATCCGGTTGCCGACGTGGCGCAGATTACAGAGAACCATTTATGGGGTGCGCCCCTGATGGGTGGCGCGCTTACCATGGAGGCGCCGCTGACTCCTCCCAACTGGCGAATAACCGGCGTCATCAGTGCCGGCGGCGAGACTTATGCTGTCGTGTCTACAGAGGCTACAAAAATTGGCTTGCTGTTACCGGGCGTGCAGCCACCTAAATATGAGATCAGCCAGCTTCGCGTAGGCGATCGGCTCCCCGGCGGCGCCAGCATCCTGCATATCCAGCCTGACCGCCTGGGCATCTTGCTCAATGGCAAGAAAAGAATACTGAGGGTTTATCAAGAATGAAAAAATTTGCGGCGGTTCGCCACCAATTACCGACCATGCCATTGCGCAACCTGGGCATTTGTATCGCAGCACTGCCGCTGATAGGTGGCTGTGCCTCCGCTGATCGCCCATTTATCCCCGCCCCGCTGAACATCGATGCTCGTCCTGCTGCTGACAATGCGGCCGAGCTTGCCGCACGAGCTGGCGTCATGCAAACCGGAGTCAGTCGCACGCCGCTCCCCCCTGCTCCTGCAAAGCTAACGAACGAGAAAGTCTCGCCCGTCGCGCCCGCGACCAATCAAGTGGCTGACATCACGCTGGCGTTCGATCAAATACCGTTGCCGACCTTGATCCAGCTTGTGTATGGCTCCGCGCTGAAAAAGAACTACAGCGTGGATCCGCAGGTGAGCGCTAGGCAGGATCTGGTTACCATTCGGACGGGAGCGCCTCAGACGGCCAGCCAGGTCGAAGCCACGATGCGCGACTTGCTCAAAAGTTATCGCGTTGCCGTGATTGATGCGGGTGGGTTTTTGCGTATCGTGCCCGATGCGGGTATGGGGGCCTATGCGGCAGAAATTCGTCGTGGCCGTGCACTACCGGATACGCCGCTGCCATTGCGACCTATTTTTTATAACATTGAAATGCAGGCCGTTTCTGCACGAGATGTAGCTGCAACCTTGCAGCAGATGTTTGCCGACAAGATCAAGATCCAACCAAATGCGGCTCAGAACGCATTGTTGTTGTCCGGTCAAAGCAATGACATCGACTCGGCGCTCGAGGCCATTCAGGTTCTCGACCAACCGATGTTGCGTGGCCGACAGGGTGTAAAGGTCGTTCCGGTTTACTGGTCTGCAGAGGAGCTTTCCAAGCGGCTTACTGAAGTGCTGTCTGCGGAAGGCTATTTTGTTGGTGCTCCCACTCAGAATACTTCCATATCTATATTGCCTGTTGCGGCGATCAACGGGCTGATCTTTTTCACTCTGGAGCCGGCCGTGATGAATCACGTGCTGGACTGGGTTCGAGAACTCGATAGGCCTGGGCAAATAAGGGGCGGCGGCTACTTTACCTATCCGGTGAAGTACACCGACGCTGAGGACTTGGCAAAGACGCTAGGAGAGATTATTAGCGGTGCAGCTCCTGCGACGCAGGTTGCTGGGCAAGGTGCTGCACGTACACCTACGCGTGTAGTCGTGAATAGGGCCACTAATAGTCTGATCCTTCAAGGTAATGCTGAAGAGTACACGCGCTGGGTGGGCCTACTGCAAGAGCTGGATCGTCCTGCCAAGACGGCGTTGATTGAAGTTACTGTCGCCGAAGTTAACCTGACCAAGAATGAATCACTTGGGGTGGAGTGGCTGTTCAACGGACGTAACCATACGGTGACCGGTGGGACGTTGGGTGGCCTGGGTATTGGTAGCGAAGGACTTACGGTCACATGGTTGCGTAGTCTCGGTGATGCGCGTGCAGTACTGAATGCGCTGGCTAGTGACAAGAAAGCAAAAATCCTTTCAAGCCCTCGTATCATGGCTCGCAATGGCGAGCAGGCAACAATTACCGTTGGTCAAGATGTACCAATCCTGACCAGCCAGCAGAGCGGCTCTACCACCGGTGTTGGTACCAGCACTGGAATCATTTCAACCATTCAGTACCGAAATACCGGTGTGATTCTGAAGGTACGCCCGATCATCCACTCCGGTGACCGCATCGAGGTGGAGGTCTCCCAAGAAGTTAGCTCCGCTGATGCGACTAAAACGGGTGTGAACACCTCGCCCACGTTCTCTACCCGAAAGATTGATACCAAGCTGCCTATGCGCGACGGTGCGACGGTGCTGCTGGGTGGGTTGATGTCCGAAACCAATTCTGTATCTGATACCGGTGTGCCGTTCCTAAAAGACATCCCTGTTGCGGGGCAGCTCTTCAAGACCAAGTCGGACGCTATCGTCAAGACCGAGTTGATCGTTCTCATTACGCCTTATGTAATACGTGACGACATGGACGCTCAGTCGATTACCGATGCATTCCGTAACCGTCTCGGGCCTTGGGCGCAAGCTCAAGACTCAGGAGGAGGCGTACCGCAGCGACCAGCGCCTGTTGCAGTATTACCTTCTGCTACTCAGGTGACGCCCGATATGTCTACAGAGGCGGCTGTGCCGGTTCCTACGCCTGCGCTTCCGGTGCAACCTCCACGTAATCAATCCATTCCAGTGGAATCTGCTGCGGTGAACGCCGCATCTGTGAAGGCCACAGATGATGGCGCACCAGCTTCTACCGTGGAACCGGCCACTCCTCCGACTGTTGCGAAACCTGCCCAACGAGGTACCGTTGATCCGCTTTCCCAGGCCCCGAGCGCGGCGCGGCTTAATCCCGATGGTACGATTGCGGGGCTGGAGGGCTTGCCGCCCCCGAAGCCTGCGCAAGGGAGTTTGATCAAAAATAACAACACCAAGGCCAGTTCCGGCGCCACAAGCACAAAACGAAAAAAGCGTGGCGAATAAAGGACTTGCTAATACTTGGGATGTACTAGGCGGTAAAGTAAATATTCATTTTGCGTAAACCCCGCGCCAGTGCGGGTCCGGCGTTGACAGGGGTCCGACCTTTGCTATACTTCGCCGGTCTTTCGAAAGACGCGCGTACTCGGTTAAATACGAGCAGTACGTTCCTAGGAAAATTTAAGGGAAAGGAAATTTCCTCATGAAGCAAAACGTTATTCTGAAGGCTGCTGTCGCTGCCGCTCTGGGCGTCGCCGCTGCTGGTGCTTACGCTGGTCAAATCTCGGCCAACCCAAGCATCGTGTACGCCAAGCAAGCTGTTACCTCCACCGGTTCGGCCACCCTGGGTCAGTTCGCATACCAAACCACCAGCACCCTGGCTTCGGGTTCGCCGGTTCAGTTCGTGTTTACCCTGGGTAACGCTGCGACCTTTAACGCTACCACCACCGGTATTACCTTCGCTGGTAGCACCACTGGTGTTTCCGCAGCTACCAACGCGGCTGGCCAGCTGATTGTGACCGTTACGCCATCGCAGTCGGTCGCCTCCGGCCAACTGTTGGTTGTTCCTACTGGTGTTGTGGTTGGTTCGCTGACTGGTGCTCTGGGTACTGGCGCTGCTGGTCAACTGACCGTTACCGCTAACGTTGTCAACGCTATCAATGTGACCATCGAGTCCGCAACTCAGCAAGTGCTGGCCACTTCGGCCGACGCTTTCACCGCTGTGTTCTCGGCCGGTCCTGAGACTGCCAAGATCAACGTGTCGAACGACAAGGTGCTGACCGGTCAAGTTTCGGCTTCCACCACGACCGCTGTTGTCGGTAAGTTCGTTGTGACCAACAACACCATCCAGACCTACGCTCTGGATGGCGTGACTGCTATCAGCGCTGCTACCTACAACCACGCCTTCACGGTCAAGGGTAAGTTTGCTAACTCGACCAACGTTGGTGGTACCACCTTCCTGTCGACCAGCGCTACTTGCGCTACCGCTGACCAAGGCGCTGTGGTTGCTTCGACCGCTCTGAGCTTCGCTACTACCGTTGTCGCTGGTAATGCTCTGGTTGGCGCTGGTGTTGGCACTGCTAGCACCTTGTACTTCTGCCAAGCTGGTAACGGTTCCGTGTCGTTCCTGCCGGTTCAGTACACTGGTGCTCTGACCGCTTCGACCACTGGCCTGGCCACTGTGTCGATCGCTGACACCAACATGTTCAAGCTGGACTACAACGGTGGCGTGGTTCGCGTTTCCAACTTCGTTGGTTCCGACTTCGCATCGGCTGGCTACCAAGGCTTCCTGCGCGTGGTGAACAGCGGCTCCAAGGCTGCTGACATCTCCGTGGCTGCCTACGATCCGGCTACCGGCGTGCTGGGTACCTCGGCTGTCGTGATCACCGCCCTGCCGGCTGGTGCTAGCGCTACCGTGTCGACCAAGGACGTTGAAACCAAGCTGGGCACTGCCTTCACCGGCGGTGTATGGCGTACCCTGCAAGTCACCGGTAAGACCGAAAGCTTGGACGCTGCTTCGCTGGTCGTTGACCCGCGCGGTGGTCTGACCAACGTTTCGTCCATCCAAGGTGGCGCAAACGGCTCCAACCAGTAATCACTGGTCAGAGTTAGTAGGACAAAAGCTGCCACGCAAGTGGCAGCTTTTTTTTAGCGCTCGCTTTTGTGGTAGAGGATATGCAGGCAAATCTCGTATATGACGTTTACAGTCTTTTCGGCCAGAAACGGGTTGAAGAGGCTGCCATGCTGGCGCAAAACGCCGCGATCCAAAATCCCGACTCGCTGGATGCCAAGGTTGCAATGGCTGTGGTCGCTCGTCGGACGCAACGCCTGAATGGTGCGCGTATGCATCTGGAGAAGGTGCTTGCGGTCCAGCCGGATCATGCCCTGGCCAATATGGAATCAGGACGAGTTAGCCTGGATGAAGGGGATCTTGAGGGGGCGCTCAAATTCTTTCTGGCTACATATGAATTGATGCCGAAGGCTGCGGCGATTGCTAAAGATCTCGGACTGACGTTGATGCTGCTTGATCGTCGAGCGGAAGCCATTCCTTATCTGGAAGTGGCCGCCAAAGGTCTGCCGGAAGATTTCGGTGTGCATCAGGCTTTAGGTGTTGCGCTGATAGGGCGTGGCGATACCAAGCGTGGCATGGCTGTTTTGCAGAAAGCCATACCGGGCAAGCGCTCGGAGGCGAGCTGGCAGTGGACCTATTCGCAGATTCTTGCCCAAGGCAAGATGGATGCGCAGGCTTTGCAAGCTGCACGAGTGGCAACTGAGATTGATCCCAAGTTCATTCCCGCGTGGGAAACCCAATACTTCATGCTGCACAATTTTCGTGACAACGAAGGTGCGCTGAAGATTGCGCGGAAGCTGCTGGCCTTGGAGCCCTGCGCGAAGCACCAGATGATGATAGGCCATATGCAGGGTGGGCTTGGTCGCTACGGTGATGCAAGGGAAAGCTTCGAGCGTGCACTGGCACTGGATCCGAGCCATTTGCAAACGCTTAGTGGTTATTGCTTCTTTACGACCTATATGGATGATTTGTCACCCGCCCAGGTGTTCGATATTCATCGGCGCTATGGTCAGGTTGTTGAGTCGATGATAAAACCGGTCGAGCTTGCTGCGCGGAAAGCGGAGCCTGCAAAGAAATTGCGTATCGGCTTGGTATCCGCAGATTTTCGCGAGCATGCTTTTACCAAATGGGCTCTGCCCATGCTTGAGCAGATTGATCGCGACCAGTATTCGCTTTATTACTATTACGCTCACAACCATGTTGATGATTTCAGCATGCGCTACATGGCGACGGCAGAACGCTGGCGCACTGTTATACAGAAATCGGATAGCGAGTTAGCTGCTCTGATTGCTGATGATGAGATAGATATCCTTATTGATTGCTCCGTGCACACTGGGGGTAACCGGTTGCCGGTTTTCGCCTACAAACCTGCGCCCGTTCAGGTAACGTGGGGGGGCTCCCCGTTTACCACGGGCTTATCGCGCATAGATTATCGAATCTCTGATGATCTTCTTGACCCTGTCGGGATGACGGAGCAGTTCCATTCCGAGGAGCTGTGGCGTTTGCCGAGGCTTGCAGGTAGCTTGGAGCCGCGTCCGAGTGAGGTATTACCCGGTACGCTGCCTGCGTTGGAGCGTGGGTTTATTACTTTTGGTGCGTTTAACCGTATTGCCAAGGTTAATGAACTGACGTTGTCGATATGGGCCGATGTTCTAAAGGCTGTTGAGAATAGCAAGCTGATAGTAGTCACCGAGCCAGACCAGGGACAGAATGGTGGTCGTACGGCCTGGTTGATCAGTACGCTGGAAAAGCACGGTATTGCAAAGGAACGCATCACGACTTTGCCGCCTTTGCCGTTGCACCAGTACCTCAGTCTGTACAACCAGGTCGATATCCATCTGGATACCTTCCCTTACACGGGGTCGACCACGACTATCGACGCGTTGGGTATGGGCGTGCCGGTTGTTACCATGGCTAACGAGATGCCGACTTCGCGTGCATCACTGGTTATTCTGGGTTCCGTGGGTCATCTGGAATGGGTGGCGAAGGATCGGGATGATCTGGTGGGCTTGATCAAGCACCTGGCTTCGGATGTTGAGCAGCTTGCCAAGATCCGCGCTGCGTTACCGGATGAAGTGGCAAAGTCGCCTCTGTATGATGCCAAGGGCGCGGCGGAGGCTATGCAGGATGCTTTCCGGGGTATGTGGCGGCGCTGGTGTGAACAACAGAACAAGGCTTGATGTAATTCGATGACTGTAGAGATCAAACTGCTCGTTCCCGATCTGCCGACGGCTGATGAGTTGCTTCCTTTCTTGCGGCAGATTGATCAGAACCGCTGGTATACCAATTTTGGGCCCTTGAACCGCGAGTTCGAGCACCAGTTGGGGCGGCATATTGCGCCGGATGGCAATATGCATGTGACTTCGGTGAGCGATTGCACGGCAGGTCTGGAACTGGTGCTCAATGCACTGGGGCTGAAGCCTGGTGATGGCGTGTTGCTGCCCGGTCTGACTTTTGTGGCTACCGCCACGGCGGTGCTGCGGGCCGGGTATCGGCCGGTGGTGGCAGATGTGGATGCGGCGAACTGGTTGTTGACGCCGGACATTGCGCGCGCTGCCTTAGCCAAGGCGGATATTGCGGCGGTAATGCCGGTGTCCACGTTTGGGGCGACGCAGAATACGGCGGCCTGGGATGTGTTTGTCGAGGAGACCGGGATTCCGGTCGTAATCGACGCGGCTGGGGCGTTCGGGAACCAGCCGGTGGGGCGTTTGTGTACGCTGGTTTTCAGCCTGCATGCGACCAAGGCGCTCGGCATTGGCGAAGGTGGCGCGGTGCTGAGCAGCGACGCGACGCTGGTGGAGAAGGTGCGCGTGCTCAGCAACTTTGGCCTGGAGTGGAAATCCGGCCTGGTGCTTGAGGCAGGGACCAATGCCAAGCTGAGCGAATACCATGCGGCGGTCGGGCTGGCGGCGCTGAAGCGTTGGCCGACGATCGCGGCCAAGCGGCGCAAGCTGCAAGCCGATTATCTGTCGGGGATCAGCAAGCTGGGCCTGCCGGTGCAGTACCAGCAGAAGAATTATGAGGAAGGTGTCTACCCGACCTTCCCGATTGCGGTGAGCACGGAAGAAAAAGCGCTCCAGTTGCGGCAGGGCATGGCGGATGTGGGGATCGAAACTCGCAAGTGGTATTGCCCGCCTATCCATCGCCACCCTGGCCTGTCGGAACGCTCGACGGCGCTCGATACGCCGGTTTGCGATGAGCTGGCTGGCCGTCTGGTGGGGCTGCCGTTCCATACCTCGCTGACCGAGCAGGACCTGGGCAGCGTGCTTGATAACCTGCAGCGCCTGCTGGCCTGATCGGAACGGACGCGCTATGTGGATCAAGGGTCGGACCGTTACGTTGCGGGCCATTGAGGAGGCGGATCTGGCCAGCTTGCACCGCTGGGCCAACGAGCCTGAGCTGCAGCGGCTGCTGGGTGGCTGGCATTTCCCCAACAATCTGCGGGAACAGCACGCCTGGTGGCAGGGGCTCAACTGCCAGTCGGTAAACCAGCGGTTTGCGATTGAAACGGCCGAGGATGGCTTGATCGGTACCGCCAACCTGGTGGATATCGACTGGAAGAACGGCACGGCATTCCAGGGCACCTTGCTGGGTGATGCCGACATTCGCGGCAAGGGCTATGGCACGGATACCGTGATGGCCCTGATGCGCTACGCCTTTGATGAGCTTGGCCTGGCCCGGCTCGATACCACCATCATTGACCACAATCAGGCCTCGCTGCATGTCTATGTGGAAAAATGCGGTTGGCAGATCGAGGGGCGGCAACGTGACTGGTACTACCGGGAAGGTCGCCGCTGGGACAGATTATGGGTGGGTGTGACTGCTGCCGACTACCGGGCCCTGATCGAGCGTAACGAATACTGGAAGTAGATGCCGTGAGCAATCTGAAGTCTGTTGCCGAGTTCCTGAATGAGATTGGTACGCAAGGCTATTCCGTCTTTGAACGGGTGATCCCCGAGGCTGACCTGCCTGCTCTGCGGGCGGATATCGAACGTGCCTGCCGTGATTGCCAGGCCATGCAGCAGGCCAATGGCCTGGGCGAGGGTATGGCGGGTGCGGCACATCACGCCGTCGGTGGCGGTGGCGCGCTGGATGCGTTCCTGTACCAGCACTATCTGGACGAGCATATTGCCGCCTATTTCGGTGGTGCGGCCTATATCCTCAATTCCTACGGTGCGCTGATCAATTTCCCCAGCGGGGCCAGCCATTACGCGCACGGGCATAATTTCCACCGGGATGTACGGACTTATTCCGGGGACTTCAAGCTGATGATCAATATGCTGGTGATGGTAGACGAGTTTACCGAGCAGAATGGCGCCACCAAGTTGATCCCGGGTTCGCACCTGGTCGAAGCCCGGCCGGACGAGGCCTATTTCGAGCAGCATGCAGTGCGCGCGCTGGGGCCGGCCGGTTCCATCGTGCTCTTTGATTCGAACCTCTGGCATTCGGCCGCGCCGAATGTCAGCGACAAGGCGCGCGTTGCGCTGACGCCGACGTTTACCCGGGCTTTTGTCAAACAACAGCTCGACTACCCAAGAATGCTGGGGGAGGATTTCCCCAAGACCGAAAAACTGCGCCAGCTATTAGGCTATCGCGCGCGCGTGCCGGCCAATCTGAATGAGTGGTACCAACCCGCAGAGCGCCGCATGTACTACAAGGACCAAGGTTGATATGCAAGAACGTGATCACAATCAGGAATACCAGAACAACGAAGAGCGTTCGTACGCCTATGAGTTCGACTATGTCCTGCGCGAATACATCCTGACTGCCCTGAAGCCTTATTTCCAGGCCGGCCCGACGCTAGAGCTGGGTTGCTTCGAGGGTGAGATGACCAAGATGCTGGCCAAGCGCTTCGATGACCTGACGGTGTTCGAAGCTGCCTCGGACCTGATCGAAGTGGCCCGCGCCAAGGTACCGGGCAGCGTGCGTTTCGTGCACACGCTGATTGAGACGGCACAGCCGACCCAGGCCTACGACAATATCTTCCTGGTCCATACGCTGGAGCATCTGGATGACCCGATCGGTGCGTTGCAGCGCATCGGCAGCTGGCTGAGCGAGAAGGGCCGGTTGTTCGTGGTGGTGCCGAATGCCAATGCGGCGTCCCGCCAGATTGCGGTGAAGATGGGCCTGATCACGCATAACCAGGCGGTTACTCCGGGCGAGAAGGCGCACGGCCATCGTTGCACCTATTCGCTCGATACGCTGGAAGCGGAAGTGCGGGCGGCCGGGCTGGTGCCGGAGAGCCGCGGTGGCGTGTTCTTCAAGCCGCTGGCCAACTTCCAGCTGGACAAGGCCATGACGACGGGCCTGATCGATCAGGACTTTCTCGACGGTTGCTACCGCCTGGGCATGGTCTACCCGGACATGTGCGCCAGCGTATTCCAGATCTGCACCAAGCCGGCGGCGGAGTCGCGCAGCTGATGTCGGCATTGCCCATCGGTGGTTTCTTTCCGATTGAACCGCCGATGCCAGTTACCGGCAGCGTGCTGAAGCGCTGGGTCAACGCTGGGCAAGCCCATGCGTGCTTCCAGAATGCGCGTTCGGCGATCGCGGCAGTATTGCGTGCCCACGGTAGCAAGCGCCTGCTGCTACCGGCCTATATCTGTGATTCGGTGATCGAGGCGGCGACCGCGGCGGCCTGCGAGGTGGACTACTACCCGCTGGCCGGCGATATGTCGCCGGACCTGATCGCCTTGCGCGCCTTGCTACCCCGATCGGGCGACGCCGTACTGGTGGTGGACTACTTTGGTCGTCCGCCGTCTGCCGAGGTTCGCGCCGAGCTGGTGGCCTTGCCGGCCTTGCTGCTGGAAGACTGTGCCCAGGCGCTCGATCCCGGCGTTGCCCCGTGGGCGGACTGGCGTATCTATTCGCCGCGCAAGCTGCTTGGCGTCGCCGATGGTGGCATCTTGCGCCGCGACAGGGCGCGTGACACATTGCCGGTGGTTGCAGACTTCGCGGCCATTGCGCCGCCGCTGGCGCCCTTGTTGCGATTCGAAGACCCTGCCGCCCTGGCGGGCGAGCGCTGGTATGCGCAGTACCAGCAGGAAGAAGCGCAGCAGGCCGTGTCGTCGCAGCCGATGTCGCGCTGGTCGCACGCCATACTGGATAGTGTCGAACTGGCGGGCCTGTCCGAGGCGCGGCACCGCAACTATGCGCGCTACCAGGCGGCGCTGGCAGCACATTCGCTGCTGGGAGACGCCCGTGGCTACACGCCGATGGGTTTCGTTTTCCGGCATGTGGAGGCGGACCGGATCTGGCGGTCGTTGGTGGGCCTGCGCGTATTCGCGCCACGGCACTGGCGGCAACTCCCCAGCCCGGAAGCGCTCTTTCCCAAGGAACATGCGCTGGCAGCGCAACTGATTACGCTGCCGGTGGATCATCGTCTTAACGAGCATGATGTGGATCGAGTCATCGAGCACGTTGTCTCCCTGCTCTGAGTAACCGTCTTGCATCCCTACGCAACAAAGACCTATGCCCAAGCCCTGCAAGCGCAGGGCCAGGCGCTTGAGCTGCCTGCAACGCACGCCTTTGTCCTGTCTCGGCCGATTGCCGGCTCGAGCTATCGCGATCTGCAAGGCCCCTATCCGCGGCTGGCCGTGCCCGAACCTGGCCTGCTGAAGCAGGACTTGCTGGCGTTGGGGGATGGCAACCATGTCAGCTTTGTTGCGGTGACCGATGCGCTGGCGTCTGCTGATCTTGCCCCGCCTGAATTTGCCGGGATGTTCGAGCGTTGCATCGCGTTCAAGCAGCATCAGGTGCTCGATCGGTCGCAACCGTTCAGCTATGACCGGCACCATCGCTACGAAGTGCGTAGGGGACGGCGGCTGTGCGAGGTCAGCCGGCTGGACTATCACGAGGGGCTGGCTGTCTGGAACAGCCTGTATGCCGAACTGATCCTGCGGCACGCAGTGACCGGCCCTGCCAATTTCTCCGCCGACTACTTCGGCCTGCTGGCAGATCTGCCCGGGCTGGAGCTGTGGGTGGCGAAGGTGGAGGGCGAGGTGGTCGCCGGGCAGCTGTGGATCGTGCATGAGGGGCTGGCGTACTACCACCTGAGTGCCTCCTACCTGGCGGGTTACAAGCATAGCGCCGCCTACGCGATCATCGACTGCGTGCTCGAAGCCCACCCAGAGATTAAACTGGTCGACTTTGGCGCCAACGCCGGCAACAGCAGCGAGGCGGATGGCCTGTTCCGCTTCAAGGCCGGCTTTGCCAACCAGACGCGCCCAGCCTACCTGCTGGGCCAGGTGCTCAATGGGCCGGCCTATGCCGAACTCTCGGCCGGAAAAAGTGCAGGCGGTTTCTTTCCTGCCTACCGGGCGGCCTGAATCGTGTTTTCTTCCCATTTTCCAGGAGGGGGACATCCTCCCTCTGTAAGCTGATCTATGTTTGCAAGACTGTTACCTGTTGATCTATTCCGCCAGCGGGCGCTGATCTATCAGCTCGCCCGGCGGGAGATACTGGGTCGTTACCGGGGCTCCTGGCTGGGCCTGGCCTGGTCCTTTGTCACGCCGCTGCTGATGCTGACGGTGTATACCTTTGTGTTCAGCGTGATTTTCAATGCGCGCTGGGCGGGTACGCACCCCGGCAAGCTCGAATTTGCCCTGATGGTGTTCGCCGGCATGGTGGCTTTTCTGCTCTGTGCTGAAGTGCTGGGGCGGGCGCCTGCGTTGTTGCTGCAGTACACCAGCTATGTGAAGAAGGTGGTGTTCCCGCTCGATACGCTGCCGCTGGTGCTGGTTGGCAGCGCGCTATTTCATGCGCTGGCGGGCCTCGCGGTGCTGCTGCTGTTCGTGGTGTTCAGCCGGGGGCTGGGCCTGACGGTGATCGCCTTGCCGCTGGTCTTGCTACCATTGGTACTCCTGCTGGCGGGGCTGGCCTGGGCGCTAGCGGCACTCGGGGTTTACTTCCGGGACCTGGGGCAGGCGGTCGGGCTGCTGCTGACCATGCTGCAATTTCTCTCGCCGGTCTTCTATCCGCTGGATGCCGTGCCGGAACTGTTCCGCCCCTTCATGGCATGGAGCCCGCTGACCATACCGATCGAGGCGCTGCGGGCTATCCTGTTGCGTGGTGCCTGGCCGGCCTGGGATGCCTTGCTCGGCTACTGGCTGGTTGCCGTCTTCATCGCATGGTTGGGGCACCGGATCTTTGTGCGCCTGCGCGGAGGATTCGCCGATGTCCTCTAAACCCGTGATCCAGATCACCAACCTGACCAAGCGCTACCCGATCTATGAGCGCCCGCACCACCGTCTGCTGGAGGGCCTGTTCGGCAGCCATCGCTACCGCAAGGAGTTCGTGGCGCTGGACGGCATCAGCTTTGAGGTGGCGCGCGGCGAAACCATCGGCATCATCGGCAAGAATGGTTCCGGCAAATCCACGCTGTTGCAGCTGATCTGCGGCACCTTGACGCCCAGCGAGGGCAGCGTGGCCATCAACGGCCGGATCGCGGCCTTGCTGGAGCTGGGGGCGGGTTTCAACCCCGAGTTTACCGGGATAGAGAACGTCTATCTCTACGCCACTATTTTGGGGCTCAGTCGGGGAGAGATTGATCAGCGGCTGGAGGCGATCCTGGCCTTTGCCGACATCGGCGATTTTGTCTACCAGCCGGTCAAGACCTATTCGAGCGGGATGTATGTGCGGCTGGCCTTTGCCGTCGTGGCGCATGTCGATGCGGATATTCTGGTCGTGGACGAGGCGCTGGCGGTTGGCGACGCGTTCTTTACCCAGAAGTGCATGCGCTTTCTCCGGCGTTTCCGCGAGAATGGCACGATCCTGTTCGTGAGCCATGACAGTGGTGCCGTCGTGAACCTGTGCGACCGGGCCATCTGGCTGGATCACGGCCAGATGCAACTGGCGGGCGACGCCAAGACGGTATGCGAGCGCTACCTGGCGGCCAACTACAACCAGGGCAGCGGTGCCCTGGATGCGCTGACGCCGGCCGAGCCCCCTGCTGCCGTACCGGTTCCCGCGCTGCCAGTACGCGACCAGCGCCTGGATTGGCTCAATGTCTCGCCGTTGCGCAACGATATCGAGGTGTTCAGTTTTGATCCCTCGGCTGAGTACTTTGGCACCAGCGCGGCCCATATCACCTCGGTCATGCTGCTCGACGAGGCTGGTCATCCCTTGTCCTGGGTGGTTGGCGGCGAACTGGTGCAGGTCAGGATCGCGGCACACACTCGCGCGGACCTGGAACGGCCCATCATCGGCTTCCTGCTCAAGGACCGGCTTGGGCAGTTCCTGTTCGGCGACAATACTTTCCTCAGCCATCAGTTCCAGCCGGTGGCAACGCCTGCCGGCGGATCGTTGCAGGCCAGCTTCCAGTTCCGCATGCCCATCCTGCCACCGGGTGACTATTCCCTGTGTGCGGCTTTGTCCGATGGCACCCAGGACCACCATGTGGTGCACCAGTGGATACACGATGCCATCCTGCTCAAATCCCACTCCAGCAGCGTGACGACCGGTTTGCTGGGCATACCCATGCAATCTGTCACGCTGGCGCGGACTTAAACCATGTCGACACCTCAGGACGCCATGACCACATTGCGCGATGCCCTCAAGGGGCACGACAACGCCTTTGGCTTTATACGACTGATGCTGGCATTGCTGGTGGTCGTCGATCACGCCTTTCCCCTGGGGGGCTTTGGTGCGGACCGCATGTGGGCCTGGTCCCAGGGTCAGGATTCGCTCGGCGGTATCGCCGTGGCTGGCTTCTTTGCCATCAGCGGGTACCTGATTACCAAGAGCGCCGGCAGTGGTGATTGGCTGCAGTTCCTGTGGCGGCGCGCCCTGCGTATCTTCCCCGCCTACTGGGTGATCCTGCTGCTGACCGGCTTTGTCGTGGGACCTGCCCTGTGGTGGTTCGAGCATGGCGCGCTGACGGGCTACTTCACCATGGGGGTCGGCGGGCCATTCCACTATTTCTACGGCAATATGTGGTTGGACATTGGCCAGTACAGCCTGCACAACCTGTTTGCTACGACCACGCCGTACGGTATCCAGATCAACGAAAGCGTGTTCAACGGGTCGCTATGGACCCTGTTGTATGAATGGCGCTGCTATATGCTGATCGGGGCGATTGCGGCTTTCGGTTTTCTGCGCAAGCTCCCGGTGATGATATGCATCCTGTGCCTGGTGCTCTATTTCCTGATGCTGCTGCAACTGGCGGACCCGGGCTTGACCGGCAAGCTGGCCTCCTGGCTGGCGGACCCCCATACCGTGCGTTACACCTTTCTGTTCATGACAGGTGGACTGATGGCGGTCTACGCCGATCGTATTCCCTTTGATGACCGGATCGGCCTGGCCGCGTGCGGCCTGTTCCTGTTCTGCCTGTTCACGAGCGGTTACGTTTTGGTGTCCTATCCTGCGCTGGTCTATGCCGTATTGTGGCTGGCGGCACGTTTGCCCGCAGCGCTGAAGCGTATCGGGGCGGTCAACGATTACTCCTATGGCGTGTATATCTACGGTTTTCCGATCCTGCAGCTGCTGGCCTACCTGGGTATGCACCGTCATGGCTTTGTCTTCTATACGCTGTTGAGCATGGCGCTCAGTTATCTGTGCGCGGTGGTCAGCTGGCATCTGGTGGAGAAGGTGGCGTTGTCCTATAAGTCCCGTGGCCCAGGCTTGGGCCTGGCTTACTGGTGGCGGGCACTTGGCAGTTTTGGGAAATCAGGTTTCAAGGTTTAGTGATTCAGAACGAAATGACAGATATGAATATTGAGCAAATAGCGCTGGCACTGGCCGGCAAGTCGGTCCTGGTAACCGGTGGTGCAGGATTCATTGGCTGCGCCCTGGCGCGCCGACTTGCCCCCCATGCCGGCCGTTACGTGGTGATGGACAACCTGCACCCCCAGGTGCACGCCCGTGCGGAACGGCCGGCGGCGCTGCATGAGCGGGCCGAGCTGATCGTCGCTGACGTCACCTTACCGGCGAGCTGGGATCAGGTGCTGGCTGCGTTCCGCCCCGATATCATCGTCCACCTTGCGGCGGAAACCGGTACCGGCCAATCGCTGACCGAGGCGTCCCGCCATGGAATGGTGAATGTGGTCGGTACTACCCAGTTGACCGATGCCCTGGGTCGCCATCAGATCCGTCCCGAGCAAATCCTTTTAACCAGCAGCCGTGCGGTTTACGGTGAAGGTGCCTGGGTCGGTGCCGATGGGGTGGTCAGCTACCCGGGCGCGCGTGGTCGTGTACAGCTTGAAGCGGGGCAATGGGACTTCCCCGGCATGGTGTCGCAAGCGGCGGTGGCGGGGCAGACGCAGCCGCAGCCGACCAGCGTGTATGCCGCCACCAAGCTGACGCAGGAACATATCCTGTCTGCCTGGTGCCTGGCCCAGAAGGTGCCGCTGTCTATCCTGCGTCTGCAGAATGTCTATGGACCTGGTCAGTCGCTGACCAACTCCTATACCGGCATCGTGGCGTTGTTCTCCCGCATGGCCAAGGCACAGTCGGTCATCCCCTTGTATGAGGACGGCGAAGTGACCCGTGATTTCGTCTATATCGACGACGTTGCCGATGCCCTGGCTGCTGCCGTGAGCAAGCCGGCAACGCCGGCACGGTTGCTGGATATCGGCTCGGGCGTGGCTACCACGATCCGCCAGATGGCGTCGGAAGTGGCGGCGTACTATGGTGCACCTAACCCGACGGTATCGGGCCAGTTCCGTGATGGCGATGTGCGGCATGCCGCCTGCGCCATCTCTGCCGCGCAGGCCGAACTGGGCTGGGCCCCGCAGTGGTCATTGTCTGCCGGCGTGGCCGCCTTGCAGGTACACATTGCCGACCAGCTGTAACCCGACCGGTCCGTGCCCTGCTACCCAGGGTGCAGGCCGGCCCGATTTTCGTCTGATGCAGCGGCTGTCGCGATTCGTGGCAGCGCGCTCCTTGAATTCCTGTTTCGATTAGGCCTATGAGCGACTCGACCACTCCGACCAAGACTGCACCTACGCTCCGCATACAGTCGATACTCTATGGCAATGCACCGCACCACGTTGAGCTGGCGCTGGAGAACCTGCAGCGGGCGATCCAGCTGGCTGTCACGGACGGCGCCATTGCCCACGCGACAATTGCGCTGGGGGACTGTTCGCCCGAGCGTGTTTTTTCCGATGCACGCATTGCTGAACTGACAGCCTCCTCGCTCGAGTTTGGCATCGATGCGATCGACTACCGTTTCTTTGGCGAGAACAAAGGATCGGCTGCGGGTCACAATGCCTTGCTGGCGGATTTTGACAGCGATCTGGTGCTGATCCTCAACCCCGATACCATCGTTGCGCCCAACCTCTTTATCGAGCTGGTCCGCCCGCTGAGCCGTGCGGATGTCGGCATGGTGGAGGCGCGGCAGTTGCCGATCGAGCATCCCAAGGACTACGACCGGCAGACCGGTGAAACCGGTTGGGCGACGACCGCCTGCGCGCTGGTACCGAAGGCCGTGATCAAGGCCGTGGGTGGCTTCGATGCCGAGACGTTCTTCCTGTACTGCGATGACGTGGATTTTTCCTGGCGGGTACGACTGGCGGGCTACAAGGTGATCTTCCACCCGCCTGCGGTGATCTTCCATGACAAGCGGCTCTCGAACGAGGGGCACTGGATGGTGGGTAATGCCGAGGAGTATTACTCGGCGGAGGCCGCCCTGATGCTGGCCCACAAGTACGGACGCCCGGATCTGGTGGCGCAGTTCAAGGCTGGCCTGTATGCGCAGGGTTCCGAATTGCAGAAGAAGGCGGCGGCGACCTATGACCAGCGGGCGGCGGAAAACCGCTTGCCGGCGGTGATCGAGAACGCGGCCGAGGTGGCTGAGTTCATCGACGGATTTTATGCCAAGCATCGTTATTAATCGTCAGCCTGAGGCGGCATGTACGGAGGTGGCGCTGTCTGCCATCCGCGCCATGTCGACAGGTCTCGAGCGGCAACACGAGGCGCCTGCGGGTGCCGGTGCCGCGCGGTAGGGCTCGCGCACCAATAGGTAGCGGGGCCTTGACGTCCTGGTGCCACATCCCCCCGATTTGCAGGGGCCCCGCCAAGCCGGGGTTCGGGATTTGTTGAGAGATTCGGTAAAGGTCATGCCATGAATGACGTGTATCACTTCAATTTCTATAAGAACAATGTCTACGGTCATGTGGTCGAGCTGATCAAGCAGTACGGTGCGACGACCGGGGTGCATCTGGATATCGGCTGCGGCTACGGTGCCATCGCCGAGCCGCTGCGCCAGATGGGCCTGACCTATGTCGGCGTCGATATCGGTGAATCCGGCCTGGAGGACCTGAAGGCCCGTGGTTTTGAGGTCCATGCCGTGGACCTGCAGGACGTGACGGCCCTGCATGGCAATTTGCAGGCGGTACTGGCGGGCCGCGAGCTGGCGTCGATCTCGGTGCTGGATACGCTTGAGCATGTGCGCACCGATAGCGAGATCCTGGCTGCGCTGCGTGCGCTGGTGCAGGCGACCCCGGTGCCGCTGATGATCAGCGTGCCGAACGTGACCCACCGGGATGTTGCGATCAAGCTGTTTGGCGGGCGCTGGGACTATACCGAGCACGGCCTGCTCGATCACACCCATGTGATCCACCATACCGAATCGCTGCTGACACAGATGTGTGCCAAGGCTGGCTGGCGGCAGGTGGGCGAACTGGATGTCCATATGGAGAAGAGCGACCAGCACTTCCCGGCGGACAATGTGATGCTCAGCCCGAACTCCTTGCTGGGTGGTTACCTGCGGCGCCTGAAAAGCCAGAGCGACCAGAATGCGACCGTGAACCAACTGGTTCGCGCCTATCTGCCCGCGCCGCCGCGACCAGACACTGCCTTGCAGGTGGACCGTGAGCCGCCCGCCCGTCCCTTCCTGTCCATCATCACCCGGACGCAGGGCCGTCGTGCCGGTACCTTGCGCGACGTACTGCTTTGCCTGGCTGCGCAGACCTGCCAGGACTTCGAGCTGATCGTCATCGCCCACAAGGTGTCGGTGGAGCAGCAACTGGTTATCGAGCGGCTGATCGAGGATCAGCCTGCCTATATGCGTAACAAGACGCGCCTGATCCTGCTGGATCATGGCGGCAGAACCGCGCCGTTGAACCTGGGTTTCGAGGAAGCCCGCGGCAGTTATGCTGCCATCCTCGACGACGATGACCTAGTGTTCAGCCACTGGGTGGAGATATTCCGGGATCTGGCAGCCAATGGTGCCAATGGCAACGTGCTGCGTGCGGTGACCGTGGAGCAGGATATCGAGTCTGTGACCTGGTCCAACGGTGTATCGGGTTTCCGCGTATCCGATGCCTTGCGCAAGATTTACCCCAGCGAGTTCGATCTGATCGAGCACTTGACCCAGAACTACACGCCGCCGATGTGCTATGCGATCCCGACCAGCGTGTTCCATGATCTGGGTGTGCGTTTTGACGAGGCGCTGGATACGGCCGAGGACTGGGATTTCGAGATGCAGGCGGCGTTCCTGTGCGGCGTGCAGAGTACGCCGGCGATTACGGCGATCTATCATCGCTGGGTCAAGGGGGAGTCGTCCTATACCGTGCATTCCCGGCATGAGTGGGAGCGCGATCACCGTCGCATCCTTGAGAAGATGGACGCGCAAAGCCAGTTGTTCCCGGCCGGCACGACCCGCCGCATCCGTGAACAGAAAGCCTGGATCGTGCATCTTGAGCGGGAGATCGCCGACCTGAACCTGGTGATCAATGCCAGCCTTACGGTCTGGTTCAAGCGCAAATGCCTGGCCGCCGCACGGCGTGGCTACAATTTTGCCAAGAAAGTGGCGCGCAAGCTTGGTATACGTCGCAGACGCGTTTGATGCCCTCCCTCGACATCTCGATCGTCCTGTATCGGAATACCGTCGAGCAGCTTTCGGGCCTGCTGGCGAGCCTTGCTCGCCAGCGCCTGGAGACGGGTGTGATCGCGAATGTCCTGCTGCTCAACAACGATGTTGACGATGCCGCGGCTGTCGAGGCTCTACTGGGGCGCTGCGAGACGGGTGACCTGGCTGTCAGCCTGCGCCATGCCAGCGTCAACGGTGGCTTCGGTACGGGACAGAACCATAATTTCCAGCACGGCGAAGCCGAGTACTTTCTGGTATTGAACCCGGACTGTGTGCTGGAGGACGATGCCATTGCGTGCCTGCTGGCAGCAGCCCAAGGCGATGATGGGGTGGCCGCCTGGGAAATGCGGCAACTGCCGCATGAACACCCGAAGCTCTATGACCCGGTCAGCGGCGCGACCGACTGGGTAGCCTGCGCGGCCGTGCTGTTCCGCCGCAGCGCCTACGCGGCGGTAGGCGGCTTTGACGAACGCATCTTCATGTATGCCGAGGATGTGGATCTTTCCTGGCGTTTGCGCGCCGCCGGCTGGGGCCTGCGCTATGTGCCGCAGGCCACGACGCGGCATGACAGCTACGCGAACATTCGTGTCCCCAAACCGCTACAGGCTATCGAGAGCGTCTACGGCAGCCTTTGCCTGCGTGCGCGTTATGGTAGCCGTGCCCAGGTGATGGCCGGGCTGGGGTTTGCGTTGCTGCAGATGCTGGCGCCCGAGCGTTTCCCCGGGCGGCGGCGATTGCTCTGGGGAGCGGTGCGGCGTTTTCTCAAGGTGCAGGACGTCTTCCGTACCAGCGGGGAGAGCCTGCGTGGCCAGGGGTTCCTGCCCTATTTCTCGCAATGGAATTTTGCGCCGCATCGACCCGGTGCCTTTCATCAGGCGAGCCTGCCGACACCGGCGCTGGCGCCGCTGGTTTCCATCGTGATCCGGCTGGCAGGGCCGGCACCGGGACTGCTGCATGCCGTCCGGACGGCACTGGGGCAGACCTATCGCCACCTTGAGGTGGTGGTGGTCGAGAATGGACCCGGCGCGCACGAACCTTTACTGCGACCGCTGCTGGCGGACGAGCGGCTTCGCTACCATGCAATTGGCGATACGCTGACACCGGCCGCCTTTGGCAAGTTGGCCTTGCAGCAGGCGCGGGGGGCTTGGATCAATCTGCTGCCCCCGGAGGGGCTGTTGTTCGCCGACCATGTCGAGACCCTGCTGATCGCGGCGACGGAGGCTGGCGCCAAGCCGGCATTTGGCCTGGTCTGGGAGGCAAGCGATTGGGCGCTTCCGACTAGCCGGAAGTTCGGCCTTGCCTGGGAGCCGGCGCCTGGCCGCACGGCGGTGGGAATAGAACAATCGACACCGATACAGGCCGTGCTGTTCCCGCCCAGTGCGATAGCGCGGTATGGCGCCGTGGAGACGGCGAGCGGCGCGCTCGCTGACTGGCAGTTCCTGGCGCTGCAAGACATGGCTGAGCGTTTGCTGTGCGTTGCCAAGGTGACGTCGGTCCTGCCGCTGGCACGACCACTCCCGGCTTTTGCACGGCATGGTACGGAGGAGTTACAGCGCGTCCGCCTGCTGCAGACCTTGCGTGGCGACGATGTGCTTCCCGCATCCTGGCTGACGGCCTATCGCCGACGTCACACCCTGTGCGGCCTGTACGGGCGGGCCAGCCTGATCGTATTGGCGGGCATGGCCGGGGGGAGCCAGGTGGTGGGCTGGCTGGAGGATGCCCGGCAGCGGATGCGCCGCGTATTCAAGCGGGGTGTGATCTGAGATGCCGGCGCAGATCGATATCCTGCTCGCGACCTACAACGGGGCAGTATGGCTACCTGCGTTGTTGGCATCGCTGGAGCGGCAGACGTTACAAGATTGGCGATTGATCGTTCGCGATGATGGCTCGCGTGACGGGACCGTTGCGTTGCTGGAGGCTTTTCAGCGCGCACATCCTGCGCAGGTTAGCCTGCTGGATGGGGATGGTGTCTCTCTGGGGGTGGTGCAGAACTTTGCGGCGCTGGCTGCGGTGAGCGAGGCGCCGTACTCGGTATTTGCCGATCAGGATGATGTCTGGCTGCCGGGCAAGCTGGCGGGCTTGCTTGCCGCAATGCAGCAGCGGGAGCTGGCGACGGGAAGTTCGACGCCGTTGCTGGTGCACCACGATCTGATCGTGGTCGATGCCGACGACGAGGTCATTGCGCCTTCGTTCTGGCAGTTGCAGGGGCTAGATGCCCTGAGGCGCGGTAGCTTCCGCGCCTTGCTGGTACAGAACAATGTGACCGGTTGCGCGACCATGATCAACCGTGCGCTACGCGAGTTGGCCTTGCCGATACCGGCACAGGCCATCATGCACGACCACTGGTTTGGCCTGGTGGCGAGTGCGTTTGGCAAGGTGATCGCCTTGCCGGAAGCCCTGGTGCGCTATCGGCAGCATGGCGGTAACCAGGTGGGGGCCAGCAGCGCGCTGGTGCGCTATAGAAGGGCGATCGTCGATGGCCCCACCGCGCTGCGCCTGCGCGTGACGCGGGGCTTTGAGCAGGCGGCTGCGTTTCAGGCCGGCTATCGGGGGCGGTTGGCCGCGGAGCCTACGAACGTGCTGACCGACTATCTGGCGTTGCCGGACACACCGAGGCCCTGGCGGCAATGGCGCGCAATCCGGGGCGGGTTTCACAAGGCGGGTTTACTGCGGGATCTGGCTTTCTATTGTTTTCTGTAGGCTTGCGGTCCTGACGAAGCATCGTGGTCTGTCCTCAGTGCCAATGCTCGAACAGTGCAAAATGCAAGACCTGACCCTAATCTGTTCGCCCTGTTGCAGATCGGGCTGCCGGAATTACGCAAGAAATTGAAGCCGCGAGACTTGCTTGGCCGTCAGGCTGGGAAGTTTGGAAGGGGTTTCTTGGACAAAGGATTATTGCCCGATGATTAAGATAGTGTTTATTGTTTGCGCCGTCTTATTTGCCCTCAAGATTGTGTGGAATATAGGGACGCCGTTCGTGTTGGCATGGAAATTTCATTCCTCTAAAAAATACGGCGCCGGGAGAGTTGACGAGGCTGAGGAAATTTCCATGATGATAATCATTGAGATTGTTCTCTGGTTGTTAATGTCTTTGATTGCCTTGCTGGTGAATGGGGGGGTAGTGCCGGGTTTCGCTTTCGTGTTCTGGGGAGGTTTTGCAGGTATTTTTTCTTCATACCTGATTGCGGGAGTTGCTTTGACTTTCCTCAGGAAGCATTCTTTTAAAGAATAAAATATGCGGGAAAAGCAAGGGGCAGATCACGATTTTCTATATGTAAATCGTGGTCTGCCCCCTGTTTTATATATTTTTGCAAATTGGAATTTCTGAGTTTGTTCAAAGGTTAATCCAAGCCGCCAAGCAGTGGGGAACAATTAGCACAGGCCTTATTTTGCCAGTCAAAACTATGCCTACGCCTTAGATGCTCTAAGGACGTCTGAAGTGGTGTTTTTTGCCGGAGTGGTGTTGATGAGTGATATGTCGGAAAAGCAAATGATTTATCAGGAATTATTGAAGCTGTCACTTGTTTATCTTAGAAATCAAGCGGCGGGTTCGTGGTGGCAAAGGTTGAATGATCGTTCTGTTTACTATGAAACGGAGCTGATTCACAATCTTCCGATTTCCATGTTTCGAGCTGACTTTGTGGAGCATGATATTTGGTTTCTAAATGTCCAGGCGCGAAACTATTATGATACTTGCAATGCCCAACTGTCTCCGATCTACACTCAACAAATTGCGTATCTGATTAAGTTGTTCGGGCAGGTGCCAGATAGTATGCGCAGCCAGTTGAAATGGGATGGCCCAAAGGATGCTAACCCTCTGTCAATCGGGATGGGCTAAAGAACTGGATCATACCGATCAAGAAAAATAGGGGACAGACCACCATGGCCCGCCCTCTTCGTATCGAATTCTCTGGCGGTCTTTACCACGTCACCTCAAGGGGTGACCGGCGTGAATAAAAATAGGGGGCAGACCACGATTATTTTAGATTTGCTGCCACGGTTAAGACGATCAGTCCAAAAGGTCAAATCTTATGCCCGGCCGCACCCGCCTCTTTGTCCCTAATTTCTCCTATTTTGCTCGTAACTAGAGCCGGAACCGTGCCACCAGCGACTTCAGCTCATTGCCGCGCTGTGCCAGCTGGTTGATGGTGCCGAGTGCGCTCTGTAGCCGCAGATCGGTCTGCTGGGTCATTTCGTTGATGCGCTCGGCGCTGCGCGCCATATCGTTGGCGGCCGTGCCTTGCTCCGAGGTGGCCGAAGCGATTTCGCCCATGCGGGCCGATATGCCCTCGGCGTTGCCCTTGACCTCTTCCACCTGGCCGGCGGCCTGCTGCGACAGCGATACCCCGGATGCCACGCGGCGGCTGGTGGCGTCGGCGTGCTTGTTGGCTTCGCCAGTGAACTTGATCACCGTGTCTATCATCTCGGCAATCTGCACCGTGGCGCTGGAGGTGCGCTCGGCCAGCTTGCGCACTTCATCCGCCACCACTGCAAAGCCGCGCCCGGTCTCGCCGGCCCGCGCTGCCTCGATCGCTGCATTCAGTGCCAGCAGATTGGTCTGGCCGGCAATATCGTGGATCACGCTGACAATGCCGCGGATCTGTTCGGACTGGTTGCTCATATCGCTCATCACGCCGTGCAGCGCACTCACTGCCTCCTGAATGCCCTCCACCTCTTGCTCCACCGCCAGCATGGCCTGGTGCGATCCGCTGGACTGGGTCTTGGAGACGGTGACCAGGTGATCGGTATCGCTCACATGGCTGGCAATATGGTTGATGCTGACGGTGATCTGCTCGATGGTGGCGGCGGTGGCCGACAGCTCGGCCGATTGCACCCGCGAATCCGCGCCGATCCTTTCGGCCACGCAGCTCAACTCCTCGGCATCCTTGGCAAATGCGTCCGACTCGTTACGCACGGTGATAAACATCTCGCGCAACGTGCTCACAAACTGGTTGAAGGACGCTGCGATCTGCCCCACCTCGTCGCGCCGGACCACCGGCAGGGTCTTGGTCAGGTCGCCATTGCCGCTGGCCACTTCCTGCATGGCGCGGTGCAGATCACCCAGGCAGCCCAGCATGCGGGTCACCCCCACGTAGGCCAGGACACCGGCCACGCCCATGCCGGCCACGGTAAGGATGATTAACACCAGCAGCAGCTGATTGACCGGCGCCATGGCGGCCGCATAGGGCACCACCACCCCCATCAGCCAGTTGGTCTTGGGCACCGCATAGAGCGCCACCATCTGCCTGGCCCCATCCAGCTTCACCTGCTGGATCGCGCCGTCCTTGTTCAGCCCGGCCAGGTCAAAGCCGGGGATCACGTCGCTGATCTTCTTGAGCGCGGAATCCTTTTGCGGATGGGCAATCACGTCGCCGTCGCGGGTGATCAGGAAGGCGTATCCACCGCCCGGCAGCTTGGCGGAGACCACCTCCTCCACCACACGGTTCAACATCACATCCGCGCCCGCCACCCCCAGCACAGTGCCGCCGTCCTTGCGCACCTGGGCAAAGGAGATGATGGGCCGCTTGGTGGCGGCGTCGACATAGGGCGGGGTGGCAATGGGACCATCGGTGGTGATGGCGGCCTGGTACCAGGGGCGCACGGTTGGGTCGTAGCCCGGCGGCAAGGCGTCGGCACCAGACTTCTGGGTCATGGTCTTGTCGGGCTGGCCCAGGTAGACGTTGTCAAAGCCGCCGGCGGTATTGGCCTGGTCCAACAGGCCTACCAGTTCGGCCTTGCCCAGCCTTGGCAAGACGGAGGCCAGCGCCTGCTGGCGCGTTCCCACCCATTCAGACACAAAGCCCACTTTGTTCTCGACCGCCATGCGGATCTGGTCATCGATCTGTGCCTCCAGCGCGCTGCCCATCTTCCAGTAGGCCACGCCGCAGAACACGATGGACAAGGTCGCGATGACCGCCAGGACAAATACCGTCAATTTGGTACGTAACAGCATGATGTTCCTTCACAAAGCGCTTATGGGGAGGCACTGCAAACAAGGTGGATGCCGGACTGCTGACGACTATGGCATCGCGCTGACCCCAGCGCAGCCTGCTTTCATGATAGGCACAGCCAGAGCATGTTCAATCGGCAACGGCCTTGTCGCTGCCTTCACCCGCCTGAACCGTTGCTTTACCCATCCAGATGAGGAAGAGAAAAGAGTTGGGCCCATGCAAAATACAAGACCCGACCCCTGGCTCACCTTTCGTTGCTCAACATGCCTGGCCTCGGTATTACAATTGAGACTGGGCGCGGCGCCAAGATACGAGGTCTTGAACTTTGGACACAAGTAGACGATGCAAAATACAAGACCTGACACCAATTTACGAAAACCGTGGTCTGTCCTTAATTTCGTACTTGTTTTCTTAGATATTGGGAGCGAATTGATATGCTCAGGACATTAGTAAACTAAGCCGGAAGTGAATATGGAACTTCTTATGATCGTGTTGCTTTTTTCGTTCATTATTTCCTCCATTGGTGTATCGAACGATGGTCGGTGGTTGTTGAAGAACTTGGGACAGCACTGCGTCGATGTTGATGCGTCTGTTGGCGGTATTGTTAAGTTGGGTTTGTTTGTATTTAATTCTAATTTCGAAAACATAGCGGATGAATTGGTACGGGGAAGGCTGATACGCTATAGGCGTAGGTGGTTTACTTCAATGTGGTTGTTTGGCGGGTTTGTTCTTGTGTTTTTCTTAGTTGCTTTTTCTAAGTGATTCCAGAAGGGGTAGTTGTGATTTTGTAATTAGAACAGGTGGCTAAGTCTCTACGTTATTCGGTAAGATGGATTTACGCTCATCTTGACTCAGTATCTGCGTGGCCTGATTCTCTTTCTGCTCGGGCCACGATAGTCGTGTAAAGCATATAGCGAGTTCCGCCGCTAATTTGCCGAAAAACCATTTCCTTCCTCCCAGCCACTGTGGCGGGAGATACTCAGAGGGGTTGGATAAATATGAAAAATACAAAGCCTGACCACGGGTTTTATAAAAAATTGATAGGTAAAATGGAGAGGTGATGAGTATGGAGTCAGCGGTTGGAGTGAAAAATTCTTCGCCAAGAAAGAAGGTCTTAATTTGGTATGTCCTTATATTTATTTTTGGTGCAGTGCTGATTATGTCGCAAATGTGGGTATCTCAGTTCTCTGGCTTACTTAGTGTGATTGGATTGTATTTGTGGGGAGGGGTGTATTTTCACTCGCTAATTGGAAATTATAAAGATAAAAGGCCGATGTATACTGCGGAAGGGTTGATTAGATTTCAACGGCACCCTTGGCGATTTCGCTTCATCTATTTTGTTTTATTTATATTTGGATTCGGCTTTCTACTTGGCGTGCTGCTTATTAATTTGAGATGATGCTCTTGCCCGCCGGGTCAGCGAGCTGTACCGCTGGGTCATCCAGGCGATCACGGTGTCAGAAAATGTGTGATTGCAACACCTGCCTCCAACTTCCCTGAGTGCCGAGAAGTGCCTTACGCCCTGCTTGGCGGCGGTCTGCGCGGGTCTGAAGACCCGCCCTACAAATGTATTCAAGGGGATGGTCATTGATTGTTGATGATAAGTATCACTTGCTGGCGTTGCACCGCGTCATCATGCAGGCCAAATTTGATGGCGATCCCAGTGATACGGCGATCCCATTTAGCCCGATTGTTTCAGGCATGGCTAATCAGATAGTTGATGAGATCATTTCCGCCCTGAATCAGGAAAACAATCCCCAGGAGGCGGCTGCGTGGAATGAATGGCGTTTGGTCGAGCCGGGGCGGAAAGAGTATTTCCTGATCGAAAAACGATACAGGGACAATGTGGCGCATGATCCCTCAGGGGAATTCGATCGCGATGAATTGTTAATGGTCCTCTCGGCGCCGCTGAGGCTTAGCGAGGTGGCCAAGCGTGCGATCCTGGAAGCTGCACGAGCCCCGTCTGGTTCCCTGGATGATGGGTGAAAGGGCAGCTAGCACCCTACTCCGGCCTACTGCCTTGCCGCGGTAGTTGGCATTCGAGGGCCTTGGTGCCAGCCGCGAGGCCGGTGGCACCCTACCGCTTCAACCACCCCGTCAACGACCACCGTGCCTGCATGGCCGGGCGGACTTCGTGCCAGAAGCGGTCCGAGAGGAACAGGACGAGGCGGCCGCCGCGTGGGGTGATGTCCTGCCAGGCGTCTTCGTCCTTGTTGTCCAGCCAGATCCGCAAAGCGCCGCCATCTTCGTCTTGCCAGTCGGCATTCAAATAGAACACGACCGAAATGGTGCGGGCGTCGTCGTCGCGGAAGCGGTCGATATGGCGTTTGTAAAAGCCGCCGACCGGGTAGTGGGCGTAGTGGAATTCGCCTTCCCGGATGCCGAGGAAAAGATCGCGGTTCAGGGCGGCTTGCAGGGATTCGATCGCCTGCCAGTAGGGGTGTTCGGCGGGGCTGTGGTTGCTGGGATCGAGCCAGCGGACGCTGTCGCCACGGACGTCGTCGCGGACTGTGCGGCCGCCGGCGCGACCAACGCTGGCGCGGTGGAACTGGCCGGCGGTCAGGCGGGCTTCGGCTTCGGTGCGCAGGGCGGCGACTTCTGCGGGTGAGAGGAAGTCATCGCAGACGACCCAGCCGTGCTCTGCCAGCGTATCGATCAGCGCGGGCAGGCGTTGTTGCAAGCTTGCCGTCATGCGAAATGCCGTTCCCAGACGCTTTGCAGGCGGGTGTCCGCCAGGGTGGGAGCCAGGGCGGCCAGCAGCTTGGGGCAGTTGGCCTGGAACCAGTCGCGACCGGGGCGCCAGTGGCTCATGGTGGCGGCGAGCAGATCCAGTGCGGTCAGTTGGTGGGTGAACAGGTAGGGTTCACCGGCCAGTTGTGATTCCACGACGCGCCAGTATTCCTGCAGGCGTGAGCGGGCGAAGGCCTTGAGGGTGGATTGTTCGGCTTCGCCGGTGGTCCAGCGCTCGGGAAAGTCGCCAACGCCGATGGCGGCGTAGTTGTTGGCGGACAGGTAGACCAGCCAGCGCAGGACGGTTGCGCGCTGGGCGGCATCCTGCGGCAGCAAACCGGCAGCGGGGTGTTGTTCGGCCAGCCAGATCAGGATGGCGGCGCTTTCGGTCAGGACCGTGCCGTCGGGCAGGAGCAGGGTGGGGACCTGGACCAGGGGGTTGTGGCGACGCAGTTGTTCGACGCCCGGACCGCCGCGCCAGGGCTCGGCCTCGATCACTTCGAATGGCAGGCCCAGCAGGGTCAGTGCGGCTTCGATGGCGGCCGAGCCGCAGCCTTTGCAGCCATAGAGTCGATACATATGGGCCTCCTGTCTTGTCTATGCCGGCGTGACGTCGTGCTTTTCGAATCGCACCAGGGCGAGGCTGCCCAGCAGGTTGGGCAGGAAGGTGATGCGGCGGCCCTGGTGCATGACGATCTGGCTGGTGATGCGGGCGCCGTGCGATTGCAGCAGGGCCTCGAAATCACGCAGCGTGCAGAGGTGGATGTTGGGCGTGTTGTACCACTGGTAGGGAATGGTCTCGGACACCGGCATACCACCCAGTGCGAGCTGCCAGCGGTTTTCCCAATAACCGAAGTTGGGGAAGGTGACGATGCCGGTGCGGCCGACGCGCAGCATTTCGTCGATGATGGCTTCGACCCGTTTCATGGACTGGATGGTCAGGGACAGGACGACGTAGTCGAAGCTGTGGGCTTCGAAGCCGGCGAGGCCGGATTCCAGGTCGCGCTGGATGACGTTGACGCCGCGGGCGACGCAGCCGATGACGCCGTCCATGTCGATTTCGACGCCGTAGCCGCTGACATTCTTTTGTTCGCGCAGGTGGGCCAGTAGTTCGCCGTCGCCGCAGCCGAGGTCGAGCACGCGGGTTTCGGGGGCGATCCAGCCGGCGACGCGGGCCAGGTCGGGACGGAGGGTGGCGGCGGTGTTCATGCGCCCACCTCGTCGGCGACACGTTTGAGGTAGGCGTCCATCAGCCGCATATAGGGTTCGTCCGTCATCAGGAAGGCGTCGTGGCCGTGGACCGATTCGATCTCGGCGTAGGTGACCGGCTTCTTGGCGTCGAGCAGGGCCTTGACCGTTTCCTTGGAGCGTTCCGGCGAGAAGCGCCAGTCGGTGGTGAAGCTGACGACCAGGTATCGGGCTGGCGAGGCGGCGAGGGCTGCTGGCAGGCTGCCGCCGAAGTGGCGGGCCGGGTCGAAATAGTCGAGGGCCTTGGTCATCAGCAGGTAGGTGTTGGCGTCGAAGACGTCGGCAAAGCGGTCACCCTGGTAGCGCAGGTAGCTTTCGATCTCGAATTCGGTGCCGTAGCCGAACTGGTAGCCGTCGGATTTCAGGGTGCGGCCGAATTTACCGCCCAGGCCTTCGTCTGACAGGTAGGTGATGTGGCCGAGCATGCGGGCGAGCTTGAGGCCGCGCTTGGGCTGGACGCCATACTGGTAGTAGTCGCCGCCGTGGAAGTCGGGATCGGCCAGGATGGCGGTGCGGGCCACGTCATTGAAGGCGATGTTCTGGGCTGTGAGCTTGGGCGCCGAGGCGATGGTGAGGCAATGGCGGACGCGCTGCGGAAAGGTGACGGTCCAGCGCAGTGCTTGCATGCCGCCAAGGCTGCCGCCGATCACGGCGGCCCATTTTTCGATGCCGAGGCGGTCGGCCAGTCTTGCCTGGGCGTGGACCCAGTCGTTGACCACGACCACCGGGAACTGCGAGCCCCAGGGATGGCCAGTGGCCGGGTTGATGCTGGAGGGGCCGGTGGAGCCGTGGCAGCCGCCGAGGTTGTTGACGCCGACCACGAAGAAGCGGTTGGTATCGATGGGCTTGCCGGGGCCGATCATGGTGTCCCACCAGCCCGGGTATTTGTCTTCTTCCGTATAGCGGCCGGCGACATGGTGGTTACCGCTGAGTGCGTGGCAGATCAGGATGGCGTTCGAGCGTTCGGCATTGAGGGTGCCGTAGGTTTCGAACATCAATTGATAGCGCGGGATGACGGCGCCGCCCTGCAATTGCAGGGGTTCATCGAACTCGGCGCACTGGGCGGTGACCAGGCCGACAGAATGCGGATCGTGGCTCATTGCGTATACGGTGGGTGGTTAGCAGGGCAGTGTAGCGAAAGGCCGGGGCAGCGGCCAGTTGCTTCAGGCAGTTGGGCGATTGCTACGGCCGGCCCAGCCCAGCAGCAGGACGACGGCGACAGCGTACCAGGTGAGCAGGAAGCGGTGGACGAACAGGGTATCGGTCAGGCCGAGCAGGATCGTGCCGAGCACCAGGGCCTGGCCTGCCCTTGCGGCTGCACGCTGGCGGCCGTCACCTTGTTCGTAATGACGGAAGGCGCGCCAGGGGAGGTACAGGCCGGCGAGCAGGGCCAGGGCGCCCAGCAAGCCGCCCGAGGCCAGGGCGTAGAGGAGCTCGTTGTGCGCATGGTTGTGCAGCAGCAGGGTCGCTGGACCGTCTCCGTGGTGCGCCATGCCAGCCAGCCAGGGGCCGAAGCCATCTGCGCCCAGGCCCAGCAGGGGGTGGGCCAGGAAGGCTTCCCAGGCGCCGCGCCACATGACGAAGCGCAGGCCGATCGAGGTATCGGCATTGCCCTGGTCGTAGAGCTGGACATCCTGCAGCGCAGCTTGCCAGCGCAGGGCGAGATCCGGGATCAGCAGTGTCAGCAGCAGGACGTTGATGGCCAGCAACAGGGCGATGCCTTGCTGGCGGCGGGAGTTGCGGCCGAAGAACCAGATGCCGAGTACGGCGGTCGCCAGCCAGGCGCTACGAGAGCCGGACAGGATGATGGTGATCATGCCGGCGACGCCTGCGAGGGCCAGGCCCACCCGGCCCGCGCCAGACCGATGCTGCAAGGGCCAGGCGGCAGCGACCAGTGCCAGCATCAGCAGTGCCAGGGCGCCGTAGGTGTTGGGGTAGTGGTGGCCTTGCGCACGGCTCATGCCGAGGTAGAACACCTGCCAGAGGGAGATCCCGGCGGCGATCAGTAGCCCGGCGACCAATGACCACCAGGCGACGCAGACGGACAGCCTGCCCCGGCGGGCGAGCGGGAACAGCAGCAGGGCGAGCAGCGGGCAGAGGTAGGGGACCATTTGCCGGGTGCTGGCATGCACGTTCAGCAGCGAGGTGAGACCGGCGGCCGAGACGAGGGCGATGGCGCCAAGTGCGGCCTTGTCCGGCCGGGGCAGCGCGCCGTCGGATCTGCCGGCGAGCAATGTCCACAGGCCGGCCAGCGCCAGCAGCAGGACGACCTGGTCTGAACCTTTGACCGTGAGGGGCAGCAGGCAGGGGTAGGCAAACAGCAGCAGGCCTGCGAGCCAGGTCCGCCAGTTGGTGCGGTTGATCATCAGGTCGGGGCCATTCTCATGCCAGCTTGCGTGCGGGGGCGCGCTCAGGCGGCCTCGGTGCGCTGTTGTCGATAAAGATTGGCATAGATGCCGTTATGAGCCAGGAGTTCGGCGTGGTTGCCCATCTCGACGACGCGACCGGACTGCATGGCAACGATGCGGTCGGCGTTCTCGATGGTGCTCAGGCGGTGGGCGATGATGAGGGTGGTACGACCCTGCATCAGTACCTCCAAGGCGGCCTGGACCTGGCGTTCGGATTCGGTATCGAGGGCGCTGGTTGCTTCGTCGAGGATCAGTACCGGCGCGTCCTTGTACAGCGCGCGGGCGATGGCGAGGCGTTGGCGCTGGCCGCCGGACAGGCGGGTGCCGTTCTCGCCGATCTGCGACAGGTAGCCATCGGGCAGCTGTTCGATGAATTCATGCGCGTAGGCGGCCTTGGCCGCCGCCATGACCCGTTCCAGGCTGGGCGATGGGTCGCCGTAGGCGATATTGGCGAGCAGGGTGTCGTTGAACAGGACGACTTCCTGGCTGACCAGGGCGATCTGGCGGCGCAGTTCGTCCAGCTTGTAGTCGCGCAGGTCGATGCCGTCGAGCAGGATCTGGCCGCTGCTGAGCTCGTAGAAGCGTGGTAGCAGGCCGGCCAGGGTGCTCTTGCCGCTGCCGGAGCTGCCGACCAGGGCGACGGTCTCGCCGGGGGCGATGTCGAGGGTGACATTGCTGAGGGCGGGCTTGGCGTCGGCGTCGGTGGTGTCGTACTGGAAGCCGACGGCTTGCAGGCTGAGGCGGCCTTCGGCCCGGGCGATGGCTTGCTTGCCCTGGTCCGGCTCGGGTGTTTCGTCCATCAGGCCGAATACCGATTCGGCGGCGGCGAGGCCGCGTTGCAGCGGTTCGTTGATCTTGGTCAGGTTCTTGATCGGGGCCTGCATGGTCATCAGGGCGCCCATGAAGGTGACGAAGGCGCCGGGCGACAGGGCGCCGGACTGGGCGCGGGTGAGGGCGAAATAGATGACGGCGGCGAGCGTCAGGCCCACCAGCATGAGGGTGATGCCGGAGTTGAGGGCCGAGGTGGCCGACTGCTTGACGGCCAGTTGGCGGTTCAGCTTGGCGACGGCGTTGAAGCGGGCTTTTTCATAAGCCTGGCCACCGAAGATCTTGACCACTTTCTGGCCACCGATGCTTTCGTCGAGTACCCGGCTCAGTTCACCCATGGCCAGTTGGCCGCTGTGGCTGAGCTTGCGCATGCGGCGGCCGGCGAAGGTGACGATGATGGCGACCAGCGGCAGGAGGCCGAGACAGAACAGGGCCAGTTGCCAGTCGATGAGGAACAGGGTGACCAGGTAGCCGATGGTCTGCACGCTGTCGCGAACCAGGACGTTGAAGACGTTCAGGCCGGCTTGTGAGACCTGGCTGGCATCGAAGGCCACGCGCGACAGGACGGTGCCGGTGGAGCTATGGTCGAAGAAGCGGTTCGGCAATTGCAGGATGCGTTCGAACATCTTTTCGCGCAGGTCGGTCTGGACCCGGCTGCTGAGCCAGGCGGCGCCGTATTCCCCGGCGAAGCTCGCCAGCATGCGGATCATGGCGAGGCAGAAGATGATGATGGGGATGGCCCACAGTGCCGACTCGTGCGGGTTGAGTGGCTTGACCACCTGCAGCATGTCTTTCACCGAGCCGAGCAGGCCGCCGGACAGCGCCTTGGTGCTGGCGGCACTGGGGGGTTGCATGGCGTCGATCACGGTTTGCAGTTGCGCGACCAGCATCACGTCGTTGATGGCGCCGATGGCGACGGCGAGCAGCGTCAGCAGCAGGGCGCCGCTGTAGGGACGGAAGTGACTGAGCAGGCGGAAATAGAGTTGTCGGTTCGGCTGCACGGTGGCCAGTGGGAGCGAGGGAAGGCGGTATTGTAACCGCCTTCATGACGCGCCCGGCGGCAATGCTGCCGTCGGGCATCGGTGCATGGGTGGCGAGGATCAGGCGGACAGGGTGCTCAGTTGTCCGTTCAGCTCTACCGCGACGCCGGCGAGGCGATTGGCGGTTTCGTCTTCGTCGGCGCAGGCGTGGGCATTGCGTTCCGCCATGTTGGCGATGCGTTCGACTGTCTGCGCGACCGCGTGGCTGGCGGTGGTCTGTTCGCGCGTGGCGTCGGCGATATCGGCGACGATGGTGACGACCTGGCCGGTCTGGGTGGCGATTTCGGCCAGGGTGTCGCCGGCGGCCTCGACGGTTTTGACGCCGTGGCGGGTCATCTGATTGACGATCTGCATGCGTTCGGCGGCGTTCAGCGTCTCTTGCTGGATGGAGGCGACCATCTGGGTAATTTCGCCGGTCGAGAGGCTGGTGCGTTCGGCTAGTTTACGGACTTCGTCGGCCACGACGGCAAAGCCGCGGCCTTGCTCGCCGGCTCGGGCGGCCTCGATGGCGGCGTTCAGCGCCAGCAGGTTGGTCTGTTCGGCGATGTCCTTGATGGTGCGGACGATGCCGGTGATTTCCTTGGAGTGCTCGCCCAGTGCGACCACGGCCTGGGCGCTGGCGTCGACAGCGGCGGAGACTTCGCCCATCTCGACCACGCTGGCGGCGATCCGGCCGCGGCCATCGTTGGCGGAACGACGGACGGCCTCGGCCAGTTCCTGGGCCGACTGGGTATGGGCTGCGACCTCGGCGATGCTTTGCGACAGTTGTTCTACCGCCGCGGCCATTTCCGCCGCCGACTGGCTCTGGTCGAGACTGGCGCTGGCGATGTCGCCGGTCTGGGTCTTGAGCACGCCGGCGGATTCGCTGACCCGCTTGGAGGCATCCGCCACGCCATGCACCAGCTCCGACAGTTTGCCGGCCATGCCGTTGATCTCCAGGGCGAGGCCGTCCATTTCATTGCGGGAGCGGTGATCGCCCTCTGGCACGCGGGTCGAAAAACGGCCCTGGCCGATGGCGGCGAGTCCGGCCTGCACGGCCTTGAGCGGTTTGAGCTGGGAGGCGATGGTGAGGTAGAGCAGGGCGACCGTGGCCAGTGCCGAGACGATGCTCAGCAGGATGAGCTTGTTGCGCAGGTCCAGTGCACCCTGAATGAACTCATCGAGATAGCTGCCGGCGGCAATGTGCCATTTCCAGTTCGGGTTGTAGGCGTAGACGATGAATTTCTCGGCTTGGCCACCATCCTTGGCGGCCTGGTAGTGGTAGTCGCCGCTCTTGTTGCCGAGTAGCTCGCGGGCGACGCCCTGCATGGCGGGGTCGTTGAGCTCCTTGATGGTCTTGCCAGTGTCATTGCGGGCGACCATGAGCCGACCGATCGCGTCGCCTTCTTCGCCTGCCATGGCGAATACCGAACCGGTCTGGCCGATCTGGACGCCGGCCAGGATCTGGTTGATGGCTTCGATATCACCGGTCAACGGGACGCGGACCGAGTAGTAGCCCAGCAGCTTGCCGCTGTCGTCCTTGATCGGCTCGGCCCGGCTGACGCTGTACTTGCCATTGCGGACGATGATGTCCAGGTAGGGCTTGCCGGCCAGGATGGCGGCGGCGACCGGGTCGTCGTCCTTGACCACGCTGCCGATCATGGGCTTGTCGTCTTTTTTCAGCAGTGTGGCGGTGCGGATGAATTTATCGCCGACGCGCTGCACGACGGCGCCTTCCAGCCCGCCACTGGCTTTCTTGAACGCTTCCAGCGGGCCGAGCTGGCCGGTCATGACCTGTTTGTCGGTACGCAGTACCGGGACGGTGTATTGGCCGACCTGCGCATTTTCGCCATCCGCGTGCAGGCGGCCGCCGATGGCGTCGCTGAAGATGGCGATCTCACGTTCGCCCCGCCGCTTGGCGGCGTTGTAGGCGACATCCAGGAGGCCATTGAGGACGTTGATGGTGTTGCCGAGGTTGCGTTTGGCTTCTTCTACCGCGACCGCGCGGGTCTGGGTGGCGACATAGACGGTGATGGCACTAAAGACGATGGTGCAGACCACGGCGCAGACGATGAGTACCTGCAGGGAGATACGCGCGTTTCGGAAAGCTTTGAGCATGGTGGACTCCTTGGGTGCCCGGTGCTGCCAGTTGCTGGTTCTGTATTTTTCCGGTGGATCAACTATAGGAAATAAGTGGCCTGCTCGTACGCACGGTGCCGTGGTGGGCTTTCCGGCCTGCCTGTGGATAAGCGAGATGTGTAGAAATGTAAATCCTCGTTTCGGATGGCCCAGTCCGTAGTACTTACCGAGATCTGTTGCTATCATTCGACCAATGCCATTGGCATAAGAAGTTAATAATATGGCGGGGGTGTTGCGGGCGTAGGAGGGTCTGGATGCAAAGTACGAGAAATCAGGCAAGGCTGCATTTGCCACTGACAGGCAAGGCGATGCACAGCTTTGTGAATACCGAGCCGGCGCGGCTCTACCCTTTGCTGGCGGCGCCGGGTTCGCCCGCGGCTGCGGGTTGGTATGGGGAAGAGCGCCTGGTGCGCTACGAGGGCGCTGTTCTGGTGGCTGAGAACGCCGGCTTCCGTCGGTATGTCTACGGACTTAATTGCATCGTCCGTGCCAGTGATGGCAGCTTGCAGGTGATAGACCCGGAGCACGCCACGTTTGGTCTTGCCGGGCTGGATGTGCGGCTGGCCAGCAAGCGACAGCGGCGCAATCTGGTTGAGCGCATCTACGTGATGCCTGAGGCGCGACGCCAGGGTATTGCGACCTCGTTGGTGCTGCTGGCCAAGCAGGACATGCCTGACTTGTCGCTCGACGGGAAGCTGACCGCCGACGGTGCGGCGCTATTCGGTTACCCATTCAAACACTGACACTTGCCACCGGCGGTGCCGGCCGGCGAGGTTGCATCAGTCTCCGGGCAGGCCTGCCCAGCGCATGACCTGCGGCAGCATGTCGGACCAGTGCTGGAAGCTGTGATCCCCTCCTTCAAAGACAGTCTGGCGTGCGCCCTGGTAGTACTGGAGTGCGTGGCGATAGTCGAGGGTTTCGTCGGCGGTCTCAAGCAGTAGCCAATAGCGTTCGGGCGACAGGGTGGCCGGCTCGAGCGCGATCAGTTCTTCCATATGGTGGTGCTGGAGTTCGTATTCTTCGCCGGTATAGAGGTTGCGTTGCGTGCCTTGCAGGCCGTCGAGCAGGCGGTAGGGGCGGACGGCCGGGTTGATCAGCGCTGCCTGGCAGCCGTAGCGCTCGGCCGCCCAGGTGGCGTAGAAACCGCCCAGCGAGCTACCGATGCAGGTGACTTCTGCGGGGTTCAGTTGATCCATGATGGCCGCTATCTGGGTGGCGGCGGCCTGCGGCGAGTAGGAGAGCGCGGGGCAGTGGAACTGGGCTTGCCAGCCATGCGTGGCCAGCCAGGTGCCGGTCTGTTGTGCCTTGATGGAGCGCGGGCTGCTGTTGAAGCCGTGCAGGTAGACGATGTGGTTCATGGGGGCCTGCTTGGGTATGGGGTGGGCGCGCGGGCTGGCGCGCTGCCCGGAGCACCGGCGGCACTCAGGACCCTTGGCGGCAAGGTGGCAACGGGATGCGGCAGAAAGCGCCGCAAACGGTCAGGAGAGTTCGAACAGGCGGCCGAAGTTGGCGACGTCCAGCACGGCGCGAACGGTGCCGCGGGTATTGGACAGGGCGATGGGACGCTGGGTCAGGCGCTCGCGCAAAAGCAGCAACATGCCGAGGGCGGCACTGTCCATGTAGTCCACGTTGGCAAAGTCGATCTCGACCGTGGTGATGTCCGCGCGGCCCAGGATCTGCTGGGTGGCTTCCTTGAAGGCACGATGGGCCTCGAAGGTGAAGTCGCCCGAGAGACCGATCAGTGCATGGCTGCCATTGATGCTGACGGTGGCTTCCATTGGCTTGTTTCCGTTATCTGTTTGCATTGAGTCTAGCCGAGGTTGGGAAAGGGGCGAGGTGTTTTTGTCCTGGCCTTTCCGTTAAGGTGGCGTCTTTGCTTGCAAGAGTCGTGCCGATGCTGACCAAACGCCCCGACTGGCTGGATGCCCTGCTCAACCGCCGGATGCTGATCTGCGTGTTCACCGGCTTCAGTTCCGGTTTGCCGCTGTATCTGCTGATCAACCTGTTGCCGGCGTGGTTGCGCTCCGAGCAGGTGGATCTGAAAGCTATCGGCCTGTTTGCGCTGATCCAGTTCCCCTACACCTGGAAGTTCTTGTGGTCGCCGTTGATCGATCGCTATGCGCCGGCTACCCGCCTGCTGGGCCGGCGACGCGGTTGGATGGCGCTGAGCCAGTTGGCGTTGGCGGCTTCCATTCCCTTGTTTGGCGGGTTCAGCCCGACGGCGGATATCGGCAGCATTGCGATGCTGGCGGTGGTGATCGCCTTGTTCTCGGCCACCCAGGATATCGTGCTGGATGCCTATCGCCGCGAGTTGCTGCCAGAGCTGGAGCTGGGGCTGGGCAATGCGGTGCATGTGAACGCCTACCGGATCGCCGGCCTGGTGCCGGGGTCACTGTCGCTGATCCTGGCGGATCACCTGCCCTGGAGCAGTGTGTTCACGATCACGGCCTTGTTCATGTTGCCGGGTGTGCTGGCAACCTTGTTGCTGGCACCGAATGCGGACACGGCGGCACCTGCGCCCAAGACGCTGGAGGAGGCGGTGGTGGCGCCGTTCAGGGAGTTCATCGGCCGCAAGGGCTGGTGGTCGGCGCTACAGATCCTGGCCTTTATCTTTTTGTACAAGCTGGGTGACAACATGGCGACGGCGCTGTCGACGCCGTTTTACCTGGACATGGGTTTCAGCAAGAGCGAGATCGGCCTGGTAGCCAAGCATGCCGGACTGTGGCCGGCGGTGATCGGCGGCATTCTGGGTGGGATCTGGATGGTGAAGCTGGGGATCAACCGGGCGTTGTGGTTGTTCGGCCTGGTGCAACTGGCGGCGATCCTGGGCTTCGCGGTATTGGCGCAGGTGGGGCACGACCTGTGGGTGCTGGCGGCGGTGATCAGCCTGGAATACTTCGGCGTTGGGCTGGGGACTGCGGCCTTCGTGGCCTATATCGCCCGCACCACCAACCCACGCTACACCGCGACGCAGCTGGCGCTGTTCACCAGCCTGGCAGCGGTGCCGCGCACGCTGGTAAACGCCAGCACCGGCTGGCTGGTGGAGCAGCTGGGCTGGACGTCGTTCTTTGGCTTGTGCTTTGTGCTGGGCCTGCCGGGCATGCTGTTGCTGCTGCGGGTTGCTCCCTGGAACGGCGAGCGTACGCAGGCGGCGCCTGATCAGGGCTTGAAGTCGTAGTCCGCGATCAGGGGGGCGTGATCGGAGAATTTCACGTCCTTGTAGATGCTGGCCGCGGTGGCCTTGGCGGCGATGCCGGGGGTGGCGATGTGGTAGTCGATGCGCCAGCCCACGTCCTTGGCATAGGCCTGGCCGCGATTGCTCCACCAGGTGTAGCCGGGGGCTTCCGGGTAGAGGGTACGCCAGACATCGACCCAGCCGACGCCGAACAGGGTGGTGAGCCAGGCGCGTTCCTCCGGCAGGAAGCCGGAGTTCTTGAGGTTGCCCTTCCAGTTTTTCAGGTCCAGCGGTGCGTGGGCGATGTTCCAGTCGCCACAGACGACGATCTCCCGCCCCTGGGCGAACAGTTCCTGCATGTGTGGCAGGAAACGATCGAGAAAGGCGAACTTGATGGTCTGGCGTTCTTCGCCACTGGAGCCGGAGGGCAGGTAGAGCGAGACCACCGAGAGGTTGCCGAAGTCGGCCTGCAGGTAGCGGCCTTCCATGTCGATGTCGGGGATGCCGAGACCGGTGACGACCCGGTCGGGCTCGACGCGGCTGTAGATGCCGACGCCGCTGTAGCCCTTTTTCTCGGCCGGATGGAAGTAGCCGTAGTAGCCCTCGGGAGCCAGCATCTCCTTGCTCATGTCGCCGAGCTGCGCTTTGAGCTCTTGCAGGCAGACCACGTCGGCGCCGGTACCTGGCAGCCAGTCGAAGAAGCCCTTGTTGGCGGCGGAGCGGATACCGTTGAGGTTGGCAGAAATAATACGCATGGCGGATGAGCGTTCAGGCGAAGGAAGAGGTGGAATGATATGCTATAAAGCCTCGCAATCCAGTATTCCAGGCCGCGTTATATGAGCACCTCCCGTACCGATTTCATTGCCTTTGCCGTTCAGCAGCAAGTGCTGCGTTTTGGCGAGTTCCAGACCAAGGCTGGCCGTCAGTCGCCGTATTTCTTCAATGCCGGGCTTTTTCATGACGGTGCCAGTATTGGCAAGCTGGCTGCGTTCTATGCTGAGACGGTGCTGGCATCGGGCGTGAGCTTCGACATGCTGTTCGGACCGGCCTACAAGGGCATCTCGCTGGCGGCGACGACGGCGGTGGCACTTGCCGAAAAAGGTCGCAATGTGCCGTTTTGTTTCAATCGCAAGGAAGCGAAGGACCATGGCGAAGGCGGTACCTTGATCGGTGCGCCGCTCAAGGGACGGGTGATGATCATTGACGATGTGATCTCGGCCGGAACCTCGGTGCGGGAATCGGTTGAGCTGATCCGCGCCCAGGGCGCAGAGCCTGCTGGCGTCTTGATTGCGCTGGACCGGCAGGAGCGTGGTCAGGGGGCGCAATCTGCGGTGCAGGAAGTGACCGCCCGCTATGGGATTCCGGTGGTGGCGATTGCCAATCTGACCGATTTGATTGCTTATTTGAATGGTCAGCCCGAGCTGGAACGTAATTTGCAGGCGGTTGAACGCTATCGCGCCGAATTCGGCGTTGCCTGAGGAGGCTACATGCTGCGCCCGTTGTTCCTGACCGTATTGCTGTTGGCAGCGCCCTTGATGGTGCAGGCGGGCGAACGCCTGTACAAATGGGTCGATGAAAACGGCAAGGTTCAGTACAGCGACAAACCACCGCTGCAGCAGAACACCAAGGGCATGACCGAGTTGAATCGGCAAGGCCAGGCGGTGCGGCAGTTCGAGGGGGTGTTGACGCCGGAGCAACGCACTGCCCGCGAGGCGGAGATAATGAAGCAGCGAGCCGAGGCGCAGAAGGCGGAAGATGGGCGCCGGCGCGACAAGGCCTTGATGAGCAGCTTCAACAAGACCAGCGAGATCGATGCGATCCGCGATCGCAATATCGAGCAGCTCAATGCCGGGATTCAGTCTGACCAAATTCGTCTGGGCGTCATCCGCAAGCGGATCGATGGTTTCGACAAGCAGGTGGAGCGGCTGAACAAGGCCAAGCGGCCGATACCGGATAATTTGCAGTCCGATATCAACGACGCCAATCAGGAGCTGAAGAAGATCACCGATCACATCGAGCAGCAAAAGGAGGAGATCGAGCAGACCAATCTCCGTGCAGATGCCGACAAGAAGCGGTTGATCGAGTTGCGCGGCGAGAGCGTGCGCAGCAAGTAAGCAGGACGAAAGCACAAAAAAGCCACCCAGCGGGTGGCTTTTTTGTTTTCAGGGCAGGGCGATGGTCAGGATCGCATAACGCTGTCAGGTGCAACTGGCCGGTGTGGTCACGACGCCGGTACCGAGGATTTGGCGCTTGCCTGCTGTTGCCATTGCGGGAGGTGTACGCCCTTGATGATCAGCCACAGGCTGAATGCCAGCTCGCCAACGAAGGCGGGCAGGAGGATGGCCGGGAACAGGGCGCTGGCCAGGGTCGGCGCCAGTAGCAGGGCGAAGCTGTTGATCAGGTAGCTCAGGCCGGCCAGTGCCAGGAGGATGCCCAGGATGTTGGGCAGGTAGGTGGCCCGGAAGACGAGGTAGCCCCGCACGAGGCAGGCGACACCGAAGAAGAGCAGGCCGATGCCAAAGCCAAAGCCATGCAGCTTGATGGCCAGGTAGGACAGGGCATGCAATTGTGCTGGCGTGAAAGCCTGCAGGTAGCTCGATGGTGCTGCCAGGAACAGGGGGATGAGCAGGTTGAGCTTGTTGGCGGCGAGGACGGCTGTCTGCATCAGGTTGATCCAGCTGGCCAGCAGAGCGAGCGGCTTGCTTACCGGCTTGAGCAGCAGGTAGAGGGCGACGATGACGGGTAGATCGCACAGTTGCATGCAGAGGTCTGCCACGATGCCGGCCCGCCAGAGCTGGGGTGCGGCGGCGATATGGCTTGCGGTTGCGGCGGCATCGCCGTAGATGACCAGTGTTCCCCTGACGTAGCTCTCGCCAAAGAGGCCCAGGGCGATGATGGCGAGATAGAAGAGGCCGGCGAGGCGCAGGTAGCGCGCGGGGGAACGTTCAAAATCGGTGGTCATGAGGCCGGGCATTCCATCCTGTTGGGTGGGCGCATGGTACATGGGCTGATGACCGGATGAGCTGCCGGGAGGGGGCGACGCGTGGCAGTGTCGTTTTCTCGCATGGCACGGGCAGCAAGGGCCTTGCTGCCCGCAGGAAAGGAGCATCCATTGCTGGTGCGCTTTTTATATTTCGCGTGTGAACCGATGGTTGTTACGGGAGGGATGGGCGAGGTGCCGCTGGCCTGCTGGCGAAGTGTCGAGCCATGAACTAAGGTCAAAAGCAGCTGTTGCTGCATACCAACCTTGTGCCTCAAAGCAAGGTGGGAGGGAGGGGAAGTGTTCATCCGTCAACCCAAAGGATCTCCCCGATGAAAGCGTCCATTCTGCGTATCGCCTTGATTGCAAGCGGGCTTGTGCTGGTGAGCGGTGCTGCTCACGCCCTGACCTTTACGACCGAGGACTATCCTCCATTCAATCTCAAGGGCAGCGACGGTAAGGTCGCCGGCATCTCTACCGAGATTGTTCAGGAAGCGCTCAAGCGGGCGGGCCTGACTGCGGGCATCGAGCTGCTGCCCTGGGAGCGGGCCCTCGACATGGCCAAGAAGCAAAGCGATGTGTGTGTTTTCTCGGCGGTGCGCAATGCTGAGCGCGAGAAGCTGTTCAAGTGGGTAGGCCCGCTGGTGGCCGATGATATTTCGCTGTTTGCCAAGGCGGACAGCAGCATCACGCTGGGCAGCGTGGCCGATGCCAAGAAGTACAAGATCGGTGCCTATAACGGCGATGCCTATGGCGACTTTGCCGAGAAGCAGGGATTGAAGCTGGAGCGCGTGCCCAATGATAACCAGAACCTGCCCAAGCTTGCTTCCGGCCGGATCGAGTTGTGGGTGGCCGGTGCCAAGAGCGGCCCCTACAAGGCATCCCGCGAGGGGAGTGGCATCAAGATCAAGCAGTTGATCACGATGGGTGACCCGAAGGACAGCCAGATGTATCTGGCCTGCAATCCTAGCATGCCGGAGGAGACCATCAAGAAGCTGAACGATGCGGTGGCGTCCATCCGTAAGGACGGGACGGCCGACAAGATCGGCAAGAAGTATCAGTAGTTCCCGGTGGGTGGCGCCGCTTGGCGCTACCTGCATCTGCAGGGTGGGTTGCACGGCGGGCTGTTGTCCGACAGCGCGCCGTGCGCGAAGAGTCTAAGCGCGGGAACGATCCATGAAATTCACCCAAAGCATCAGTGGGCGACTTAACGTCCTGTTTGTCGTGATCATCACCGTGGTGCTGGCGGTGCTGGGGGCGTACAACTATTTCGCCACCAAAGCGCGTCTGGAGCAGAAGCTGGCTGAAGAGTCGGGTGCGTTGGCGGCGCGGCTGTCGCTGAGCCTGCCGGCGGCGATCTGGAATTTCGACAAGACGCAGATCAGCCAGGTGCTGGAAGCCGAGATGGAGTCCGCCACCTTCAACGGCATCATGCTGCGCAACGGCAAGGATTTTCTGGCTGGCCGGGTGCGCGACGGTGAGGGCAAGGCCAAGCCTGCCACGGCTGATAGCAAGCTGAGCGGCGGGCTGCGTGAGGTGGAGCTGCAGTTCGACGACAGCGGTACCAAGAAGAAGGTGGCGACCGCCAGCATCTATATTGCCCATGACTCGGTCGATGCGGCCTTGCGCCAGAACGTGATGGTCCTGATCGTGCAGATTGTGGCGGTGGACGTGACCTTGCTGATTGCGTTGTCCTTGAGCCTGTCTGCCATCGTCCTGCGGCCGCTGAAACGCTTGAATACGGCTTTGCGCGAGATTGCCTCGGGCGAGGCGGATCTGACCCGGCGGCTGACCATCAGCGGCAAGGATGAGTTTGCCGATGTGTCGGAATCGTTCAATACCTTTATCGCCCGCTTGCAGGGGGTGATGAAGCAGGTGGCGGATGTGGCGCCACAGCTTGCGGCGGCAGCGGAGCAGACCAGCCGCATCATGGAGAGCAGCAGTGCCGGCATCCAGTTGCAGCAGCAACAGAGTGAGCGGGTGGTGCAGGCTGCGGGCGAACTGAGCCGGCAGGTGCATGAGATCTCGGTCAATACCGGGGCGGCGTCGTCTGCGGCCAATGATGCCGACATCGAGGCGGAGAAGGGTCAGTCGGTGGTCAGCGATGCGATCTGTACTATTGGTGAATCGGCCCAGGAGGTGGAGAACGCTGCCCGCGTGATTACCGAGCTTGCCAAGAACAGCGAGCGGATAGGCAGCGTGCTGGGCGTGATCAATGACATTGCCAAGCAGACCAATCTGCTGGCGCTCAATGCCGCTATTGAAGCGGCGCGGGCAGGTGAGGCAGGGCGTGGTTTTGCGGTGGTGGCCGACGAGGTGCGGACGTTGGCGAACCGTACCCATGATTCCACGACCGAGATCCAGCGTGCCATTACCGAGTTGCGCGAAGGTACCCAGCAGGCGGTGATGGTGATGAACAACGGCCGTGATCGTGCCGAGCAGGGGCTCAAGCGGGCGCGGGAGGCGGGGGAGGCGATCAAGCACCTGGCGGATTCGGCCCGCAAGATTGCCGAGATCAATGAGCAGATTGCCGAGTCGTCCAGCCAGCAGGATCAGGCGGTGACGGGTGTGACCGACAGTATCCGGGAAATCCAGAAGGTGGTCAGCGAAGCGGCCGAAGGGGCTAACCAGACCGCGATCTCGGCCGATGAGGTGGCGAGGTTGGCTATCCAGCTGCAGGTGACCGTGGAGCAGTTCAAGGTCTGATTGTGTAGCGCTTGTGCAAGTAGCAATACAAAAGGCCATCCGGTGCGGATGGCCTTTTGCTTGATGGCGGGGTGGTCTATTCGGCGTAGGCCCAGAGTTCGCTGAGCTGGCTGCCGTTGTCGAGTACCAGTCGCCAGCGTGCAGGTGCGTAGTCGCCGTCGGTGACCGCGATGCCCTGCAGGCTGGCAGGCAGGGCACCGCAGCCGGTGAGGTTGAGGCTCAGCTTGCGCACGCCGGGGAGCAGGGCATCGCCCAGGCTGCCGTTGATGGCGCAGCTGCTGCCTGCGTCGGCGCTCAGCTTGCCATCGGCGCCGAGCGTGAAGCCGACGCTGCCGCTTTGCAAGGGGACGGTGAAGTGGCCGGACAGGCTGCTGGCGTCGGCCGGGGTGAGGTCGACCGCCTTGCTTTGCAGCAGGCTGATGCTGACATCCGAGGTAGCGGCGGGGATACGTTGCCAAGCGGCGTTGCTGCTGCGCTTGTAGAGGGTGCTGGCCTGTTCGTCGGGGTTGTTGACGATCAGCAGGCGGGAACCGTCAGCCGCGCTGTAGTACTGCCCTATCGTTGGTGCCGCTTCGTCACCCAGGCTGACGAGGTAGCTGCCGGTGGGGAGGTCGTCCACTGCAACCTTGGGTGCCGCGACGGTGGGTTCGGTGTCTGAGCCGCCGCAGGCGGCGAGCAGGAGGGTGCCGGCCAGGCTGGCGATGACATATCGGGTCATGGTCGGCTTCCTTACTTCAGCAGATCGCGCAGGCGCAGACGCAGCCATTGCTGGGCTTGTGGCCGGGCTTCGTAGCCGACCTGCATGGCGGTAACGGTGATCTTGCCGGCCGCGTTGGCGGCGGCTTCGTTGTCGGCCTGGCTGGCCGTGGGGGCGTTGGCGGTGCCGAAGCTGATGCCCGGATAGGCGTAGGCGCCAAGCCCGTAGGCCTTGGCGACAGGGTCTTGCGACAGATCGGCGACGAAGCGGGGGCTGAGGCTGTTGTAGCTGCCAAAGCGGGTGAAGGTCCAGGGGAGGCTTGCGGAGGTGCCGGCATCGAACTTGGGGAAGTTGATGTTGAGGGTGACGCCGGTCGGCAGTAGCGGGCCACTGCCCTGGCGCTTTTGCAGGGCGATGATGAAGGCCTGGACCAGGCTGGCTACTTCGTTGTGGATGGCGCCGGCGGTGTTGTCTGCCTTGGTGCTGGTATCGGCACTGAAGGCCAGGGTGGGCAGGCCGCGGCCGGCGGCGATGATGGCGTTGCTGACGGTGCCGGAGCTGGTGACGATGCTGCCGACGTTCTGGCCTTCATTCGGGCCGGAGATGACGAGGTAGGGCGCCTTGCCCCAGCGTGCGGGGGCAAGGACGTCGAGGCCGTACAGCGTGGCCATGACCGGTGTGCCGTCGACGTAGTTGAAGTCGGCATTGCCGGGCTCCTTGCCGGCACCCGGCGAGCCAGCGGGGATGAGGCCGCCGCGACAGGCCTTGGTCAGCGGGGTAAGCGGGGTCAGGAAGTTCATGGAGGCGCCCTTGCCGCTTTGGTCCTGGCAGGGGGCGGAGACGATGACGTCGTGGCCGGCCGCCTTGAGCTTGGCGTACAGCGCGCGAAGATTGGCAGCGGCGACGCCGTCGTCGTTGGTCAGCAGGATGTTCAGGGCGAAAGAAGGGGATGCCAGGGCGGCAACGCTCAGGGTGAGTAGCAGACGGCTCAGTTTCACGGCCAGGTTCCTAGAGGTGGGAGAGAGGCCTGATCAAAACATACAAAAATGTATTTTTAGTGACGCCCGCCCCTCGGCCTCGCTTGAGGCGGCGGTTGGCAAGGTTGGCTGCGGTAGAATCCGCGCCATGAATGCTACCGGGCCGCGTGCCGCCAGAACGCGGCAGACTCTCCTCGATACCACCGGCCTTATCCTCTCCCGGGACGGCTATGCCGCTCTGAACGAGGAATACCTGTGCGCCCAAAGCGGCGTCAGCCGGGGTGCCTTGCGTTATCACTTTCCGGCGGGGCGGTATGACCTGCTGCCGGCTTTTGCGGCCGATGTGGTGGCGCAGCAGGCGGCGCGATTGGGGCCGCTAGGCTCGTTGCCGGCACGCGAACGGGTCTATCTGGTGCTGATGAGCATGCAGCACCGGCCGCCATCGGCGGCGACCGTTGCCCTGCTGGAGTTGTGGATGGCGGCGCGGGGCGACCAGAAACTGGCAGCTTTGCTGGCGCCGGTCATGGATCAGGCCATGGCGCAGATGATGGGGGGCGAGGTAGAGAGCGACCCGGAGCTACTGGCCCTGCGCTTTATCATCCATGGCGCAAGCCTGCATGCCTTTAGTGCGGACTTTTCTCCGGCCGGCATGCAGCAGGCCATTACCTGGTTGTTGCAGCGCCTGCCGCCACCGCCTGACCTAGCCGAGCGCCTGGCTGCGCTCAATGCCAAGCGCCAGGCTTTTGCGGAATCCCTAGCGAAGCCGGATGCATCGGGTTAGGGAGGGTTTGAACCACAAGTAATGGAAAAGGCCACCGATGGGTGGCCTTTTCGTTTGTGTGGCTGCTGCGTCGGGCGGGTTACCAGAGCGGGTAGCCGAATTGCCGTAGCAGGTCGCCGGTTTCGGTCAGCGGCAGGCCGACCACGCCGCTGAAACTGCCGGCAAGGGAATCGACCAGCAGGGCGCCGCGACCCTGGGCGCCGTAGCTGCCGGCCTTGTCCATGGGCTCGCCAGTGGCGACGTAGGCGAGGATGTCGGCTTCGTCGAGCTGGCGGAAGCGGACTTCGGTGGTGGAGACGATGGTCTCGGTCCGCTCGCCGTCGGTGATGGCGACGCCGGTGTAGACCTCATGAATGGTGCCGGACAGGGTGCGCAGCATGGCGCAGGCGTCGGCGGCGTCGACCGGTTTGCCGAGGATGCGGGTGCCGAGTGCGACGGTGGTATCAGCCGAGAGCAGCAGACGCTGTGGCAGACCCTGGGCGCGGTAGGTGGCGACGCCGGCGGCGGCCTTGGCGGCGGCGAGGCGGGCGACGTAGGCCTTGGGGTGCTCGCCGGGCAGCGGGGTCTCGTCGATCTCGCAGCGCACCAGCTCAAAGGGAACGCCGATCTGGGTCAGCAGTTCACGGCGGCGGGGGCTGGCGGAGGCGAGGTAGATGGCGGGTTTGGTCATGGGCGCGTGCAAGGTTCAGAGCCGGTCCTGTCCGCTACCCGGTCGGGCGACGGAGCCTGTGGCGTGTTATTCGCGGTGGTAGGGGTGGCCTTGGTTGATGGCGACGGCGCGGTAGAGCTGTTCGGCCAACAGTACCCGCACCATGCCGTGCGGCATGGTCAGCGCAGAGAGCTGGATCAGGTCGTCGGCCTGCTTCTTTACGTCGGCGTGCAGTCCGTCGGCACCGCCGATGACGAAGGCGACGTCACCGCCATCGCGGTGCCAGCCCTTGAGCTTATCGGCCAACCGCATGGTGGTCCAGGCGGCGCCGCGCTCGTCGAGGATGATCTTGCGGCAGCCCTGCGGGAGGGCAGCCAGGATGCGGTCACGCTCGGTTTCCATGGCTTTTTCGACGCTGGAACCCGAGCGCTGGCCTGGCTTGAGTTCGATCAGCTCGATACTCGCCTCGCGCGGCATGCGCTTGATGTACTCCTTGAAGCCCGCTTCCACCCAGTCCGGCATCTTGTGGCCGACCGCGATGATGTACAGCTTCATGGCCGTGTCACTCAGACCTTGGGGTCGTCATGCGCCTGGATGGCGGCTTCCCATGGGCGGGTGGGGTTGAAGGTCGGCTTCTGGCCGCCCCACAGTTGCTCGATGTTGTAGTAGTCGCGCACGGCCGGCAGCATGACGTGGACGATGAGCGGGCCGCAGTCGAGCAGTACCCATTCGCCGCTGACGTCGCCTTCCATGCCGAGGATCTCGACACCGGCTTCCTTGAGCTTTTCGCGGGCGTTGTTGGCCAGGGCCTTGGCCTGACGGTTGGAGCTGCCGGAGACGACGATCATGCATTCGAACATGGCGGTCAGCTTGGTGGTGTCGAGCACCAGGATGTCTTCACCCTTGATGTCTTCGAGGGCGGCGACGGCGATGTCGCGCATCTGTTCGATGGTCAGTTGCTGGGTCATGGTATTGGGGTGTCCGTTCTTATGGGGCCAAGCGATATCAGCGGTCCGGCCCATAAAGCAAATGCCGCCCTGCATAGTCCAGTACGGCATCGGGTGCGAGGTAGCGGGCTGTGTGCCCGGCGGCCAATTGCGCACGGATGGCGGTACTCGAAATAGCGAGCGGCGTTGTTGGCAAAAGAATTATTGTACCTGCTTCGCAGGCGCTGGTCACGCTAAGTGTTTGAATTCTTGGCAGGACTTCGGCCAGCAGCTCGGCCGAGGCGTGTTCTTTCCAATGGTCGAGGTCAAAACCGGGGCGGCAGGCGACGGCCAGGCAGGCCAGGTCGAACAGTTCGTGCCAGCGGTGCCAGCGATCCAGCGCGAGGAAACTGTCGGCGCCGATCAGCCAGGCGAGTGGGGCTGTGGGGCCGAGTTCCTGCCGTAGTTCGGTCAGGGTATCGATGGTGTAGCAGACGCCGTCGCGGCGTAGTTCGCGGTCGTCGACTGTCAGGCGGGGATTGGGGCTGGCGGCTAGTTGCGCCATGGCGAGCCGGTGCAGCCCGTTTGCCTGCGGGCCGGGTCGGTGCGGCGGGTTGGCGGTGGGAAGGAGTCGTACTTCGGTCAGCGACAGGGCCTCGGCGAATTCTTCGGCGATGCGCAGATGGCCGTGGTGGATGGGGTCGAAGGTGCCGCCCAAGATGCCGATGCCTGCCACGGTTGCTCCTGTGAACGATGCTGCCGGTGTGATGGATCGCCGCGGGCGATGCCGAATGGAAAAATGGCCATGCCGGATAGGGGCATGACCATTGTGCGCCAGGCCCGGGTGGGCTTAAAGCGACTTTTCGTACTGGGCTATCAGGGCCTTGAGGGCCTTGGCGGTGCCGGCCAGGCGCTCGGCCGAGGCGGCGACGTCCTGGGCTTCGCGGTTGTTGGCGTCGATGGTGCTGGCCATGCGCTCGATGGTGGTGGCAACTTCCTCGGCCGCCGAGGACTGCTGGCGCAGGGTGTCGGCGATATGGCCGGTCATCGTCACCGTGTCTTCGGAGGCTTGGGCGACTTCGACCAGGTTCTGGCTGCTGGCCTTGATGGAGGCGGTGCCGTTGGCGACTTCGGCGACGGCGTCGTCCATGGTCATCAGCGTGGCCTGGGTGACCATCTGGATGTTGGTGACGTTGTTGCTGATGTCCATCGTGGACTGCGAGGTGCGCTCTGCCAGCTTGCGGACTTCATCGGCCACCACGGCGAAGCCACGGCCGGTCTCGCCGGCGCGGGCGGCCTCGATGGCGGCATTGAGGGCCAGCAGGTTGGTCTGGTCGGCGATCTCCTTGATGGTGCCGGTCATGCTGCCGATACGGGTGACAGCCTGGCTAAGGTCGTCCAGCGTGGCGCGGGCTTCGCCGACGACCTCGACGATGCGGCCGGTAGAGGCGAGGCTGGCCTGCATATTGGCTTCGCCTTCGCGCACGACGGCCTTGGCGTGCATGGCGCTTTGGGCGGTCTCCTGCGTGGCGCGGCTGATCTCGGTGACGGAGACGCTCATTTCTTCGGTGGCGGCGCTGACCTGCATGGCCTGTTCGCTCTGCTGGCCGGTCTGCTTGGCCAGGGCGTCGGCGGAGTCGTCCAGTTGCTGCGATTGGTCGGCGATCTTGTGCGAGGAGGACAGTACGTCGGCGATCAGCGCGCGCAGGTGCACGGACAGCGATTGGGCCGAGACGATCATGTTGGGGAATTCGTCAGTGGAATCGGCCTTGATGCCGTGGCGGAAGTTGCCTTCCTCGATATGCTCGAGTGCTTCCCGCACCTTGCCGAGGGAGCGGTCTGCCTGGCTGAGCCACCAGCCGCCGCCAGCCAGTGCGGCCAGCGCACCGATGATGGCGAAGGCCCAGCTCCAGCCGCCCGCACCGGCGCTGGCGGCACCGGCGGTGGCGAGGTTGAGGATGGCCAGGACGATGAAGGCTAACCAGCCGCGCTGAACGAAGGACAGCTTCTGCATGACGGTGCCGGCGTGGCCAGGCATGCTGGCGCGCTTGTCGCGGATGGCACGATAGAGCTGGTCTGCCGTGGCGACTTCCTGGCGGTTGGGGGCGTTGCGGACCGACATGTAGCCGACGACTCGGCCGCGATCACGGACAGGGGTGACGTAGGCTTCGACCCAGTAGAAATCGCCGTTCTTGCAGCGGTTCTTGACCAGGCCGCGCCAGGGCTGGCCGGTCTGGACGGTTTGCCAGAGATCGGCAAAGGCTTCGACCGGCATGTCCGGGTGGCGGACGACGTTGTGGGACTTGCCGATCAGTTCATCTGCCGCAAAGCCGCTGATCTCGATAAAGGCAGGGTTGGCGTAAGTGATGACGCCCTTGAGGTCGGTCCGGGTGACGATGGGCTCGTTGGCTTTGACAAAGCGCTCGACGGTGGTGATAGGCAGATTGGTCTTCATCTCTATGCACTATGAAAGAGTTGCGTTGAAAGTCGCATAACGACCCTGTATGAGCCCGATATTACTGTCTGGTACAGCCGGCGGACCTGAGCCAGCGCAATATATCCGTGCTACCAGCGCGAATAGTGCTGCTCGGCCACGCCCAGCAGGCCTTCGACCTCGCGCGGGCGCGCGTCGGCATGGGGCCTGACCGTGCCGCTGTAGAGGCCGACCGGTTGGACGTAGCGGCTGGCGGCCACCAGCAGGTTGCGGTCTTCGCGTCGCTCCCCCAGCGGGGTGAAGGTCAGGTCCAGCAAGCCGTCGTCGGTTTTGACCTGCCACGGCGCGAGGGTCTGGTCTGGGTTATAGCTGAACTGGGCGGCACCGAGCGGAATAAGGCATCCATCGAGCCAGAGGGCGTTCTCATGATTGCCGAAATAGCCGGCCTGCAGATTGAAGCCCAGGCCCTGCGAATGGGCCGAGGCCCAGAGCCAGCGGGTCTCCCGCGGGAGCAGGCCGTTGGAGTGATCAAGCGCGGCACTGCCGCCATCGAGCCGGAAGCGGTGGCCGCCGGCATGGGCGATGCCGCTAACCCGCAGGGCAGGGGATTTGTGGGTGCTGTGCCAGATGCCGCCGTCGACCGGGCCGGCGGCGAACAGCCAGGGGGCGGCGTCGGTGCCGTCCAGGACGGCATCGACCCGGAAATCTCCCGGTCCCTGGATATGCAGCGAGAACAGGTTGGGTTCGCGTTCGACGAACTCGATGCGCGCGCCGAGCCAGGAAAAATGGCTGGGGCGACCTTCGGCCGGGATGTTGGCGACCTGGGCGGTGAGGCCGGGCAGGCCGTCACGCGAGAAGCTACCCACGACGCTGTTGCTGTGCCGATCGAACAGGTAGGCGAAGGCGGCGTTGGTCCAGCCGACATCGACGATGGCGCAGGCGATGAAGCAGTCTTCGCAGGCGATGCCGACATATTGCCAGCGCTTGTGGTGCAGTTTCTTCCACCAGCCTGGCCGCTGCAGCGCGGCGGGCAGGACGGCCCAGTCTATCTCCGGGCAACGGCCGATGAAGCGGCCAGCGCGGGGCTGGCCGGTTGAGTCGAGCAGGCTGGCCGGGGCGGCCGGCAGCTCAGGCGCGAATCTGGCCGTCACCGAGCACCACCCATTTCTGACTGGTCAGGCCGTTGAGTCCGACCGGACCGCGGGCGTGGATCTTGTCGGTGGAGATGCCGATCTCGGCACCCAGACCGTATTCGAAGCCATCGGCAAAGCGGGTCGAGGCGTTGACCATGACGCTGGCGGAATCGACTTCACGCAGGAAGCGACGGGCCTTGGTGTAGTTCTCGGTCACGACGGCGTCGGTATGGTGCGAACCGAATTCGTTGATGTGGGCGATGGCTTCGTCGAGGCCGGGCACGGTGCTGATGGCGAGGATGGGGGCGAGGTATTCGGTGGCCCAGTCCTCTGCCGTGGCGTCCTTGATGCCGCTGAGGCCTGCTTGCTCGAGGATGGCTTTCGATTCCGGGCAGGCGCGCAGTTCGACCTGTTTCTCGGCATAGATGCGGCCGAGGCGGGGCAGGACGGCGGCGGCGACCGACTGGGCGACCAGCAGCGTCTCCATGGTGTTGCAAGTGCCGTAGCGATGGGTCTTGGCGTTGTCGGCGATGCGGACGGCCTTGTCGAGATCGGCTTCGTCGTCGATGTAGACGTGGCAGATGCCGTCGAGATGCTTGATGACCGGGACTCGCGCTTCCTTGCTGATGCGTTCGATCAGGCCCTTGCCCCCGCGCGGGACGATGACATCGACGTAGTCGCTCATGGTGATGAGGGCGCCGACGGCGGCCCGATCGGTGGTCTCGACGACCTGGACGGCGGTCTCCGGCAGGCCGGCGCTGCGCAGGCCCTCACGGACCAGCTCGGCGATGGCCTGGTTGCAGCGGGCGGCTTCCGAGCCGCCGCGCAGGATGGCGGCGTTGCCGGACTTGAGGCAGAGGCCGGCGGCATCGGCCGTCACATTGGGGCGAGCTTCGTAGATGATGCCGATGACGCCCAGCGGCACGCGCATCTTGCCGACCTGGATGCCGGAGGGGCGGTAGGCGAATTCGCCCATCTCGCCGACCGGATCGGGCAGAGTGGCGATCTGGCGCAGGCCCTCGGCCATGGCTTGCACGCCCTTGGCGCTAAGGGTGAGGCGATCGAGCAGGGCGGGCTCCAGCCCGGCAGCCTGGGCGGCGGTGACATCGGCCGCGTTGGCGGCCAGCAGCTTGGCAGCGTCGCGCTCGATGCCATCGGCGATGGCGTGCAGTGCGGCATTCTTGGCGTTGGTATCGGCCCGTGCGATCAGGCGCGAAGCGGCTCGGGCGGCTTTGCCGAGCCCGGTCATATAGCTTTGTACATCCATGGCGGAGACCCTCCGTTGCATCTTTGGTTACAGAGGATAATGCCAGATTCGCAGGGTGCTTGTCGGTGCAGGTTTCAGGGCGCTATATTTGCCGCGCACTGTTGTTGCACAGGGCCGATAGCTCAGCTGGGAGAGCGCTGCGTTCGCAATGCAGAGGTCGGGAGTTCGATCCTCCTTCGGTCCACCATCTATCTCGACGGTTGCGTCACCTTGGCAACGATTGCATCGCCGCTTTCGTCTGATTGAGGGGCTAGCTGTCATCACCAAAGCCCCTATTTGATGGACGCGAGTATTTTCCCTGCGTTGTTTCTTGGTAGTTGGTTGTTGCCCATTGCGGCGGGTTTGCTGATCTCGTTCTGGTTGGTTGGCAAGGGCAATCGTTTGTTCTGGGTCGTACCCTTTATCGTTATCTGGTTGCTTAGCCAGACTGTGATCGGAGGATTGGCGGGACCCAAGCTATCGATGTTGTCCCTGCTTTCCGAATGGTTCGTTGCGGCTGTTGTGATTGCTTCTGCCTACGTTGTCAGGCGCTTGCGCGGAAGTCGCAGATCCTCTGGGCCGCATGGTGTTGGATAGACCCGGCATGCTACGATTTTCTTGGTTTTAGCCCGATGGGAGGCGCTGTGTCGGGCAAGGCGATCAGCCAGTGTTTGGCGCTTCTTCCGGCGAACTGGCACCACTTACGATTAAGACCCAAGCCTGGCTTGGGTCTTTTGCTTTTGGGAGCGCTCCTGCTAGTTGTGGTTCAGTGTGTGATGGCGATCTTGCCGACGTGTCGGCCACTAGTGCTGAGTTCGGTATAGGCAGCTGCGGTGGCGGTAATGTCGAATACGCGGTCGATGACCGGGATGATGCGGTGGGCGGTGATGGCGCGCGTGGCCTCGGCGAGGTCGGCGACGGAGCCGGTGTTGTTGCCGACGATGCGCAGGGCCTTGACGATAATGGGGAACAGATCGAGCGAGCCGGTGGTGCCAGTGACGAAGCCGACGGTGAAGACGGTGCCACCGATGGCGGCGGCGTTGAGGGAGCGGGCGATGGTAGCGGCGCCGACAGTTTCGACCACCAGATCGGCACCGTGTCCGCCGGTGAGTTTCTGTACTTCTTCATCCCAGGCGGGGGTGGCGCGGTAGTTGATCAGGTGATCGGCGCCGAGCTGGCGGGCGCGTTCGAGCTTTTCCTCGGACGAGGAGGCGAGGATCACGGTCGCGCCGGATGCCTTGGCGAACTGCAGCGCGAAGAGGCTGACGCCGCCGGTGCCCAGCAAGACGACTACCGAACCGGGGCGCAACTGGGCCGAACGGATGGCATTCCAGGCGGTGGTGGCGGCGATGGGGAGGGCGGCGCCGTGGACAAAATCCAGATGGGCCGGCAGGGCGACGAGGCTGCTGGCGGGGACGCTGATGTAGTCGGCCAGCGAGCCGGGCAGGTTCAGGCCGCGCATGGCGCCGACGTTGCGCGCGGTGATGGCGCCGCCTTGCCAGTGGGGCATGAAGTGGGGAATGACTCTGTCACCAATGGCCCAGTCGCTGACGCCTTCACCGAGGGCGGCGATTTCGCCTGCGCCGTCGGCCACTGGCACCAATGGGAAGTCGGCGACCGGGAACTGGCCGGTGGCGATGGCGATGTCCAGGTAGTTCAGGGTGGCGGCCCGTAACCGGACCAGTACCTCGCCGAGGCCGAGCTTGGGTTCTGGCAGGTCGGTCTGGCGAAAGGCGCTGAGCATGGGGGCGGTGAGTTCGATGGCTTTCATGGCGGCCTCGCGGGTCTGGTGGGAAAGCGCCATCTTGATTCATTTGAATTGGAAGATAATCTCGTAAAGTCTTTCAATACTTCAAAGCCGGAGTGGGTAATGGATCTGTTCGACAGCATGCGGGTGTTCGTCCTGGCGGTCGACAAGGGCAGCTTGAGTGCGGCGGCGCTTGCCGGTGGGATGTCGCCGACGATGGCGGGCAACCATTTGCAGGCGCTGGAGAAGCGGCTGGGTACGAAGTTGCTCAACCGGACGACCCGGCGGCAGAGCCTGACGGCGTTTGGCGAGCAGTATTATCTGCAGTGCCAGGAGATTCTGCGGCTGGTGGCCGAGACGGATACGCAGGCGCACGCGACGCAGGCGGTCGCACGGGGTTTGCTGCGCGTGACCGCGCCGGTCTCGTTCGGCGCGGAGGCCTTGATGCCGGCCTTGGCAGCCTACCTTGCGCAGTACCCCGAGGTGCAACTGGACCTGGTGCTCAGTGATCGCACGGCGGATCTGGTCGAGGAAGGATTCGAGGCGGCGATCCGGGTCGGGCCCTTGCCGGATTCCGGCCTGATCGCCCGGCCGCTGGCGCCTTATCGCATGCTGATCTGCGCCTCGCCCGACTATCTGGCGCGTCGTGGGGTACCGCAGTCACCGGCGGAGCTGGCACAGCATGAGTGCCTGGGATTCAGCTACTCCACCAGCCTGAAGTGGCGGCTGGATGGCGCGAAAGGAACGAGCGTGGTGCCGGTGGCGGGACGGCTGAAGGTGAACAACGGCCAGGCCTTGCGCGTGGCGGCCCTGAACGGGTTGGGCATCGTCCAGCAGCCGGCCGTGCTGGTGGAGGCGGATATTGCGGCGGGGCGGCTGGTGCGCTTGTTTGCCGACCATGAGCTGGCCAGCCGGCCCATGCATATCGTCTACCTGCCGGACCGGCATGGATCACCGAAGCTGCGCAGTTTTATCGAGTTTGTGGTGCAGCGGTTCGGAGCGGGCCAGTGAATTAAAAAGACCCAGGGCATGCCTGGGTCTTTTTCCTGGATAGCGCTGAGGTTCAGATCTTCAGCGGCTTGAAGGACTTGACCAGGTCGTCGAGTGCCTTCAGGTCGGTCAGGAAAGGTTCGAGCAGGTGCAGCGGCAGGGCGCTGGGGCCATCGCACTTGGCCTGGGCCGGATCCGGGTGGGCTTCGAGGAACAGGCCAGCGAGGCCGAGAGCGAGGCCGGCGCGGGCGAGTTCGGCCACCTGTTCACGGCGGCCACCGGAGGCGGCGGCGCCGGATTCACGCTGTTGCAGGGCGTGGGTGACGTCGAAGATGACCGGGAGGTCGTTGGTGACTTTCTTCATGACGCCGAAGCCCAGCATGTCGACCACAAGGTTGTCGTAGCCGAAGCTGGAACCGCGATCACAGAGGATGAGCTGGTTGTTACCGGCCTCGACGAACTTCTCGACGACGTTGAGGATTTGCGGCGGGCTCATGAACTGCGGCTTCTTGATATTGATCACGCGGCCGGTCTTGGCGAGCGCGATGACCAGGTCGGTCTGGCGGGCCAGGAAGGCGGGCAACTGCAGGACGTCGGCGACTTCGGCGACGATTGGGGCTTGCCAGGGTTCGTGTACGTCGGTGATGACCGGTACGCCGAAGGTGGTCTTCACCGCTTCGAGGATCTTCATGCCCTCCTCGATGCCCGGCCCCCGGTAGGAGTGGATGGAGGAGCGGTTAGCCTTGTCGAAACTGCCCTTGAACACGTAGGGGATGCCGAGTTTTTGCGTGACGCGGACGTATTCCTCGGCAGAGCGCAGGGCCAGGTCGCGGGATTCGAGCACGTTGATGCCGCCGAACAGGACGAAGGTCTCGCGGTTGTCGGCTTTGATGTGGGGGGTAATGGAGACGCTGGACACGGTTTTTCCTAGGTTCATTGCTTAGCGCGTAGGACTGAATCATACAACATGTCGTTCCCGGGCTTGGCGACGGGGCGGCGGGAGGATGTTGAAGTGGCGAGGGGCATTGGCTAGGCTGGTCGACATTGGGGCCGTTGTCGGCTTTTGACCTTTTGAAATGTGAGATGCCATGCGGTCTGCGTTCCTGCGTTCCCTTCTGGCGGTGAGTTTTGCGGGCGCTGCCATGGCGCTACCACTGAGTACGGTGGCGGAGCGATCCGGTTTTGTGGAGACCGGGCGTTATGCGGAGGTGCAGCAGCTTTGCCAGGATTTCCAACGGGCCTATCCCAAGGCCGTGCGCTGCCTGCAGTTCGGGGTGACGCCGGAGGGGCGGCCAATGCTGGCGCTGGTGGCGTCCCAGACCGGGGCGTTGACCGCAGCGGCGGCCAGGGCGCGGCATCTACCGGTGCTGCTGGTGCAGGGTGGCATCCATGCCGGGGAGATCGACGGCAAGGACGCGGGATTCCTGGCCTTGCGCGAGGTACTGGAGGGCAAGGCAGCCAGGGACGCGCTGGCGAAGCAGGTGCTGGTGTTCGTGCCGGTATTCAATATCGACGGGCATGAGCGCTTCGGGCGCTGGAACCGGCCTAACCAGCGCGGGCCGGTGGCGATGGGCTGGCGCACGACCGGGCAGAACTACAACCTGAATCGCGACTATCTGAAGGCCGATGCGCCGGAGATGCAGGCGATGCTGCGGCTGGTGAATGCCTGGGACCCGCTGGTCTATGTGGACCTGCATGTGACCGACGGGGCGAAGTTCGAGCACGATATCTCGCTGATGACCGAACCGCGCCAGTCCGGTGACCTGCCTTTGCGGGCGGCCGGGCAGGCCTTGAATACGCGGGTACTGCAGGACCTGGCGGCGCAGGGGTCCTTGCCGCTGGATTTCTACCCGAGCTTCGTGGTGGAGGACGATCCGAGCTCGGGCTTTGTGGACAATGTGCCGACGCCACGTTTCTCGCATGGCTACTTCCAGCTGCGCAACCGGCTGGGGATGCTGGTGGAGACGCATTCCTGGAAGGACTATCCGACCCGGGTGCGGATCACCCGCAATACCATCGTCTCCCTGCTGGCACAGCTCGGTGCGCAAGGTGCCGCCTGGCGCGAGCTGGCCGAGGCGGCGGACGGACGCAGTGCGCAATTGGCCGGGCAGCCGGTGGTGCTGGGCTACCAGCCGACCGAGCAGGTGGAGACGGTGGCGTTCCGTGGTTATGCCTACAGCCGGACGCCGTCGGAGGTGTCCGGTGCGCTGATGACCCGTTATGACGAATCCCGGCCCGAGGTGTGGCAGTTGCCCTTGCGCCGGGAAGTCGTTCCGGAGCGGGTGGTGAACGCACCGCTGGCCGGCTATGTGGTGCCGGCGGCGCATGCGGCGATGGTGGGGCAGAAGCTGGCCTTGCACGGAATTACGTATCGGCCGCTGACAGTGGCGGTCGATCAGGCGCAGGTAGAGGCTTTCCGGGCGAGCAAGGTCGAAGTCGCGGCCAAATCGGAAGAAGGGCACCAGCGGATCGAGCTGGAGGGGGGCTGGGCGGTAGAGCAGCGGCCCTTGCGCGCTGGTGATCTGTTCGTGCCGATTGCCCAGCCCAAGGCACGGCTGGTGATGGCTTTGCTGGAGCCGCAAGCGCCGGACGCGCTGGTGGCGTGGGGCCTGTTCAATACGGCGTTCGAGCCCAAGGAGTATATGGAGGCCTATGTGGCGGAGGACGTGGCGCGGGAGCAACTGAAGGACCCGGCGGTGGCGGCGGCGTTTCAGCAGAAGCTGGCCAGCGATGCGGTATTTGCCAAGGACCCGGCCGCGCGTTTGGCGTTCTTTGCACGGCGGCATACGTCCTGGGATGAGCGTTTGGATTTGTACCCGGTATGGCGGGTAGGGTCGGTGCAGCGGTGAGTTGCCGGTGGCTGGGTTGTTGGGCTTCGCTTTGCTCAACCCAACCTACGGGACTGTTCAATCCGACCTATGAGGCCCGCTCGTAGCGGGTTTGGTGGAAGGCGCTACGCTGAGCGGGATTGTCGGCGCCAGCGGCGCCCTACCATCCCGGCCTACCTCTTGTTGGTGTTTCCACCCTACGGAGCGACAAGGCACCCCCTGATGTTCAAGAGGGTATCCATGGCCTTGTGCCGAGGCCGGGTGGAACTATTGCCGAGTGACGCGAGGCCTTGTGTGGCTTGATTCCTGGGGCTGCTGTGCTAGGCTCGGACGACCTTTTATCCGCTTCCTGTCATGCGCGTTGCTCCCTGCCCTTCCTGTGGTGCCCAAGTCGAGTTCCATTCCGCTGCGTCGGTGATGGCGGTGTGCGGCTATTGCCGCAGCACGCTGGTCCGCAATGACGTGGACCTGGAGAATCTCGGCAAGATGGCGGAACTGGCAGAGGATCGTAGCCCGTTCCGCTTGCGTTTCCGTGGTCTGTACAAGACGGTGGGGTTCGAGCTGATCGGTCGCTTGCAGCTTAATTACGAGGGGGGCTACTGGAACGAGTGGTATGCGCGCTTTGACGACGGCCGGCTGGGCTGGCTGTCGGAAGGGTCCGGGCTTTGCTATGTGACCTTCGAGCAGGCGATCAAGACCATCCTGCCGGCCTTTGATGCGTTTACGGTTGGCCAGACGGCCAAGCTGGGCGGGCAGCCTTATACCGTCAGCAATATCGAGACAGCGCATTGCGTGGCGGTGGAGGGCGAACTGCCGTTCAAGGCGACGCCGGGCTATGCGGCGCCGGCGATCGACCTGCGCTCGGAGACCGGCTTTGCCAGCCTCGACTACAGCGAGATGCCGCCGACGGTGTATATCGGCGAGGCGGTGACGCTGGATGCGGTGATCGACAAGGCGGCGCCGACTGAGACGCCGCGACCGGCACGGGCCCAGGCGCGGGATTTCAAGTGCACCAGTTGCGGTGCGCCCTTGTCGGTCCGTGGCCCGGAGACGCTGGCGATCGGCTGCGGGCATTGCGGTGCCGTGGTGGACCCGGCCAGCCCCACGCTGGCGATCGTGAGCCGGGCGCTGGAGGCGATGAAGCAGCCCAAGCTGGCCCTGGGGGCGCTGGGCAAGTTGCGTGGCAAGCAGTACGCGATCATCGGTTACCTGCGTCGGTCGACCAAGATTGACGGCCTGCGCTACGACTGGGATGAGTATTTCCTGCATTCGCCCGAGGTGGGCTATGTCTGGCTGACCGAATCGGACGGGCACTGGAATCTGGCCAAGCCGGTAACGCGACAGCCGAAGCTGATGCCGGCGGCGCAACCCAAGGTCCAGTTCCTGGACCGTACCTATAAGCATTTCCAGCGCTGCCAGGCGGAAGTGGTGCAGGTCCTCGGCGAGTTCAACTGGAAAGTGAGGATCGGTGAGTTCGTGGCGGTAGACGACTATGTCGCCCCACCCTACCTCCTGTCTGCCGAGCGCAGCCAGAGCGAACTGACCTGGAGCTTGTCGGAATACCTGCCGGCGGCCGAGGTGGCGGCAGCGTTCAAGCCGATGAAGCCCTTGCCGGAACCGGTCGGGATTGCGCCCAACCAGCCGCGGCCCGGGCCTGGGTCCGGTCGTTACTGGGCGGCCTTTGCCGGCTTCGCGGTGTTCGCGCTGATCCTGCAGTTCGTGTTTACCGCGACGGCGGCGCAGAAGATCGTCTGGCAAGGCGAGCTGGCGGTGCCGGAGGGGCAGCAGCAAGCCACCCTGACCAGTCCGCCGTTCCGGCTGGATGGGGATCACAATCTGGAGATACGGCAGGGGGCGAACCTCGATAACCAGTGGTTGTATACCGATATCGCGCTGATCAACCAGGCCAGCGGCGAAAGCTTCCGACTGGGGCGCGAGGTGAGCTACTACCACGGCAGTGATTCGGACGGCAGCTGGAGCGAGGGAAACGGGAGCGACGAGGCACTGCTGGCGAGTGTGCCTGCCGGAGACTACCTGCTGGAGGTCGAGGCGGAGACTGAGGCCGGCCGGCCAATGCTGACCGATCGTATCCAGCTGGTACGCGATGTGCCGATCTGGAGCAATTTCTGGCTGTTGCTGGCGCTGCTGCTGATTGCGCCGATCTGGTCCTGGCTGCGCAATGCCAGCTTCGAGACCCGGCGCTGGGCCGAGAGCGACTATGCGAGCAGCAGTTCCGACAGTGGAGACGATGACTGATGTTCCGTGCCTATCTGATCGCTGCGACGCTGGCCACGGCCCTCTACGGCTATGGGCAGTACAAGGGCAAACCGCTATTTGGCGCTGTCACCGAGACCCGCGAGCGGGGTGGGGTGAGCGGCAGCCGGCTTTATCACAAGTAATATGGGGAGCATGAGATGGAACTGTTGAAACTCGATTACCTGGTCGCCTCGATGGTGTATTCGCTGCTGGGGGTGGCGGTGTTCTGGCTGGCCTTCATCATCATCGACAAGCTGACGCCCTACGATCTGTGGAAGAACCTGATCGAGGAGCGCAACCAGGCACTGGCGACGGTGGTGGCGGCGATGTGCCTGGGCGTGGCCATCATCGTGGCGTCGGCCATACATTGAGCCCGCTAGGGATGTGCGCGACGCCTTGCCGCCGGCCTGGTGTCGCCGACCCAGCCTTGTTGTCGTGATATCAATCATCCAGAGGAATAGATGGATCCAGCGCTCTCCGCCTTGCTAGGTACCTTGGCCGGCTCCATCGTGGGCGGTGCCATCAGCTGGTTGCTCAACCGGCAGCAGCTGCAACACCAGATGCAGACCATACGCGAGCAGCAGAAGACCGAGTACATGGCGGAGGAGACGGCGCGGCATTTCCTCAGCCACAAAAGTTTCACCGACCGCTCCTTCGATACCCTGCAGCAGCACTTGGGGGGCTTCGAGGACGATGAGCTGCGCAAGATACTGGTGCGTGCCGGGGCGATACGGCTGGTTCGGGACGATGGTTCCGAATGGTGGCGCTTGCTGTCACGCATGGATGAGTACATCGAAAAGAAGCGCAAGTCCGCCGACTGAACCGTTGGTCGTTCCCCCTCCCTCCCTTTTGTCCTGCTGATGCCCTTCGCCCTGCTGTTCTCCATTTTTATCGTCGCCGCATGTGGCCTGGCTTACGAGCTGGTAGCCGCCGCCTTGTCGAGCTATCTCGTCGGGGATTCGGTTACCCAATTCTCGACCGTGATCGGGGTCTACCTGTTTGCGATGGGGGTGGGCTCGTGGCTGTCCAAGCACCTGACGCGCGATCTGGTGGCGAGCTTTATCCGCATCGAGCTGGCGGTGGGCCTGCTCGGGGGCTTTTCGGCAGCCTTGCTGTTCTATGCCTTTGCCTGGCTCAGTGGCCCGTTCCTGTTGCTGCTGTATGTGCTGGTCGGCGTGATCGGCATTCTGGTGGGGCTGGAGATTCCGCTGGTGATGCGCCTGCTGGAGCCGCGGCTGCCGTTCAAGGAGCTGGTGTCGCAGGTACTGAGCGTCGACTACATCGGTGCACTGGCGGTGTCCTTGCTGTTTCCGCTGTGGCTGGCACCCAAGCTCGGGATGGTGCGGACGGCGCTGTTGTTCGGGCTGCTGAATGTGGCGGTGGCACTGTGGACGCTGTGGCTGTTCCGGGCGGAGCTGCCGGGGCGGCGAGGCCTGTGGGCGCAAGGCGGGCTGGTGATGCTGCTGGTGCTGGGAGGTTTTGTCGGTGCGGACCGCTTGTCGAGCGTAGCGGAGAATGCGCTGTACGAGGACCGGATTGTGCTGGCGGAATCCACTCCCTACCAGCGCATCGTGCTCACGCGCTGGAAGAACGATGTTCGCTTGTTCCTGAATGGCAACCTGCAGTTCAGCTCGCGCGACGAATATCGCTACCACGAAGCGCTGGTGCACCCGGGGCTGTCCACGTTGCCATGGGCCAAGCGGATACTGGTGCTGGGGGGCGGCGACGGCCTGGCGGTGCGTGAGATATTGAAGTATCCACAGGTGGGATCGATCACGCTGGTGGAGCTGGACCCGGCCATGCCGGCCCTGTTCAAGACGCACCCGGCCTTGCGCGAACTCAATGGCGATGCGTTCGCCTCTCCCAAGGTGAAGATCATCAATACCGACGCCTTCCGCTGGCTGGAGAGCCAGCAGGACGCGTTCGACTTTATCGTGGTGGACTTCCCGGACCCGACCAACTACGCGGTGGGCAAGCTCTACACCAATACCTTCTACCGTTTCCTGGAGAAGGCACTCAGTGCGCGCGGCCGGCTCGTGATCCAGTCCACCTCGCCCATGTATGCGCGGCAGGCCTACTGGACCGTGGTGCAGACGGTGGAGAGCGTGGGACTGCAGACCCAGCCCTATCACGCGCTGGTGCCGAGTTTTGGCGAGTGGGGCTATATCCTGGCCGGGCGGGAGCCTTACCGGCAGGTGGGCAAGCTGCCACCGGGACTGCGCTTCGTGAACCCGACCACCTTGCCGACGCTGTTCAGCTTTCCGCCCGACATGGCGCGGGTGCCGGCCGAAGTGAACCGGCTCAATAACCAGATCCTGGTCCGTACCTTCGAGCAGGAGTGGAAGCAGGTGCAGCGATGAAGCGGCGGGACTTCCTGGCGGCGAGCGCGCTGGGACTGATCGGTTGCTCACGCAAGAGCCCCGAGCCCTTGCCGCCGGGTACGCTGCTGGGGCCGTCGCTCGCGCTCGGCCACCGCATGCGGGACGGCACGGGTTTTCCGGCGGCCGGCGAGACCCGCAAGGTCGGCGCCTTGATCATAGGCGGCGGGATGGCCGGACTGGCCTGTGGCTGGTGGTTGCAACGCCAGGGCTATGGGGATTTCCATCTGCTGGAGCTGGAGGCGGAAGCCGGCGGTAATGCCCGCGGCGGCAGGAATGCTGTATCGGCCTATCCCTGGGGGGCGCACTACCTGCCCCTGCCGGGGCCGGAGGCGGGCGAGCTACGATTGATGCTGGCGGAGTTCGGGGTGCTCAAGGGCGACCCGATGGCGGCGCAGCCGGAATACGAGGAGCGCCATCTGTGCTTTGCACCGCAGGAGCGGCTGCATATCCATGGTGTCTGGCAGGACGGCCTGTTGCCCCAATTTGGCGTGCCGGCGGCGGAGCGGGCGCAGCAGCAGCGCTTTATCACCATGATGGCCGCGCGTAAGGCGGAGCGGCTGGCGAACGGGCTACCGCCGTTTGCGACGCCGAGCGCTCGTGGCGCTGCGGTGGAGACGGCACTGGACCAGATGTCCATGCATGACTGGCTGCGACAGAACGGCCTGGATGCACCCAGCCTGCACTGGTGGGTGAACTATGCCTGCCGTGACGATTACGGCACGGACTACCGGCAGACCTCGGCCTGGGCCGCGCAACATTATTTTGCCGGCCGTCATGGCCTGGCGAGCAATGCCGACAGCGATGACGTGCTGACCTGGCCGGAAGGCAATGGCTGGCTGACACGGCGCATGGCAGCGACGCTGGGCACGCGCCTGCAACGGCAGGCGATGGCCTGGCAACTGGCCGATGACGGCAAGCGGGTGACGGTCGATGTGTACCTGCCTGCGGAGCAGCGCAGCGTGCGCTACCTGGCCGACCGGGTGGTGTGGGCGGCGCCGTTGGGCTTCCTGCCGCATGTCTGGCCGACGCTGCCGTCGACCTGGCGCAGCGCGACCCGACGCTTGAGCTACGCGCCCTGGCTGGTGGCGAACCTGACCCTCAGCGAAGCGCCGTCGGGGCCTGACCAGGCACCACTGAGTTGGGACAATGTGTTGTATGGCAAGGCCGGGCTGGGCTATGTGGTGGCCAATCACCAGACCCTGGGGCTGCATGACAAGGGAACGGTGTTTACCTATTACCGGCCCTTGAGCGAGGTGGCGCCGGCGACCGGGCGGCAGTGGCTGATGCAGCGCTCGCAGGCGCAATGGGCCGAGTCCATTCTGGCCGAACTGGCGCCGGTACACCCGGAACTGGGCCGGCTGACGCAGCGGCTGGACGTATGGCGCTGGGGGCATGCGATGTCCCGCCCTACACCGGGTCTCTTGAGCGGCAAACTCCCGCTGTTGCGGGAGGCACAAGGTAGGGTGATGCTGGCGCATGCGGACCTGAGTGGTTTCTCGCTGGCGGAAGAGGCGCACTATTGGGGTATACGCGCGGCGAACTGGTTGATGGGTCCAGGTGGGCCGCGCGATGGGAAACAGCAATGAATGGCTTGCACCTGACTGCCGATTTATACGATTGCCAGAACGCAACGCTGCTGACCGACCAGCCGGCGCTGGCTGCGCTGTGCGAGGCCCAGGTCCGTGCGGTCGGCCTGACGGCGGTGTCGGACTGTTGGCATGCATTCCCTGCCGGCCCGGACGGGCCGGGTGGCATGACCGGGGTGGTGCTGCTGGCGGAGTCCCATCTGGCGCTGCATACCTGGCCGGAGCGGCTGGGGGTGACGCTGGATGTCTATGTGTGCAATTTCGGCGCCGACAACTCGGAGCGGGCCGAAGCGTTGCTGCTAGGCCTGATGGAAGCCTTCGCCCCGGCGAAATACCAGAGGCAAAGTCTGCAACGCGGTCTAGTCTGAAAAACCACGACGCGCGGTTTCTCTCCGCCAGATATCGTCGTGGGTTTCCCTTACGGAGGGCGATATGACGTCTTTACGTACCCGGCTGATCCTGTTTGTGGCCGCTGTGGTGGCGATCAGTGCGACCTTGCTCGCCGCCATCTCCTATTTGCGCATGGCGGGCGAGATCGAGAACGGCATACGGCAGGAGATCGCCGCGACTTCGCTGGGCTATGGTCAGGTGGTGGCGGACTGGGTGGCGGCCAAGCAGCAGATCGTGGCATCGGTAGTGCCGGCGCTGGTGCAGGTCGATATCAAGCCGGCCATGCAGCAGGCCTCGACAGCCGGGCAGTTCGCGCTGTTCTTCAGCGGCTACGCCGACAAGCGCATGGTGTATTCGACCGACAAGACCCCGCCCGAAGGCTATGACCCGACGGCGCGTCCCTGGTACAAGCTGGCTGCCGAGCAGGGCAAGCCGGTAGTCACCGCGCCCTATATCGCGGCGTCAAGCAAGAAGCTGGTGGTGACCTTTGCCGCGCCGAAGAGCGGTGGTAGCGGGGTAGAGGCGGTGGTGGGCGCCGATATCGAGCTGGAAAGCGTGGTCAACAACGTGCTGGCGATCAAGCTGCGTGGTGATGGCTATGCCTTCTTGGTCGGCAAGGATGGCAAGCTGATCGCCTATCCCAAGGCGGATACGGCGCTGAAGCCGGTCAAGGACGTCATTCCCGGCTTTGAGAGCATCGAGGCCTATACCGCAACGGACAAGCTCAATACCGTGGAGATCGATGGCGCGGCCAAGCTGTTGGCGCTGCGCCCCATTGCCAATACCGACTGGTACCTGGGGGTGGTGATCGACAAGAGCCAGGCCATGGCGCCGCTGCGCACCTTGCTGATTGCGCTGATCGTGGCGCTGTTGCTGCTGGTGGCGGTGGCGCTGGCGTTTGCCTGGGTGGGCATCGGCCACTTGCTGGCGGGCCTGGGACGGATCGAGAAGGCGATGGCGACCATTGCGACCGGCGAGGGCGACCTGACCTTGCGCCTGCCGGTCCACAGCCAGGATGAGGTGGGGCGAATCGCGCAGGCGTTCAACCAGTTCATCGACAAGCTGCGCGAGATGTTCCTGACCGTGCGTGATCAGTCGAACGAGTTGGGCTCGGGCATCGCCCACCTGACCGATACCACCGACCATATTTCCCGCGATTCCAACGTGCAGTCGGAGGAGCTGAGCTCGACGGCGGCGACGATCGAGCAGATCACCGTCAGCATTGCGCATATTGCCGACAATGTGAGCGATACCCACAAGCTGGTGGAGGTGGTCGATACCGGTTCGGGTGAATCGGCGCAGGCGGTACGGCAGGTGGCGGACGAGATTACGCGGATTGCGGCGGAGTTCCAGCAACTGGCCGGGGTGATGAACAGCCTGGGCAACCGTTCGGACCAGATCAGCAGCATCGTGGGGGTGATCAAGGAGATCGCCGACCAGACCAATCTGCTGGCCTTGAATGCGGCGATCGAGGCGGCGCGGGCCGGCGAGCAGGGGCGCGGTTTTGCGGTAGTGGCCGACGAGGTGCGCAAGCTGGCGGAGCGGACCGGCCAGGCAACGGTGGAGATCGGCACCATGATCGCCAGCGTGCGTGACGATACCCGTGATGCCCTGGGCCGCATGGAGGCGGCGGTGGCGGCGGTGGACCTGGGCGTGAGCCGGGCGGCCGATGCGACTGGGCGGATCGAATCCATCCGCGCAAGTACCGGCGAGATGGTGGCGAAGATGGACGATATCGTGGCCGCGACGGCCGAGCAGCGGGTGGCGACCACGGCGATGGCACAGAGCGCGGAGCGCGTGAATGCGATGGCGCAGCAGACCGACAGTTCGATCCAGGACTCCAACCAGACCTTGCGGGCCTTGTCGGGCTTGGCGCAGAGCCTGAGTAGTCTGGTGGGGCGGTTCAGGTTGTGAGTTGAGGTGCCACTCATCGGGTGGCTTCTTATCGGCGCCCGGGTCGAAGGGGTTGTGGTGGTTGGGGGGCGGTGTTGGGCTTCGCTGCGCTGAGCGGGATTGTCGGCGACACCGGCGCCTTACCATCCCGGCCTGCCCCTTACGGGTACTCCCAACCTACGGGCTGCCCTACGGTAGGGGGATGAAAAACAACAAGGCCCGATCACTCGGGCCTTGTTGTTTATGCGGCTGGCACGCGGCGGCGTGGGGCTCAGGTCGGGCGGGGACGCTTGATGACCTGGACGCCGAGCTGCTTGAGCTTGCGGTAGAGGTGGGTCCGCTCCAAGCCGACCTTGTCGGCGACGCGGCTCATATTGCCGCCTTCGAGGCCGATGTGATGGTCGAAGTAGGCGCGTTCGAACTCGTCGCGGGCTTCCCGCAGCGGTTGGTCGAAGTTGAACTGCGGACCGCTGACCGCCACCGTCTGGGCTCGCGGCGGCGAGAACTGCGACAGCACGCGGTTGACGGGCGTGGCGTCGATGTCGATCTCGGTCGAGGTCAGTGCCAGGCTCTTGACGATGTTGTGCAACTGCTCGTGGTTGCCCGGCCAGTCGTGCTGGCGCAGAGCATTGAGGGCAGATGACGCGAAGCGGCGCGGGCCGGTCTTGTTCGATTCCACCACGCTGGACAGGATGTGTTCCGCCAGCTCGGGGATATCGTCGCGGTGTTCACGCAGTGCCGGCAGCGGCACGACGATCTGCGACAGATAGGTGAAGAGGGCCGGATCGAAGCGGTCGATCAGCTCGGGCAGGCTGCGGCTGGTGGCACAGATCAAGCGCACATTGTGCTTGTCCAGCCGGGGCAGCAGCGCGACCAGGGCGGTCTGGGCCTTGCGCTCGTAGTGGCCGATGTCACGCAGGAATAGCGTGCCGTTGGCGGCGCGAGCCACCAGGTCGGGGCCGGATTCGATCAGTGCGTCCTGGCTGTCTGGTGCCACGAAGGGTACCGTGGGCGGCGTCAGGTAGCGGGCACAGGCCACGAAGCCGCTGCCCGGTTCACCGGTCAGCAGCATGGGGAAGGACAGGTTCTGCGCCTGATCGAGCTGCTTCTTGAGGATCAGCACCAGCGGGCTTTTCCCCAGCGCCGCGAGTGAGTTCTCCTGTACCTTGGGTTGGACCTCGCCGTGCTTGAGGGCACGTTTGACGGTCGCCAGCAGCTTTTGCAGGCCGATCGGCTTCTCGAGGAAGTCGAAGGCGCCGATACGGGTGGCTTCCACGGCGGTATCGATGGTGGCATGGCCAGACATCATGACGACCGGCATGGTCAGTTGACCGTTGCTACCCCATTCTTTCAACAGCGTCACGCCATCGGTGTCGGGCATCCAGATGTCGAGCAGGACCAGGGCGGGACGGCCCTGGTTGCGCAACAGGCGCGCCTGGGCGGCATTTTCAGCCACAACCACGCGGTAACCTTCGTCTTGCAGGATTTCCGACAACAATTCGCGGATACCGATCTCGTCGTCGACGATCAGGATATCGTTACTACCCACGCGCGTTCTCCCCTTGTGTGCTGTTGCCTTCAACCTTTGCCGTATCCAGTATCGGTAAATCGATCCGCACGCATGCGCCATGCGGTTCGACGTTGAAGGCGACGATCTGGCCATGGTGTTCGTCAATGATTTTCTTGACCACGGCCAACCCCAACCCGGTTCCCTTTTGCTTGGTCGTTGCATAGGGCTCGAAAACCCGTTGCAAAATCGCCTCATCAAAACCAGAACCGTTGTCTTCTACCGACAATCGTACCGCTTTCTGACGCTTTTCGGTACGTAGCCGTATTCGACCGAACATATCGTTGCTGACGGCCTCTTGTGCGTTCTTCAACAGATTGTGCACAACCTGCCGTAATTGGGTGATGTCGGCCATCACCAGCAGCGGTTCCTCGCCCTGGTGTTCGCGCTCTATCGGGGCGGTTTCGTACAGCACCAGGATCTCGTCCAGCAGGCGTCCCAGGTCGACCGGGGCCAGTTGGGCGGAGGGCTGGCGCGCGTATTCGCGGAATTCGTCCACCATGCGTTTCAGCGCGCCGACCTGGGCGACGATGGTGTTGGTGGAGCGGCTGAGGATTTCGCGGCTGGCTTCGTCGAGCTTGTCCGACAGCTTGTGTTCGAGCCGCTCGGCTGCCAGCTGGATGGGGGTGAGCGGGTTGCGGATCTCGTGGGCGAGGCGCTTGGCGACTTCACCCCAGGCGGCATCGCGCTGGGCGCGCAGCAGGTCGGTCACGTCGTCGAATACCACCACGGCACCGGAGTTGGCGTCCTGTTCGCCGCTCAGGCGCAGGCGGGCGCCGTGTACCAGCAGCACGCGCGGGCTGCCGTCGAAGCCAACCTCGAGCTGGCGCTGCCAGTCTTCGTTGCTGTTGGTGAAGGCTTCGATCACGCCCTGGGCGAAGGCGGCGAGATGTGGGTAGTCGTCGAGCCAGTCGCTGAGCTTCAGGACATCCAGCCGATCGATCTCGGCGTGCAGGATGTGGGTGGCGCTGAGGTTGGCGGCGCGCAGGCGCCAGTTCTCGTCGAAGGTCAGCACGCCGGCGGTAAGGCTGCCGAGCACGGTTTCGAGATAGGCCTTGGCGGCGATGGTCTCCTGCTGCTTGAGTTCCACCTGGTTGCGCGCCTCGGACAGCTGGCGGGTCATGCGGTTGAAGCTGTGGGTCAGGGTGCCGAGCTCGTCCTGGCTGACGACGGGCTGCACCTGGGAGTAGTCGCCCTGCGCCACGGCGCGGGTACCGGCCGCCAGCACCGTGAGCGGTGCGGCCAGCTTCTCGGACAGGTACATGCCGAGCACCACCGCCGCCAGCAATGCCATCAGCAGGGCCAGTGTCAGGGTCAGACCATAGATGATCTTGAGGCCGCCGCGCTGCAGGGACAGGGCCTTGTACTGGCTGCGCATGTCCTCGACCTTTTCGAAGTCGACCGCGAGCTTCTTGGGGACGGGCTGGATCAGCTGCAGGGCACGGATTTCGCCACCGAAACCGGTGTTGCTGGCGTAGTTGGGGTTTACCGGCACCACCACCCGCAGGCTCAGGCCGTAGCTCGGCGTGGTCTCCAGCGCGCGGTAGGGCAGCTGCGCCATGACCTGCTTGAGGATCTTGCGCTCGGGTACCAGGGGGACCGGATTGGCGAGCTCGTTGCCATCGTGGGCGATCACCAGGCCGCGGCCGTCGAACAGGCTGGCTTCCTGCACGTTGACGGTCTCGCGCAGGCGGCCCAGCGTGTTGCGTGCCTCGGTATTGAATTCGCCACCGAGTTCGCCGGCCATGACGCGGGCCTTCTGCATCAGGTCGTCGAGCGAGTTGTCGAGGGCACGGGAGCCGAGGTTGAGGCCGCTGTCGAGGGCGTTGTCGACCCGGACGTCGAACCAGGTCTCGATGGACTTGGTCAGGAACTGCACCGACAGGGTGTAGACCAGTGCGCCGGGCAGCACGGCCACCATGGCGAACATGAGTGTCAGCCGCCAGGCGAGGCGGGAGCCGAACTGCCGCTCGCGGATCTGGCGGCGCAGTCGCTGCACCCGGGTCACCACCAGGGCAACCAGGCCGGCAGCCATCAGGAGGTTGAGGCCGAGCAGCCAGGAGTAGTAGCTGCCGATCACGGTGGAGTTGCTGCTGGCGGTTGCCAGCAGGAACAGCAGGATGGCGGCCAGCGAGCCGAGCAGGATCAGGGTGTTGCGCATCGGCATGCTTACTTCGCACCCTCGGTAAATTCGACCTGCGTCGATTCGGATTCCAGCTTCCACTCGGAATCGCCGATCAGGCTCAGTTGCAGGGGGCGGGGCAGTTGGCTGGTATCGAGCCGCATGAGCAGGTCACCGGCGAAGCGGCTGTCGAGCTTCTTGGTGATGGAGCCGCGCTCGGCGACGGCCCAGTCACGTACCACGCCGAGGTTGCGGACGGCTTCGCCCAGTGTGTCGTAGCTGCGATAGAGGGTGCCGGCGCTGACGCGGTAGCTGCGGGTCAGGGCGTGATAGGACAGTTTGTATTCGGTGCGGGCGGTGGGGTTGAACCAGTCGGCCACCTTGCGCCAGGCCCAATACCAGCGCGGCTTGGTCAGCGTGAACTCGACCACGAAGGTCAGGGGTACGCCGGCCAGCAGGGCGGTCTCGTGGACGGGATCGAGGGTGACGACAAAGCGTGCGTCGATGCCCAGGCGACCTTCCTGTTCCAGTCCCTCTGCGGCATCGAGGCGTATGCCCCCCGCGATTGCTGGCAGCATCATGGCTACGGCAAGCAGGGGTAACAGCCAGTGGCTAAGTCGTTTTTTCAAGCAGTGCGTAAAAAAAGCCATCGTGGCGGTCATTGGGCAGCAGTTGCCCGCTTTCCGGCAAGCCGGTTGGCAGGGGCAGCCGCCGGGCGTCGTCATGACGCGTCAGAAAATCGGCGACGTGTTGTTGATTCTCCTGCGGGAATACCGAGCAGGTAACGTAAAGCAGTGTACCACCCGCTTTCAGGCATCCCCACAGCGCATCCAGCATGGCCGCCTGTTGCGTGGCGAAATGCGCAAAATCGCCGGGACGGCGCAGCCACTTGATATCCGGGTGACGGCGCGCCACGCCACTGGCTGAGCACGGTACGTCGGCGAGAATACGGTCGTAGGGAATGCCATCCCACCAGGCGGCGGGCTGGGCTGCATCGGCCGCCTTGAGGCTGGCCGTGAGCCCGAGTCGGTCGAGATTATCCTGCACACGTTGCAATCGTTGTGCATCGACATCGAGTGCGGTCAGATCGATATCGGCCAGTTCCAGCAGATGGCCGGTCTTGCCGCCGGGGGCGCAGCAGGCATCCAGTACACGCAGGCCGTTCTCCAGCTTGAGCAGGGGCGCGGCCCATTGCGCGCCGATGTCCTGCACCGAGCAGTGGCCGTCGAAAAAGCCCGGCAGACGATCCACCGACACCGGCTGGGCCAGGCGCAGGCCTTGTTCGCCGTCAGCCTCGGCTTCGATACCGGCGGCTTGCAACGTTGCCAGATAGGCATCGCGCGTGGTCTTGCGCGGGTTGATGCGCAAGCTCATGGGTGGGTGCTGGTTGTTGGCGGCCAGCAGGGTCTGCCATTGCTCCGGGTAGGACTTGCGCATGGTGGTGACCCACCAGGCTGGATGGTTCCAGCGGGCGGTATCGTCCTCTGCGGCTGTGGTCAGCAGTTCATCCTTGCGGCGCAGGAAGTTGCGCAGTACGCCGTTGACCATGCCCTTGGCGTAGCCGCCGTTGAGGGTGCTGGCCACCTTGACGGCGTGGTCCACCACCGCATAGGACGCGGCGCGTCCCCAGGCGAGCTGATAGACGGCCGTGGCCAGCAGGGCGCGTACGGCGGGATCGGTGTCCGGCCGGCTCAGCAGGCGCTGCAGGATGAAATCCACCTCGCCATAGCGACGCAGGGTGCTGTAGCTGATGTCCTGGATAGCGGCCTTCTGGCGGGGCTCGAGCGCAGCATGGCGCTGCCGCTGGCGCGTCAGGGTGTCGGTCAGGTTGCGGCCGGCCAGGACGGCCGCCACGGCTTCTGCCGCCAGACGTTGGATCAATAACATTGCAGGTACTGCCTTCTGGAAAATGAACCGAGGGGGCTGTGCCCCCTCGCCAGTCTCAATATAGATACTGCGAATATAGATAGCGTGACGGCTGCGCTAGGCCAGGACGTCGCCCACGGCAAGTTTGCCGCCGGCGAGGAAGTCGCGGACGGGCAGGCGCTTGCTGCCGGGGCGCTGCAGTTCGGTCAGGCGCAGCAGCCCGGCACCGGTGCCGACGACGATGCCGTCCGGTCCTGCGGCCAGGATATGGCCCGGCGCACCGTTGCCGGGTTCTGCGCTGGCGGCCCAGCACTTGATCAGCTCCTCGCCGTGGCGGGCGGTGCTGCCAGGGAAGGGGTCGAAGGCGCGGATACGGCGGGCGATCAGTTCGGCCGGCTCGGTCCAGGCGATGGCGGCTTCTTCCTTGCGGATCTTCTCGGCATAGGTGACGCCCTCTACGGGCTGGGCGGCGGCTCCTGCCTGCAGGGTGGGCAGGTCCACCAGGGCGGCGACGATGGCGTCGGCCCCGCAGACGGCCAGCTTGTCATGCAGGCTGCGGGTGGTGTCCGTCTCGCTGATGGCGACCGGGTGGCGGCTCAGCATGGCGCCGGTATCGAGGCCGGCATCCATCTGCATGATGGTGATGCCGGTCTCGGTGTCGCCGGACTCGATCGCGCGCTGGATCGGTGCGGCACCGCGCCAGCGTGGCAGCAGCGAGCCATGGATGTTCAGGCAGCCAAGGCGCGGCATGTCGAGCACCAGCTGCGGCAGGATGATGCCGTAGGCGGCGACGACCATGACGTCGGCCGCGATGGCGGCGACCGGCGCCTGCTGCTCGGCGGTACGCAGCTTTTCCGGCTGGTAGACCGGCAGGCCGTGGCGTTCGGCCAGTTGCTTGACCGGAGAGGCCATGAGTTTCATGCCACGGCCGGCCGGGCGATCGGGTTGGGTCAGCACGAGGACGATCTCGTGGCCGGCGTCGATCAGCGACTGCAGGGCGGTGGCGGCGAACTCGGGCGTGCCGGCAAATATCAGCTTCATGGGGCGATCACTTCATCTTGGCTGCTGCCAATACGGACGGTGGCAAGGAAGAATGATGCCCGGCCGGCGCGCCAAAACGCACCGACAGGGGAATCACAGGGTCTTGCGGGTGTTTTTCTTGAGGCGCGACAGGATGCGTGTCTGCTTCAGACGCGACAGTTTCTCGACGAACACCTTGCCGTCGAGATGATCCATTTCATGCTGGATGCAGATGGCCAGGAGACCGTCGGCCTGGAGCTTGAAGGACTTGCCGTTGCGATCGAGTGCTTCGACCACGACATGTTCGGCCCGCTCGACTTCCTCATATATGCCGGGTACAGAGAGGCAGCCTTCCTCGAACATGACATTGCCATCCGCCGCGATAATACGGGGGTTGATCAAGGCGATGAGGCCGGTCTTGTCTTCGCTGACATCGATCACGATGACACGCTTGTGATAGTCCACCTGGGTGGCGGCGAGGCCGATGCCGGGTGCCTGGTACATCGTCTCGGCCATGTCGTCGATCAGCTGACGGATCTCGTCGTCGACTTTATCCACAGGCTTGGCAACTTTGTGCAAGCGCTCGTCGGGATAATGCAGGATATTCAGAATTGCCATATTTTCTTGCTACCGTATGTATTTAGATGCAGAATTTGAGTAATTGGTTTAAATGCCTTCAGCATAAATCGCCCGGCAACGGCCCGGCAAACACAAATGGAAGCCAAACCATGCGCCCCTCGGTTTTCCGCGCCAAACTCATTTCCCGTCTCGTTCCTTCCGCCATTATAGCGCTGGGTCTGCTCCAGCCTGCATTTGCGGATGAATTGAAACTGCAAGAAAACGCCCCTGACCGCTATATCGTCGTCAAGGGCGACACCTTGTGGGACATCTCCGGCAAGTTCCTGAAGGATCCGTGGAAGTGGCCGCAGATCTGGAACATGAACAAGGAAGAGATCAAGAATCCGCACTGGATCTACCCCGGTGACGTGATCGTACTCGACACGAGCGGTGGTTCGCCCCGTCTGCGCCTGTTGGGTAACGACAAGAACGATGCCTTGCGCGGTAATGCCAAGCTCAATCCGCGCGTCCGGGTGACCCAGTTCGATCCGCAAGCCGCGCCGGCCATCCCGGCCCGTGCCATCGAGCCTTTCCTGTCCAAGCCGCTGGTGGTGGATGAGGCCGAGTTCCGGGTTGCACCACGCATTGCCCAGGCCCCGACCGAACACCTGACCATCACGACCGGTGACAAGGCCTATGCTGTCGGCATTGGCAACGGCCAATCCGGCGACCAGTGGCAGATCTATCACGGTGGCAAGGAGCTGCGTGATCCGGATACCAAGGAACTGCTGGGTTATGAAGTGACCTACGTGGGCGATGCGACGACCAAGGCCACGGCCGATGTCAGCACCCTGCAGGTGACCAAGGCCATCCAGGAAGTCACCATCGGTGACCGTCTGGTGCCGCGCCCACGCAAGGAATACAACAACTATATTCCGCACACGCCGGAAGCGAATATCGTGGGCAAGGTCATTTCCACTTACGGTGGCGTGAACGATGCCGGCCCCTACACCACCGTGGTGGTGAACAAGGGCCAGCGTGACGGTATGGAACTGGGCCATGTGCTGTTCGCCTACAAGGCGCCGCGCCATATCCGCAAGGAGTCGAGCAAGGAAGACAACCTGATGACGCCGGCCGAGAAGAGCGGCAACATCTTCATCTATCGTGTCTTCCCGAAGCTGTCCTACGGCCTGGTGCTGGACAGCACGGTGCCGATCAACCTGAACGATGTTGTTCGCAAGCCTAATTAAGTTTATTTAGTCAGAATGACGGGGGGACGTGCTGCGGCCGATCCCTCCGCTTTGAGGTGGATGCCTTGCGTGAACCCGATAGTGCGGATTGGCTCCGCCTGACGATGGTGCCCGGTATCGGGTCCACGCTCACTTTACGTCTACTCTCGGTGTTTGGCAGTCCGGCGGCCGTCCTGGCCGCCAGCCAGGCATCGCTCAGCCAGCATGTTTCCTCCAGCCAGGCTCTGGCGATCAAGCAAGGCATCAGTCCGGAAGTGCTCGACAAGGCATTGGCCTGGCTCGACCTGCCGGGTAACCACCTGCTGACGCTGGCCGACCCCGACTATCCCAAGCGATTGCTGGAAATACCCAACCCGCCGGCGGTGCTGTACGCCAAGGGACGGCGCGAATTGCTGAATGTCGCCACCCTGGGGGTGGTGGGCAGCCGCAATGCGACGCCGCAGGGCATACAGAATGCCGAAGCCTTCGCGCGTGATCTGTCGCAGCGGGGCTGGTGCATTGCCTCGGGTCTCGCGCTCGGCATCGACGCGGCGGCGCATGAAGGCGGCCTCAGCGGTGCGGGCAGTACCATCGCCGTCGTGGGTACCGGGCTGGATATCGTGTACCCCGCCCGTAACCATCCGCTCGCGCACCGGATTGCGGCCGAGGGGGTGATTTTGTCCGAGTTTCCGCTCGGCACGCCCGGGCATTCGCGCAATTTTCCGCGTCGTAACCGGATCATTTCCGGCTTGTCCCGTGGGGTGCTGGTGGTGGAGGCGGCACTGATGAGCGGATCACTGATTACCGCCCGCGAAGCGGCCGAGCAAGGGCGTGAGGTGTTCGCGATTCCGGGGTCCATCCATTCGACCTTGTCCAAGGGTTGCCACCAGTTGATCAAGCAGGGGGCCAAGCTGGTGGAGACCGCCCAGGACATCCTGGAGGAACTTGGCGAACAGAATATCGTCCTAAAAACACCGGCCCAGCCGGTTTTGCCGACAGACGAGGTGGAAGCCAGCCTGCTGGCCGCACTGGGCCATGATCCGCTGGATATCGACACCTTGACAGCGCGTGCAAACTTGACGCCTGACCGGGTCTACGCGATGCTGTTGACGCTTGAACTGGAAGGATTGGTCGCCAAATTACCTGGAGGCCGCTACCAGCGACTGGCTTGATTGGCCATTATTAACGCTTGCTCCGAGGTGCCACGCCCAATGTTCGATGTACTCGCCTTTCTCTTCGAACAGTATTTCTCGCTGGAGAATTGTCCCGACCGGAATACGCTGGCCAAGCAACTATCGGCCGCGGGTTTTGACGAGGACGAGATCGGCGAGGCGCTGGACTGGCTTAGCGAGTTCGATGAGCTGGACAATGCCCCCTACGCGCTGCTGGATGAGCGCGAGGAAGTGTTGCCGCGGGTGCTGCATCCCCGTGAAGAGAGCCGTCTGCTGCCGGAGGCGCAGGCTTTCTTCCACTATCTCTGCAGCTCGGGCGCCCTGAGTGCCGGACAGCGCGAATTGCTGATCGACCGGCTGATGCAGAGCAATGCGCAGTCGATCGACGAGGAAGCGGTCAAGCGGGTGGCCTTGATGGTTTTATGGCGGCAAGGCGATGATCTCGCCAACCTGCTGATTGAAGAGTTGCTGTTCGCCGAATCTGACGGGCAGATGCATTGATAGCGTGTGTGCCGCAGGGGGCCGAGTCTTGTTGGCCTGCATCCCGTCCGGCTGTCTCCGCGAGGGGATGATCCCGCCGGTGCCTCAAGGTTGGGGCCGTGTTTCCCAGGTTGCGCGCCGCAGGCAAAAAGTGCCATTCCGTGCGACAGCATTGGAAAATCCTGTCGCCGCACCTAAATTACCCCTAACATCGCGCCGCAGCCCGTCCGACCAGTCGGGCTGTACGCATTCCACTTTACCGCCGCTAGCGGAGCCCGCATGGCCGATAACCTGTTGATCGTTGAGTCGCCTTCCAAGGCCAAGACGCTGAAAAAATACCTGGGCAAGGATTTCGAGATCCTTGCCTCCTACGGCCATGTGCGCGGACTGGTACGCAAGGACGGGTCGGTCGACGTGGATCATGGCTTTGCCATGAAGTACCAGGTGATCGCGAAGAACGCCAAGCATGTGGACGCGATCATCACCGCCGCCAAGGCCGCCAAGAACGTCTATCTGGCAACTGACCCGGACCGCGAAGGTGAGGCGATCTCCTGGCACTTGCTGGAAATCCTCAACGGCAAGAAGGCGCTGGACAAGAAGCTGGTGAAGCGCGTGGTGTTCCACGAGATCACCGAGAGTGCGGTGCTCGCTGCCGTGGCGCACCCGCGCGATGTGGACAGCCACCTGGTCAATGCCCAGCAGGCACGTAGCGCGCTCGATTACCTGGTGGGTTTCAACCTGTCGCCGCTGTTGTGGCGCAAGGTGCGTTCTGGTCTTTCCGCCGGCCGTGTGCAGAGCCCGGCACTGCGCCTGATCTGCGAGCGCGAGAATGAGATCCGCGCCTTTACCGCGCAGGAATACTGGTCGATCCACCTCGACAGCCACAAGGGCAAGACCAAGTTCGGTGCCCGGCTCAATGAGTGGAAGGGCAAGAAGCTTGATCAGTTCGATATCCCGGACGAGGCGACCCAGGCCGAGATCCTGAAGGGCGTGGACGGCAAGCCGGCGAAGGTCAGCCATGTCGAGAAGAAGCGCAAGAGTCGGAATCCGACTGCGCCGTTCACGACGTCGACCATGCAGCAGGAAGCCGTGCGCAAGCTGGGACTGACCACCGACCGCACCATGCGTACTGCCCAGCAGCTGTACGAAGGTATCGCGCTGGGGGACGGCACCACCGGTCTGATCACGTATATGCGTACCGACTCGGTGGCACTGGCCAATGAGGCGGTAGCCGAGATCCGCGAATTCATCGGCAATAATTTCGATGCCGAATCGCTGCCGGCCAATCCGGTCGTCTACAAGAACAAGTCCAAGAATGCCCAAGAGGCGCACGAGGCGATCCGCCCGACGTCCATCCTGCGTACGCCTGCTTCGGTAAAGGGTTTTCTGAGCGCCGAGCAGTTCAAGCTGTACGAGATGATCTGGAAGCGGACGCTCGCCTCGCAGATGGCGCCGGCGCGCTTCGATACGACCAGCGTGGATATCGAAGTCGGCGAAGCCGTGTTTCGGGCCACCGGCCAGGTGCAGGTGTTTGCCGGCTTCCTGGCGGTCTACGAAGAAGACGTAGATGACGCCGAGGATGAGGACAACGCGAAGCTGCCGGCGCTGGAAGCGGGCGAGAGCCTGCCGGTCGACAAGCTCTACGGCGAGCAGCATTTCACCCAGCCGCCACCACGCTTTTCGGAAGCGTCGCTGGTGAAGGCGCTGGAAGAGTTCGGCATTGGCCGTCCTTCCACCTACGCCTCCATCATCAAGACGCTGAAGGATCGAGAGTACGTCAACCTCGACAAGAAGCGCTTCCTGCCGACCGATACCGGCGAGGTGGTGAACAAGTTCCTGACCGATCACTTCGGCCAGTACGTGGACTACCAGTTCACCTCCAAGCTTGAAGACAAGCTCGATGAGATCTCCAATGGCGAGCGGGACTGGATTCCGGTCATGGAGGAGTTCTGGACCGGTTTCTCGCAGCAGGTGGAAGAGAAGAAGGCGCTCAAGCGTAGCGAAGTGACCCATGAGGCACTGGACGAAGCCTGCCCCAAGTGTGGCAAGCAGTTGACGGTGCGCCTGGGCAAGCGCGGGCGGTTCGTGGGTTGTACCGGTTACCCCGAGTGCGACTACACGCGGGACATGAACGAGACGGCCGAGCAGAAGGCGGAAGAGCAGGTCCAGGTCATCGAGGACCGGGTCTGCCCGAATGACGGCGGGCAACTGATCGTGAAGTCCGGCCGCTACGGCAAGTTCATCGGCTGTGCCAACTACCCGAAGTGCAAGCACATCGAGCCCCTGGAAAAGCCCAAGGATACCGGCGTGACCTGCCCGGTCTGCAATACCGGCATGCTGATCGAGCGAAAGTCGCGCTACGGCAAGCTGTTCTATAGTTGCAACACCTACCCCAAGTGCACCTATGCGACCTGGAACCCGCCGATTGCGGAGACCTGTCCCAAATGCCAGTGGCCGGTGCTGACGCTGAAGACGACCAAGCGTCGTGGCCTGGAAAAGGTCTGTCCGCAGAAGGAATGCGGCCACGCCGAGACCGTGCTGACGCCGGAGCAATTGGCGGCGCAGGCCGAGGCAGCGGAATCTGCCGAGTAAGCTTGATGGAAGGCCGGACGGGATAGTCCGGCCTTTTCATTGCCAGCCTGCACCATGTTGATGTCATTTCCAGAGTAAGATGGCCGCTTGCCCCGAGAGGGGCGGGAGAGCCCCATGAACGCCCGTCGCACCCTTGACGACGCCAAGACTGCCAGCAGCGCTAATAGTACGCACGACTACCTTGAGGCGTTGGACGCGGCTGGCCAACTGATCACCGATGCCAGCCCGGAGGCGCTTGAGCGGGCGTTGGCGGCGATCGGCCAGGCGGCCGAGGCCAGCAGTGCGGCCTTGTACCGGCATGGCGCCGGTGGGCTGCAGGCCCGCTTCGTGGGGGCCTGGCGTGGCGATGCCAAGCTGCCGGATCATGTCGAGGCCGCGCTAGCGCGGCTCGACTACCGCCTATACCGTGATCTGCATGAGACCTTGTCGTCCGGCCTGATGCTGGAACGCAAGGTCAGCGAGCTGCTGCCGGCGACCCAGACTATGCTGGCGCCGCTGGGCATACAGCACCTGCTGTGTGTGCCCTTGCTGGATGCCGGCGAGCTGATCGGCTTTCTGGGATTGATCTATTTCGAGACACCCCGTCGGCGCGCCTTTGGCGAGCCACGCTTCATGGCCACGCTGGCCAACTACCTGGCGCTGGCGCTGGTAAGGCAGGAGGCCGAGGCCCGCATGGGTGTGAGCGCCCAACGGCTGGCGACGCTGGTGGGCGCGACCGAGGACATGGTGTTCGAGCTGAACGCCGACGGTATTGTCGTCAATGTCTGGTCGCACCATCCCGCCTTGCCCAGCCCCAGTCTGGTGGGCTTGCCGCTGGACATGGCCTTCCCGCCCGACATGGCCTGGGCGCTTGGACAGGCGCTGCCACGTGCGTTGGCGAGCGATGCGCGCGAGCAGTTTGAATTCACCCTGCCGCGGCTCGAAGGGGCGATCTATTGCATCGGCCGGCTGCAGGCCGTACCCAGCGAGGACGGTACGCGGCGCCACGCGGTGGCGCTGGTGCGCGACGTGACTGAGCTGATGCGCGAGGAGGCACGCCGCCGCGCGATGATCGAGACGCTGGACCAGCTGGAAGAGGCGGTCATCGAACTGAGCGAGGAAGGCCGTTTGACGCAGCTCTCGGCTGCCTGGGCGACCTTGCGTCTGACCCCGAATGCGAGCCGGACCGACCTGGGCCATGCGCTGATCCATTTTGTTGACCCCGAGGACCGGCTGCCCTTGCAGCAGGCCTATGCGGATGTGCTCAATACCGGCGAGCCGCTGGCGGTGCGGTTCCGGCTGCTACGCGGCGAGACCGAAGCGGTCTGGCTGGAGGCGCGGCTGTTGCCCAACTGGGGTGCCGACGGCCTGAACCACGGCCTGCGCGGGGTGCTGCGTGACGTGACCGCAGCCCACCTGAGCGAAAACCATATCCGTCAGCTGGCGCTGTACGACAGCTTGACCGGCCTGCCGAACCGGGTGCTGCTGGACGACTTGTTGAACCAGGCCCTGCAGCGCGCGCAGCGCAATGGCGGGCGCGTGGCGCTGGGCTTTATCGACCTCGACCATTTCAAGCAGATCAACGACGCCTTTGGCCACCAGGCCGGCGACCTGGTACTGACCACGCTGGCGCAGCAGATACGTTCGGTGCTGCGCGAGCAGGACGTGCTGGCGCGCTGGGGGGGCGATGAATTCATCGTCATGCTGCCGGACCTGCCCGACCTCGCCACGCTGGCGCAGGTGGCGGAACGGCTGCGCGAGATTGCCCGGCAGGGCGTGGTGCTGGAAGGCATCGAGACCCGGCCGACGATCTCGATCGGCATGGCGGTCTACCCGGACAATGCGGACAGCGCCGAGGGCCTGTTGCGACTGGCCGACAGCACCATGTATCACGCCAAGTCCATGGGCCGGAACAATGTGCAGTTCTACGGCGATATCGTCCATCTCAAGAGCATGGGCCGCGAGCACATGGCGGTGCAGACGCGGCTCAACCACGCGGTACTGAACAACGAGCTGCAGGTGTTCTACCAACCCATTGTCAACACCCGTACCGGCGAGATCAGCTCGGTCGAGGCGCTGGCGCGCTGGCATGACGATACGGCGGGCTGGATCACGCCACAGTTGTTCATTCCGATGGCGGAGAAGCTGGGCTTGATCAGCGAGCTGTCGGAGCAGATCACGGTGCAGGCGCTGACCAAGCTCAAGGGTTGGCGCGAGCGGGGCTTCAAGCAGCCCTTGTCGCTCAATGTGTCGCGCAACCTGCTGTTCTCGCCGCGTTTCGTGCGCAACCTGATCAGTACGGTCGAGGAGTTCAAGCTGCGCTCGTCGGACGTGATCGTGGAGATTACCGAGAGCCTGGCGCTGACCGACCAGGCGCGGCAGTCCAAGCATCTGAAGCAGTTGCACGAGGCGGGCTTCAAGATTGCGATCGATGACTTCGGGACTGGCTATTCGTCGCTATCGCAGCTGCATGACATGCCGATCGATATCCTCAAGGTGGACCTGAGCTTTACCGCTCGTCTGAACAATGAGTCGGGCCGGCGCATCATGCAGGCCATCGTGCAGATGTCGCAGGCGCTGGGGCTGGACGTGGTGGTCGAAGGGGTGGAAACCCTGGATGCGGCTCGTTTCCTGCAGGGGCTGGGGGTGGACAAGATGCAGGGTTATCATTTCAGCGAACCGGTGCCGGCCGGGGTCTGCGAGTTGCATATGCAGCTCGGGCTGGACGGTAAGGTTTGAAGTCGGGCCCGGCGCGAGGCAGAATGCCGGCCCAGTCCTAACGAGTCATTCCCGCCATGCGTATCATCCAGGCGATCTATAGCGCCTATGTCGGGCTACTGTTCCTGATCGGCGTTGCCGGTGTCATCCCCTTCTATTTCGTGGCCTTCCTGCTGCCTGACCGGCCGCGGCTGACCTTGATGTTCGCCGCGAACCGGGTATCGATGCGACTGTGGTCGTTGCTGAGCGGCATACGCGTCAGCGTCGAGGGCCAGGCGCGCTGGCAGCCGGCCCCGGTGATCGTCGGCAACCATTGCAATATGCTCGACATGCCGGTGTGTGCGATCGCCTGCGCGCAGCCGGCCAAGGTGCTCGCCAAGCAGGAGTTCGCACGTATTCCGTTGCTGGGATTTCTGTTCCGCAGCTTTGCGGTGCTGGTCACCCGTGATTCGCCCGAGAGCCGCCAGCGCAGCGTGGCGGAGCTGGGCAAGGCCCTGCATGCGGGCTGGCCGGTGTTTATCTTCCCCGAGGGGACGCGCAACCGGGGTACGACGCCCCTGCAGTCCTTCCGCGACGGCCCGTTCCGTTTCGCCATCGCCGCCCAGGCGCCGCTGCAGCCCTTCGTGCAGCTCAATATGCGTGGCGCACAGCGCGTCAACTCCTTGCTGTTCCGGCCTGCCCGGGTGGTGTTCCGCTGGCTGCCGCCGATCGAGACGGCCGGGCTGACCGAGGCGGACCTGCCCGCGCTGCGTGATCGAGTCTATGCCCTGATCGAGGCGGAACTACGGCGGGACGACCCGGCGTTCGCGGTGTAGCGGATACGAATATGAAAAGGGAGCCAAGCGGCTCCCTTTTTCATGGGTGGCACTGACGAAAGGGTAGGCGCCATGTTGGCGATGGTCACAACTTTCTCCTGACGAGTGGTCGGCGATATGCCACTCTGCGGCTTCCGACATGACGGACCCATCGCCAAAAAATGCTACGGATCTCCTGCATCGCACTATTGCTATCGGCCTTGTGCCTACCGGCCCAGGCGACTTCGACTGCGATCACCGACCCGCGCCTGTCGAGCACCGTTCAGGCCAGGATTTTGAGGGTGGAGCAAGGTCTGTCGACACGGGTTGTCGTCAAGGACGCGCCTGATCGCAAGATGAGCATGGCGGCGCGCATGGCATTCCATCAGGTGCCGGCCGTCAGCATCGCCGTCATCAACAATGGCAGGATCGAATGGGCACGTGCTTATGGCGTGCTGGATGGTGCCAGCCAGCGGCCCGCCTCCACCCGTACGCTGTTCCAGGCGGCTTCGATCAGCAAGACGGTCAGCGCCATCGGTGCCTTGAGGCTGGTCGAGCGGGGGAAGCTGGCGCTGGATGATGCGGTGAACGGGCAGATCTCCACCTGGCAGCTCCCGGACAACGCCTTGACTCAAGGGCATGCGGTCAGCCTGCGCATGTTGCTCAACCACAGTGCGGGCCTGACGGTGCATGGCTTCGATGGCTATGCCGCCGGACAGCCGCGACCGACGCTGCTTGAGGTACTCGACGGCCTCGCGCCGGCGAATTCCGAACCGGTCCGTGTCGATGCCGTCCCAGGTACCGTTTGGCGCTATTCGGGTGGCGGCTACAGTGTTGTCCAGCTGATGGTGACCGAGGCGAGCAAGCAGTCATTCGAGCAGTACATGCAGGCGGCGGTACTGAAGCCACTGGGGATGCGCCACAGCACCTTCGCTCCCACCTTGCCGGCAGCCTGGCGCCAGCTGGCCGCGACGGGGCACAAGGGCGATGGCAGCGCCGTCGACGGTGCCTGGCATGTCTATCCGGAATCCGCCGCGGCCGGCCTGTGGACCACGCCAACCGATCTGGCGCGCGTCGTCATTGCGGTCCAGCGTGCGGAGGCCGGGTTATCCGGCAAGATCCTGTCGCAAGGCATGGCGGCCACCATGCTGACACGCGGCCTAGGTGAATACGGTCTCGGCTTCTTCGTCGAGAAGCTGGGCGCAAGCACCAGCCTGGGCCACAGTGGTGGCACCGAAGGCTTCCGGGCCCAGATCTATGGCTATACGGGGACTGGCAAGGGGGCGGTGATCATGACCAACGGTACGAACGGCGCGGCCCTGATTGACGAGATTCTTTGCAGCATCGCCGCAGAGTACGGCTGGCCGGAGTTCCAGGTGACCGAGAAGGTAGCGATCGCGGCGGATGCCGCCGCACAGCGCCAGCAGACTGGCGACTATCGCCTGCTCAAGCTGCCGGCCCATGTCGTCGCCGAGGATGGGCAGCTCTATTTCCAGAGCGAACTGTTCGGGCCTGGCCGCATGGCGCTATTTCCGGAAGCCGGGAACGCCTACTTCATGACTGCGCAGGACATGTCGATCCGCTTCGAGCCGGATGCCGACGGTATGGTGTCCTCATTCTCGCTGATCCGTGGCGGCCAAACCTACACAGGCACGAGGCAGCCCTAGGACGAGGCCGATATCGGTCGGGACTATGTCGGGTTGATGCAAAAAGGGCGCATTTAGCGCCCTTTTTCCTGCGTGCCGGCTCCCGCCAGCGGCCGGATTATTTCTTGTCGGCCTTGGGCTCTGCGACCAGGGTGAGGGCCACGGTCTCGCCGCTGGGTTTCTTGATGCCCAGCCGGGTGGACTGGCCGATTTCACGTTCCAGATAGGGTTTGAGGGTATCGGCCTTGGCGCCGGCGACCGGCTTGCCTTCGACTTCCATGATGTAGTCGCCGGCGGTGATGCCGGCCCTGGCGGCCGGTGACTGCGGGGTGACCTTCTCGATCTTCACCGCCTTAAGGGTGGGGTTCCAGAACATGCCTTCGGCGTCGATGGACATCGAAAAGCCGAAGTAGCCGCGCTCGCCGGCCCAGGCAGTAGTGACGTACAGCAGCAGCGTGGTGGCGGCGAGGATCTGGATGGGCTTCATGGACTGGGTGGCCTTTCTGAGGGGCGGGGGATCGTGAGTGAGGGGCGGGGGATCGTGAGCGAGGCGGGTGGCATGCCGTGGGTGGAGCATAGCCCCGGATCGGTGTGGTGTGGTTCCCTGACCGTGTTGTTGTGGCGAAGTGAGGCAAATAGCCCGCACTCTCCAAGCCCGCGGGATGAGAGCGCGCCAAGCAAAAGCCCCGAATCAATCAGGGCTTTTGCCTGCTGGTGCTGGCGGGCCGCGTCGGGTTCAGCTCGTCTTGGTGGCGGCCTCGGTGACCGGCGGGATGACGGCGGCTTCCTTGGGGGCGATGAAGAAGCGTTGCGGGGCGCGGAAGAAGCGGCGCAACAGGCGGCGCATGAGTGCCCAGCCATCGACAAAGCGGATGCGGCGCGAGCGCAGGGCGACGAAGAGAGCGAGGCCGAAGCTGACGGCGAGGTTGGTCAGGCCGATCAGCAGGATGCCGACGATGGACAGGGCCCAGGTCTGCCAGCCTAGCTGGTAGTCCAGTGCCACCGCGGCGTAGGCCAGGTTGGCGGACGAGAAGGTGATGTGCCGGATATCGAGCGGCAGGCCCAGCAGGAATCCTATGGTGCCCATGGAGCCGAGCATGATGCCGAAGAAGAAGTTACCGGCCAGCGCGCCGAGGTTGTTCTCGATATAGCGGCAGAGGCGTTCCCAGCGGGCGTCGCCGAACAAGCGGCGGGGCCACCTGAGTTGCAACAGGCGCTCGGGGATACGGTTGTAGACGGCCTTGTTATCGTAGTAGCCGGAGATGAGGCCGGACAGGAACAGGCAGCAGCCGGCGATGGCCGCATGCGGCAGGGCGAGGCTGTGGATGGGGTCGAGATCGTGCAGCAGGTGGCCGGCTTTCTCGGGTGTGACCCAGACTTCGCCCAGGCCGTACTTGACGCCGATGGCGATGGCGAAGGCGGTGGGGATGGCGAGGCCGATGTTGCCGAGAATGGCAACGAACTGGGTGCGGGCGACGGCTTCGATCAGGCTGGCGAGCGCATCCAGCCTGTCCTCCCCCTTGCCTTGCTGCTCAATGCTGGCGGCGATGCGGGCGGCTGTCATGGCCGGCTGCTTGGTGGCAATGGTGAAGTGCAGCATGTGCACCAGCATGAAACCGAGCGAGTAGTTCATGCTGAAGGCGAAGGCCTCGATCAGCGGGGCGAGCTTGAGCTTGGCGGTCAGGATCTTGATCATGGCCATGAAGCCGACGATGAAGCCGGCCCCCATGGCGGACTTGGCCATGGCGGCCCATTCGCGGCGGTTACCGGCGATATAGTGCTCCCCGGTACGGCCGGCGTGCTCAGTGATCTGCAGGGCCAATAGATCGGTGTTGGTGGCGAACAGGTCGCGCAGGCTGGTCTTGCGGTTGTCTGCTTCCACCAGCTGCTTGAAGAAGCGTACCGAGCGTTCGGCCAGGTGCCGGGCGTGTTCGGGGGCGAGCAGGTCCAGGACTAGCCGCAGGCGGGCCAGGTGTTGCTGCAGGCGCACCATCAGGTAGGTGAGGCTGACGCTGACGCCTTTCTGGGCGGCGATCTTGCGCAGCTTGACGATGATCTCTTCGCACTGGTCGAGCAGGATGCGGACGTGGCTGTCGTCTTCATGCTCGCGCTCGGGTTCGAGCAGGCGGGCCTTGTAGGCTTCGAGGTATTCGCGCAGTGCGACGTTCTGGGTCAGGAAGGGTGACTCGAAGCGTTCGATGGCGGGATAGTTGCGGACGAGCTCAGGCTCGAGGCCAATTGAGGAGATACGGTAGGACAGGACCTGGGCGGCCTCCAGCAGCTCGCTGAGGGTGTTGCGGGCATCGCGGGTGTGTTCGCCTTCGGCGAAGCGCATGGCGGTCCAGACTTCCTGCCAGACCTTGTCCGGTACGGCCTCGACCCAGAGGTAGTCGTCCTTGCGGGCGAAGACCCGGCCGAAGACATCCTTGAGGTAGCCATCGCAATACTCGCCAGGCAGGAGTTTTTCGCCCAGGCGGCGGCGGAAGGCGCTCCAGACGCCCTCGTTGGAGAGGATGCCGGTATCGGTATAGAGGTGCAGCTGGCGGCGGGTGCTGATCAGGCGCATCAGGTAGTTGCGCAGGCCGGTGCGGTACTCGGCATGCTGGGCCAGCAGGAAGGCCAGCGAGCGCAGGGCGTTCACGGCGGCGTCGACATCGCCGGCGCGGCGGGGGCGGATGGCATCCACCAGCTTAGCCAGTGGCTCGGGCGCATTGTCGGTGGCTGCCGTGATGGCCTGCAGCGCGATTTCCAGCGTAGCGGTCTGGGTCATAGGCGTGGGGTTCCTGAAACGGGGGTCAATCGATGGTGCAGTCCTCGCAGGAGAACCGGCGCCGTCTGGACCTGAAACAGACCGGCGCGGCGCGGAAAGTTCGTGACAGATTACTACGGTAAGCGGTCGTGGCGAGCATCGTCTGCCGTATCCAGCGGGAAGCGGCCGTGGGCGACAGCCTGCTGGAACAGGTGGAAGTCGGCTTCGACCTGGTCGGCGTAGGCGAGGCCGTAGCTGGCGATGGCATCGGCAAAGGTGCTGCTTTTGCCGAGGTAGCCGGCGATCTGAGTGGCCTGGCCGCTGGAGCGGGCGTGGGCCCGGGCGAGCGTCCAGCCACAGGCACGCAGGTAGGCGCAGAGGGTATCGGCGTCGAAGCGTTCCAGTTGGGCGGCGACCTTCATGTCACGTAGTTGCCTTACATAAAAGTGCCGGCCGGCGGGGCCGGTGCACCAGCCGAGAAAGGCATCGCTGGCCGCCTGCATGAGGCGCTGACCCTCTACCGCCCGCTGGCCCTGGTGGCTGCGGCCGGCACGTTGCTGGCGGGCCAGGGCAACGATCGAGCGGCTGGCTTCCTTGATCTGCAGGAACAGCGGGTGGTCCTGTTCGTCGAGCATCAGCAGTACCAGGCAACGGGTACCGACGCTGCCGACGCCGACGACCTTGAAGGCGAGGTCGGCGATGCGGTATTGGTCGAGCAGGGTGCGCCGGTCGGCCTGCAGGGTACTGCGGTAGCCCTTGATCAGGGTGTCGACCAGCGCGCGCCAGTCCGGGGTTTCCAGCCATTGGTCGCGGCGGTCCAGCAGCGAGCCTTCGCCGTGCAGGTGGAACAGTTCAGGCGGGGCGTCGCGCAGGCGCCAATCGCCGGCTTCGCGGGTGGTGAGTTTGTCGAGCAGGCTGTCGTGGGTGCGGCCGCGGGCGCGTTCTTCGGCCCGGCCGAGCCGCTGGCGCAGGGATTCGCTACCGCAGACTTCGCGCAGGCGCTCGAAGGTCAGCTTGTCGTACCAGATGTCGAGCCGGCTCATGGTGGCGTACTGCCCCATGTGGATGCGGTAGCTGTCTGCAACCTGCCAGGCGGCCTGGGCGGCGGTGGCGTCGTCCAGGCCCAGGTGGCGGGCGGCCAGGGTGCCGCTGACCGCGAGGCGTTTGACGTCCCATTCCCAGGGGCCGACGTGGCTTTCGTCGAAATCGTTGAGGTCGAACACCAGGTTGCGTTCCGGCGTTGCGAAGCCGCCGAAGTTCATCAGGTGGGCATCACCACAGCATTGGACGGTCAGGCCGGTATCGGCGGTATTGGCCAGGTCGTGTGCCTGCAGCAGGGCGGTGCCGCGAAAGAAGGCGAACGGCGATTGCAGCATGCGGCCGTAGCGCATGGGCAGGAGCGCGGTGACGCGTTGCTGGCCGCTGTCCTCGAGCAGTTGTAGCGGGTCGTGCCGGCGTTTGCCGGTATGGGCATGGAGCGAACGGGGGCAGTGGCTGCGCAAGTTGCGCCCTGTGGCTAGGCTGGACATGGCTTCCTGTTGTGTTAGAACGCGGATTGACGGGCAGACCGCTACATTCTAGTTTTCGATTTCCTTCCTGCAGATGACGTTGCTGCAGATTAACCAAGGCTGATATGCATACCCCTCGTATCGAGATCCACTATTGCACGCAATGTCGCTGGTTGCTGCGTGCGGCTTGGCTGGCGCAGGAGCTGTTGTCCACCTTCGAGGAAGAGATCGGGGAGGTGGCCTTGCAGCCAGGAACCGGCGGGGTATTCGAGGTCCGGGCCAACGGGGTGCTGGTGTGGGAGCGCAAGGCGGACCAGGGGTTCCCGGACGCGGCGGTGCTCAAGCAGCGGGTGCGGGACGTGATCGCGCCGGAGAAGGGCCTGGGGCATAGCGAGGCCAAGTTGACGTGAGGGCGGGGTGTTTGGCTTCGCTGCGCTCAACCCGACCTACAGGCGTGTCCTTAGGGGTGACCTAGCGTGAAGTAGAAGCAGGCGCCTTGGTCGGGGGTGGATTCGGCCCAGATCTGGCCGCCGTGGCGATGGACGATACGTTGCGCCAGGGCGAGACCGATGCCGGTGCCGGGGAATTCCTGCTGGGGGTGGTAGCGCTGGAACGGGGTGAAGAGCTTGGCTGCCTTGGCAAGGTCAAAGCCGGCGCCATTGTCGCGGACGAAGAAGACTTCGTCGCCGTCGCCCGTGGGTTGCATGCCGATCTCGATGCTGGCGATGGTGCGTCGGCTGGAGTATTTCCAGGCATTGCCGATCAGGTTTTCCAGCAGGGACAGCATGAGGCCTTGATCGGCCTGGACCTGCAGCGCAGGGGCGATGTAGACCTCGACCTTGCGGGCGGGCTCGCGGTTGCGCAGGCGGGTGAGGATCTGGCCGGCGAGGCGGGCGATGTCGAGGGTGTCCCACTGCAATGGCTGGTTGGAGAGCTGGAACAGCTTGAGCAGATCGTCAATCTGCTCGTTCATGCGGGCGGCTTCGGTGCAGATGCGCAGCAGGTAGTGGCGGCCTTCGGTCGGTAGCTTGGCCAGATAGTCTTCCATCAGGATGCTGCCGAAGCCGTTGATGGCCCGCAGCGGGGCGCGCAGGTCGTGCGAGATCGAGTAGGAGAAGGCTTCGAGCTCCTGGTTCATGGCCTGCAGGCTACGGGTGCGGTCATTGACGCGACGTTCCAGGTCGCTGTAGCTACGAACGTTTTCCAGCGCGAGGGCGGCGGCGTCGGCCAAGGTTTGCAGCAGTTCGGCTTCTTCGCCGTCCGGCAGATAGGGCTGGGCCCAGTAGGTGCCGATGGCGGCGATCGGGTCCGGCTTGCGGACCGGCGTCATGACCAGGCTTTTGACGAAGGTCGGCCGGTAGGCGTCGTGCGGGATGCGGTCATCGACATAGATGTCGGGGACGACGGCCTGGGCGCGATTGAGCATGGCCCAGCCGCTGATGCAGGCGGACAGCGGGAAGCGCTTGCCTTTCCAGAGCAGGCCCAGGGCATCTTCGTCGATGTAGTGGCACATATCGCCTTCGCGCAGGACGAAGGTGGCGCCGTCGGCGAGGACCAGCTCGCGGGCGGCGGTGCGGACGACGCGCGTGACATCGGACAGGTCGCGGGCCATGGAGAGTTCCTGCACGGCACGGACCAGGCGGGCCTGCCGACGGGCGCTGAGGTGCAGCCTGTCTACCAGGGCATGTGGCGGCGGGCGGTCCAGTACCTTGCGGACGGTGTGCTTGAGCCGCCAGAGGTCCTGCTTGCCGATGTAGTCGAGCGCGCCGGCTTCCATGCCGGCTTCGGCGCTGAGGGAATCGGCATGGCCGCTGAAGTAGACGAACGGTACGTCCGGCTGGATGCGTTGGGCGAGCCAGAGGGCTTCGTGACCCTCGCAGCCGGGTACGCCGCTATCGGAGATCACCAGGTCGTAGGGCTCGCGCCCCAGGGCGGCGCAGTACTCCTCGCTATTACCGGTGACGTGCACTTCCAGGGGCACACCCAGTCGCAGCAAGGCGTTCTGGGTCAGGACAACGTCCAGTGGGTTGTCTTCCAGGTACAGCACTTTGCGGGTTGCCATGCCACGCTCCTCAAGTCTTGCCGAATGCCCTGTCGTTATCCGTGACGCGGGATGCCCTTCGGAAGGGCGCGCTGTCACTATTTACTTCTTCATACCCTGAATCGTTATCACATGCCAACTGGGTTAAAATAGCAAACTCTAATATTTACATCGTAGCTGGAGTTTGACGCATGTTCCGTACCCTTATCGCTGCCAGCCTGATGGCATTGGCTTTACCTGCCCTGGCCGTAGATGGTGGCGCCGTGATCGGTGGCGCCGTGGGTGGCGCTGCTGGCGCTGCCATTGGTCAGAAACTGGACGGCAAGAATGGCGCCATTATCGGTGCGGCTATCGGCGGCGCGACCGGTGCGGCCATCGGCAGCAAGTCGCAGAAGCCGGAGACCCGTGTGATCGAAAAGCGCGTCGTGGTCCGCGAGGACCGTGGTCATCGTGACCACGGCAAGCACAAGGGACATCACAAGCATGATCGCTACCGCGACTGAGCGGGGCTGACCGCCGGCCTGGCGGCCTTGGGTGTTGCTAGGCCGGTTTCATCGCGTAGATAAAGAACTCCCGGTTGCCATCGCCGCCGGTGATGGGGCTGTCGAACCAGTCAAGTACCGTCAGGTCCAGCCCATTCGCGGCGGCCTCTATTTTTTCCCTCACGCCTGCATACAGGGCCTCGTCGCGCACGATGCCGCCCTTGGCGACGCCATCCTTGCCGACCTCGAACTGTGGCTTGACCAGGCACAGCAGCTTGCCGCCCGGCTTGACCAGGGGGACGAAGGCCGGCAGGACCAGGGTCAGCGAGATAAAGGACAGGTCGGCGACGGCTAGGTCGAACAGCTGGTCGCTGTTGGCGGCGAGGATGGGTTCGGCTTCCAGCGCCCGGGCATTGACGCCTTCGAACAGGGTGAGCCGTGGGTCATCGGCCAGGTTGGGGTGCAGCTGGCCGTGGCCGACGTCCACGCCGACGACGGCAGCGGCGCCAGACTGCAGCAGGCAGTCGGTGAAGCCACCGGTGGAGATGCCGATATCGAGGCAGCGATAGCCCGCGACCGACAGGCCGGTATGGGCCAGGGCGCCGACCAGCTTGAGTGCGCCGCGCGAGACGTAGCGGTCGGACGGGTCTTCGGTGACGTCGAGCCGGGCATCGGCCAGCAGCTTCTGGCTGGGCTTCTTGACCGCGATGCGTTGGCCGGCCTCGAGCAGGGTGACGCGGCCGGCGGCGATCTGCTGCTGGGCGATGGTGCGGGAGGCGGCAAAGCCGAGCTCGGTCAGGAGCACGTCGGCACGGATGAGATCTGGCATGGGGAAGCTTTGGTCGGATAAGGGGATGCCCGGCATGTCGTGCATCACGGCAGGACACGCGGGCTATTGGGCTAATTCTAAAGAAGTCCGCCTGATTTGCAGAACTCCGTGATGGGCGAGGGGGTCTGTAGCGGCCCGACATGCGACGCGACAATCGCGGCGAAACCAGCTTAAATGGCGGGAGTGACAGGCTATGACGCTCGCAAGCGTCGCCTTGTCGGCCAGGCCTGGATGGCCTCGCCCACCGTATCCACGTGCAGTACCGTCCTGGGATGGTCTGCGTTGAACGCCCTTCTCTGGACGACATGAAAAAATTCCACCCTGTACGCGGCCATGGCGATAACCGACTCTCGATCAAGGGACTGGTCGAGGCGCTGATCGAGGAAGGCCATGTGCCTGCCGACACGGCCGAGGCGTTCTTGATCCCGGCCCGGACCTCGGCCCATGGCAAGACGCATCCCTTCAATTCCATCGCGCCGCAGAACTGGCACAGCCTGAAGACCGGCGAGCGTATGGATATCCATTGGCTGGGACGCTGGATAGGCCAGAAGATCGACCTGCCCTGGCAGCATATCGACCCGCTGAAGATCGATGTGGCAGCGGTGTCCGGCGTGGTGAGCCATGGCTATGCCAGCCGTTATGCGATCCTGCCGGTGGCCGTGGATGCGACCTCGGTGACGCTGGCGACGGCCGAGCCTTTCGTGCGGGACTGGGAGGATGAGCTGAGCCGCATCCTGAAGCGCGAGATCAAGCGGGTGCTGGCCAACCCGGAGGACATCCACCGCTACCTGCCGGAGTTCTACAACCTCTCCCGTTTTGTGAAGCAGGCGGTGGCGCAGACCGGCACGCAGAACAACTTCGCCAACTTCGAGCAACTGGTGCAGCTGGGCCGGACCGGCAATGTCGACGCCAACGACCACCATATCGTGGCGCTGGTGGACTGGCTGTTCCAGTATGCGTTTACCCAGCGGGCGTCCGATATCCACCTGGAGCCGCGACGCGAGGCGGGCCATGTGCGGTTCCGGATTGACGGCGTGCTGCATGCGGTCTACCAGGTGCCGCCGGCGGTGATGAATGCGCTGATCTCGCGCATCAAGGTGCTGGGGCGCATGGACCTGGCGGAGAAGCGCCGGCCGCAGGACGGCCGGGTGAAGACCAAATCACCCGATGGGCGCGAGATTGAGCTGCGCTTGTCCACGATGCCGACGGCGTTTGGCGAGAAGCTGGTGATGCGAATTTTCGATCCGGCCATTCTGGTGCGTGATTTTGCGGCGCTGGGCTTCGGGCCGGAGGACCAGGCGCGCTGGCAGGGCTTTGTCACCCAGCCGCACGGTATCGTGCTGGTGACGGGGCCGACCGGGTCTGGCAAGACGACGACGTTGTATACCACCCTCAAGCAGCTGGCGACCGAGGAGGTCAATGTCTGCACGGTGGAGGACCCGATCGAGATGATCGAGCCAAGCTTCAACCAGATGCAAGTACACGCGCAGATCGAGCTGAGCTTTGCCGAGGGTGTGCGCACGCTGTTGCGGCAGGATCCGGACATCATCATGGTGGGCGAAATCCGTGACCGGGAAACCGCCGACATGGCGATCCAGGCGGCGCTGACTGGTCATCTGGTGCTCTCGACGCTGCATACCAACGATGCGCCGAGCGCGATCACCCGCTTGCTGGAGCTGGGCGTGCCGCCCTATCTGGTGTCGTCGACCGTGGTGGGGGTAATGGCGCAGCGGCTGGTGCGGACACTGTGCCCGCACTGCAAGCAGCCGGATACGCCGCTGGAGGCGGAATGGAACGCGCTGGTGGCGCCGTGGAAAGCGCCGCTGCCGAAAACCGCCTACAAGCCGGTGGGCTGCCTGGAGTGCCGCAATACCGGCTACCTGGGGCGGATCGGCCTTTACGAGATGTTACCGGTCAGCCAGGAGTTGCGCCGGCTGATCGCGACGCAGGCGCATCCGAACGCGATACGGGAACAAGGTATCAAGGACGGCCTCAAACCGCTCAAGCTGGCGGGGGCACAGAAGCTTGCCGCCGGCCTGACCACGATGGAGGAAGTGATGAAAGTCGTGCCCTCCGAGACGGCCTGACCGTTACAATCACGCCCCCATTACCGGTATTGAGCCTCCATGCAACGTCGTACCCTGCTCCTGGCTGTTTCCTTGCTGCTTGGCGCCTGCGCCACCCCGCCAGCGCCCGTCGCCACGCCGGCGCCCGCGCCGCTGCCACCGGTGCCGGTGGTGCTCAAGCCACGTATCGGGCTGGCCTTGGGCGGCGGTGCGGCCAAGGGCTTCGCCCATATCGGGGTGATCAAGGTGCTGGAAGCGCAGGGCCTGGCGCCGACTGTGGTATCCGGCACCAGTGCCGGTAGCGTGGTCGGGGCGCTGTACGCGAGCGGGATGGATGGCTTTGCGCTGCAGGAGCAGTCGTTCTCGCTGGAGGAGTCACGCGTGCGGGACTTTTCCTTGTCCAGCGGTGGTCTCGTCAAGGGCGAGAAGCTGCAGGACTACATCAATGAACTTGTGAAGAACCGCGCGATCGAGAAGCTGGCCAAGCCGTTTGCGGCGGTATCGACCGAACTGGATACCGGCCGGCGCGTGGCGTTCTCGCGCGGCAATACCGGTCAGGCGGTACGTGCTTCCTGCAGTATTCCGGGGGTGTTCCAGCCGGTGCTGGTTTCCGGCAAGCGTTATGTGGACGGTGGGCTGGTCAGCCCGGTGCCGGTCGATGCGGCGCGCGAGCTGGGAGCGGACATCGTGATCGCGGTGGATATCTCGGCCAAGGCGCAGAACGGCAAGCCGGTGGAGGGGATCACCGGCATCCTGGGCCAGACGGTCACCATCATGGGGCAGCACCTGGGTGAGCAGGAACTGGCGCGTGCCGAGGTCGTCATCCGGCCCAGGGTGGGTAAAATCGGCGCTGCCGAATTCGAACAGAAACATACTGCCGTGCTGGAGGGCGAGCGTGCTGCGCTGGCCGCCTTGCCAGCCATCCGCGAAGCGATCGCCAAGTGGCAGGCAGCAAAACGTTAAACAGGAGCCGCAAGCTTGAAACCCGTCATTCGTCGCATGGAAGCGTTCATTTTCTTCAGCCGCTGGCTGCAGGCGCCGCTTTATCTGGGCCTGATCGTGGCCCAGGGCGTCTATGTCTACAAGTTCCTGCGGGAGCTGATCCATCTGGTTGCCGATGCCCCGGGCATGACCGAGACCCAGATCATGTTGATCGTGCTCGGCCTGATCGACGTGGTGATGATCGCCAACCTGCTGATCATGGTGGTGATCGGCGGCTATGAGACCTTTGTGTCCAAGATCGACGTGATCGAGACACACGAGGACCGGCCGGAGTGGTTGTCGCATGTCGACGCCGGTGTGCTCAAGACCAAGCTGTCTTTGGCCTTGATCAGTATTTCGTCCATCCACCTCCTGAAGACGTTCATCAGCGCCGGTGACTTCTCGACCATGGATGAGCGCACGATACTGTGGCAGGTGGTCATACACTGCACCTTCCTCGCCTCTGCCATCGTGATGGCACTGACGGACAAGATCATGGCCAGCAAGGCCTCGGGACACTGATATGGCGATGCATCAATTCCAGCTGACCAGCGACTTCATCGAGCTGCACAACCTGCTGAAGTTTCTGGCGATCGCCGAATCCGGCGGCATGGCCAAGATCATGGTGGCGGAAGGGCTGGTCGAGGTGGACGGCGAGATCGAGTTCCGCAAGACCCGCAAGCTGTACGCGGGTAGCGTGATCCGGTGTTTTGACGAAGAGATCACGATCCTGCCGAAGGCGGAGTGAGTTTGGGCATCGGGCTCCGGGGGGCTCAACCCAAGCTGCGCTGGGCGCGCCCTGCTCTCCGCGAGCAAGCATGACGCCGCTTGCCAAGGTACTCCGAGCTCGCCGGGGGATACGAACCCGGGCAGCGAAGCCTCTGGTGTAGGGCGGCCTCGGCTTTCACCCTATGCAATTTGTGCAAGGCGTGTCTGTGTGCCGATAGGCCGGGGCTGGGGGGCCTGCGGGTTGCGTTGGGGCATATCCCGCACATCTGTGCGACTTTCATGACGCAAGGGTTTAACAAAAGCGCATCGCCCGCTAATCTAGCGGCTGATTTCACGCTGCCCGAGCCCGCCATGACCACGACCCCGCTGTTTACCGATGTTTTCCCCATGCGCTGGGGTGACATGGATGCCCTGGGCCACCTCAACAACACGCTCTACTACCGTTTTTGCGAAGAGGCGCGGGTGCGCTGGTTGGCAGAACGCGGCTGGAGCGTGATGGTGGCGGCCGGGTATGGGCCTATCCTCGCGGCCAGCAGTTGCCAGTTCCGGGTGCCGCTGGTCTATCCCTGCGATGTCCGGGTGGAGACCAGCGTGAAGAAGGTCGGCAACAGCAGCTTTACGCTGGCTCACCGGATCTGCCGCGACGACCAGCCTGAGCAGGTGGCGGCGGAGGCGGAAGCGGTGATCGTCTGGTGCGACTATGCGGCCGGCAGTTCCAAGCCGCTGCCCGATAGCCTGCGGCAGGCCTTGGGGAGTGTGGCGGCATGAGGCCCAAGTTCACGATACGCGATGCGCAGCCGGGTGATGCACCGGCGCTGTATGCCCTGGTCCGCGAATTGGCGGCTTATGAGAAGCTGACCCACCAGTGCACCGGGACGCCCGAACAACTGCATGAGCACCTCTGGGGGCCGCGGCCGTATATCGAGGCCTTGATCGCCGAGGTGAAGCGTGGCGAGGCGGCGCAGGCGGTGGGCTTTGCGCTGTATTTCCACAACTACTCAACCTTTCTGGCCAAGCCCGGCCTCTATCTGGAAGACCTGTTCGTGCTGCCGGAATATCGCCGTAACGGCATTGGCGAGGCCTTGTTCCGCGAGGTGGCCAAGCGGGCGGTGGCACGCGACTGCGGGCGCTTTGAGTGGGCGGTGCTGGACTGGAACCAGCCTGCGCTGGACTTCTACCGGGCGCTGAGCGCGACGGTGATGCCGGAGTGGCGCATCTGCCGCGCGACCGGCAGCACATTACGGGCGATGGCGGAGGCCCCGACCCCCTGAGTCTGCGGCGTGACCCTTTCTGGCGAAGGCGGTCCGCGCGGGTCTGAAGACCCACTTTACGCGAAGCGGCATCCTCTGCGCGGTGATCGCCTTAGCGACGAATACTGGGCAGTGCCCTGCTAGGACTGCCTCCTGCGAAGCTGAGCGCGACGGTGATGCCAGCGTGGCGTATCTGTCGTGTGATCGGCTTCCTGGATGATCTGCCCTCGCTGACCGGCTGAACTGGTCTGCATCCTTTCTGTCTCATTTCATCCGCGATTTGTGGGGCTTCATCACGTCGATTAGGCGCGGATGGTGGCACTCGCGCTAGCATCCTCCCGGCTATCGCCAACATCACAACAAGACCGGGTCGATCACGACCCTGCAAAGGAGCTTGCATGCGTTTCACCCCCTTGAGCATTGCGCTCGCCCTGTCCCTTGGCTTTGCGCTGCCTGCTGCAGCCGCCGAGGCGAGTGGCAACGCCAGTAGTGCCGCCGTAGCGGCCAAGGCCAGCAAATACACCAGCGTCGAAGGCATTACCGAATACCGGCTGGCCAATGGCCTGCGCGTGTTGCTGGCGCCGGATGCCTCCAAACCGACCACGACGGTGAACATCACCTATCTGGTGGGCAGCCGGCACGAAAGCTACGGCGAGACGGGCATGGCCCACTTGCTGGAGCACATGGTGTTCAAGGGCACGCCGTCGCGCGGCAACATCATGCAGGAGCTGGGCAAGCGCGGCATGCAGTTCAACGGCACGACCTTCATGGACCGCACCAACTATTTCGAGACCTTCCCGTCCTCGGACGAGAGCCTCGAATGGGCGCTGAACATGGAAGCCGACCGCATGGTCAACAGCTTCATCGCCAAGGCGGACCTCGACAAGGAGTTCTCGGTCGTCCGTAACGAGATGGAGATGGGCGAGAACAACCCGCACCGCGTGCTGTGGAAGCAACTGACCGCGGTGACCTACGACTGGCATAACTACGGCCATAACACGATTGGTGCGCGCAGCGACGTGGAGAACGTCAAGATCGAGAACCTGCAGCGCTTCTACCGCGAGTACTACCAGCCGGACAATGCCGTGCTGACGATCACCGGCAAGTTCGACCCGGCCAAAACGCTGACGCTGGTGGAGCAGAGCTTTGGCCGTCTGAGCAAGCCGGCCCGCACGTTGGCGTCGACCTATACCGAAGAGGCACCACGCGATGGCGCGCGTGAGTTCACGGTCAGCCGCGTGGCTGACAGCCAGCTCGCCGCCGCGCTGTACCCGACCGCGGCGGGTGCTCACCCGGATTCGGTCGCCATTACGGCGCTGGGCAGCATCCTGGCCGATACGCCGAATGGCCGGCTGCACAAGCTGCTGGTCGAGGGCAAGAAGGCGGTCGGCGTGGAGCCTTGGGCGCTGGACCTGGCTGAACCTGGCTACATCATCTTCTGGGCCGAGTTGTCCAAGGACCAGTCCCTGCCGCAGGTGCGCAAGCTGCTGCTGGAAAGCGTGGAAGGCTTCAAGAAGAAGCCGGTCACCGAGGCGGAACTCAAGCGCGCCAAGGCGAGCTACCTGAACGATATCGACAAAACCATCAATGACCCGCAAAAACTGGCGGTGGAATTGTCCGAATCGATCGCCAAGGGCGATTGGCGCTTGTTCTTCCTGAACCGTGACCGCATGGAAGCGTTGACTGTTGCCGATGTGCAGCGGGTGGCGGAGAACTATTTCAAGGAGAGCAACCGCACCTTTGGCCAGTTCGTACCGACCAAGGCACCGGACCGGACCGTAATGCCGACGACACCGGATATTGCCAAGCTGGTAGAGAACTACCAGGGCAAGGCGGCGGTGGCTGAGGGCGAAGCCTTTGATGTGAGCCCGGCCAATATTGAGAAGCGGACCCAGCGGCTGACACTGGGCAATGGCCTCAAGGTGGCGCTGACGCCAAAGAAGAGCCGTGCCAATGCGGTGTCCGGCAGCATCCGGCTGGATTTTGGCGACGAGAAGAGCCTGTTTGGCCAGTCTGCCAATGCCGACCTCGCCGCCGACATGCTGCTGCGTGGGGCTGGCAAGATGAGCCGGGCCGACATCACCGCCCAGCTCGATGGCCTCAAGAGCAAGTTGAGCGTGCATGGCGGTGGACAGACCCTAAGCGTGAACTTCGAGACCAGCCGCAAGCATCTGCCGGAACTACTGGCCCTGGTGCGCGATGTGCTGCGGGCACCGACTTTCCCGGCTGCCGAGTTTGCGCAGCTGAAGGACGAGAACGTGGCCGGCATCGAAGCCAATCGCAGCCAGCCTGAGGCCGTGGCTGCGCAAGCGCTGGCACGCCAGTTCAACCGGTACCCGAAGGGTGATATTCGCTACGCCGCGACCTTCGACGAATCCATCGCGGAGTACAAGAACGCCAAGCTGGCCGATGTAAAGCGTTTCTACGCCAGCCTGTACGGGGCGGACCATGGCGAGGTGGCGCTGGTCGGCGACTTCGACGCGGCGGAAGCGACGGCACAGATCAAGAGCCTGTTCGGCGACTGGAAGAGCAAGGGCAAGTACGCGCGCCTGAGCAACCCGGCGCCGGAGCCGAAGTCGGCCGTCCAGCAACTGGAGACGCCGGACAAGGCCAATGCCTACTACAGCGCCGAATTGCCGCTCAAGCTGCAGGACACCTCGCCGGACTACGCCCCCTTGCTGGTGGCGAACAAGGTGCTGGGTGGTGGCGTGAAATCGCGCCTGATGGATCGCCTGCGGCAGAAGGATGGCATCAGCTACGGTGCCGGCAGCGGCCTGGAAGCGTCGAGCTTCGAGCCTAGCGGCAAGATCGGACTGGGTGCCATCTACGCACCGCAGAACCTGGCCAAGATGCAGGCGGGCGTGCAGGAAGAGCTTGCCCGTCTGGTTCGTGACGGTATCACCGCCGAGGAGCTGAGCGAGGCCAAGCAGAGCCTGATGCAGCAACGGCAGACATCCCGTGCCCAGGATGGCGCCTTGGCCAGTCTGCATGTGTCGCAGCTGCAGACCGGCCGCACGCTGGCCTTCAGTGCGGAGATCGATGCCCGCATCCAGGCGCTGACGCTGGATGAGGTCAACGCGGTGATCAAGAAGTACATCGATCCGTCCAAGATCCTGCATGTCTACGCCGGTGACTTTGCCGGTGCAGCCAAGAAGGCGGCTGAGACACCGGCCAAGTAAGCGGTTGTCGGTAAAAGAAAAACGCCCGGTGATACCGGGCGTTTTTTTCATGGTGTTTTACCGCCGTGCCAACGGGCTATCAGTGAGCGGCTTCCCAGTTGGGGCCGACGCCGACTTCGGCCAGCAAGGGGACCTTGAGGTCCGCGACACCGGCCATCAGGGCGGGTAGCTGTACCTTGACCAGTTCGAGCTCTGCGTCCGGGACTTCGAGTATCAGTTCATCGTGTACCTGCATGATGAGCTTGCTGGCGAGGCCGTCCTTTTCCAGCCAGTCCTGGACGGCCACCATGGCGAGCTTGACCAGATCGGCCGCGGTGCCCTGCATGGGGGCGTTGATGGCGGCACGTTCGGCGCCCTGGCGGCGGCCCTGGTTGGCGGAGCGGATCTCCGGCAGCCACAGACGGCGGCCGAACCAGGTTTCCACATAGCCTTGTTCCCGGGCCGTCTCGCGCGTGTTCTGCATATAGGCGGCGACGCCGGGATAGCGGGCGAAGTAGCGGTCGATGTAGTTCTGGGCGGCACCCCGTTCGATATCGAGCTGGGCAGCGAGGCCGAAGGCGCTCATGCCGTAGATCAGGCCGAAGTTGATGGCCTTGGCGTAGCGGCGCTGATCGCTGCTGACGTCGTCGGGGCTGGCGCCAAATACCTCGGCAGCGGTGGCGCGGTGAATGTCGATGCCGGCCTCGAAGGCCTTGAGCATGCCTTCGTCACCCGACAGGTGGGCCATGATGCGCAGTTCGATCTGTGAATAGTCGGCACTGACTATATGGCTGCCCTTGGGGGCGATGAAGGCTTCGCGGATGCGGCGGCCTTCGGCGGTACGGACCGGGATGTTCTGCAGGTTGGGATCGTTGCTGGCCAGCCGGCCGGTGATGGCGGTGGCCTGGGCGTAATTGGTGTGGACCCGGCCGGTGCGCGGATTGACCATCAGCGGCAGCTTGTCGGTATAGGTCGACTTGAGCTTGGACAGGCTGCGGTGCTGCAGCAGCTTGGCCGGCAAGGGGTAGTCGCGGGCCAGCTCGGTCAGCACGTCTTCGTCGGTCGACGGGGCGCCCTTGGGGGTTTTCTTCAGCACCGGCAGCTTGAGTTTATCGAACAGGATCTCGCCGATCTGCTTGGGCGAGCCGAGGTTGAAGGGCTGGCTGGCCAACTCGTAGGCTTCCTGCTCCAGCCTGAGCATGGTCTGACCCAGTTCGTGGCTTTGCTTGTTGAGCAGGCTGGCGTCGAGCAGCACGCCGTGGCGTTCCATCTTGAACAGGACTTCGCGGCTGGGCATCTCGATGTCGCGGTAGACATAGTCCAGCCTTGGTTCGGCGGCCAGGCGGGGTGCGAAGGCCTGGTGCAGGCGCAGGGTGATGTCGGCGTCCTCGGCCGAGTAGCGGGTGGCGACGTCGACCGCGACTTCACCAAAGCCGATCTGCTTGGCGCCCTTGCCGGCGACTTCTTCATAGGAGATGGCTTTGAGGCCCAGATGCTTGGCGGCGAGTTCGTCCATGCCGTGGCGCTCGGTGCTGTCGAGCACATAGGACTGCAGCAGGGTGTCCTCGGCCACACCGGCCAGTGCGATGCCGTGATTGGCGAAGACATGCTGGTCGTACTTCAGGTTCTGGCCGAGTTTCTTACGGCTGGCGTCCTCGAGCCAGGGCTTTAGTGAGGCCAGTGCCGTGTCGAAGTCCAGTTGCGGCGGGGCGTCGGCATAACGGTGGGCCAGCGGCAGGTAGGCGGCCTCGCCAGGGGCAACGGCGAAGCTGATGCCGACGATGCGGGCTTGCAACGGTTCGAGGCTGTCGGTTTCGGTATCGAGTGCCACCAGATCGGCCGTCTCCAGCCTGGCCAGCCAACTGGCAAGCTGTTCGGTGCTGGTGATGCAGTCGTAATCGCGGCCCAGTTCGGTCAGCTCGCCGGTTTCTTCCGGCGCGAAGCTGCGCAGGGCACTGCTATTGCCATCGGCAGCGATCTTGTCGCCGACGGCGGCATCGCCCTTGATCTCGGCCAGCCAGCTCTTGAAGCCATAGGTTTCGTAAAGGCTGGCCAGGGTCGCGCGGTCCGCATCGCGCGGGATCAGACTGGCCATGCCATCGGGCATTTCGGACTGCAGGTCCACGTCGCACTTGATGGTGACCAGGGTGCGGCCCATGGGCAGCCAGTCCAGCGTGTCGCGCAGATTCTGGCCGACCACGCCGCCGATTTCCCCGGCCCGGGCCATGATGGTGTCAAGGTCGCCATACTCGGCCAGCCATTTGACGGCGGTCTTGGGGCCGCACTTGGGGACGCCGGGGACGTTGTCGACGGTGTCGCCGATCAGGGCCAGGTAGTCGACGATACGTTCCGGCGGCACGCCGAACTTGTTGAGCACGCCGGCTTGGTCGAGGGTTTCCTCGCTCATGGTGTTGACGAGGCGGACTCGCTCGGTCACCAGCTGGGCCATGTCCTTGTCGCCGGTGGAGACGACCACGGTCATGCCGGCAGCGTCGCCCTGGCGGGCCAGGGTGCCGATCACGTCGTCGGCCTCGACGCCGTCGACCATCAGGATGGGCAGGCCCAGGGCGGCGATGGCGGCGTGGATGGGTTCGATCTGGGCGCGCAGGTCATCCGGCATGGAGGGGCGCTGGGCCTTGTATTCGGCATAAAGGTCATCGCGGAAGGTCTTGCCCTTGGCGTCGAAGACGCAGCCGATATAATCGGCTGGGACGTCTTTCATCAGCCGCTTAAGCATGGCCAGGATGCCGCGCAGGGCGCCGGTAGGCGCGCCGGCCGGACTGCGCAGGTCAGGCAGGGCGTGAAACGCTCTATACAGATAAGAGGAGCCGTCGATCAGCAAGAGCGTTTTGGTGGACATATACACTTAACCCCGGTAATGCTGCAGGAGCGCCCCCGGCGGGAACCGTCGCGGGTAGGCCAGCTCCTACAAAACCTAAAAATAGAGAAGAAACCATGAGTGCCAAGAACAAACTACCGAGCGATACCGACCCGGCGGCCATGGCAGCCAGCCACGCCTATCGTTCGCGCGAAGCATGGCGGGTTTTCGAGATTATGTCCGAATTCGTCGAGGCGACCGAGCGTCTGCAGGCGATCCAGCCTGCGGTTTCCATCTTCGGCTCGGCCCGGACCCCGCGCGACCATCCATATTTCAAGCTGACCGAGGAGATCGCCCGCCTGCTGAGCGACGCCGGCTTCAGCGTGATCTCCGGTGGCGGCCCCGGCATCATGGAGGCGGCCAACAAGGGGGCGTTCCATGGCAAGTCGCCGTCGGTGGGACTGAACATCCAGTTGCCGCATGAGCAGAACGGCAATCCCTATCAGGACGTCAGCCAGACTTTCCGGCACTTCTTTGCCCGCAAGGTGATGTTCGTGAAGAACGCGACCGCCTATGTGGTCATGCCGGGAGGCTTTGGTACGCTGGACGAACTGAGCGAGGCCTTGACGCTGATCCAGACCGGCAAGACCCGCAAGATGCCGATCATCCTGGTGGGCAGTGCGTTCTGGGGTGGCATGCTGGACTGGTTCCGCAGCTCGCTGCTGGCTGAGGGCATGATCAATGCGGTCGACATGGACTTGATGCAGGTCATCGACGAGCCGCACGCCGTGGTCGATGCTATCTTTTCCTTCTACGAGACGCGCGGCTTCGGGCTTAGCCCGGCCGAACGCGAAATGCAGCTCAGCCTCTGATTTGAATCTGCCCGCCGCTTTGCGGCGGGCCTGTCCGGAGAAAGTATCATGCGTACCCTGATCCTGGCCCTCGCCCTCGTGGCAGCAGCCCCCCTGTTTGCCGCCGAGCCGCCGAAGCCGGTGGTGCCACCACCACCACCTATCCCTGCCGCGACGGCCGATGATCCGTCGGAAGAGCCCGAGGTGACCATCATCCAGCGTGATGACGCGACCGTCACCGAGTACCGCGTCGGTGGCAAGCTGTACATGGTCAAGGTCAAGCCCAAGGTGGGTCCGGAGTACTTTCTCAGCGACGACGACGGCACCGGCAAGCTGGTACGCAAGGATGGCCAGCAGGTGACCCGTCCGCCGATGTGGGTCATCAAGCGCTTCTGATATGCCGGGCGGCGGGGACTGCCTCGCCGCCTGCCTTCCATGGTGCCGCCGTGGCGCCGTTTTCCCTGGCCGATTGCTTTCATGTCCGTTTTTACGACCGTTACCGCCGAGCAGTTGCGAGACTGGCTCAAACACTACTCGCTGGGCGAGCTGGTGGAATTCAAGGGCATCGCTGCCGGCATCACCAATACCAATTACGCGGTGACAACCACGCAGGGGCGCTACGTGCTGACCCTGTTCGAGACCCTGCAGGCGAGCGAGTTGCCGTTCTACGTCAACCTGATGGCACACCTGGCGCACCACGGCATCGCCTGTGCTGCGCCGATCGCGAACCTGCGCGACGAGTACATCGACCAGTTGGCCGGCAAGCCGACGGTCCTGGTGAAGTGGCTGCAGGGCGAGCCGGTCGAGCATCCGAGCGCGGCGCAGTGCCGCGCTCTGGGTGCGATGCTGGCGCAGATGCATCGTGCGGGTGAGACCTATCCGGGACGGATGCCCAATCCGCGAGGTCCGGCCTGGTGGAATGCGGCGGCGACCGATCTGTACGGCTTTCTGGACCTGCCGGAGCGCAACCTGCTGCAGGCCGAGGTGGCTGCACAGGCGCGACAGCGCTTTACCCATCTGCCGAGCGGGGTGATCCATGCCGACCTGTTCCGCGACAATGTGCTGATGCACGGCGAGCAGATCGGGGGCTTTATCGATTTCTACTACGCCTGTGACGATATCCTGCTGTACGACCTGGCGATCACGCTGAACGACTGGTGCAGCGAACCCGATGGCCATATCGATGCCGCACGTGCCGAGGCCTTGTGTGCGGGCTACCAGGCGGTCCGGCCGCTGAGCTCGACCGAACGTGCGGCCTGGCCCTTGATGCTGCGTGCGGCGGCCTTGCGGTTCTGGGTGTCGCGCCTGTGGGACTGGCACAAGCCGCAGGCCGGCGAGCTGACTTTCCGCAAGGACCCGACGGTGTTCCAGCGGCTGCTGGCGGGCCATGTGGCGCGGGGTGGCAGTGCCCACTGGCTGTCTTGAAGCCCGCAGCGATGCTGCACAATGGGCCGGTATGGGCTAATTTGTCTAGGTCAACCACTGTTCGATGAAGCCGATCTTGCCACGCCGCTTGCTACAGAGTCTGTACGCCGATTTGCCACGCAATACCCGCTTGGCGATGGCCGGGGTGTTGACGCTGATCCTGGTGTTGACCGCGGCGCTGGGCTGGTGGCTGGTCACCGGCTACGACAGTGCCCAGCAGAAGGCTGCCGTGAACGCTTATAACACGGCCCGCCTGCTGGAGGAGCGCGTGCTGGGTACCTCCCGCGAGGTGGACCTGATGCTGAAGGATGTGGCGCATGAGGCCGAGCGTCTGCCGGTGAACCCGCCGGTGTCGTGGAGCGAGCCGATCGGTTTCGAGGCCATCATGCTGTTACGTGAAAAGGCCGAAAGACTGCCGCACATGGCGGCGGTGACGGTGCTCGATGCCGAGGGGCGGGTCGCGTACTCGACCGCAGCCAATCTGCGCGTCAGTTTTTCCGACCTGCCGTATATCCAGAACCTACTGCGTGCCCCCAAGCCGGGTCTGGTGATCTCGGCCCCCTATACCCTGCGGACGACGGGCCGGCTTGGCGTCGTGTTCGCGCGACCGGTGTTCAGTGCAGAAGGGCGTTTGCGGGCTGTGGTGGTGGCGGGCATGCACATCGAGGCCTGGAGCCGGCACTTTGCCGATATCGAGCTGGGCCAGCATGGCTCGGTGGCGGTGGTCGATGCCGAGCGGCACCTGGTCGCACGGCAGCCCTTGCCTGATCGCAAGCTGATCGGCCGGCAATTCGAGCAACTTGTCTGGCAGCCGACCAAGCTGTTGCAGGACACCTATTTCTACAACTCACCCATCGATGGCGAACGCCGGCTGCTGGCGGTGCGGCAGGTACCGGGCTACCCTTTCCTGATCGGGGTGGGGGCGTCGGAGATCGACTATCTGTCCGACTGGCGGGCCGGCCTGGTGGTGACCTTGCTGGGCCTGGCACTGTTACTGATCCTTGGCGTTGGCCTACTGGTGCTGTTGTGGCGCGCCGGCCAACAGGCGCGTGCGCTGGCCGAGAGTGAAGCCAGGCTGATCGCCCGCGAGCAACGCATGCGCAGCATGCTGGAGGCCTCTCCGTGTGCGCTGGGGGTGGTGGAGTACGGACCGGACCGTATCCGTTATGCCAATCCCGATATGGCTGCCTTGTTCGGTTTGCCGCTGGCGAGCCTCGCGGGTTTGCAGGTGGTGGAGCTGTTTGTTCGACCGGAGGAGTGGAAGGCGCTCAGCGGTGCCTTGCGCGACGCGGGCACGCTGCGTGAAATGGAGTTCGCATTGCGCTGTGGCGATGGCGTGGAGCGCTGGGTGGCTGTGTCCGCTACCCTGCTGGGTAGCAACGGTGAGGACAGCTCGGAGGATATGCTGCTGAGCCTGGTGGATGTGACCGCCCGCCATGCGCGCGAAACCCGGCTGACCGAGGAGGCCAGCACCGATGCACTGACCGGTCTGGCCAATCGCAGGCGCTTCTTCGAGCGTGGTGGGGAATTGTTCGAACTGGCGCGTCGCCATCACCGGCCGATGTCGCTGCTGATGCTGGATCTCGATCATTTCAAGCTGGTCAACGATACCCATGGCCATGCGGTCGGCGACGAAGTGCTGGTGCGCATCGCCCGACTGCTGGAAACTTCGCGCCGGCAGGGTGACCTGCCCGCCCGACTGGGTGGTGAGGAGTTCGTGGTGCTGGTGCCGGAAACGGCGCTGCCGCAGGCGATCGAGGCGGCGGAGCGCATCCGTGAGGCGGTGGAGAATGCGCCGCTGACGCTGGAGGATGGCACGCTGGTGCCGGTTACCGTCAGCGTCGGCGTGGCGGAGTTGCGGCCCACGGATACCGAACTGCACCTGTTGCTGATCGCGGCGGATGCGGCGCTTTATCGTGCCAAGGATGCCGGTCGCAACCGGGTGGTGGCGGATGTGAGTGTAGGGGAGAAGATGTCTTGAGTTTGCCAGACGATCAGCAATTGGCCGATCACCGGGCCTATCTGCTGCGTTATGCCCTGTACCGCCTGCGGGATGAAGCGGCGGCGGAGGAGGCGGTTCAGGATACCTTGCTGGCCGCCTTGCAGGCCAAGGAGGGGTTTACAGCGCAATCGAGCGTCAAGACCTGGCTGACGGGCATACTCAAGCACAAGCTGATCGATGCGCAGCGCAAGCTGTGCCGTGACCCTCTGCAGCTGGACGAGCGGTTGGACGAGGAGGGTAGCGTCAGCGACTTTGACAGCCTGTTCGACAAGACCGGCCATTGGGGAAGTGACGGGCCGAGACCCTGGACCCATCCCGATGCGGCGCTGGAGCAACAGGATTTCTGGCGGGTCTACGAGGCGTGCGCCGAGCGCATGCCCAAACGCACCGCACTGGTCTTTGCGATGCGGGAGAGCCTGGGTTACGAGATCGAGGAGATTTGTCAGAATCTCGAGATCACGGCGACCAATTGTTCAGTGCTGCTCTATCGTGCGCGCATGAGCCTGCGTCTTTGTCTTGAGAAAAACTGGTTTGGGTTGGAAGCGGGATGAATTGTAAGGATGCCACTCGGCTGGTTTCTGAAGGGCTAGATCGCCAACTGGGTTTGGGCGAGAAGGTGAAGTTGCGCCTGCACCTGCTGATCTGCCATTACTGCACCGATTTTTCCAGGCAGACCCTGTTCCTGCGCCGTGCGGCGAAACAGGCTGCGTTGCGCAAGCGGAATGAGAAGTAGCGCGCGGCGATATAATCGACCGCCATGAGCCTCCTACGCCTGTTCGGCCGCATCCTGCTGGCCCTGATCCTGTTGTTCATCCTCTATCAGTTGTGGATCTTCGCCCATGTCTTGTGGTGGCGTGACCACAATCCGTCCGAGACGGCGTTCATGGACCAGCAGTTGAGCGTGCTGCAGGACAAGAACCCCGATGCCGAGCTCAAGTACCAGTGGGTACCCTACGAGAAGATTTCGCCCAATCTCAAGCGGGCGCTGGTGGCAAGCGAGGATGCCAAGTTCCTGGAGCATGAGGGCTTTGACTGGGAGGGCATGCAGGCCGCCTGGGAGAAGAACCAGAAGAAGGGCCGCATCTCGGCCGGTGGTTCGACCATCAGTCAGCAACTGGCGAAGAACCTGTTCCTCAGCGGCAAGCGCAGCTATCTGCGCAAGATGGAGGAGGCGGCTATCACCTTCATGCTGGAAGCGGTCATGGACAAGCGACGGATATTCGAGATCTATCTCAATGTGATCGAGTGGGGGAATGGCATATTCGGCGCCGAAGCCGCCGCGCGTCACTACTACCAGACTAGCGCTGCCAATCTCGGTGCCGGCCAGGCCGCCAAGCTGGCGGCGATGGTGCCCAACCCGCGCTATTACGACAAGAACCGTTCCGCACGTGGATTGTTGCGCAAGACCGCGATCATCCAGCGTCGAATGGGTTACGCCGACATCCCTTGATTCAGATTGTTTCGAGCGCTTGCTTGGCTGAGGAGTGCGGACTAGTCTGCTGGCAATAGCGAGGAGACACGCATGAGCTGGCCCACCCATACCGTTAGTAATCAGTCCACACCCCTAACGGACTACAACCCCTATCTCGCGGACCCCGCCTTGCGCGAGGCGGTCGCCCGCGAGGGCGCCAGCTGGGCCGAGGCCGAACTGGCGGCTACCGGCATGCTGCTGGGTACTGCCGAGCAGGTGGAGCTGGCACGGCTGGCCAACCAGTATCCGCCGCAGCTTAGGGCGTTCGATGCCCGGGGGTATCGGCGGGACCAGGTGGAGTTTCATCCGGCCTGGCACGCGCTGATGCAGGGCATTGTCGATCGGGGCTTTCATACTGGTCCCTGGGCGGAGCCCAAAGCCGGCGCCCATGCGGCGCGGGCTGCCGGCTACCTGCTGCAGGCGCAGCTTGAGGCGGGCAGCCTGTGCCCCACTACCATGACCTATGGCGCGGTGCCGGCGATCGCCCGGGACGCGGCTTTGGCTCGCGACTGGCTGCCGGTGCTGTATAGCCGCGACTATGACCCGCGCGACCTGCCGCTGGCGCAGAAGCGTGGCGCCCTGATCGGCATGGGCATGACCGAAAAGCAGGGTGGGTCGGATGTCCGCGCCAATACCACGCGGGCGGAGCGGACGGCCGACGGCAGCTACCGGTTGACGGGCCACAAATGGTTCTTCTCCGCCCCCCAGTGCGACGCGCACCTGGTGCTGGCCCAGGCCGAGGCAGGCTTGTCCTGCTTCTTCGTGCCGCGCTGGCAACCCGATGGCAGCAAGAACCCCATCCTGATCCAGCGACTGAAGGATAAACTCGGCAACAAGTCCAATGCCTCCAGCGAGGTGGAGTTCCAGGCGGCCCATGGTGTACTGCTGGGCGAGGAAGGACGCGGGGTGCCGACCATCCTGGAGATGGGCACCTATACCCGGCTCGACTGCGTGCTGGGCAGCACCGGCATGATGCGGCAGGCAACCTCGCTGGCGCTGCACCATGCGCGGCAGCGTGTGGTGTTCAGCCAAAGACTGATCGACCAGCCGCTGATGCGCAATGTGCTGACCGATCTGGCACTGGAAACCGAGGCGGCCATCGTGCTGGCGATGCGGATGGCCAGGGCATTCGACGCCCGCGACGACGAGGCGGAGACGCTGTTGCGACGCCTGTTGACGCCGGCGGCCAAGTACTGGGTCTGCAAGCGAGGACCGGAGCTGGCGGCCGAGGCGATGGAGGTGATGGGCGGCAACGGCTATGTCGAGGAGGGCGTGCATGCGCGTATCTACCGCGAGATGCCAGTCAATTCGATCTGGGAAGGTTCGGGCAATGTCATGTGCCTGGATGTATTGCGCGCCCTGGCAAAGAGCCCGCGTACGCTGGAGATATTGCAGGCGGAGTTGGCGCCGGCGTTGGGTCGGCATGCTGGCTTTGACCGGTTTGTCGCCGATCTGCAGCGGCAATTCAGCGAGCCGGCGGGATTGGAGAGCCGGGCACGGCGGATTACCCAGCAATTGGTGCTGGCGGTGCAGGCTGGCTTGTTGCTGCAGCACGGGCCGGATTTCGTGGCACATGCCTTCGTGCAGTCGCGCTTGATGGGCGATTGGGGGGATAGCTTCGGCACCTTGCCGGCAACGGTGGATTTCGAGGGGGTGTTGGTGCGGGCATTGGTGGTTTAGGTTCTTTGGCGGCGGCTGGGCGTGTTGGGCTTCGCTTTGCTCAACCCAAGCTACCTGGCTCAACCCAGGGTGTATGGCTGAGCGGAATGGTTGGCGGCTTCCTATCCGGGCGTCCTCCACTACAATGGCTTTCTTCGCCGCATACCGGCTTGCAAGGTAGTGACTCATGTCGCAAATGAACTGGCCGCAACTGCTCTCCGCTGATCGCTTGCGCGCACCGCGCCGGGTTCCGGAGACCGGGCCGGCGATAGGACGGTCCGACTTCCACAAGGATCACGACCGGTTGGCGTTTTCCTCGCCATTCCGTCGGCTGGGTCGCAAGACCCAGGTCCATCCGATGACCGAGAACGACCATGTCCATACCCGGCTGACGCATTCGATCGAGGTCGGGTGCGTGGGACGCTCGCTGGGCATCATGGTCGGGCAGGCGCTGGGCAACAAGCTGCCGGCGCATATCATTCCCTACGATATCGGTGCCATCGTGCAGGCGGCTTGCCTTGCGCACGATATTGGCAATCCACCGTTCGGCCATGCCGGCGAGTACGCGATCCGCGACTGGTTCCGACAGTCGGCCAATGCCTATCTGTTGCAGAACCTGACCGCGGACGAGCGTCGCGACGTGCAGACCTTCGAGGGGAATGCGCAGGGGTTCCGGGTGGTGACCCAGCTCGAGAACCATCGTTTCGACGGCGGCATGCGACTGACCTTCGCGACCTTGGGCGCGACGCTAAAGTACCCCTGGACCAGCGAGCATGCCGGCTTCAAGGAGAAGTTCAGCTGCTACCAAGCGGAGAAGAAGTTGCTCGACGAGGTGGCGCTGGAGCTTGGCCTGATCGCCAAGGGGGGCGGCGTATGGTGCCGCCATCCGCTGAGCTACCTGATGGAGGCGGCCGACGATATCTGCTATGCCATCCTGGACCTTGAGGACGGGGTGGAGATCGGCATGTTGCCGTTCGAGACCATCGCGCCGATGCTGATCCGGCTCGCCGGCATCGATGACGATCTGCTGGCGCTGGAAGTGGCGGGGGCGCCCAGCGTGCGGCGCAAGATGTCGCTGCTGCGCTCCAAGGCGATTGACCGTTGCGTGCGCGAGGTGACGGCCGCCTTCCTGCGTCATCACGATGCCTTGCTGGCCGGCGAGTACGAGGGCGACCTGATTGCAGCCTGCCCGGACTTTGTCAGGCATGGCATACGCGACGCCAAGCAACTGGCGCGTGAACGCATCTTCAACAACCGGCGCAAAGTCGAGATCGAGGTCGGCAGCTTCACCTGCCTGGATATCCTGCTGGAAGCCTTTTGCGGCGCGGCCTACCAGCTGCGCATCGAGCCGGAGCGCTTGAGTTTTCGCAATAAGCGCATCCTTGACCTGATGGAGTACAACGCGCCGATCCGGGACTGGCCCTTGTACGAGAGCTATATGCGGGTGCTCGATTTCATCGGCGGCATGACCGACAACTACGCGACCTACCTTGCCCAGCAGGTCGGGGGCATGGGGAGGTGACGCTCTACCTGAGGTGGCGATCTCTGGGAGCGTGGCTCCGCCCGGGAAGCCTGGGCGCTTAAGGTCTTTCTGAGATCAACCATTCCTCGCTGATTTAATCCGGGCCCCCACGGCCCCCCGAGTTCTGCACGCACAGGCTCTTGGCGCTAAAGCGCCAAGAACTCTGGCGGCCTCGCCGTCTCGACTGCGTGGTTGTTGCCCCTTCAGGGGCCTACAACCACGGCGTCCTCTTTACGGGGGGGCTCGCTGATGCGAGCAAGCAGGCCCTTCCGGCGGCAGTTTAGTAATTTGTTGGTAGGCCGCTACAGTTCTCCCTCTCCGGGACTGTGCCGGTGCGCATGCTAGAATCTGAGCAAATACATCTATCCCCCGAGACTGCCCGCTGTGTCTGTACCTGATCACCTCGTCATCGCCACGCGCGAATCCGCCCTTGCCCTGTGGCAAGCCCGCCACATCGCCACCCGTCTTGAAGCGCTCTATCCGGGATTGAAAGTGGAACTGCTGGGGATGACTACCCAGGGGGACCGCATCCTCGACGTGACCCTGAACAAGATCGGCGGCAAGGGCCTGTTCGTGAAGGAGCTGGAGACGGCTCTGCTCGAAGGCCGCGCCGACCTGGCCGTGCATTCGATGAAGGACATGCCGATGCGGCTGCCGGATGGCTTTGCCATCGCGGCCATCACCGAGCGCGAAGACCCGCGCGATGCCTTTGTCTCCAATGCCTATGCCCGGTTGGTCGACCTGCCTGCCGGTGCGGTGGTGGGTACGTCCAGCCTGCGCCGTGAAGCGCAGATCCGGGCGGTCTATCCGCAATTGCAGGTCAAGCCGCTGCGCGGCAACCTGCAGACCCGCTTGGGCAAGCTCGATGCCGGCGAGTACGACGCGATCATCCTGGCCGCCGCGGGCCTCAAGCGACTTGGGCTGGGCGACCGGATCAAGACGGCGCTGAGCCCCGAGGAAAGCCTGCCCGCGCCGGGCCAAGGTGCGCTGGGTATCGAGATTCGTGCCGATCGTGCGGAACTGTTGGCCTTGCTGGCCCCACTGAACCATGCCGAGACGGCCGACTGCGTGACGGCCGAGCGGGCCATGAGCCTGCGGCTCGATGGCTCGTGCGAGACGCCGCTGGGCGGCTATGCCGAGATCGTCGATGAGCATTTCCTGCGCATGCGCGGTTTTGTCGCGAGCCCGGACGGCAGCGAGATACTGCGTGCCGAATCCAATGGCAGCCGGGCTGCTGCCCTGGGCCTGGGCCGGCAGGTTGCCGACCTGATGCTGACCGAGGGCGCCCGCGCCCTGCTTACTCCCAAAGCCTGAACCTATGACCAGTCCGCTTGCTTCCCGCCGCTTCCTGCTGACCCGACCTGCCAAGCAGGCCGAACATCTGGCCGCACTGTTGGCGGAGCAAGGTGCGCAGGTCTTACGCGCACCGATGATAGAGATTGCCGAGAGCAGCCAGCCGGCGGCGCTGCAGGCGGTGTTGCAGCGGCTGGATGACTTTGACCTGGCGGTGTTTGTCAGCCCGACTGCGCTCGATGAGGTGGCGGCGCGCTTGCCGGGCTGGCCGGCCGAGCTGACCGTCGCGGTGGTCGGGCCGTCCTCGCAGGTGCGGGCGCTGGAACTGGGGATGCAGGATGTTATCAGCCCGGAATCGCGCTTCGATAGCGAAGGGCTGCTGGAGCACCCCTTGTTGCAGCGGCTGGATGGCCGGCGGGTGGTGCTGTTCCGCGGCAATGGCGGACGGGAGCTGCTGGCCGATACGCTGCTGGCTCGCGGTGCGACGGTGGAGGTGGTCGAGGCTTACCGCCGCCTGCCGCCCAATGTGAGCCGTGAATCTCTGCAGGCCTTGCTGGCCCAGGGCTGCGATGGCGTGATCGCCACCAGTAGCGAAGCGATCCAGAACCTGTTCGCCCTGTGCGACGAGGCCCTGGCCAGCCAGCTGCGCGAGATCCGCTTCTTTGCCAGCCACGCCGCGATAGCCGAGACCATACGGCAGTTCGGCGTGACGACGGTCATCGGTACGCGGACCGGTGACGCGGGCATCGTGGGCTCCCTGCGCGAATACTTTTCCAGCCCGGCGGCGGTGCCGCCCGTGCCGGCGAGCGAGGCTACGACCATCGTGCGTGCGCCTGCGGGTGGCGGGCAATGGCGATGGATCGTGACGGCGGTGGTGCTGGCGGTGCTGGTATCGATGCTGATCGTCCATTACCAGCGCGAGGCCATGAAGGCCGAACTCAGCAGTCGCTTTGCCCAGCTGGAAAGCCGGCAGCAGGCGCTGACCGCCGGCGAGCAGCGCGATGGCGGCCGGATGAGCCAGCTCGATGCGCAGCTCAACGGCATCGACCACCATATCGAGGAATTACGTGCGCAGCAGGTCGACCTGCAGGCACTGTACGGCGCCATCGCCGGTGACCAGGAGGAGACGCTGCTGGCCGACGCCGAGCTGACCTTGTCGCTGGCCAGCCAGCAACTGCAGCTGACCGGCAACGTGGGCGCCAGCCTGGCGGCGCTGTACCGGCTTGATGAACGGCTGGCTGGGCATGACAAGCCGCGGCTCATGCCTTTGCGCCGTGCGCTGGCGAAGGATATTGACAGCCTGAAGCGGGTGCCGTGGATCGACTATGTGGGCTTGTCGGCCAAGATCGATACGTTGGCGGGCAGCGTGGACCGCCTGCCACTGGTGGTGGATGCCAAGGTGCCGGAAGACCAGGCGGCCAGCGAGGCGGTAGGCCATCGCGGCGTGCTCGGTGAACTCGGCCGGGCGCTGGGTGCGCTGGTGGAGATACGCCGTATCGACCAGCCGGACCCGGTGCTGCTGGCGCCGGAGCAGGCCCTGTACCTGCGGGAGCACATCAAGCTGCGTCTGCTCAATGCCCGCTTGGCGCTGTTGCAACGGGACGAGCCGACCTTCCGCCGTGACCTGATGGCTGCCGATGCCGGCCTGCGCAAGCATTTTGACACCCGCTCCAAGCCGGTCATCGCTACCCTCAATACCTTGCGCGAGCTGCAGGGGGCCCAGCCAGCACAGGTGCTGCCCAGCCTGGCCGACAGCCTGAACGCCGCTCGCGATGCGCGCCGCAAGGCCAGCCGGGAGGACAGCAAGTGAGGATACTGTTCTGGCTGCTGGCCCTGTTTGCCCTGGCGGTAAGCCTGGCGCTGTTCGCCCGCTACAACTCCGGCTATGCGCTGTTGTTCTTTCCGCCGTGGCGGATCGAGCTGTCGCTGAATGCCTTCGTGCTGCTGTTCGCACTCCTGGTGCTGGGGGGGTACGGCATCGTCAAGCTGGTCGACTGGTTGCTGGCCATGCCGCGTAATGTGCGTCGCTACCATGCTGCCAAGCGTATCCGTGACGCCCGGCGCTATCGGCGCGATGCGATCACCGCGTTGATCGAGGGTCGTTACCACAAGGCGGTACGTGCCAGTCGGGTCGCTCGCGAGGCGGAGGACGAGCGTGATATGAAGCTGATCGATACTCTGATCGCGGCACGGGCGGCGCATTTTGGCCGTGATTATGAGGCACGGGACAAGTTTGTCGAAGAGGCGCGTGACGCCAGTGGCGGCCGTTCGCTGGCGCTGGACATGCTCGAGGCCGAGATGTGCTACGAGCAGTATCGCAACCGGGAAGCGCTGGCGGCCTTGCAGCGGGTGTATGCGCAGTCGCCCAAGCTGACGGCGGCGCTCAAGCTGGAACTGAAGGTGAGGCAGCAGGAGAATCACCCGGCCAGGGTGATCGAGCTGACCGACCTGCTGGAGAAGAGCGACGGGCTTGATCCCAGCCATGCGGCCCGGATACGCAACCAGGCCCGGCTGGCGCAGTTGCGGCTATCGCCCATGGATGGTCGTGAGTTGACCCGCTGGTGGAGCGGCCTCAAGCGCGAGGAGCGGGTGCTGCCCAAGCTGGCGGCGGCTGCTGCCCGACAGTTCATCCGGGTGGGGCTCGGGGATCAGGCCGAGAACCTGTTGGTCGATGCGCTCGAAGCCGAGTGGGACGTGGCGCCGCTGGAGATCTACGGCGAATTGGGCCGTCTTGGCGTGAAGGGCGACGCCGTCAAACGGCTGGCGCGGGCCGAAGACTGGCTGCGCCATCATCCCAATGACCACCAGCTTCTGCTGGCGCTGGGGCGGATGTGCCGCGACGCCGCACTGTGGGGCAAGGCACGCAATTACCTTGAGGCCAGCGTGGCGGTGGCGGCAACGCCGGTGGCACATGCTGAGCTCGGGCAGTTGCTGGAACAGCTGGAAGAGCGGGAGACCGCAGATCACCACTACCGTGCGAGCCTGGGGTTGGCGCTGGACCTGCTGGAGAAGCGCGCATGATGGGCAATGCACTGCTGGCAGGGTTCCATTACCTGGGTGCCATGCTGCTGATGGCCTGCCTCGTGACCGAGCATATGCTGCTGAAGCCGCGCATGGATGCCGATACCTTGCGCAAGCTAGGGCGCATCGACGGCCTGTATGGCATGTTGGCAATATTGCAGATCGTGACTGGACTGGGACGCATCTGGGCCGAAAAGGGGTTGGCTTTCTATGCCCATAGTGGCCTGTTCCATCTTAAAATCACCTTGTTCGTCCTGCTGGGGTTGCTGTCCATCTATCCGACGGTGCGCATCATCGCGTGGCGTCGGCGTGCCGGTGCTGTGGCCGAATGGGCCCCACCCGAGTTCAAACGGGTGCTGATGCTGGTACGGGTGGAATTATTGCTGTTGATCTTGTTGCCGATCGTGGCCAGTCTGATGGCCCGGGGCTGGTAGGAGCATGAGTGTGAAGCGTCTTTTGCTGACGTGCCTGTTTCTGTTGTTGGCGAGCCCGAGCTGGGCTGGCCGGGTCAACCGTTGTACCGATGCGAACGGCAAGAGCCAGTATTCGGAAATGCCTTGCCCGCAGGGGAACAAGGTCGAGTCCATACGGACCGTCGAAAGCAATATCGGTGGCAGCGGCAGCGACCTGCAGGGCTTGCTCGAGCAGGAGCGGGCACGTGCCGAGCGCTTTATCGGCTCGGACGATGTCGTGCGCATTTCGGCTACCCGTACGACCCAGTCGCCCAATATGTGCAATGTCGCGACCCAGGAGTACCAGACGGCGAAGCGCAACCTGCTGTGCTGGGCGCGGGCGACCTGCGATAACGACCATACCCGCGAGCTCTACAAGCGCGCCGTCGCCGCCTGTCGGCGCTACTAGGGCGCGCTGCGCAGCACGACCTGCCACTGCTTGGGGGCGGGCGTGAGATCTACAGTTGCTCGGGACTCAGCACCGCCTTGAGGCCGATATGGGCCCGCCCGTCCCGGAGCCGGTACTGCAACCACCAGATAGCGCCCTTCCTGGCGTTCCAGTCGGCCTCCATGCCACTCAAAAGCTGTGCCGCAACTCTGCCTAGCGTAGGCTGATGGCCGACCAGTACGGTCGCTCGCTCGGCCTCGGGCCAGCCGGCGACCTGCAGGTACTGCTCGGCGCTGGCGCCGGGGTTCAGCCGTTCATCCACTTCATGTTCCGGATTTAGTGCCGCGGCGGTCTGTCGTGCACGCACGGCGGTGCTGGCAATGATGCGGGTATGACTGGGCAGGCGTGCAGCCAGCCAGACGGCCATCTTGCGAGCCTGCTTGTGGCCGCGCTCGGTCAGGGCGCGGGCCAGATCGCTGGTCTCGTCGTCATCGTCGGTATCCTCGGCCTCGGCATGGCGCCACAGGATCAGATTGGTCTTCATCGCCTATCCAATAGAAATGGCCAATAAAAAGGGGCGCCGCAGCGCCCCCGTGTCCGGATCAATCCCTGGCTTTCGCCGCGAGGTCTGCCAATAGCATGCCTTGCGCACTGCGCAGCTTGCCGCCACGTGCGGTTTTCTTGCGATAGCGGCCGTCGGGCTGCATTTCCCAGGCCTGGGCGTTGTCGACCAGGTAGGGGCGCAGGCCTTCGCGGATGATGCGGCGCTTGCTCTTGCTGTCGAAGATGGGGAAGGCGACCTCGATGCGGCGGAAGAAGTTGCGCCCCATCCAGTCGGCCGAGCCCAGGTAGAGATTCTCGGCACCGTCGTTGAAGAAGTAGAACACGCGGGTGTGTTCCAGGAAGCGGCCGACAATGGAGCGGACCTTGATGTTCTCGCTCAGGCCCTTGACGCCCGGGCGCAGCGTGCAGACGCCGCGCACGATCAGGTGGATGGTCACGCCGGCCTTGCTCGCGTCGTACAAGGCCTCGATCAGGGCGGGCTCGAGCAGCGAGTTCATCTTGGCGATGATGACGGCGCGGCGGCCGGCACGGGCGATATCGGCCTCGCGATTGATGGCGGCCACCATCGAGGAGTGCATGGTGAACGGCGACTGCCACAGGTGCTTGAGTTTGCCGGGGTTGCCCATGCCGGTCAGCTGGATGAACACGTCGTTGACGTCGGCACACTTCTCTTCGTTGGCCGTCATCAGGCCGAAGTCGGTATAGAGCTTGGCGGTACGCTGATGGTAGTTGCCGGTGCCGAGGTGGGCGTAGCGGCGCAGCCGGCCTTCCTCGCGCCGGACGATCAGCAGCATCTTGGCGTGGGTCTTGTAGCCGTAGACCCCGTAGACGACGTGGGCGCCGACGCGTTCGAGCTTGGCGGCCCAGTTTATGTTCGCTTCCTCATCGAAACGGGCCATCAGTTCCACGACTGCGGTGACTTCCTTGCCGGCCTCTGCCGCCTCGATCAGCGCTTCCATCAGCGCGGAATCCTTGGAGGTGCGGTAGACCGTCATCTTTATCGCCACGACCTGCGGGTCGCGCGCCGCCTGCTGCAGCAGATCGATCACCGGGGTGAAGCTCTGGAACGGGTGGTGCAGCAGGATGTCGCCGTGGCGGATGGCGTTGAACATGTCCGGCTGCTTGCGCAATTCCTTGGGTACGCCGGGCATGAAGGGCTGGAACTTCAGATCGGGGCGATCGACCTGGTCGGGCACCTGCATGAAACGCACCAGGTTGACCGGCCCGTCGACGCGGTACAGGTCTTCATCATCGAGACCGAACTGTTCGAGCAGGAAGTCGGAAATATGGTGCGGGCAGTTGTCGGCGACTTCGAGACGAACGCCATCGCCGAATTGGCGCTGGCTCAGTTCGCCCTGCAGTGCGGCGCGCAGGTCCTTGACGTCTTCTTCGTCGACGTTGAGGTCGGAATCCCGCGTGACGCGGAACTGGTAGCAGCCCCGCATTTCCATGCCGGGGAACAGTTCGTCGACATGGGCGTGCAGGACCGAGGACAAGAAGACGAAGCCGTGTTCGACACCGGAGACTTCGGACGGCAGCTTGATGAAGCGCGGGAAGATGCGCGGCGCCTGCACGATGGCCACGCCGGAGCTGCGACCAAAGGCATCGCGACCATCGAGCTCGACCACGAAGTTGAGGCTCTTGTTCAGAAGGCGCGGGAAGGGATGGGCCGGGTCCAGGCCGATAGGCGTCAGGACCGGGGCGAGCTCACGGTCGAAATACTCACGTACCCAGGTGCGCTGTGCCTCGGTCCACATGGTACGCCGCAGGAAGACTACGCCTTCCTCCGCCAGGGCGGGCAGCAGCACCTCCCGCAGAATTTTGTACTGTTTCTCGACCAGGGCGTGCGCATCCTCGGCAATGCGATGGAAGGCGGCCTCCGGCGAGAGTCCATCCGGCGCGGGCCGGGCGTTGTGCATGCGGATGCTTTCCTTGAGCCAGGCAACCCGGACCTCGAAGAACTCGTCCATATTGGACGACACGATGCACAGGAAGCGCAGCCGCTCAAGCAGCGGGTTGTGCGGGTCTTCCGCCTGCGCCAGCACACGCCGGTTGAACTCCAGCAGACCGAGTTCGCGGTTGAGGAACAGCTCGGTGCCGTGTTCCTGATAATGATGCTGAGGGTTTGCGTGGGTCATGTTGTGGGCTATCTGGCAGTGTGTGGCCGGGCCGGAACGAAGCAGTATAACCATCCCACGGGTCTGTCAGCAGCAGCCGGAAAGCAAAATGGCCGCTAAGGCGGCCATTGTTGCGGTGCAGGGCTTATTCCTGCGGCGGGACGTAGCCCTGCACGGCGTCTGCGCCGCTACCGAAGAAGTAGTTCTGCAACTGCTGCGACAGGTACTGACGGGCGCGGCTGTCGGCGAGATTCAGGCGGTTTTCGTTGATCAGCATGGTCTGGTGCTTGACCCAGGCTGCCCAGGCTTCCTTGGAAACACTGTCGAAAATCTTCTTGCCCATCTCGCCGGGCAGCGGCGGGAAGTCCAGCCCTTCGGCTTCGCGACCGAGCTTGATGCAATTTACCGTTCTGGCCATGTCGGTATTCCTCTTGAAACTAACAGATATTCGTGACAATCCGGTGACGCAAAGATTCCGGTCCTGCTGTCCGGGGCCGATCAGGGGAGGTGTTGCTTCTGATCGTGCCGCTTCGGACAAGGTTTGAGGCAATCCCCGTACGAGCGTCAGCGAGGCTCCCTCGCGGCGGCGAGGGCGGGGGGGCGTGGATTCAATCAAGCATACCGTTTGAACCACGTCCCGATTACGATGCCCGTTAACACCCGGCTGTGCCGGGTGGTGCGCTGCGATTGGCAGCATCGGACATCGTGGCGCCTCATCAAACGTTGAACAGGAAGTTCAGCACGTCACCATCCTTGACGACGTACTCCTTGCCTTCCGAACGCATCTTGCCGGCTTCCTTGGCGCCTTGTTCACCCTTGTACTGGATGTAGTCATCGAAGGAAATGGTCTGGGCGCGGATGAAGCCGCGTTCGAAGTCGGTATGGATCACGCCCGCAGCCTGCGGGGCGGTATCGCCGACATGGATGGTCCAGGCGCGGACTTCCTTCACGCCGGCGGTGAAGTAGGTCTGCAGGCCGAGCAGCCTGTAGCCGGCACGGATCAGGCGGTTGAGGCCCGGCTCTTCGAAGCCCAGGTCTTCCAGGAAGGCCTGCTTGTCGGCGTCGTCAAGGTCGGACAGTTCCATCTCGATCTTGGCGCACAGTGCGACCACGGGCGCGCCTTCGGCTGCGGCGTGGGCTTTGAGGCGATCAAGGTGGGGGTTGTTCTCGAAGCCGTCTTCCAGCACGTTGCCGACATACATGGCGGGCTTGATGGTCAGCAGGCACAGCGGCTTGAGCAGGTCCTTGTCGTCGTCGCTGAGCGCCAGGGTGCGGGCGGGCTTGCCTTCGTTCAGGTGCGGCAGCAGCTTTTCGCAGACTGCGATCAGTTTTTGCGCGTCCTTGTCGCCGGACTTGGCCTTCTTGCCTTCGCGCTGGATGGCTTTTTCGACGCCAGCCATGTCGGCCAGGGCGAGCTCGGTCACGATGACTTCGATGTCGGCCAGCGGGTCGATACGTCCGGCGACGTGGACGACGTTTTCATCGTCGAAGCAGCGCACGACGTTGACGATGGCATCGGTCTCGCGGATGTTGGCCAGGAACTGGTTGCCCAGGCCCTCGCCCTTGCTGGCGCCGGCGACCAGGCCGGCGATATCGACGAATTCGACGATGGCGGGCTGGATCTTCTGCGGGTTGACGATCTTCGACAGCTCGGCGAGGCGGGCGTCGGGCACTTCAACGATGCCGACATTGGGCTCGATGGTGCAGAAGGGGTAGTTCTCGGCTGCGATGCCGGCCTTGGTCAGGGCATTGAACAGGGTGGACTTGCCGACATTGGGCAGGCCGACGATGCCGCATTTCAGGCTCATGGGAAATCCTTCCGGTAAAACATCATTGTAATCGCTGTGGCGGGGTGCATCACGCCGATGGTTCGGTTTGCGCCTGCGCGGTCATGGCGCGGGCTTGGCGACCTTGGGCTTGGTGTTCACCTGCATGGTGGCCTTGTTGTACTCACCGTGCGACAGGGCGCGCCAGGCCGCCAGGGTACGGCTGATGGCGTCGTCGATCTGCGGCTGCTCGTCCTGGCGCGGGCGATGGAGGACAAAGTCGACCACCGGCTGGTTGAGGCCCAGCGAGCGCGGATGGCCGACACCAAGGCGCAGGCGCCAGAAGTCGGCCGTGCCGAGCATGGCCTGGATATCCTTGAGGCCATTGTGGCCGGCATGGCTGCCGCCCTGCTTGAGCTTGGCTTCGCCAGGCAGCAGGTCGAGCTCGTCGTGTACGACCAGGATTTCCTGCGGCAGGATTTTGTAGAAGCGGGCGAGGGCGGCGACCGAGTGGCCGGAGCGATTCATGAAGGTCGTGGGCTGCAGCAGCCAGACTTCACTATCGCCCTGCTTGGCGCGTCCGGCGAGGCCGAGGAATTTGCTTTCGACCTTGAGGCTGGCACCCAGCTCGCGCGCGAGCGCATCCACCCACCAGAAGCCGGCGTTGTGACGCGTGTCGGCGTATTCCGGGCCGGGATTGCCGAGGCCAACAACGAGACGGATGGGCGGGGTGGTGGTCATATCCGGTGTCTTTGATCGCCGCGGGCATGGGGCTTGTGCGCGGCGGGATGTGAAAACGGCCCGTCAGCCGGTAAGGGCGACGAGCCGTCTGCAGGGAAACGCTGCCAATTAGGCGGCGGTTTCCTCGGTGGCAGCGCCACGGACCGACAGGATGGTGGCAACGGTAGCGTTGTCGCCATGCTTGAGGGCCACGAAGGCAACGCCTTCCGGCAGCTTGATGCTGTCGAGGTGAACCGAATTGCCGGCTTCCAGGTCCTTCAGGTCAACTTCGATGAACTCAGGCAGCTTGCTCGGCAGGCATTCGACATCGGCGTCGGTCATGACGTGCGACACGATGCCGCCACCCAGCTTCACGCCAGGTGCTACGTCGGCGTTGATGAAGTGGAACGGAACCTTGGTGTGGATCTTTTCGTTCGGGTTCACGCGCTGGAAGTCGACGTGCATGACGATCTGCTTCCAGGGGTGGTACTGGGCGTCACGGATCAGGACGGGCTCAGCCTTGCCATCCACCTTCAGGTTCAGGATGGAAGCGTGGAAAGCTTCGTGCTGCATGGCGTAGTACAGGTCGTTGTGCACCAGTTCGATGGCGACGGGCTCTTGGCCTGCGCCGTAGATGATGCCGGGGACCTTACCAGCGAGACGCAGGCGGCGGCTCGCTCCGGTGCCCTGTTCGACGCGCTTGGTGGCGATAACTTCGATAGACATAGTCTTGCTCCAGAACAACTACATAAAAATGCATCACCCGCGACCAGATGATGCTTGCGAACCGGCCAGCCCTTGCGGGGCTGGCCGGATGATTCAATCTGTCTTAGTCAACGAACAGCGTGGAAACCGACTCTTCGTTGTTGATGCGGCGCAGGGTCTCGGCCAGCAGCGGGGCCAGGCTGACGACGCGGATGCGGCTCGACTTCTTGGCGGCTTCGCTGAGCGGGACGGTATCGGTGACGACCAGTTCGTCGAGTTCCGATTGGCCGATACGCTCGACTGCCGGGCCGGACAGCACCGGATGGGTGGAGTAGGCCAGTACCCGCTTGGCGCCGTGTTGCTTGAGGGCTTCGGCGGCCTTGCAGAGGGTGTTGGCGGTATCGACCATGTCATCCATGATCAGACAGGTACGGCCTTGCACGTCACCGATGATGTGCATCACTTCGGCCACGTTGGCCTTGGGGCGACGCTTGTCGATGATGGCAAGTTCGGTATTCAGTTGCTTGGCCATGGCGCGGGCACGCAGTACGCCGCCCACGTCAGGCGAGACGACCATCAGGTCTTCGTAGTTCTTGGTACGGACATCATCAAGCAGCACCGGGGTGGCGTAGATGTTGTCGACCGGGATGTCGAAGAAACCCTGGATCTGGTCGGCGTGCAGGTCGACGGTCAGCAGACGGTCCACTCCTGCAGCTTGCAGCATGTTGGCGACGACCTTGGCCGAGATCGGCACACGGGCCGAACGCGGACGACGATCCTGGCGCGCATAGCCGAAGTAAGGCATGGCGGCGGTGATCCGGCCGGCGGAGGCGCGCTTGAGCGCGTCGACCATCAGCAGGACTTCCATCAGATTGTCGTTAGTAGGGGCGCAGGTGGATTGCAGGACGAAGACGTCACGGCCGCGGACATTTTCCAGCAGCTCGACGGTGGCTTCACCATCGCTGAAACGACCTACGGTGGCACGACCGACAGTGATGTCGAGGTGCTTGGCTACCGCGTCGGCCAATTGTGGGTTGGCGTTGCCGGTAAAGACCATCAAACTGTCGTAGGCCATGTCCTGATCCTTAACAAAAAAAGAAAGCGTGTAATCGTTATTACACGCTTTCTGGTTTCTTTTTGCGTTAGGTTTGCGCATAGAGCAGCGGCCCGAACGCTTTGCAGATATTGGCAGGGGAGGTAGGGATCGAACCTACGAATGTCGGAATCAAAATCCGATGCCTTACCACTTGGCGACTCCCCTACACTTGCCCGACTGATGCAAGCATCAATCCAGCAAATTAAACAAAGGGTGCTGCATCATTCCTTGCGCGATAAAACCATGCATTGTGGCAGGCAGGTTTTGTAGGACACGCTCGGCTTCCGCTTGGGTATTGAATGCAGCAAATACACAAGCACCTGATCCGGTCATCATCGCTGGGCCGTACTGGCTAAGCCAGGTCAGGTATTCGGCGATGACGGGGTATTTCCGTTTGGCCACTGTTTCCAGGTCGTTTCGGACTTGGCTGCTCGGAAAGGCCGCCATTATTATGGGCTTGCTATCGCGTGTCAAGCTTGGATCTGAAAATATCTCGACAGTGGGTACGGATGCTGGCGGAATCAACACACTATACCATTGAGCGGGCAGGGTTATTTCCTGTAATGCCTCGCCGACGCCTTCTGCAAAAGCATTGCGGCCGAACACGAAAACCGGGACATCAGCACCGAGTTTCAGGCCCAATTCCTGTAGTTCGGCCCGGCTGAGACCGGTTTTCCAGAGGTGATTGAGGGCGATCAGGACGGTTGCGGCATCGGAGCTGCCTCCGCCCAGGCCGCCGCCCATGGGCAGGCGCTTGTCCAGACGAAGATTGCAACCCAGGCTGCTGCCTGTATGGGCCTGCAAGAGGCGCGCAGCCCTGACGATCAGGTCGCTTTCCACCGGGACACCCGGAATCGGGTTGTCGTGGACGACCTCGCCATCGTCGCGAACCGCGATATGGATGGTGTCGCCGTGGTCAATAAAGCGGAAGACGGTTTGCAGCAGATGGTAGCCGTCGTCGCGGCGACCGGTGACATGCAGAAAGAGATTGAGCTTGGCGGGCGCGGGGAAGCTTTGATACGACGTCATGGCGAAGTGGATTTGTCCGGGGAGAGGCGCCCCGTCGATGGGGCTTGAGTCGCTTATTGTGGCGTGGACTGCTTGTTCAATTGCCAGTCATACAGGGCGATGCGTACTTCGAGATCCGGGCGGCTCAGCGTGAGCCGGTTGGGCGCGAGCTTGCCGAGGTCGAGCGGATAGCGGATCTGCCAGTTGTCCTGCTCCAGGATGCGGGCATCGGCCTCGTTACGCCAGTGGGCGGGGCGCTGTGGATCGGCCAGGCCCAGCAACCAGTAGCGCAGCCCGGCTGCCGGCAGGCGCCAGCCGAGCTCCTGCTCGCTGAGTGCCTCGATATCGTCGGCTTCCTTGCGCTTGCCGTCGCTATCGAAGAAGCGTGCACCGTCGGGGGCGAGTTCCAGCCTGGCGACCACTTGACCCAACGGGTTGCTGACGTCGACGGTGTCGAGCCGGTCCTGGTGAGCCCAGTTGAAGCGCGCGTTGTAGCCTTTGCCGGCGGCATTGACCGCCACGCGACCAGAGACGCTGTACTGGTCGGGTAGTTGCGCCGGGGCGCCGGGGGCGGGCTGCTGGGTGGCGCAGGCAGCCAGGAGCAGGCTGCCTGCCAGCAGCAGGCAGGACAGGCGGCGCATGTCAGCGGCCCGTCAGGCGTTGCATGGTTTCACTGAGGACCTCGTGATCGGGGTCGAGCTTCTTGCCCTCTTCCCAGATCTTGCGGGCCTCGCCGTGCTTGCCGGCTTGCCAGAGCACTTCGCCGTAGTGCGCGGCGATCTCCGGATCACGCAGCGTGGTAAAGGCACGGGACAGCCATTTCACGGCTTCGTCGAGGTTGCCGCGACGGTACTGCAGCCAACCCATGCTGTCGATGATGACCGGATTGTCAGGCTCCTGGCTCAAGGCCTTGCGCAGCAGGGATTCGGCTTCTTCGAACCGCTGGCTGCGATTGGCCAGCGTGTAGCCCAGGGCGTTGAGGCCGATGGGGCTGTCCGGCTTGAGCTTGAGGTACTGGCGCAGGTCGTTCTCGGCGGCGGGCAGGTTGCCTTGCTGGTCAAAAATCAGCGAGCGGTCGTACAGCAGGTCGGCGCTGTCGGCGTGCTTGATCAGGCCGGCGTCGAGCGCGGCGCGGGCCTGATCCAGTTGCTTGAGTTCGCGCCAGACCTGGGCTTCGAGCTGGATGCGGGCCACCTGGTCGGCTGGCGTGGCATTGGGCAGTCGCTGTACGGCGGCGAGTGCAGCATCACGGTTGCCAAGGCGGGCCTCGATACGGGCGATGCGCATCGTGGCGGCGGCAAGGTGCTCGCCCTCGGTGATCTGGCGGTAGTGCGCCAGGGCTGTCGGGAACTTGGACTGCTCCTCCGTCACCAGCCCCAGATAATAGTAAAGCGAGGCGGGTTTGTTGACGCCGAGCAGCAGGGCTTGCTGCAGGGCGATTTCCGCCTCGGCATAGCGATGCAGCTGGATGGCGGACAGCGCCTGGCCAATGACGTATTCGACTTCGCCCGGGTAATCCTTGGCGAGCGCGGCATAGACGCTGCGGCCTTCCTCGAAGCGCTTGGCATCGCTCAACTGGCGGGCCAGGGCGGCGCGGATATCGCGTGACTTGGGCAGGCGCTGGCTGGCGGCGAGCAGGTAGTCGGCGGAGGCGCCTGGCGAACGGGTGTCGGTCAGCGTGGCGCGGTAGAGGATGGCGGCCTCCCAGTCCGGGCGCAGCTTGACGGCCTGGTCATTGGCGGCGAGTGCAGTATCGATATCGCCGGCATTGCTGGCAGCCAGTGCGACCGACAGCGAGGCTTCCGGCAGGGCGGGATAGCGGGCTGCCAAGCGCTGGGTCAGGGCCAGTACGGCGCGCTTGTCGACCTGTGCCGGCCACAGGGTATGGACCTGCATCAGAATGCCGGGTGCGTCGCTGGGGCGTTCCGTCAGCCAGGCGTCGAGTTCCGCCTCGGCGGCCTTGAGCTGGCCGGTACGGGTCAGGACCGACAGCAGGGTCTGACGTGCCTGAATATTGTCCGGCTCCAGTTCGCGCCAGAGGCGGGTGGCCATAAGGGCGTCGTCCACCTTGCCGGCGGAGAAGCTGGTTTCCACCGCGCGCTGTGCGGCGCGTGGGTCGCGGGTCCGTCGGGCCAGTTCAAGCCAGGTATCGGCAGCCAGGACCTTCTCACCCCTGGCGGCGGCGACATCGCCCAGCAGGAAGCCGAACAACAGTTCCGGGCTCAGTGCCTGCTTGGGGTACTTCTCCTCGGCCGCAGCAGTCGCGGCATCGGCAGCCGCTGTCGCGGCGGCTTCGTCTGCGGCAGCCTGGTCGACCGGTGGAGCGGGCTGGGTGACCGGCGTGGCACAGGCGGACAGCAAGGCTGCAATCAGGAGTGCGCTGGCGGTACGGAGGGGGTATGAGGTAGGCATGCTGGTGTCCTTGTCGCCGACTCGGCGGCGTTGGCGGCCATGCTATAGTCGGCCGCTTACTTTGTATCTTAACCTTTTCGGCTCAAACCATGCCTGAATTGCCAGAAGTTGAGACTACGCGGCGCGGGATAGAGGCTGCGATGTCCGGTGCGACCCTGTCCGGGGCCATCGTGCGCGATGGACGGTTGCGCTGGCCGGTGCCGCCGGCTCTCGATGAAGTGGTCGCCGGGCGGACCGTGCTGCGTATCTGGCGACGTGCCAAGTACCTGCTGTTTGATCTGGGCCACGGGCATCTGATATTCCATCTTGGCATGTCGGGCAGTTTGCGGGTGGTGGATGCGGATTTGCCGCCTGCCAAGCATGATCATATTGATCTGTTGATTGGCGGCGGAAAGACGCCGAAGGCGCTGCGCTATCGCGACCCGCGACGTTTTGGCGCCTTGCTTTGGCAGCCAGGCGAGCTACTCGTTCACCCCTTGCTGTCGAAACTGGGGCCGGAGCCGCTGGAAGCCGACTTTACAAAGGCGTATCTGAAGACGGCCCTCAAGGCCAAGCGCGTGGCCATCAAGCTGGCCTTGATGGATAACCATATCGTGGTGGGTGTTGGCAATATTTACGCCAACGAAGCCTTGTTCCGCGCCGGGATCAAGCCGACCCGACCGGCCGACAAGCTCAGCCTTGCCGATTGCGAGCGCCTGGTACTGCATATACGAGAAACGCTGAGCGAGGCGATTGCCGCTGGCGGCAGTACTTTGCGTGATTTTGTCGATAGCGAAGGCAAGCCGGGATATTTCCAGCAGCGCTATTTTGTCTATGGCCGCGAGGAGCAGCCCTGCTTGCGTTGTGGCGAGTTGATCCGCATGACCCGGCTGGGGCAACGGGCGACTTTCTGGTGCGATCACTGCCAGCCACGCTGACGCAGCTTGTTGCTTTGTCGCTAATCTGTGCTGGCCTATTGCTGCCGGCCTTAAATGCGGCAGATTATTAGTATTTTATGATGGTTGTGGGTAATCTCCGGCGCCGAATGGTGGGGGCTTGCTGATAACCGTGCTTGCGCATAGATGCTTCGTCGTTATCTAATGACAATGCAATTTATTTCGCCAATACATGCGCCCGCAGCTTTCGCTGCCATGCGCGAAGGGAATTAGGATGTCGAACGACAATCTGGTCGCCAATTTCGAAGCGTACAGTGAATGGCGCAGCCAACTTATCCAGCGCATTGGCGAATTGCAGCGTTGGCTGTCCGAGCAGGACCTGAACGATGCGCAGACCAATATGCGCATCCAGCACCTGATCGACAAGCTGCGTGAGGACAAGCTCAATATTGCCTTTGTCGCTGAGTTCTCGCGCGGCAAGTCCGAGCTGATCAATGCGATTTTCTTTGCCGAATACAAGCAGCGTGTACTGCCCTCCTCCGCTGGCCGCACCACGATGTGTCCGACGGAGCTGCAATATGATGCAGAACGGCCCAATTGCATCCAGTTGTTGCCGATTGAAACCCGCGGTACCGATACCACGACGTCGGAATACCGTCGTTACCCCGAGGAATGGACTACCATTTCGCTCGATATCGATTCGGGCGAGGCCATGCTGGCCGCGTTCCAGCAGGTCGGACAAAAGAAGTGGGTGACGGTTGATGAAGCCAAGAAACTGGGCTTGTATGACGACCAGGATCAGGATCATCAATTGTCGGTACAAAATGGCCAGATCGAGATTCCTTGCTGGCGGCATGCGGTAATCAATTTCCCGCACCCCTTATTGAAGCAAGGCCTGGTTATTCTGGACACGCCGGGCTTGAATGCGATTGGTACCGAGCCGGAATTGACGCTCAACCTGTTGCCGAATGCGCATGCCATTCTGTTTATCCTGGCGGCGGATACCGGTGTGACCAAGACGGATATCGAAGTCTGGCGCAATCATATTGGCAAGGCGCAAGGCGGCCAGCGTGGGCGTATTGCGGTGCTGAACAAGATCGATGGCCTGTGGGATAGCCTGAAGACCGATGCGGAGATCAATGCCGAGATTGATAAGCAGGTAAAGACCAGCGCGGAATTGCTGGGTATCAAGCCGGGCCAGGTATTTCCCGTGTCGGCCCAGAAGGGCTTGGTTGCCAAGATCAATGATGATCTGCCGCTGCTGGAAAAATCGCGCATCCGCCAATTGGAAAAGGCGTTGTCCGAGGACCTGATTCCGTTCAAGCAGGAGATTGTCCGCGACAATACCCATACCGAGGTGGAAGACCTGGTATTGGCCACGCGCGGCATCCTGAATGCGCGCCGTGATGGCGTGAGCGAGCAGCTCGATGAATTGACCGCGCTGCGCGGCAAGAATCGTGATGTGATCGAGCACATGCTGGACAAGATCCAGGAAGAAAAGGTGCATTTCGAGCGCGGTATGCAACGCTTCCAGGCGCTGCGCAGCGTGTTCTCGCAACAGACCAATGTGCTGTTCGGCTATCTGGGCATGGATAACCTGAAGAACCGGATTACCAAGATCCGCATGGAGATGGATGCGTCGAGCTTCTCCTCGGGCCTGACCAGCGCCATGCAGAAGTTTTTCAAGGATATCAACGGCAATATCACGCGTTCGGCCGAACAGGTGGCGGAAATCCAGGCCATGATGGCTGGCATGTACAAGAAGTTCAGCGAGGAACATGGTCTTGGCGCCGTGACGCCGCCGCCGTTCTCGACCTTGAAATACCATAAGGAAATTGCGCGCCTGGAAAAGAGTTTCCATGAGCATTTCAATACCTTTGGTGCGATCCTGACGACTTCGCAAAACAAGATGACCAAGAAGTTTTTTGAAACTATCGCGAGTCGGGTTGTCTATGTTTACGAAGTTGCCAACCGGGATGCGGAAAACTGGCTCAAGGCGGTGATGGCACCGATGGAAACGCAGGTGCGTGAGCATCAAATGCAGCTGCGTCGCCGTCTGGAGAGTGTAAAGCGCATCCATAAGGCGACGGATACGCTGGAAGATCGTATTGAAGAATTAAGTGAAATTGATACGGTTATTCAGCAGCAATTAAGTGAACTGGATGCCAAGTTGAAAAAGGCTTATGAAGCATTGAATGCGATGATGGAACCTGTCGCACGGCATGCAGCCTGATAATTTCGACTTGCAATTCCATTGGCATATTCCTAGCATATAACAGGGTGTTGTTGCAATAACTGGTTGATTCGACCGTATGGTCGCTGCATAATAAAAGCCAAGCTTATTGACCTTGATGCACTGAATTTTGGAGAAATGAAAATGGTGGATTTGTCCGGCCTGTCCTTGCCCCAGCTATACCAGCTGCAAAAAGATCTTGAGCGCGAAATTTCCCGTCGCAAGGTTGAAGACAAGCATAAGGCTATTGCTGATCTGCAGAAGCTGGCTGCTGAGCGTGGTTTTAGCTTGTCCGAATTGCTGGGTGCAGAAGCGCAAAGCAAGCGTGGTGGCAAGCGTGGTCCGGTAGCTGCCCAGTTCAAGAATCCCGCCAATCCGGAACAGACCTGGAGCGGCCGTGGGCGCAAGCCGCAGTGGGTGGCCGACCATCTGGCCAGCGGCGGTGATATCGACAGCCTGCGCGTGTAAGCTCTAGGCTGCACCGCGATTTTGCGCGGTTCCGGTTCGTGAAAAAGGAAGCCTCGGGTTTCCTTTTTTGCTTTCTGGCGGGAGACGGGCGCCGGGCTGGCGATGCCGCACGGCCTAGGGCGATGCCGAAGCGCCTGCAGCTTGGCTTTGCCCTGATCCACCAGGTGGCGGGTCACGTGATAATCTTGCCCCCCATGCGTCTGCAATTGCCCATCTCCTACCTCGCTCGTGGTACTGCGCCGTCCTGGTTAGGGCGGCACTTCCTGCTGGCCTGGCACGCAGTGATCCTGGTGGTGAGCTGGTATCCCTTCAGCGGTTGGCGCTACACCGGTGAGCCGGTCCTGGCGTTCCTGGGCTATCCGCTGCCCTACTACCATACGCTGACCGACAACACGCTCAATGTGCTGGCCTATCTGCCGCTGGGTTATGCCTGGGCGCTGTATTTCCGCTGCCGCTGGTATGCGCCCTTGTCGGCCTTGCTGCTGGCAGGCCTGCTATCGGGGTCGGTCGAGTTCGTGCAGCAGTTCCTTCCGGATCGGGTTGCCTCCAACCTTGATCTGTTCTACAACGCGCTCGGCGGTCTGCTGGGGGCCTTGCTGGCGGGGCTGATGTCCAAGCTGCTGGTGGTGCGAGGCTGGCATGTCTGGCGGCAGCGCTGGCTGCAGGAGGGGGCGCAGGCGGACTTCGGCCTGACCCTGATGGTGCTGTGGCTGTTGGCCCAGCTCAATCCCGCCGTGCCCTTGTTCGGCGTGGTGGTGCAGCCGACCGGCATACCGCAGGCCTGGGTCTCGCCCATAGGCAACGCCATCCTGTTCCTGCGGGTGCTGGAATCCCTGGGTGTGATGCTGAGCATCACTGCGGTCAGCCTTTTGGTCGCCACCCTGCTGGCGCATCGGCGCGATGCGGTGCGCGGTATTTTCAGCTTGGTGCTGACTGCGCTGCTGGTCAAGGTGGTGTTCGCCGGCGCGCTGCTCAAGCCGGCGGAGTTCCTTGCCTGGTTCAATCTGAATGTGCTGATTGGCGGCCTCGCGGCCTGGGGCCTACTGTCCATCGCCTTACGCTTCAAACGGCGTTGGCAGGCGCTGGCGGCGCTGATCTGCGTGGTCCTGGCGCAGTGGGTCGAAGCGCTCTGGCCGCTGACGGCGCAGATGGCCAGCATGAGCCAGCTGTTCAAGTGGCGCTATGGCCATCTGCGGGATTTCGGCGGGCTCACCCAGACTTTGTCCGAGGTCTGGCCCTGGTTGGCGGGGCTCTATCTGGTCTGGTTGGTATTGCGCGACTGGCGGCGCAGCGCGCAGCCGACCATTCTGGGGCGTTGAGCGCCTGCGCGGCGGGCTTTCTGGTCTTAGCGGGGCTCGACCTGCAGCGGAATGGTCGGGTTGAGGAAGCGCTCGCCACTGAGTACCTTGTCCAGCATGGCGGGATCATGCCATTCGGCCTTGCACTGCTCGGAAAACACGACCTCGGTCAGCTTGATGTCGCCCATGCGCGGGTTATAGGCATCGGCACGGAAGCACTGCGCGTAGCCGGTTTCGGTCTCGTGCGCGATCACGGAATGCAGGACGACGTCCTGCTCACCATTGGCCATGTCGGTATTCTTGAGGATGGCGTCGATGATGACGAAGAACAGTCGCGAGAATTGCTCGGCCGACGGTGAGACCGGCATGGCAATCCAGCGCTGGGAGTAGCGCTTGGCCCAGGCGATATAGTCCGCCTCGTCCCGGTCCCAGAAGCAGATGGCATGATCGAAGGCGTCGATGACGTCGCGGATCGTGCCTTTCATCAGGCCGAAGTCGTAGACCATCTGGCCGTGATCGAGCGCATTGGCTTCGAGCAGGACTTCGACCTTGTAGCTGTGGCCGTGGATGGAGTGCCGACAGCGATCACTGCTGCAATTGCGGACGATATGGGCGTTCTCGAACTTGAACAACTTGCGGATGAGCATGGGACTACCTGGTGGCGTTTTGCAGCAATTGTGCCACCCGGGCAAAAAAAAGCCACGCGCAAGGCGTGGCCGAGTGACTACTTATGGAGTGAGACAGGTCAAACGAACCGCATCAAGCTGCGATACGGGGTACTGCGGACTACAAAGCTTGTGTTGCCATGAACCCCTGAGCCTGGTGACCAGTAGGTCATTCCGTGCTCTGACGAGCGCCAGGGTCGCCGTTTCCGCTTCGCCTATCGGCGTTTAGAACGCGGGGATGACAGCACCCTTGTATTTGTCGGCAATGAATTTCTTCACTTCCGGGGTGGTCAGCGCGGCGGCGAGCTTCTTCACGGCCGGGGCATTTTGGTTGTCAGCGCGGGTCACGAGGTAGTTGGCGTACGGCGACTGGGCATCTTCGATGAAGAGCGCGTCACGCGTGGGGACCAGCTTGGCTTCCAGGGCGTAGTTGGTGTTGATCAGGGCGAGATCGACCTGGTCCAGCACGCGCGGCAGGGTGGCGGCTTCCAGTTCCTTGAATTTCAGCTTCTTCGGGTTGCCGACAATGTCTTTAACGCTGGACAGGATGTTGCTGGCGTCCTTGAGCTTGATCACGCCGTGCTTGTCGAGCAGCACCAGGGCGCGGCCGGCGTTGGAGGCTTCGTTGGGGATGGCGACCACGGCGCCTTCCTTGAGCTCGCTGGCCTGTTTGACCTTGCGGGAGTAGGCACCGAACGGTTCGACGTGGACGGCGACGTCGGTGACCAGGGTGGTGCCGCGATTCTTGTTGAATTCGCTGAGGTAAGGCTTGGTCTGGAAGTAGTTGGCATCGACGCGTTTTTCCGCCAACTGGACGTTGGGCTGGACGTAGTCGGTGAAGACCTTGACGTCGAGTTCGACGCCTTGCTGGGCCAGCTTGGGCTTGATGAAAGCGAGAATCTCGGCGTGTGGCACGGCGGTGGCAGCGACGGTGAGCTTCTCGGCCTGGGCGGAGAGGGCGGCGAGGCCGGTAGCGACGATCAGGAGGGACTTGAGCAGAGTCATGTTGTGGCCTTTGTCTTGGTCTGGTTTGGTTGGGTAGGCGGGGAGTCGGTTTGCTATTTGCGGGTGGCGCGGCGGACCAACCAGTCGCCGAACATCTGCAGGATCTGGACGAGGGCGAGCAGGGCCAGCACGGTGATGACCATGACTTCGGTCTGGAAGCGCTGATAGCCGTAGCGGATGGCCAGGTCGCCCAGGCCGCCGCCGCCGATCACGCCAGACATGGCGGTGTAGGACACCAGGGTCACCGCGGTGACGGTGGTGGCGGCCAGGAGGCCGGGCAGGGCTTCCGGCAGCAGCGCGCGGCAGATGATCTGCCAGAGCGTGGCCCCCATGGCCTGGCTGGCCTCGATGATGCCGCGGTCGACTTCACGCAGCGCAGACTCGACCAGCCGGGCGAAGAAAGGGGCGGCACCGACGACGAGCGGCGGGATGGCGCCGGCGACGCCGATCGACGTGCCGACCAGCTTGACCGTGACCGGGATCAGTACGATCAGCAGGATGACGAAGGGCAACGAACGCAAGGCGTTGACCACGAAGGAGAGGGCTGCGTAGGCAATACGGTGCGCCAGCAGTTGGCGGGGGCCGAGCAGATAGAGCAGGACGCCCAGTGGCAAGCCCAGCAGTACGGTAAAGCCCAGTGAGACGCCCAGCATGGTGAGGGTGTCGAGGGTGGCGGTGCCGATGTCCGCCCAGTCGATCAGGCTCCAGTCGAAGTCGTTCATGCGCTGACCTCCTCGCAACGGACGCCTCGGGCTTCGAATGCGGCCTTCGCGGTCCTGCCGTCACCGTTGATGCCGACGATGAGCTGGCCATAAGGGCGGTTCTTGATGCGGCCGACGCTGCCTTGCAGGATGCTGATGGCGAGATCGTGCTGGCGGCCGATTTCGCTGATCACCGGTTCGTAGGTATTGGCATCGACGAAGGTCAGCCTCAGCAACTGGCCGCTTACCGGCCCGAGCTTGCCGGCAAGGTCGAGCGTGGCGGCGTGGCCGTCTTCGGCCACCATGTTGCGGGTGGCGTCGTGACGCGGGTGCAGGAACACTTCGGCAACCGGGCCGTGCTCGACGATGCTGCCGCCCTCGATGACGGCGACGCGATCGCAGATGGCGCGAACGACCGCCATCTCGTGGGTGATCAGGACGATGGTGAGGCCAAGTCGGGTATTGATGTCGAGCAGCAGCGCCAGGATGGACTGGGTGGTCTGTGGGTCGAGCGCCGAGGTGGCTTCATCGCACAGCAGCAGCTGTGGGTGGTTGGCGAGCGCACGGGCGATCCCGACGCGCTGCTTCTGGCCACCGGAGAGTTGGGCGGGGAACTGGGCCTGCTGCTGGGTGAGGCCAACCAGTTCCAGCAGTTCGTCGACGCGGGCGTCCATTTCAACCGGGCTGAGCTCGGCCGCGAGTTCGAGCGGGAAGCGGATATTGCCGGCGACGGTGCGGTGGGCGAGCAGGTTGAAATGCTGGAAGACCATGCCGACGCGGCGACGCAGGGCACGCAGGCCGGCGGCGTCGAGCGTGGTGATGTCCTGGCCGGCGATAATGACCTGGCCGTTGTCCGGACGCTCCAGCAGGTTGAGCGTGCGCAGCAGGGTGCTCTTGCCAGCGCCGGAACGACCGATGATGCCGAAGACTTCCCCGTTGCCGATCTCGAGATTGATGTCGTTCAGGGCGACGACGGATTTGCCGTCGACCGGGTAGGTCTTGAATAGATGGTGAAGCGCAATCACGGGGTGTCCGTTCGGTAAGTCTGATGTGCCGGATCGACGGGTGGGCCGATCGAGCGGTCGAACTTTAGCCGAACTCTATATTCCCGTTAAATACTGAAATATACAGTCAAAATAACAGAATTGAATTTATCGCAGCCAGCCCAGTTGGCGGGCCTGTCTGGGCAGGTCGAGCAGGCGGGTGAGACCGATGTCGACGCGGTCATTGCGACGGGCGTGCGGAGCGAGCCAGACGGTGCGCATGCCGAGGCGTTTGGCTGTGACCAGGTTAACGGCGGTGTCCTCGACCATGATGCAGTCGCGAGGATTCAGGCGGTAGCGGTGCAGGAGGCCGCGATAGCCGCTGAAGCGGGGCTTGGGTTGCAGGCCGGTGTGCTGGATGGCGACCAGGCCATCGAACAGATGGGCAACGCGCAGGCCGCGCAAGACGGTGATGGCGTAGGCCTCGGGCGCGTTGGTGAACAGGATTTTGCGGCCGGGCAGGCGTTGCAGCGTGGCGTGCAGGGCCTGCATGGGACGCAGTTCGCGGGCCAGGTCGGGAAACTGGTGAGTGGCATTGAGAAAGTGCTCGGGATCGATATGGCCATGCCGTTGCAGGCCGGCCAGCGTGGTGCCGTAGCGCTGCCAGTACTGCAGGCGCAGGACGTCGGCTTCGGCGGCACTGATGCCGAGGTGCTGAGCGACGTAGGCGGTCATCAAGCGGTTCATCTCCGGAAAGATGTAGGGCTCGGCGTCGTGCAGCGTGTTGTCGAGATCGAAAATCCAGGTGGGCATGGCTATTGCGCCCGGCTGGTGGGCTTGAGTGGCGGGAGCGGGTTGGCTGGCAGCGAGGCGCTGAGTGTGCCGACGTCGAACCAGCCATCGTAGAGCAGGGTGTTGTCGCGACGGGCTTCAACCAGGGTGATCTGGCCGGCGGCGATGGCCTTGGGGCTGCCCTGGACGCCCAGGATGCCGCAGCTGTCCGGCTCGGGGGATTGGCAGACCCAGGCTTCGCCGCCCGGATAGCTGATATTGAGACTCAGGGTGTGGCCGGCATCGCCAAGCAGGGAGCCCATGGGCCGTGCGCCAGTGAGCTTATTGAGCTCGGCCCGGTTGGCGTGGATGTTGCCGACCAGGGCGAGGACCAACTGCTCGGGTCGTTGCCGGGATTTGGCCAGTGATTGCGCGTAGCCGGCATCGCCGCCGTCGGCAAAGGCGAGCAGCGTGATGGCCTTGCCCTGGCTGCGCCAGCCGCGCACACGCTCTATCAGTTGCAGCATGGCCTGGCTGTTGCGACCGTCGCTCCATTTGGCGCTATCCCAATGCGGGCCGGCCAGCAGGGTGGCACGGGCCGCGGCGCTGCCGTCTGAGCGCAGGTAGGCATCGAGCCGGTTCTGCTCGGTGGGGGGGAGTTCCAGGCCCAGGATTAGCGGGCGGGATTGTTCGAGCAGCTTGCAGGCGAGGTCGCCGGCGAAGGCGGGTGCTTGTTCGGTGCCATGCAGCTCGCCCAGCAGCAGGAAGTCGGGTTGGCGCTGGAGCAGGGGTTGCAGATCGAGCGAGGGGCAATCGGTCGCGTGGGCCATGCTGGCGGTCAGCAGGGCGATGGCGGCGGTAATGAACTTCAAACTGCACTCCTGTGTGGGGCGGAGGATGGGCAAAACAAAGCCGGCGTGAGGCCGGCTGGTAGCGACGGGCCGGTACGGATCAGCCGTGGATGTAGTTTTCCAGCTGTTCGATCAGGAATTGCTGTTCGGCGATCTGTTCGCGGACAAGGTCGGTGATCGACAGTACACCCAGGACCCGTTCACCATCCATGACCGGCAGGTGGCGGAAGCGTTTCTCCGACATGATGGCCATCAGCTGGTCCACCGTCTGGCTGGGTTTGGCGAATACTACCCGCTTGGTCATGATATCGATGATGGGCGTGCCTGCCGAGGTCTTGCCCTGCAAGACCACCTTGCGGGCGTAGTCGCGCTCGGAAAAGATGCCGACCAGGTCGTCGCCCTCCATGACCAGCACGGCACCGATGTCCTTCTCGGCCATCAGTTGCAGGGCCTGATACACCGTGGCGTTCGGGGCGACGGTGAAGATGGCTTGACGGGATTTTTCCTGCAGGAGCTGACGGGCGGTTTTCATGCGACACACTCTCCATGGCTGATCGGGAACGGCACCTCTCAAACTATAAGCAGTAGCACCGGTGCACCCAAGGAACATTGTTGCTGCAGTGCGTCATGGCGTTGCTCAGTCAGTCGAGACGGCTGAACCGGCAGTTGAGCATCCGGCACAGCCGGATGCTTACTAGCAGTTGATGTTCGGGCGCGCCTTCGCTTTTATATCCGCCACCCCCTCCCGCCCTCGCCTCGGGTGAGGGAGCCTCGTTGACGCTCGTCAGTGTCTCGATTTGGTGACAGTGCATTTTTCGACGAGCGATGTGGCGCAATGTCTTGCGGGAGGCTGTTTGTGCTTTGGCGAAAGAGCTTGGTGGAAGGTGCTGCGCTTTTCCACCCTACGAGGGGCATGGTTCTAGCTTTGTTCTGTGTCGCGAACGAACGTCAGCGAGGCTCGCTCGCGGAGCGAGGGCGGGGGAGTGAGAGATAAAGAAGCGAAGGCGCGTTTCCACATCATATGAAGCAAAACGCCCGGCTCTGCCGGGCGCTGCCAATCACGTCGAGTAAACGCTGACCTAGTTAGGGTCCATCCCGCTGGATCATGGTGCCGACGCCGTGGTCGGTCAGGACTTCGAGCAGCAGGGCGTGCTTGACCCGGCCGTCAATGATGTGGACGGCGTTGACGCCGTTGACGGCGGCTTCGAGGGCGGAGCTGATCTTGGGGATCATGCCGCCGGAGATGGTGCCGTTCTCGACCAGTTGGTCGACGATCTTTGGCGTCAGGCCGGTCAGCAGCTGGCCTTGCTTGTCGAGCACGCCAGGGGTGTTGGTCATCAGGATCAGTTTTTCGGCGCCTAAGACTTCGGCCAGCTTGCCGGCAACCAGGTCGGCGTTGATGTTGAAGGCTTCGCCTTCGCTGCCGACCCCGATGGGGGCGATGACCGGGATGAAGTCGCGGGTGTCGAGCAGGGCGACGAGTTCGGGATCGATCGATTCGATTTCACCGACCTGGCCGATGTCGATCTGTTCTTCGTCGGTATCGCCGCGCAGGAACATCTTCCTGGCGCGGATCATGTGGCCGTCCTTGCCGGTCAGGCCGACGGCGCGGCCGCCGTGCTGGTTGATCAGGCTGACGATTTCCTTGTTGACCGAGCCGCCCAGGACCATCTCGACGATGTCCATGGTCTCGCTGTCGGTCACGCGCATGCCCTGGATGAATTCACCCTGCTTGCCGACCTTGGCCAGCAGGTCGTTGATCTGCGGGCCGCCACCGTGCACCACCACCGGATTCATGCCGACCAGCTTCAGCAGGACGACGTCGCGGGCGAAGCCTTCCTTGAGTTCGGGTTCGGTCATGGCGTTGCCGCCGTACTTGATCACAATGGTCTTGTTGTAGAAGCGGCGCATGTAGGGCATGGCTTCGGCCAGTACGCTGGCCTTGCTGGCGGCGATCTGGGCGGATATCGGCTCGACGGTGGGCATGGCAAATCCTTTGCGATGAATATTGCGGCGGATTTTAACGCGGTTGCCGGCTTGAAAGGGCACAGGCTGGCGCGTATAGTTTGAAAAATAAATAAACATTCATTTATTATTTGCACATGCACGCTAATCCTTCCGCCTCGATCGAATCTTCTTCCCTGCCGGACGCGGCAACGCCTGGGCGCTGGACGCGGCGCAAGGATGCGCGCCCCGGGGAGATCCTGGATGCGGCGCTGGATCTCTTTGTGGCGCGTGGCTTTGCGGCAACCAAGGTCGAGGATATCGGCCGCGCGGCTGGCGTGACGGCAGGGACCATCTATCGCTACTTCGCGGGCAAGGAGGAAATCCTCAAGGCCTTGATCCGGGAGTCCTTCGTACCGACCCTGCAGGAGGGCGAGCAACTGATCAGCCAGTACACCGGTAGCGGTGCCGACCTGATGCGCGAGGTGGTGCAGACCTGGTGGCAGATGCACGGTGCGACGCGGCTGTCGGGTATTCCCAAGCTGATGATCGCCGAGGCGAACAATTTTCCGGATTTGGCGCGCTTTCACCGTGAGGAGGTGGTCGAGCGCGGCGAGGCCTTGATCGCACGGGCCTTGCAGTACGGCATCGATCGTGGCGAGTTCCGGCCCATGCCGCTGGATATCGCGGTCAAGGTGGTGACGGCACCGGTGGTGATGGCCATGGTGTGGAAGCACACCGATGCATGCAGTACCGACGGAATCGATATCGATCGCTATCTTGAGGAAGTGATCGAGACACTGATTTATGGCCTGGGCATGCGTCCGGGAAAAAAAGCGTAGCGGAGAAGACAAGATGAACAAGACGAATCTGGCCTTGCTGGCCACGGCGGTAGCGGTGCTGTCGGCCTGCGGCAAGCAGGCTGCGCAGTATGAGGATGTGCGACCGGTGCGCACGACGGTGGTCCAGCCGGCCGGCATCGCGACCGGATCGAGCTATTCGGGTGAGGTTCGGGCTCGGCGCGAGAGTGCGCTGGGCTTCAGGTTGGCGGGGCAGGTGGTCGAGCGCTATGTGGAGGTTGGCCAGGCGGTGAAGGCGGGCCAGCCGCTGATGCGGCTCGATGCGCGCGATGTGGCGTTGCAGCAGGCGTCGGCCAAAAGCCAGTTCGACAAGGCACGGATGGATCTGGATCGTGCCAAGCAGCTGAAGTCGCAAGGTTTTGTCAGCCAGGCCAATGTGGACCAGGCGCAGGTTGCGTTCGACGCGGCCAATTCGCAGTACAAGCTCAGCAGCAACCAGGGTGGCTATACGGTGTTGAAGGCGGAGCGGGCGGGGTTGGTGACGGCGCTCAATGCGGAGGTGGGCCAGGTGGTGGCGGCCGGTACGCCGGTGGTCAAGGTGGCCGAGGATGGCGAGCGCGAGGTGGCGGTGAGCATACCCGAGTCGCGCGTGGAGGAATTGCGGACTGCCCGTGATCTGCGGGTGGTGCTGTGGGCGGCTCCCAGCAAGCAGTATGTGGCCAAGCTGCGCGAGCTGGCGCCGGACACCGACCCGGTGACACGGACCTATGCAGCGCGGATCACCGTGCAGGACCCGGATGTGCAGGTACGGCTGGGCATGACGGCCAATGTGCTGCTGCCGGGGTCGAGCGCCCGCGATGGCTTTACCCTGCCGCTGACGGCGATCTATGACCAGGATGGCCAGCCCAAGGTGTGGGTGGTGGACCCGGCGAGCAGGCGGGTCAGCGCGCGGGCGGTACAGTTGTCCGGCGCCCGCAACGACGTGGTGCTGGTGACGGCGGGGCTGAAGACCGGCGAGACGGTGGTCACGGCCGGGGCGCACCTGTTGCATGCCAATCAGGCGGTACGCCTGGCGGGTAGCCTGCTCGACCGCCCCTAGGAACGCTTTGCAACAGGCAGATATCTGCCATGGCACCTCTGCGCCAGGCCTGGCCGGCCGCCTGGGTGCCCTAGTGAATCAACGGGTCGTCGCTGGTTTCTCCGCTCCCCCGCCCTCGCCGTAGCGAGCAAGGGGGTTCCCAGCGCCACCCTACGCCAATGGAAAGACGATCAGCATGCGTGGCATCAACCTGTCCGAATGGGCACTCAAGCACCAGCAGCTGGTGCTGTATTTCATCGTGGTCTTCATGCTGGCGGGGGTGTTCTCCTATACCCGCCTGGGGCAGAAGGAAGACCCGGAATTCACCTTCAAGGCTATGGTGATCCAGACCTATTGGCCTGGAGCATCGGCCAGCGACATGGAGTTGCAGGTCACCGACAAGATGGAGAAGAAGCTCCAGGAGATGTCGGAGATCGACTATGTGCGTTCCTACTCCAAGGCTGGCGAGAACCAGCTGCTGATCAGCCTGAAGGAAGAGTTGCCGCCGCAGGCAGTGCAGGGCGTGTGGTACCAGGTCCGCAAGAAGATCGGCGACATGAAGTACACGTTGCCGTCGGGCGTACAGGGGCCGTTCTTCAATGATGAGTTCGGCGATACCTTTGGCAATCTGTATGCGTTTACCAGCGATGGCTTCAGCTATGCCGAATTGAAGAAGTTCGTGGATGCGGCGCGGGCCGAGCTGCTGCATGTGCCGGACGTGAACAAGATCGATTATGTGGGTGTGCAGGACGAGAAGGTCTATGTTGAGACGTCCAACGCCAAGCTGTCGTCGCTGGGGATTGATCCGCAGCTGGTGTTCCAGACCCTGCAAGCCACCAATGCGGTGGTGCCGGCCGGCGTGGTGGAGACCGGTAGTGAGCGGGTGGCGCTGCGTGTCACCGGCGAGTTCGATTCGATCGAGGCGATCCGCAATATCGGCATCCGCGCCAATGGCCGGACTTTCCGGCTGGGTGATGTGGCGCGCGTCTATCGGGGTTATGTTGACCCGACTGCGGTCAAATTCCGCTTCAACGGCCAGGAGGCGATCGGCCTGGCGGTCAGCATGCGCAAAGGCGGGGATGTGATCCAGCTCGGTGAAAAGCTGAACGCCAGCCTGGCGCGCATCCGCGCCGAGCTGCCGGTAGGGGTGGAGCTGCATGCGGTGTCCGACCAGCCCAAGGTGGTGGCGGAATCCATCCATGAGTTTGTGAAGAGCCTGATCGAGGCGGTGGTGATCGTGCTGGCGGTGTCCTTCGTCTCGCTCGGACTGCGTACAGGCCTTGTGGTGGCGCTGTCCATTCCGCTGGTACTGGCCATGACCTTCCTGGCAATGTATGCCTTTGGCCTCGACCTGCAGCGGATCTCGCTGGGGGCGCTGATCATCTCGCTGGGCCTGCTGGTGGACGACGCCATCATTGCGGTCGAAATGATGGCACTCAAGCTGGAACAGGGCTGGGACAGGCTGCGGGCGGCTACCTATGCCTATACGACGACGGCCTTCCCGATGCTGACCGGGACGCTGATCACGGCGGCGGGCTTTATGCCGGTGGGCCTGGCGAAGTCCAATGCCGGCGAGTACACGGTGTCGATCTTCCAGGTGGTGGGTATCTCGCTGATCCTGAGCTGGATCGTGGCGGTGGTATTCACGCCCTATCTGGGCTTCAAGCTGTTACCGGAAACGAAGCACCATGGCGACGAGCATGCGGTCTACCAGAAGCCGTTCTATGTGCGATTTCGCAAGCTGGTGAACTGGTGCCTGAGTTATCGCAAGACGGTGATCCTGGTGACCGTACTCGCCTTCGTGGTGTCGGTCGGCCTGTTCCGCTTCGTGCCCAAGCAGTTCTTCCCGTCGTCCAACCGTCCGGAGCTGATGGTGGACGTGTGGCTGCCGCAGGCGTCGACCTATCTGCAGACCGAGGCGCAGGTGAAGGCGCTGGAGCAGAAGCTGAAGGGCGACCCGAATGTGGTCAGCGTCACCAGCTATGTCGGCAACGGCAGCCCACGCTTTTACCTGCCGTTGGAGCAGCAGCTGCCTAACCTGAACTTTGCGCAGTTGATGGTGATGACCAAGAACGAGCATGTGCGCGATGAGGTCTTCGTCAAGATACAGAAGCTGTTCGAGTCCGATTTCCCGTTGGTGCGGGGCCGCGTGACGCGGCTGGAGAATGGCCCGCCGGTGGGCTATCCGCTGCAGTTCCGGGTGTCCGGTCCCGACCAGGCGAAGATCAAGGTCATTGCCGAGCAGGTGGCGGCCCTGATGCGGGCGAATCCGAACGTGCGGCATGTGAACACGGACTGGAGCGAGCGAGTCAAGGTGATGCGGCTGGAGGTGGACCAGGACAAAGCCCGGGCTCTGGGCATGACCTCGCAGCAGCTGTCGATGGCCTTGCAGACTTCGCTGAGCGGCGTGACGGTGACACAGTACCGCGAGTATGACCGCACGATCGATGTGGTGGCGCGACTGGATACGCCGGAGCGGACCGATCTCAACAACCTGAAGGACGCGAAGGTCTACTTGGGAGGCGGCAAGTATATTCCGGTCAGCCAGATTGCCCATCTGAAGCTGGAGAGCGAGGAGAGCCTGATCTGGCGCCGCAATCGCATGCCGACCATCTCGGTGCGCGCGGACGTGGAAGGCGCCCAGGCGCCGGATGTGACCATGGCGCTGTGGCCCAAGGTCAAGCAGTTGTCCGATACGCTGCCGCTGGGTTATGGCATCGCGATCGGCGGTTCGCAGGAGTCCAGCCTGCGTAGCCAGGGTTCCATTGTGGCAGTGATGCCGCTGATGCTGCTGACGGTCATGACGCTGTTGATGTTCCAGCTGCAGAATATCGGCAAGATGGTGCTGGTGTTGCTCACGGCGCCACTCGGCATGATCGGTGTGGCGGCCATTCTGCTGCTGTTCCAGGTGCCGTTCGGCTTTGTCGCGCAGCTGGGGGTGATCGCACTGGCCGGCATGATCATGCGCAACTCGGTGATCCTGGTGGACCAGATCGACCAGCATACCAAGGAGGGCGAGCATCCCTGGCATGCCATCGTCGAATCGGCGGTGCGGCGTTTCCGCCCCATCATGCTGACGGCAGCGGCCGCCATCCTGGCGATGGTGCCGCTGACCCGGTCGACCTTCTGGGGGCCGATGGCCTGGTCCATCATGGGCGGCCTGCTGGTGGCCACCGTCTTGACCCTGCTGTTCCTGCCGGCGCTCTACGCCGCATGGTATGGCGTCAAGAAGCCGCTGGATGTGGCTTGAGCGCGTGTCTTGTCGTAAAAAGCGGTAAAACCGGCGTTGCGCGAGTGGCAAATTGTTCACGACTCGCGCAACGTGGCGATAAACTGACTTAGAATTCAGTTACAACTCATAGTAAGATACTGCGCAGTATGTTTACATAACGCGCTCAATCAGAGGATCAACCATGCAACGCTATGCAATCCGCGCCCTGTCGCTGGCGGTCATGCTCGCCGCGGGTTCCACCGCCTTGGCAGCCGATCTGCTGCAGGTCTACCAGGAAGCCAAGAAGTACGACGCCACCTTTGCCGGCGCCGAAGCGGCTTTGCGGGCTGGCCAGGAGAAGACCAATCAGGCGCGGGCGTTGTGGTTGCCGCAAGTGGGCCTGGATGGCAACTACACCCATGCCAAGACCGAATCCGAAGGCAAGACGGCTGCCGGCACTGCCAGTGCGTCGGCCTCGGGCAATACTTATGGCTATACCGTATCGGCCAACCAGCCGATCTATCGGGCTTCTGCCAGCGTGGGTAGCACCCAGCTTCAGGAGCAGGCCCGTCTGGCCGAGGTGAACTTTGCGGTGGCCAAGCAGGACCTGATCCTGCGTGTGGCGCAGGCTTACTTTGATGTGTTGTACGCCCAGGACAGCCTGGAGTTCGTGCGGGCACAGAAGGATGCCGTGTCGCAGCAGCTGGCCCAGGCCAAGAAGAGCTTCGAAGTCGGTGTGGCGACCATCACCGATACGCACGAGGCACAGGCCAAGTATGACGCCATCGTCGCCAGCGAAATCGCAGCGCTGAATGACCTGACGGTCAAGCAGAATGCCTTCCTGCAGTTGACCGGCGTGCCGGGCGACGGCCTAGCGGTGTTGCCGGGGAAGATGACCGCAACCCCGCCGAGCCCGGCCGACGTGAATGTGTGGGTCAAGCAGGCTGAGCAGAAGAGCCTGGCGATCGACAGCCAGCGCGGTGCACTCGCTATCGCCGAAGCCGAGATTGACCGTTATCGCCTGCTGCGCCAGCCGACGCTGGACCTGGTGGCGCAATATGGTGAGACCTGGAACAAGAATGGCCTGGCTGCCGCCCGCGGTGCCAACAACACCAATAACACCTCGATCGGCGTGCAGCTGAATATCCCGATCTTTACCGGTGGCAGCACCAGTTCCAAGCTGCGGGAGTCGGTCGCGCTGCGTGACAAGGCCCAGTACGACCTGGAAGCCACCCGTCGCAGCACGGCGCAGACCACCAAGCAGGCTTACCTGGGGGTGGAATCCGGTGCGGCGCAGATCAAGGCGCTGGAGCAGGCGCTGGTATCCTCGCAGAGCTCGCTCGATTCGACCAAGCTTGGCAAGGAGGTCGGTGTGCGGACTACGCTGGACCTGTTGAATGCACAGCAGCAGTATTATTCGACCAAGCGTGACTTGGCCCAGGCGCGCTACAGCTACTTGCTGAACCAGCTGAAGTTGTCGGCTGCGGTGGGTGAACTGGCGGAGCGCGACCTCGAGAGCGTCAACGCGAAGCTGGCCCGCTAGGACCGGCTAGCAAGAAAAAAGAAAAGGCCACCGGGATCGGTGGCCTTTTTCATGTGCCGGAACGGTCTATTCGCGTTCGAACAGGTTGCCGAGCCCGCCGAGTACCGAGCCTTGCTCACCACCGGTGCCGCCGCCGACCTTGGAGGCGCCAACGATGCGATTGGCCAGCCGGGCGAGTGGCAGCGACTGCAGCCAGACCTTGCCCGGGCCGCGCAAGGTGGCGAAGAACAGGCCTTCTCCGCCGAACAGTGCGCTCTTGATGTTGCCGACGTACTGGATGTCGAAGTCGACGGTCGGGGCGAAGGCGACTACGCAGCCGGTGTCGACACGCAGGGTCTCGCCAGGTTGCAGCGTCTTCTCCATGATGGCGCCGCCAGCGTGGACGAAGGCCAGGCCGTCACCCTCGAGCTTTTGCAGGATGAAGCCTTCGCCGCCGAAGAAGCCGGCGCCGAGTTTCTTCTGGAAGGCGATACCGAGCGAGACGCCCTTGGCGGCACAGAGGAAGGCATCCTTCTGGCACAAGAGGGTACCGCCGACGTCGGGCAGGTGGACCGGGATGATCTTGCCGGGATAGGCGGCACTGAAGGCAACACGCTTCTTGCCGCTGCCCTGGTTGCTGAAAACGGTGGTGAATAGCGATTCGCCGGTCAGGAGACGCTTGCCGGCGCCCATGAGCTTGCCCATGAGGCCGCTTTGCTGGGCTGAGCCATCGCCGAAGATGGTATCCATCTGGATACCATCTTGCATGTAGAACAGGGTACCGGCTTCGCCGACGGCGGCTTCGCCCGGGTCCAGCTCGACTTCGACATACTGCATGTCGTCGCCGAAGATTTCGTAATCCACTACATCCATCGCCATCTGACTTCTCCTGGTTTGCGAGGCGTTGTTCGCCTCCGTTGCTTATTGTTTGCGGCGTCGCCTGGCGGATGTTCAGGCAGCGTCGGTGCTGTCGTCGCCCCAGCGGGTCATCAGCTGGTGTGGAACCTTGAGCTGGTCGAGGATGCGGGCCACCACGAAATCCACCAGCGCGCCGATGGTTTGTGGATGGTGGTAGAAGCCGGGATTGGGCGGCAGCACGCAGACGCCGAGCCGGGCCAGCTTGAGCATGTTCTCGAGGTGGATGACCGAGTAGGGGGTCTCGCGCGGGACGATGACCAGCGGCCGGTTTTCCTTGATGCTGACGTCGGCAGCGCGTTCGATCAGGTTGTCGCTCATGCCGGCGGCGATGGCGGCCAGAGTACCCATGGTGCAGGGGCAGATGACCATGGCGTCGGCAGGATTGGAGCCGGAGGCGACCGGGGCAAACCACTCCTCACGACCGAAGACGCGCAGCTGGGGCGCCGCGACGCCGTAGCGCTCGCTGAGCATGGCTTCGACTTCCTTGGCCCGCGAAGGCCAGGTTTCGCCGACTTCCTGGCGGATCACGACCTGTGCGGCTTGCGAGTACAGCAGGTAGACCTGTACGCCGGCAGCCAGCAGGCATTCGAGCAGGCGCAGGCCGAAGGGCATGCCGGAGGCGCCGGTCAGCGCGAGGGTGACGGTGCGGGGTGCGGTGCTCATGCGATTTCGCCGGGGTATTCGCGGTGCCGGACCAGGACCTGCCGCTTGGCCAGGAAGTGCTGGGCGATCTTCTCTGCCAGCCAGACCGAGCGGTGCTGGCCACCGGTGCAGCCGATGGCCACGGTCACGTAACTGCGGTTGTCGCGATCGAACATGGGCAGCCAGCGCGCCAGGTAGTCGCTGACGTCCTGGTACATGGTCAGGGCGGCCGGTTCGCTTTCGAGGTAGTCGATGACCGGCTGGTCACGGCCCGTCAGTGGCCGTAGCTCGGGATCATAGTAGGGGTTGGGCAGACAGCGTACATCGAAGACGAAATCGGCATCGAGCGGCAGGCCATGCTTGAAACCAAAGGATTGGCAGATCAGTGTCAGCCGGGTCTGGTCCAGCGCCAGCCACTGCTTAACCCAGCCGCGCATGGCGTTAGCGGACAGGTCGCTGGTGTCGAGCCGATGGGCTAGGTCGGCGATGTCGGCCAGGACTTCGCGCTCGAGCAGGATGCACTCGGTGACCGTCAGGTCGGGGTGCTGGGTGTTCAGCGGGTGCTTGCGGCGGGTCTCGGAGAAGCGCTTCAGCAGGGCCTCGGTCTTGGCCTCGAGGAAGAGGACGCGAACGTCGGCGCTCTGGGCCTTCAGCTCGGCGACGCAGGCCGGCAGGGCGGGCAGGCTTTGCGCGCCACGAATGTCGACGCTGATGCCGATGTGCCGGTGACCCTGGTCACGCAGCATGCAGACGGTCTGCAGCAGCAGGGTGGCTGGCAGGTTGTCGATGCAGAAATAGTCGAGGTCTTCCAGCAGCTTGAGCGCCACGCTCTTGCCGGAGCCGGACAGGCCCGAGATCAGGACGATCTGCGTCGTGGTCATCGGCACGGTCTACTCTCCCGATTCCATGAAGCGCTGATGCCGCTCGATGAATTCCCGGGTCGAGTCGATACCGCGCAATTGCAGGATGTAGTTGCGAACGGCGGCTTCTACCAGCACCGCCAAGTTGCGGCCGGCGGCGACCGGCAGCACGACCTTGCGCACGGCGACATCGAGCACCGACTGGGTGGCTGCCTGCATCTGCAGGCGGTCGAGCGGGGTGATGGATTCCGCCTGCTTGGTCAGGTGGATGATGAGCTTGAGGTTCTTCTTGGGGCGGACCGCAGTCTCACCGAAGATGGTACGGATATTCAGCACGCCGAGGCCGCGGACTTCGAGGAAGTCGCGCAGCAGCGGGGGGCAGCGGCCCTCGAGCGTATCGGGGGCGATGCGGTACAGTTCTACCACGTCGTCGGCGACGATGCCGTGTCCGCGCGAGATCAGTTCCAGCGCCAGTTCGCTCTTACCCATGGCGCTCTCGCCGGTGATCAGTACGCCGACCTCGAGCACGTCCAGGAATACGCCGTGCAGATTGGTGGAGACCGCCAGCGCCTTGGCCAGATAGAAGCGCAGCACGTCCATCAGGTAGGGGGACTGCTCGGGCGAGGTCAGCAGCGGCACATGCGCACGCTCGCAGGCTTCGCGCAGTACGTCAGGCGTGGCTTGGCCATTGGCTACGATCATGGCGGCCATATCGGTACTGAACAGATGATCCAGCGACTTCTTCAGTGCCGTGGGCTCGACGCCTTGCAGGTAGGCGATCTCGGCCAGACCCAGCACCTGGATGCGGTTCGGGTGGACGAAGTTCAGGTGGCCGACCAGAGCGTGAGCCGGCTTTTGGCTATCGGCCTCGTTGGACAGCAGGTTGTTGGCGCCACTCTGGCCGGCCAGCCAGGTCAGGCGCAGCTTTTCGGCGTTGTCGATGAAGAGCTGGCGGACGGTAATCTGCGGCATGGGTTCGCTTTGAAATCCGTGTGCAATGGGATAAGGGCGGCTTCACCGATCTGCCATGGACGACTACCTGGCCGGTAAGGCCCCTGTTGCAGCCATCTTAGCGTGTCAGCCCGCGCCGTTGTTGACGTTTGTCGGGCCTGTGGCGGGAAAGCGCCGGCCCGGGCCAGCTCAACTCAGGGTTGCCACTGCGTCAGCAACTGGTGGACCTGTTCGGCGGTAGGGGCGAGCGTCAGGGCTTCACGGATCTTCTTGTCGCTGAACAGCTGGGCCAGCTCGGACAGTATCTGCAGGTGCAGGTCGGTAGCTTGCTCGGGGACCAGCAGCACGAAGGCGAGATTGACGGCTTTGCCGTCCGGCGCCTCGAAGGGGATCGGCTGCTTCAGGCGGACAAACACGCCGACTGCTTCCTTGAGCCCTTTGATCCGGCCGTGCGGAATGGCGACGCACTGACCCAGGCCGGTCGAGCCGAGTTTCTCGCGGGCGAACAGGGCATCGAAGATGGCGCTGCGCGCGATGCCGTGACTGTTCTCGAACAGCAGACCCGCCTGTTCAAACAGGCGCTTCTTGCTGGTCAGGTCCAGATCGAGGAATACATTGCTCAGAGGCAGGATGGAGGCAATCGAGGCCATGGGTGTGCTGTACAGAAATAGGCCGCCATTGTACGCCGGCCAGTTGTGGCGACAAGGCGAGTAAGCAGATATTGCTTAGTAAAACCTGACAGGCCGTGGGTGAAGCGCCACAGATCGAGCGATGCCTTGTGGGGCGAGCGCTTTAGGCAGGGGAAGGGCGCCGTGCTGTTGTTAAAGCTACAGGAACCATACGGCGCAATGCCCTTCGGGGATTGCGCCCTACCGCTGGTCGCTTTGCCTGATGGAGGGCGCTTCGTTGAGCGTGCGCCTGGCGGAAGGCGCTACGCTTTCTACCCTACGGATTCAAGTCACTGACGAGCGTCAGCGAGGCTCCCTTGCGGCGGCAAGGGCGAGGGGATGGGGTGATAAGAAAGCAAATGCGCGTGTGAACATCGACCGCCGGTTAGCACCCGGCTGGGCCGGGTGTGGCACTGAAGATCCAGTCTGCTGTGAGTTTGTACCGTGTACAACGAAAACGGGAACGGTGTCCCTGTACCGTTCCCGTTCCCTCTCGCTATAACTGTGCCGACGTCAGGCGGCGGGTTGTGCGCTTTCCTGGCTTTCCGGGCCGGTTTGATACTTCATTGCATCACTGTGGCGATCACCGTAACGCTTTTCCTTGTGCTTCAACACCTGCCGATCCAGCTTGTCGGCCACCAGGTCGATGGCGGCGTACATATCGGGCTCGGTGGCTTCCACGTGTATATCCTTGCCGCGCAGATGGACATTGACTTCGATCTTCTGCTGCAGCTTGTCGACGCTGAGTGTCACGCCCATGTCGATCACATGATCGAAATGGCGCGTCACCCTTTCCAGCTTGGTCTCCACATATTCGCGGATGGCTGGGGTTACGTCGAGGTGGTGCCCACTGATGGTCAGGTTCATACGACTCTCCTTGTGTTAAGGACGCCGCCGAACTGCAAGGCGGCTACAGGGACTTTCGTTGGTTCACGGGAGGGATTTGCATGGCTTCACGGTACTTGGCGACGGTACGGCGGGCAACGTTGATGCCCTGCTTGCCGAGTACCTCGGCAATCGTGCTGTCGCTAAGCGGTTTTTTCGGGTCTTCGCTCTGGATCAGTTGTTTGATCAGGGCCTTGATGGCGATGGCGGAGCATTCCCCGCCGGAGTCGGTATCGACATGACTGCCAAAGAAATATTTGAACTCATAGATGCCTCGCGGCGTAAGCATGTACTTCTGGGTGGTGACGCGGGAAATGGTCGATTCGTGCAGATCCAGTTCCTCGGCGATGTCGCGCAGCACCAGCGGCCGCATGGCCACCTCGCCGTGCTCGAAGAAGCGTTGTTGCTTCTCCACGATCGCCTGCGCCACCCTGAGGATGGTATCGAAGCGTTGCTGGACGTTCTTGATCAGCCATTTGGCTTCCTGCAGCTGTCCAGACAGCCCCGCGCCGTTCTCGCGTTGCTGCCGGAGTAGATTGGCGTACAGCTGGTTGACCTTGAGCTTGGGCATCGCCGCTTCGTTGAGCTGTACCGTCCAGCCCTGCCGGAGCTTCTTGACCGTCACATCGGCTACCACATAACGCGTATCCGTTTCGCCAAACACGGCCCCTGGCCGCGGGTTCAGGCGCTGTATCAGCGTCTGGGCCGCCTTCAGGGTTTCGTCGTCGCATTTCAGCGTTCTCTTAAGCTTACTGTAGTCCTTGTTGGCCAATAAATCGAGATGGTCAGCAACGATCATGAGGGCCAATCCGCTAGCCGGTTCATGGGCCATCAACTGCTTGAGCTGCAAAGCCAGGCAGTCTTTAAGATCGACCGCTGCCACGCCACAAGGTTCCAGTTGTCGGATCAACTGCCAGCCAATCTGCAGTTCTTCCAGTTCCAGTTCCAGTTGTTCGCGCAGTTCCAGCGGGATCAGCTCGAAGATTTCTTCCAGGCTCAGGCCGAGGTAGCCATGGTCGTCGAGCGCGTCGATGATCAGGTTGGCGACGGCGTGATCGCGCGGGCTCAGTGGCAGCAGGCCCAACTGTTCCAGCAGGTGCTCGCGCAGGGTGGAGATGCGCGCGACGTTGGCCTGAGGGTCGAATTCGTCATCGTCGTCGCGACCCTTGCCGCTGCCGCTGGCTTCATTCCAGTAGTTGTCGCCGAGCGCGTCGTCCATGTCGAAGTCGGGCTCGGTCGGCTCGGCTGCCGGGGCTTCATCCAGTGTCGGGCTGCTGTTGGGCAGTTCGACCGGAGTGCCATCCTCGCGTACCGGGTGAATCTCCGGCTCGTTCTCGTCCTCCCGTTCCAGCATGGGATTGTCTTGCAGGAAGCGCTCGATCTCCTGGTTGAGGTCAAGCGTGGAGAGCTGCAGCAGTTTGATCGACTGCTGAAGCTGCGGGGTGAGCGTCAGGGACTGCGAGACTTTGAGCTGGAGGGACTGTTTCATGCCGCGTTTCTGTAGGTCGGCTTACAGCCTGAAGTGCTCGCCGAGGTACACGCGGCGAACGTTGTCGTTATAGACGATCTCTTCGGCCGTCCCCGAGGCCAGCACGCTGCCCTCGTTGATGATGTAGGCGCGGTCGCAGATGCCCAGGGTTTCCCGCACATTGTGATCGGTAATCAGTACGCCGATCTGTCTCTCTTTCAGGAAACGGATAATTTTCTGGATATCCATCACCGCGATCGGGTCGACACCGGCGAAGGGTTCGTCCAGAAGGATGAAGCGGGGATTGGCGGCCAGCGCCCGGGCGATCTCGCAACGGCGGCGTTCGCCACCGGACAGCGACAGGGCGCTGCTGTCACGCAGGTGGGCGATATTGAGCTCGCGCAGCAGCTCGTCCAGGCGATGTTCGACCGCGTCGCTGCTGGATTCATGCAGTTCGAGGATGGCACGCACGTTCTCGGCCACCGTCATGCGACGGAAGATCGAGGCTTCCTGCGGCAGGTAGCCCAGGCCCAGGCGGGCGCGTTCATGGATTGGACGATGGGTGATCTCGGCATCGTCGAGGAAGATCTTGCCGCCATTGAGGGCAACGAGGCCCACGATCATGTAGAAGCTGGTGGTCTTGCCGGCGCCGTTCGGGCCGAGCAGACCCACGACCTCACCGGCATCGACGTGCATGGACACGTCGCGCACGACGGTGCGGGTCTTGTAGCGTTTTTGCAGGTGCTGGGCGGAGAGGCGGGAGGTCATGGCTTGGCTTCGACCTCCGGCGCCTTCTTCTTGGGCTGGATCACCATGCGGACGCGGCCGTCGTTGGTGGCGGTAGCGGGCGCGCCCTCGGCCTGGAACTGCTCGGTCACCGAGTTGTAGGTCATCAGTGCGCCGGTGCTTTCGTCCTCACCCTTCTTGACCCAGGCATTGCCGCGCAGTTTGACCTCGCCTGTCTTGCTGTCGTAGTCGAGCTTGTCGGCGCGGGCTTCCAGCCAGACGTTCTGGCCTTCCATCTTCTGCCGGAATTTGACCTGCCGGCCCTCGGCGTGGACGACGCGCTCACCGTTGGGCATCTCCTGCATGACGGCGTTGTCGGCATCGAGTGACAGCGTGCCCTGGGTCAGCTTGACGCCCCCTTCCAGAATGGCGCGACCGGCTTTCTGGTCCTGCGACACGCGGCCGGCGTCGACATGGATGGGCTTGTAGCTGTCGGCGAGCTCGGCGTACGCCAGCAGCGGCAGCACGGCGAGGCCAGCCAAAAGACCTACCCAGCGCCCGAAGATGCCGCCTAAGAGCGTCAGCGAGGCACCCTCGCGGCGGCGAGGGCGGGGGGAGAGGGATAGATCAGCGAAACGCGATTCCGGTGGCTGAGCTGGGATGTCCAAGCGACCGGCTTTGCCGGTCGAGGCGTTGTCGATATGAGTCTCTGCCATTTGCAGGGCAATCTTAGCGTTTCGGCGGGGCATAGTTGATGCTCACTTTGGAGCGCAGCTTGAGGCGCGCGTTCGTATGATCGTAATCGAAGCCGGTGGATTGCACCCGGTCGCCATCGCTGACCATAACGGCCGGGGCGTCCGAGTTGGCCAGGCCCTTGACGGTATCAAGGGACAGGCGGCTGGTGGTCAGCGTCATGGCGGCGAGGTCGGCAGCCGGTTCGCGCTGCATGACCACGTCCTTGTCAAATTCGATCTTGTCGCCACTCTCGCTGACCGTGGCCTCAGTAGCGGTCACGTTCAGGACCGGCTGGTCGGGCAAAGTACGAACCAGCTTGGCGTGGGTGAGTTCGGAGCGGTCGTCCTGCGGGTAGTGCTGCATGGCATCCGCAGTCAATACATAAAGCGGCTTGCCTTCGGGGCCGAAGCCGGTTGCGACGAAGCGCTTGATCTTCAGGTCCGGCTCGTTGCCGGCCATGCCGGGCGCAAAGAAGGGCAGGTTGGTGGCGCGGTCGAGCAGCAGCGCAAGCCCGGCCAGGAGGCCGAGCAGCAGCAGGGGGAGGGCGCGGGCAGCGCGATCAGGCAGCATGCTCACCGGAGATAGTGCGCCATGAGTGCGTCAAAGGTGCCCTGGGCCTGCATGATGACTTCGCAGGCTTCGCGTACGGCGCCGTGGCCACCCCGTGCGCCGGTAACGTAATGGGCATGCTGCCGGACCAGGGTGGGCGAGTCGGGCACCGCCACGGCAAAGCTGACGCGGCGCATGACCGGCAGGTCGATGACGTCATCGCCCATATAGCCGCATTGCTCGGCGGTGAAGCCGGTATCGACCAGCAGCTGCTCGTAGGAGGCGAGCTTGTCGTGCGAGCCCTGGATCAGGTGCTGGATACCGAGGTTGCGGGCGCGGTGCTCCACCAGGCGCGACTTGCGGCCGGTGATGATGGCCGACTGGACACCGGTTTCGGCGAGCATCTTGAGGCCGTGGCCATCGAGTGAGTTGAAGGCCTTGATCTCTTCGCCGGCATCGGTGAAGTACAGACCGCCGTCGGTCATGACGCCGTCGACATCGAAGATCATCAAACGTACGGGTTGAGCTCGTTCCAGCACTGTTTATTCCTTGCTTAATGCTTCTTGTTGCTTATCGGTTACGGATCAGACCACACCGGCCTGCAGCAGGTCATGCATGCGGATGGCGCCGGCGAGCCTGCCATCTTCCTTCACCAACAATACATAGACCTTGGATTTTTCCATCATCTGGACGGCTTCCACCGCCAGCTTGCCGGCTTCGATGGTCTTTGGGTTGCGGGTCATCACGGATTCTATCCGGGCTGACTTCAGGTCGATGTCCTGATCCATGGCACGACGCAGGTCGCCATCGGTGAAGACGCCGAGCAGCTCGCCTTGTTCATCGACCACGGCTGTCAGGCCCAGGCCCTTGCGGGTGATCTCGAACAGCGCATCGCGCACGCTGGCGTTGCGGTCGACCACGGCCAGCGCCTCACCCTGGTGCATGACGTCGCGGACATGGATCAGCAGTTTACGGCCCAGGCTGCCGCCCGGGTGCGACAGGGCGAAATCGTCACGACTGAAGCCGCGCGCTTCCAGGAGGCTGACTGCGAGCGCGTCGCCGAGCGCCAGCGTGGCGGTCGTGCTGGCGGTCGGGGCCAGGTTGAGCGGGCAGGCTTCCTTCTCGACGCGGGCGTTGAGATGGATGTCGGCCGCCAGCGCCAGCGCGGACTCCGGGTTGCCGGACATGGCGACGATCTTGGCGCCGCGCCGCTTGATGGCGGGCAGCAGGGACACCAGTTCTTCCGCTGCGCCCGAGTAGGACAGGGCCAGGACGATGTCGTCGCCGGTGATCATGCCGAGATCGCCGTGGGCGGCCTCGGCCGGATGCATGAAGAAAGCTGGGGTGCCGGTCGAGGCGAGGGTGGCGGCGAGCTTGCGGCCGATATGGCCGGATTTGCCGATGCCGGTGACCACCACGCGACCCTGGCAGGCGAGCATCAGCGCGTGCGCAGCCAGGAAGGATTCATCCAGCCGCTCGGCGACGCCACGGATCGCGTCGGCTTCGATCGTCAGGACTTCGCGGGCAAGATCGAGCAGATCCTGCGCAGTAGGTATGCTTTGTGCAGTCATAAGATAGAAGTATAAGGGATGCGCCGTTCCTCGTCCCGTCGCTGCTTGTTCGTATAATCCCTGCATCCATCATCCTGATTGAAGTCATGCACCATCACGCACTGGAAACTGTCCTGCTCCTGCTCGCTGCTGCGGTTGCCGTGGTGACGCTGTGTCGCCGCATCCAATTGCCGGCCATGCTGGGTTATCTGGTGGTCGGGATTGCCATCGGCCCGCATGCGCTGGGCCTGATTGCTTCCTCGGGGGAGGCCAGCGAGCTGGCCGAGTATGGTGTGGTATTCCTGATGTTCAGCCTGGGGCTGGAGTTCAGCCTGCCCAAGCTCAATGCCATGCGGACGGTGGTATTCGGACTCGGCTCGGCTCAGGTGGTTTCCTGCCTGCTGCTGGTGCTGGGCGCCGCGATGCTCGTCGGTCTGCCGTGGCAGGCTGGCCTGGCGCTGGGTGGTGCGCTGGCGATGTCGTCGACCGCGATCGTCAGCAAGCTGCTGGCGGAACGGGTGGAGGTCAATTCGCCGCACGGGCAGCACGCGATCGGCATCCTGCTGATGCAGGACCTGGCCGTGGTACCGCTGTTGATCATCATTCCGGCGTTGGGGCAGGCGACGGACAGCCTGTGGGTCGTGGTGGGCTGGGCGGTGCTGAAGATCGCGCTGACGCTGGTGATCCTGCTTTACTTTGGCCCGCGCCTGTTGCGGCCGCTGTTTCATCTGGTGGCCAAGGGGCGCTCGACCGAGCTGTTCGTGCTGAACGTGCTGCTGGTCACGTTGGGTATCGCCTATGCGACGGCCCAGGCGGGCCTGAGCCTGGCCCTGGGGGCCTTCCTGGCGGGCATGCTGATCGCGGAAACCGAATACCGGCACCAGGTGGAGGAGGATATCCGGCCATTCCGAGACCTGCTGCTGGGTTTGTTCTTTGTGACGGTGGGGATGCGGCTGAACCTGCTGGCGGTCTGGCAGCAGCTGTGGGCGGTGCTGCTGGTGTGCCTGTTCCTGACCGTGGGCAAGGCGGCGGTGATCGCCGGCCTGACCCGCTTGTTCGGCCGCAGCGCCGGTACGGCCGTGCGTACCGGGATGGCGGTGGGTCAGGGCGGTGAATTCGGCTTCGTGCTGCTGACCCTGGCGGCTAGTTCGCACTTGCTGCCGGTGGCGGCCGAGCAGGTGGCATTGGCGGCCATTCTGTTGTCCATGCTGGCGGCGCCGTTCCTGATCCAGAATTCGGACGCAGTGGTGCGGCGCTTCATTGCCTCGGACTGGATGTTGCAGGCCATGCGGCTGACGCAGCTGGCGGCGAAGACCATGTCGACCTCGGACCATGTGATCCTCTGTGGCTATGGCCGCAGTGGCCAGGCGCTGGCCCGGGTGCTGCAGAAGGAAGACATCAGTATCTATGCGCTGGACCTGGACCCGGAGCGTGTCAAGGAGGCGGCGGTGGCGGGTGAGAATGTGTCGTTTGGCGATGCGACACGGCGAGAGGTGCTGATGTCGGCCGGTCTGAGCCGCGCCCGGGCGCTGATCGTGACCTATGACGATACGCCGTCCGCACTGAAGATACTGAGCGTGGTCCGTGCCGAGCGGCCGGACCTGCCGGTTATCGTCCGTACGTGGGACGATAGCGATATAGAACGACTGCGCAATGCCGGCGCCGACGAGGTGGTGGCGGAGATCATGGAGGGCAGTCTGATGCTGGCCTCCCACGCCATGATGCTGCTGGGCGTGCCGCTGAACCGGGTGTTGCGGCATATACGCGGGGCGAGGGAGGAGCGCTACAGCCTGTTCAAGGGGTTTTTCCGTGGCGCCAGTGATGAGAGCCTGGACGAACAGGCGCAGCCCCGGCTGCATTCGCTGCAACTCGACGCCAAGGCGGCGGCGGTGGGCCGTCCCTTGCAGGAAATGGGGTTGCCGGAGCTGGGGGTCATGCTGAAGACCTTGCGCCGGGGTGGGACGCGTATCGACGAGCCGGGCGACGATGAGGTGCTGGCGGCGGGCGATGTGCTGGTGTTGCTGGGGGCGCCGGAGCTGCTGGCTCGCGCCGAGCGACGGCTATTGGGCGGTGAGTAGGCGGACTGGCTGCGCAAGTCATATAAGATATGGTGTTTCGCGCTGCAGGGTAGGACGGAGGGCTGGCACATGGGTGTTCAGCCCTCCGCTATTTATAGGGCTGGCCGCAATTATTTTGCCGGCCTATGAAAAAACTTTTTTGTGGGACGGTGTGGCCGTGTTTGCCAAGTCGATCGCTTGCTAAGCGATTGATAAGATGGGCGATGTGTTGTCATTGCGCGACTGGGTTGGTGGGGCTGCAAGGCGCTGCCAGGCGCGGTTTGGGGTGGAAAACACGCTGTTGCTGCGAAATATTTCACGAAGGGGTTTGACAGGGTGGGGGAGTATCTCCATAATGCGCGGCTCATTCAGGAGGGGTTCCCGAGCGGTCAAAGGGATCAGACTGTAAATCTGACGGCTCTGCCTTCGAAGGTTCGAATCCTTCCCCCTCCACCAGAATTGAAGTAGCAGGTTTGTTTGTGCGGCGTTGCAAGGCGCCGTGCGGCAAGTGGTTCGAAGTCCTGTCGTGCGGGTGTAGCTCAATGGTAGAGCAGAAGCCTTCCAAGCTTACGACGAGGGTTCGATTCCCTTCACCCGCTCCATCTGTTTTGTATGGAATGCCCATGTAGCTCAGGGGTAGAGCACTCCCTTGGTAAGGGAGAGGTCGGCAGTTCGAATCTGCCCATGGGCACCATCGCTTGATACGTTTCTATTCGCAATCAAGGACTCCAAAATGGCAAAAGAGAAATTCGAGCGGACCAAGCCGCACGTAAACGTTGGTACGATTGGTCACGTTGACCATGGTAAGACCACGCTGACCGCCGCGATCACCACCATTCTGTCGAAGAAGTTCGGTGGCGAAGCC